>JALEJS010000042.1 GCA_022769545.1 Blautia sp. | reverse complement strand
CTGCCTGGAAACCGGAAATTTCACGTTCTCCGGATCTGCAGTTACCCTGGATCAGAACAACTTTGCCGGTATCGGCGTTACGAAAAACGGCATGAAGGGAAATTCCTGGGAGACACCGCAGCTTGGCATCCGGGCACAGATCCAGCACCTGAAAGCCTATGCATCTGATCAGAAGCTGAATCAGACTTGCGTGGATCCGCGATTCATCTACGTAAAACGTGGCTGTGCACCGTATGTAGAGCATCTTGGAATTCAGGAGAATCCTATCGGCGCAGGCTGGGCGGCCGGTGCCGGGTATGGATCGAAAATCATCAATATTTTGCATGCAATCCTGGCTATGCCGGGAGAAAAGGAGGGAATCATGAACATCAATACCAGTTATATCAGCAACAACAACAGCTACGCCGGGCAGGTGCCGCTGTACATCGTCATCCACAATACCGATAACTATAATGCCGGAGCCAACGCAAAAGCCCACGCCAAAGCACAGCACGACGGAAACTTTTCGGGAATGTCTGCACATATCTATGTGGATGATAAAGAAGCATACCAGGCAATGCCGTACGATCGCGGAGCATGGCACGTGGGCGTAAACTATGGTGGCCGGCTGTTTGGTATCGTGAACAACCGGAATTCCATCGGTATTGAAATGTGCGTCAACGCCGGGTATGATTATGAAAAAGCATTCCAGAACACGGTACAGGTATGCAAACAGCTGATGAAACAGTTTGGCATTCCGGCAGAACGGGTCGTGCAGCACTACAACGTCTGCAACAAAAACTGCCCATCCGCCATCCGTGCAAAGAATGATTGGAACCGGTTTAAGAGTCTGATCGCCGGAGGATCGGAATCACTGGCGGTTGATAAGTATTACCGCATCCGGAAGTCCTGGGAAGACAGCTCCAGCCAGATCGGCGCATATAAGAGCCTGGAGAACGCCAAGAAAGATTGGAAAAAGGGCTACGTGATCTACGACTGGAACGGAAAGCAGGTATATCCGGCAGAAGCGAAATCCACAAAAACCTGCAGCACAACAGATCCGCTTACCCTGCAGCTGCCAGTGATCGAAATGGGCTGCACAGGGGTCGCCGTGAAGATGCTGCAGACGATGCTTGGAACACCGGTAACCGGTACCTGGAACGAGAAGGATGTGAAAGCATTCAAAGAATTCCAGAAGAATACCAAGCAGACGCAGGATGGAGTCTGCGGGGAGAACGGCTGGACGGCGGTGGCGGCTCATATAAGGGCAAACACTCGGAAATAGTCGAACTATCACGAACGAACATAAGAGAAATGTTTCGGAATCTGTGATAGAATAACCATGAAAACACGTGGTGCGTGAAAGCGCACAAAAAAGCGGCCCTGCGGGAGATAATCCTGCGGGGCTATTTTGCGTAATGGAAAAATAGATGCTATGATTCACCACTTTATCATGCGTCCGGACAGAATTATCGTGGGAGAGGTCCGGGGAGGGGAGGCGGTGGATATGCTGCAGGCTCTGAATACCGGACATGACGGAAGTCTGGGAACTGCGCATGCGAACAGCAGCAGAGATATGCTTTCCAGACTGGAAACGATGACACTGATGGGAGTGGATCTGCCGCTGGAAGCAATACGCAGGCAGATTGCATCCGGGGTGGATATTCTGATCCATCTGGGCAGGATGCGTGACAAGACAAGAAAATTACTGGAGGTAGCGGAAGTCGGCGACGTGGAAGACGGGGAGATCCAGCTCAATGTCCTGTATCAGTGGCAGGAGGGAAAGGGCCTTGTGCAGACAGGACAGCTTAAGAATCGTCAGAAACTGCTGCGTGCGGGGGTGAGTTTATGAAAAGAAGAAAGAATTCGGTAAATACAGGAAAAATTGACTATCAGAACTATCGTTTCACCGGGAAGGAAATCCTGAAATATTTTCTGCAGACACTGCTTTTGTGTGCGTTGGGGGATTATCTTTTTTATCAGAATGTGTGGGTGCTGATCCTGGTGGTGCCGGCTTCGGTGTGGATGCTGAAAATACGGCGGAAACAAAGGATCGGGGAACGGAAAAGAAAGCTGAATTATGATTTCCGGGATGCGCTTACGGCGATGAGTGTTGCGGTGCAGGCCGGGTATTCTGTGGAGAATGCGATTTCCATCTGCACCAAGGATCTGGAACAGCTCTGCGGAAGAGACAGTGATATCTGGAAGGAGTTCCGGTATATTGAGACACAGCAGAAGGTCAGTGTTCCTGTGGAGGATTTGTTCCTGGACCTGGCGGACAGGAGCGGTATTGAGGATATCGAAAATTTTGCTTCTGTATTTCAGACGGCAAAGAGAACCGGCGGAGATATGAACCGCATCATACAGAAGGTGGCCAGAATGCTTTCCGATAAAATCGAGGTCAAAAAAGAAATCGAAGCAACGCTGGCAGCCAAAAAAGGAGAACAGATGGTGATGAGTCTGATGCCGGTGGGAATCATTCTTTATCTGAAACTTACATCACCAGGATTTCTGGATATTATGTACGGAAATGTTCTGGGAATCTGCGCAATGACTTTCTGTCTGGCCGTATATCTCATTGCCTGCTGGCTGGGGAGAAAAATTGTGGAAATCGAGGTTTAGACAGCTATGCAGGTACACATTCTGATTTTTCTGCTTCTTGTCGGCTGTATGATTGCCGGGAAAGCCGGATGGATTCATCTTCCGGGCGAACAGGCGGTGCAGGGATTTCGTCTCTTTCTTCTGGTGGCGCTTGCCGGAAATATTCTGGGACTGATTGTCACTGTCAGCAATAAGAACAGCGGGGATTTCCGGCAGGGTTACCGGATGATCAAGGAGGAAACCGGTGCTTATGAAGAAGTTCTGACAGTGGAGGCAGATGGGGAAAAGACGACCGTAGTTGTGGAGATTCCCCAGAAAGAAACAGAAAACCCTGCGGAGGAAGAGGAAGAAGAGAAGCCCCTGACAGAGGAAGAAAAGCAGCGGCAGGAGCTTCAGGAGGTAATCGATGAATACAACCGGAAAAGGCATGATCCGGATTATTATTACCTTCCGGATGAGTGGAATGGAAAGAAACTGGAATGGCACCGCCGGCAGGATACTTCCGGTACCTTTCTCGCAGCATTAAGTCTGGCAGCCGGAGCGGCGTTAATGGTTGCCAGACAAAAGGAAGAAGGAAACCGGCAGAAGAAGCGGCGGGAACAGCTTTTTATGGATTACCCTGGCCTGATTATGAAATTTACACTGCTTGTGCAGGCCGGAATGACAGCACGAAAGGCATTTCAGAAAATGGCCGCGGATTACCGGAGGACCCGGGGGAAAAATCCCAGATTTGCCTATGAAGAAATCATGGCAGCCTGTTATGAAATGGAAAGTGGAATCTCGGAAGCGGAGGCGTATCGAAGAATGGGAGAGCGGTGTGGCCAGTTGAAGTATAAAACGTTTGCCACACTGTTAATCCAGAATCTTCAGAAAGGCAGCAGGCATCTGGCGGATCTTCTGGAAAAGGAGTCTATGGAGGCCTGGGAGGAGCGGAAGCGGAAGGCCAGGGTACTGGGGGAGGCAGCGGCAACCAAGCTTCTGGTTCCGATGGTCATGATGCTTGCAGTAGTAATGGCACTTGTGATGATACCTGCGTTTCTGTCCTTTTAACCGAACGATTTGGAAGGGGAAAGGAGGTGAGGAAAATGCGGAAGTTCTGGAAAGCAGCAAAGGATTTTGCAGGAGAAGAAGACGGAGTAGGCGTAGTGGAAATCATACTGATCCTTGTCGTACTGATCGGGCTGGTTATTATTTTCAAAAAGCAGCTTACAAGTCTTGTAAAAAGTATTCTTTCCAAAATAACAAGTCAGAGTAATTCCATTTGAGAAAAGGAGGAGCCCTATGGAAAAACAAGGCAGTATCACGGTGTTTCTGGCGCTTATATTAGGTCTTATGCTGTCACTTGTCTGTACGTGTCTGCAATCGGTAAAAATGGCAGCCGCGCGGACACAGGTTTTGAGCGGTGTGGATATCGGACTGTATTCGCTTTTCGGACAGTACGATAAAACTCTTCTGAGGGACTATGATCTCTTTGCCATTGATGGTGCGATGGGAGCGGATTCTCTGAATCCCGGAGCCATGTATGACAGTTTTCGGAGATATATGGAGCCTGTTTTAAGGCAGAACAGTCAGAAGCTTTCTCTGCAGCAGGGCGGACTGACCGGATATCGTCTGCTTACAGATGCACAGGGTGAGATCTTTTATCAGCAGGCAGTCCGTTACATGAAAGATACGCTTGGAAGCCATGGGGCGCAGCTCCTCCTCGGAAAAATGAGGGAGCGGCAGGAGAAGACGCAGGAAGCACAGCAGACGGGCGAACAGTCAGAAAACAGGGGGTCGATGCAGTCTTATGAGGAAGAGATGCGGACAGCGGCACAGAACAGCGAAGCAGCCAGAGAGGCCATGGAAAAAGACGAGGGCGGTGTGGTGGAGGTAGTCCCGCCTCCGCAGCCGCAGACACCGGTGGAAAATCCGATTCCTGTGATCCGCAGGATCCGGAACATGAGTATTCTTGACCTTGTGGTTCCGGCTGACCGGGGAGTGTCCGATGGCAGTATTGACCGGGGAGTCCTGTTGTCCGGAAGAGAACAGCAGCAGGGAATGCAGATGGCGTCCGGTATTTCTCCGGATACGTCGTATCTTTCTCAGGTACTTTTTCAGCAGTACCTCATGGAAAAGCTGGGGAATTACGCCAGCCCCTCACAAGGGCCGCTGCAGTATGAGACGGAGTATGTCCTGTGTGGAAAATACAGTGACCGGGAAAATCTGAAGGCAGTCGTGAAAAGGCTTTTGCTGATTCGGGAGGGCGTTAATTTCGCAGGACTGATGGCAGATCCGGTGAAAAGAGCGCAGGCAGAGGGACTTTCCCTGGCCATCGCGTCCACATTTCTGGTGCCGCCGGCAGCTTTTGTCATCGAAAGTGCCCTGTTGTTATGCTGGTCTTTCGCAGAAAGCATTCTTGATGTGCGGGAGCTGCTGGACGGAGGAAAAGTGGGGCTGATGAAAAATGCAGAGAACTGGCAGCTGTCTCTGGAAAATCTGCCGCATATTCTGCAGGGACTGGATACGGTTCGGAAAAGTGATGCTTCCGGACTGTCCTATGAGGATTATCTGCAGGTGCTTCTTCTGGCACAGAATAAACAGAAAAAGCTGTCCGGTGCGATGGACATGATTGAGAAATCCGTACAGAGAAAAAAAGGGAAGGAGCACTTTCGTCTGGATTGCAGTGTCGTGGCGCTGGAGGTGTCTGTCCGCGTAAGAGCAAACGGGAGGAAGACCCTGCAGACAGTGCGACAATACAGCTATGGATAGACCGGTTTGATATGGGAGGTGTATAAAGATGCTTTTCCGGAAGAGAATTACCCCAAAAAAGATAGACAGATGTGAGATAACACAGAAACAATATAAATGCTGTAACAACAAATCAGAAAAAAGAAAAAAGAAACGCTCTCTGAAGCCATGTATACTTCTGTTTCCCCCGATAAACAGACGTATTTCTCCCGGAAAAGTGTCTTTATACATCTCCCGCCGATGGATCAGAAAGGCCAGTATGACGGTGGAGGCAGCGCTGGTCCTTCCGCTGTTTTTTCTGGGAATGGTCACCATGATTTCCTATATGGACGTTTACCGGATCCAGACGGAGCATCTGGTAAAACTCTGTGAAAAGGCAAAGGAGGCCGGAATGTATGCATATAACCCCAGGGGCGAAGGAAAAGCGGAGATATTACTGCCGGATGTGTACGCTTATCAGCCGGCTGCGGCACTGCTTCCTCTGCCGAAGGTCTGGATGCATAACCGTGTCCGAGTACATGCGTGGACCGGGGCAGAGGAGACAGAATCCCGGAATCCGGCAAAAGCAGAACCGATGGTCTATGTGACAGAAAACGGAAGCGTATATCACAGAAGCCCGGGCTGCAGTTATCTAAACCTGTCGGTGAATCAGGTGTCCGGAAGTGCGGTGGGGACGTACCGGAATCAACATGGCGAGCGTTATACCGCCTGTGAAATTTGCAGCCGGAATCAGGGGCCGGCGGGAAGTGTGTTTATTACCGGACAGGGGAACCGGTATCACAATATGGAAAACTGCAGTGCACTGAAGCGGGGTGTGATGATGGTAAAAGAGTCGGACTGCGGACATATGGGACCCTGCAGCCGGTGCGGATAAGGAGGTCGTATGAAGACAATGGGAATTTTAATCGTTCTGGCTGTGAATACGTGGAGCGACATCCGAAGAAAGCAGATCAGCATGCTGTCCGTTGTTGTGCTATCTGTGGCAGGAATTGCCGGAAGTTTTCTGAAATCGGGAAGCGGGCAGGTGAGTCCCTGGGGCTTTGTACCGGGAATTGTGACGGCGGTGCTCAGCCTGGCGACGCATGGGGCGGTAGGAATGGGAGATGCGTTGTTTCTGCTTGCCCTCGGAACAGTTCTGACGGTGGAAGAACTGACGAAAATGCTGTGCGTGGCTCTGATTTTCTGTGCCCTGACAGCATTGGTGCTTATGGTAATGTTCCGGAAGAGAAGAGACATGACGCTTCCGTTTGTTCCGTTCCTGATGGCCGGATATATTGGAGGACTGATCATATGAGTACAGAATTGAGGACAGAAGCGAAATCAGAAATCTTTCGAAAACTGACTGGGGGAAGCTTTACCGTTGAGGCTGCATTTGTGATGCCGATCGTGCTTCTGGCGGTGATGGGAGCGCTGTATCTTTGCTTTTTTGTTCATAACAGATCCTGGCTGACGGCTGCAGGCTATGAGGCGGCGCTTTGCGGCAGCATGGAAGCTGTGCGGGAGAACGGAAAGGTGTACGAGACTGCGAAAATGCAGAGTGAACAGCTTGCAGACACAGGATTTTTCGGCGGGAAAAATCTGCAGGTGCAGCAGACCGCCGGGGAACGTGTCAGGGTGGTATACCAGATGGATACGTTTTCCGGGTTTGGCGGTTTTTCCCGGAAGCTGCAGGCGGGCGGAAGCGTGAAGATCATCCGGCCGGTTTTCTGGATCCGGAAAATAAAAGCAGCCTCGGAGATTCTTAAGGGGGACGGAGAATAGTATGAAAACGGAATTTAAAAGAGATCTGAATCACAATTATATGATTATAACCGGAACGGATGTGGATACTGCTTCCTATCAGATCCGGATGCTGGTGGGAAATACTGTTCCCTCCCTTTTGAAGTGCAAGGTGCAGGCCATGGATGGGGAATTTCGGTTTTATTATGACATTACTTCCCGGCAGTCCGTTTCTTCTTTGTTTGACCGGGGAAAATTTAAAGCAGAAGACCTGCGTATGCTTCTGGGCGGCTTCCTGCAGGTAATGGATGAAATGGGAGAATACCTGATGAATGCCAGCCAGCTGGTTCTGAATCCGGAATATATCTATCTGGATATGGAGAAAAGAATGGTGTATTTCTGTTGCTTGCCGGGATATGACCGCGATGTCCGGGAACAGTTTCAGCAGCTGACAGAATATATTCTGCCAAGGCTGGATCATCAGGATGCCAGGGCAGTCATCGTAGGGTACGGAGTGTATCGAAGAGCTCTGGAGGATAATTTTCATCTGGAGCATATCAAGGAAGAAGTTTACCGGGAAGAGGAAGAGCTTCCCAAGGAAAGGAATCTGTTTTCTGCTTCGGAGGGTCTGCCGGAGAAACCGGTATGTCGGGAAGAGGAGCAGCCAGAACAAAAACAAGAGGAGGGCTTTCCCGGGGAAATTCCGCTGTATCGGGAGGAGACTCCTGAGAAAGGAAAAAAAGGTGAAAAGAACTATCTGGAGCTGCAGCTTGCAGTCTGTGCAGTCTGCGCGGTCGTGCTGGGAGGTGTACTGGCGGCCAAAGCAATGGGATATCTGCCCTGGATCGGTATGGAGGTGGTGCTCGGAGCGGCGGTTGCCCTTCTGGGGGCCGGACTTCTGGCAGAATATCTTGGGAAAAAGCAGCATCAGGTAAGGGAAGAAGGAAAGAAACGGGCAGAAAAGAGGAGGAAGCTCATTCAGGATGACCGTGAAATCCAGGATAAACCGAAGGAATATGAAAAATCATTTGAGTCTTTGGAAGAAGGCAGATATTCTCATAAAGACAGATCCGAAGGAAAACAAAAATCTGCAGAACCGGAACGACAGGAAAGTGCAGTGGAGATTGCGGAAAACGAAAATTATGGAGAGACAGTGGTGCTTTCCGAAGGGAGTGTCCGGGGACCGGCCGCTCTGGTCAGCCGGGAATCCGGAGAACTGGCAACGATTTATCTGCGGGAGGACATTACAGTGATCGGAAAGCTGGCTACAGCGGCTGATGCGGTGATTGATCTTCCTACCGTGAGCCGGATTCATGCCAAAATCCGAAAGGTAGAGAATGAATATTATCTCACAGATCTGAATTCCCGAAACGGAACGGCGGTGAACGGCCGGCTGCTGAAGAATGCGGAGGATTACTGCCTTCAGGATGAAGATGAGGTGGATTTTGCACAGGCCAGATATGTTTTTCTGCGGTGATATTTCTTCGGCAGAGGGCTTTGTAATACGTCAAAGATTCTGTTCCATTTGATAATTGTATAAAGGCTTTACACTATGATATAATACCACTTGAAAAGGTGGTGATGGAAAGTGAGCGATTACATGACAGGTAAAGAGATAGTAAATCTTATTAATGCCCTCGAAAAAGAGGGAATGTCGGCTGAAAAAATTATTGAAATTATCAGATACGTTGAAACGGCAGACCCCAAAGATCCAGGTAATAATTAAATCATAGTCACCCAATAACCTATATCTAAGGTGTAAAGTCTTTATTGAATTATGAAAGACTGCGCACCTTTTTTATTTCTATGAAGTATCCCAAAAGTATCCCGTCTGTTGACGCTCAGATGGAGTGATGATAAGATATTTTTGCCTGTTAACAGCTGTCTTACTGCATCTTCCCAGGAATCAATTATCATTGGACCGGCGAAAGACTTATGGAATTTTCAAGGCGCAAAGTCCATTTTTGGTATGGGAAGTCTTGGTATTGATCATAACGAACCTGCTGAAATGCAGATTGATATCGAACAAATTCAGATTACGGAGGCGTATTATATTTTGGAAGAAATAAAAAAAGAGCCCGTCACGGTAGGGCTGATCGTATTGAATATGGTGATATTTTTCCTCACGGAAATTACCGGAGGCTCCCAGGACACCGCACACATGCTTCGGTGCGGTGCCTCGTATGTACCTGCCATTGTGGAGGATGGGGAGATTTATCGTATCTTTACCTGCATGTTTCTGCATTTCGGAATGTCCCATCTTCTGAACAATATGTTGATTTTATTTGTGCTGGGTCAGCGTCTTGAACCGGTACTGGGGAAAATCCGTATGCTGGCAGTGTATCTTCTGGGCGGTGTGGGCGGCAATCTGGTGTCCCTGTATTTTTCTTTGCAGAAGCAGGACTATGCAGTTTCGGCAGGTGCTTCCGGAGCCGTGTTTGCTGTTCTGGGAGCGATGATTTATGTATTGCTGCGCCACAGAGGAAAACTGCAGGATCTCACAGTCAGGGGGATGCTGTTTATGGCGGTCCTGTCTTTGTATTATGGTTTTACCAGCGCGGGTGTGGATAATGCAGCCCATGTGGGCGGACTGATCTGTGGATTTATTCTGGCGCTGCTGCTTTATCATCCAGAAAAATCTTGAATACAGAGCCGTGTCCGGGGGAACTGCTGACCCAGATGGTCCCTCCATGTGCTTCTACGATCTGGCGGGTTACGGCGAGACCAAGACCGGTTCCCTGTTCCTTGAATGTGGTAAAAGGGGTGAAAATCTGGCTGGTCTGCTCCGGTGTCATTCCGCAGCCATTGTCCTGGACGGAAATGCAGATTCCGGATTTCTGTTTCTGAGCCCGGAAAACAATTTTTCCGTGAGAGTGGCTGATGGATTCCTGCGCGTTGCGGATCAGATTTAAAACAGCCTGACGCAGCTTGACACGGTCGATGGAGAGAACGGGGAGCTCTTCATCGATTTCACAGAGGAGAGAAATACCCAGATATTCCAGTGTGGGTCTGACACAGGACAGAATTCCCTGCAGATATTCGGTGAGGGGAACAGCCGTAAGCCGCAGGCGGTCTGCCTGATTGTAAATGGAGAGCTCATCCAGAAGCTCACGCACATAGGAAAGATTTTCCATTACGTCATCCCAGTATTCGCATGCGGTAACCTCCGGGTTGGCAGATGCGATCATCTGAAGTTCTGTTCCGATGAGGGAGACCGGGTTCCGGATCTCATGAGAAAATCTGGAAATGGTCATCTGGAATTCTTCTTTCAGTTCATTTGTGGATAATGGTTTTGGGACATTTTTTGTCTGCATAGGATCACCTCATGGAGAGTGTAGCACCTGTGAATGTACAGAATCAACAAATATCGTATTGAAAAAAACAGTATAATGCGAGAAAATAAGAATAAGAAAAATCAAAAAGCAAAGGAGATATAAGGAAATGGGAGATTGCATTTTTTGTAAGATTGCGAACGGAGAGATTCCGGCAGCGACAATTTATGAGGATGAGGAGTTTCGTGTAATACTGGATCTTGGTCCGGCGACCAGGGGACATGCGCTGATCCTGCCGAAAACACATGCGGCAAATATTTATGAAATGCCGGATGAACTGGTGGGAAAGGCGATGATTCTGGCAAAGAAAATGGCTGTCAGGATGACACAGGCACTGGGCTGTGACGGGTTCAACGTGGTTCAGAATAACGGAGAGGCGGCAGGCCAGACGGTATTCCATTTTCATATGCACCTGATTCCGCGGTACGAAAAAGACGGGGCAATGGTTTCCTGGAAGCCCGGCAAGCTGACGGATGAGACAAGGGAAGAGCTGCTGGAAAAACTGAAATAAGCACTGCAAAACCGGACAGGTACAAAAGATGAGGAATGAAGACTTTAAGAGTTTTTATAAGAAATATTATCGTTTCTCAGTAAAAATTGCCCATCGAATTGTGAAAGATCTGTCTGCAGCAGAAGATATTGCGCAGGAAATGTTTTACAGCCTGTACAGAGAACTGGAAAGAGTTGAAACGGAAGACGAAAAGAAATTATGTGCACTGGTACGGGTTGCCACGATCAATAAGGCAAGGGATTATCTGAAGAGCGCCTATGTCAGTAAGGTCGTGGCAGCAGAAGACAACGCAGAGCTGGAAGTGCCTGCATCTGTGGATAACAGTACAGAGGCAGCTGTTTTATGCATGGAAGAAAATCAGTATGCCAAGATGGTTTTGCAGAGACTTCGGGAAGAAAACCGTACCAGTTACGATATTCTTATGAAAGTAAAATATCTGGACATTCCTCCCGATATCGTCGCAAAGGAATACGGTATTACGGTAAACAATGTAAATAACCGTATCATGAGAGCGAAGCGATGGATCGAGAAGGAACTGTCCAGATTATACTCGGAATAGGACTGCGGCGGATATTTTATTTGTGTGCCGTGAAGCTTTCAATAATGGATACGATCTGATCGATGGAGTTCAGATGGTCGCTGCCGGACATGGCATCGATGTACTGCTGACGGTTTTCATATAACGTCAGAATTTCTTTCAGGAGAGATTCTTCGGTGATTTCCTCCTCTTCCATGACACGGCTGAAGCCCTGCTTCTCGAAGGAACGGGCATTCAGAATCTGATCGCCCCTGCTTGCCTTGGCGGAAAGCGGGATCAGGAGATTTGGTTTTGCCAGCTCCCTGATTTCGCAGATGGCATTTGCGCCGGCACGGGAAACGACGATGTCGGCCAGAGCGAACAGATCGGGAAGCTCCTGCTGAATATATTCATACTGGACATAGCCTGCAGTTCCGACCAGGGATTCGTCTGTCTTGCCTTTGCCGCAGAGATGGATGACCTGGAATTTTTCCAGGAGCGCAGGAAGGATTTTACGGATATTATCGTTCACAGAAGCAGCGCCCAGACTTCCTCCGATCACCATCATTACCGGTTTGTCACTGGTAAAACCGCAGAATGCGCGGCCGGCTTCGCGGTCGCCCTTCATCAGCTCACTGCGGATCGGAGTGCCGGTGAGGACAGCCTTGTCCTTTGGCAGAGTGTCCACCGTCTCGGGAAAGTTACAGCAGATTTTTGCTGCCGAAGAAAGACACAGTTTATTGGCAAGACCGGGGGTCATGTCAGACTCGTGGATAATAGCGGGTATTTTACATTTGCCGGCAGCGATTACCACAGGAACCGTGACAAATCCCCCTTTTGAGAAAACAACATCCGGCTTTAACTGTTTCATCAGTTTCTTTGCCTGGGAGAACCCCTTCAGGACACGGAAAGGATCTGTGAAATTTTTAAGGTCGAAATAGCGTCTTAATTTACCGGACGCAATTCCATAGTAGGGAATCCCCATTTCCTCGATGAGTTTCTTTTCGATGCCTTCGTAGGATCCGATATAGGAAATCTCATAGCCCAGCTCCTGAAGTCTGGGAATCAGAGCGATATTCGGGGTGACATGACCGGCGGTTCCGCCGCCTGTAAGTACAATATGTTTCATAGAGAAATCCTCCTGAATGTTCATTTTTCATACCATAAATATGAACCAGGGAGGCAGAAATGTCAAGGACAGATAAGATATTGGGAGAGAATCATGGAGAAAAAAAATCGGGATGACGAACTGAAAAAATTCCTGGATGAGGAATTCATAAAAGAAGCTGACCTGATGGAAGAAGCGCTTTTCTCCGATGAGGAATTGGATGATATTGAGCTGTCAGATGAGGAGATTGACGCGTCTTATGACAAGCTGGTACAGCGTCTGAAAGCAGACGGAGTGTACCGGGAAGAAGCTTCGGAGGAGCTGACAAAAGAGACTTTAAAGATGGATTCTGCGGTCGCTGCAGATACTTCAGAAGAAATCGCTGCAGAGAAACCGGGCAGGAGAAAATACATATTCCCACTGGCACGAGTCGCTGTGTTCGTGGTGGTATGCACACTGGGCGTACTCCTGGCAGCCATGACCAGCGAAGCAAACAGGAAATATTTTGTAAATACGATGAAGTATTTGACAAATAAAGATGTTGATTATGTAATTGGAAATGATGTAACCAATGAAGATGGGGACTTATCTGAAGATGAGGCCAGAGTGGAAATTGAACAGAAGTTAAATATTAAAGTGCCTGAATTTATGTATCGGCCAGAAGGGTTTGAGTATTACAATTTTGAGGTTTATTCAGATGTTGGAGTAGCTCTAATTGAATATAGTTATCAGAATAAGATTATTTTGTTATATATCGTATGTATGGATAAAGAAGGTGGAAGCGAGAATTTCAGCGCTTCAGGCAAAAATAAAGAAGCGATAGAAATCTCTTATCTGGATATTCCTGTTTATATTGAGCGGATTGAGGATGAGGGAGATATGGAACCAACATTTTCTGCTCATTTTGAGAAGGATGACGTATCTTATCGAATCAGTGGAAAAATGGAAAAAGATGAATTCTATGAATTAATTAAAAATATTTGTATGTAGGTGTGATATTTTGGCATTACGTTCGTATATCAGATGTAAGGAGCTTTACATCTGATGGAGGAGGTGAATGCGATGAAAAATAAAGTGTTGAAAAAACTCATAGTTCTGGCGGTTGTAGGGATGATAACAGCAGGAGCAGGCGTGTCCACCCAGGCGGCAGATCTTACAGATCCGCTGGGTACAGAGACGGATGCCGATTATTCTGAGGACATCAGCTACAGCACCAGTCTGGCGCGAAGCAGCCATCTGAACTGTGGAATTTCCACGATTAAAAGAGTCTCCAGCAATGAGGTGAGTATTACCAGTACCACACAGGGACACCATGAATGTGACAAGCTCTGGCTGAGTATGTATCTAGAGCGGAAGGTGGATGGTGTTTACAGTACCTACAAATACTGGGAATTTACTGCATTGAACAGCACCAGTCTTACGAGAAGCATGACAGTAATTGTGCCAAGCGGTTCCTATTATCGCCTGCGTGCATACCATGCGGCAAAGGAAGGAACTACAAAGGAATCCACAACAACCAGAACACAAGGCATTCTGGTAAACTAACATAACAAAAAAATTTATAAATCACCCTAACAGCTAATCATGCGATTTTTTCTGAAAAGAGAAAACTGAATAGCGGAGCATGGGTGTCATTTCGATGAAAATACAAAAGAAAAAATGAAAAAATACAAATGTAAACTTCCTTACCGTCAGGGATGACGAAGTGCTCGCATGGGAATTCACAGAAAAAGGGGGACTGTCTCGTCACTTTTAATGCAAAATCTTTTTTTTCGAAATCTTTATGCATGTGAAGATGACTGTTATGTACAGATCTTTTCATGCAAATGCCAAAATCAGTTAATTCAAAATCAGTTAAATCAGAATCAGTTATATCACAATTTTGTAGAAAAACATTTCGTCTTTCTTTCAAATGGAAACTGTAACTTTGAGATCTGGGATGACAAAAAGCAGACAGAGATTGACATTCTGGCTTTCGGTGTATGGAATGAGGAAACGTTAAGTCTTACCCGGCGGATATTGAACTCTCACAGGATAAGATGTGTGATTTTTCCGGAAAATCCACAGGAAGAAGAGATCCGGCAGAAGCTGATGCATTTGGGAATCGTCCGGGTTCTTACCGGGGAAGGAAAAGAGATGCTTGGTCCGTGGATGCTGCGGTTCTGGAGCAGACAGGGATACCTGAGTATCTTTCACGATTACTGGCTGTCCAATGCATCAGAAGATCTTCTGATGGGTGAACTGAACATTTCCAATGATACGACATGCGCGTCTCTGAGCGGCAGGGAACAGGAATACTGTGAAACAAGTTGTCTGCAGTTTATGGACAGCGATGCACTGAACGGCAGGCTGCCTGCAGATGGAGAAATCTGTACCGGAACTTTGATTCTGGGCAGAGAGTATCCGGAATGCTGGGACAGCTGCAGCGACAGGATTCGTGCGGTTCTTCTTACATCTGAAAAGAAAGAATATCCGCTGTTTATCAGAGCACTTTCTGAAGCGAAGGATAGACTTTACCATTACATCTTCGGCGGAAATTTATCGGATAGTCAGGCAGGACAGCTGATCCTGTCCAGTCCGTACATCCGGTATCAGTCTCTGAAAAGTCATTACGGTGTATGCATCAATGGATGCTTTATCTCCGGGCTGGGAGATGCTCCACGGGATTTCCCGCTTTCGGTATAACAAAACGCAGTATGAAATGAGAGAGAAGACAAAAAAGGACCTTCGGGATTCGCTCCCCCGAGGGTTCTTTTTATGTGCGCACAGCTGCATGGCCAGCCTGGCCATGCAGCCTGCCATACCTTCCTCTCAGTGTAAAGCGGCTTTCGCGGCATAAAAACGTGGACCATGCCATAAGGAGAGGTCCAGGGGCGAGGAAGGAATGTTGGATTATATTTGGAAGAAATGCGGAAAAAAGTCCATTCTATCAGAATCAGCTATGCGGAAGAAGCGGTTCAGGAACCATCTGTAAAAGAAATGTGCGGAGTCTGTGTGGGACCGGTTGAGAAGGTGCCGATTCGTTCTTTCCATGCGCAGCTGCACGGATTTTTGAGTTTGACGCTTCAAGGACAGGCAGCTGCCCGAGCTGAATTTGTGAACGCCCGGCTTACGTCAGGGAGATAAAGAATAAAAATTCTCCAGACTATGCGAGCAATTTGTTACAGCCACCCGGAGCAGGCAGGCTGTGATGCACTGCGGTCCGTCCTCTGCCGAGCGAAGCGAGTTAGGTACAGGACCGCAGAAATCATACATCACAGCCCTGCTCAGCAGGTGGCTGTTAAAATTGTGAGCGTCTGAAGAATTTTATTCTTTATCTCCTGACGAATAGGGGCGTATGAAGACACTGAGCCGCAGCGCCGTCATACCTGCAAAGCCTTAAAAATCCGTCAGCTGTCTGCAGGGCAAAGAACGAACCGGTCCTTTTTCTTACTGTGTCAGGGCTTCGCGGATCGCTTTTGTCAGCTGATCCGGACAGGAAGTGGGTTTAAATCCACACTGGATTCCCTCCAGGCGGCGGATCACTTCCTCAGCATCCATACCCTCAACAAGCCTGGCGATACCCTGCGTGTTTCCGGAGCAGCCTCCGATAAACTTCACATCATGGATCTTCTTTGCGTCATCCATTTCGAATTCAATCGCCTGCGCACAGACACCTTTCGTTTTATATAACATGATCTGATTCCTCCATTTTATATTCTGTTTATATTCTGAAACCGGTGAGATCCGTATGATACTGCGCCACATCTTAGGGTGGATCGCAGGCGCGGTCAGCGGAAATTTCATTCGGCAACGCCGCGCAGAAACGCCGGAGGCGTTCCTGAATATCTTCGAATCTCCGATTCTGCAGTTCATTATAGCAAAGATGAAAAAAAGTTTCCACAACAAATATTATTTGTTATAATAAGGTCATGGCCGGAGACTGCGGTGAACAAAGGGAACCGAAATGCCGGAGTGCTCAGGCCGGAAAACGATAAAACGATAAATATTTACAGACAACCGGGAGAAGGCCTTGCCGGCAGGAGCTGCCGCGGCCGTGTTCCCGTGAAGACAAGAGGAGAACAGATGAACAGAATTGGTATTATCGGAGCAATGGCAGAAGAAGTGCAGATGCTCAAAGAACATATGGAACAGGTAACCATCGCCACCAGAGCAGCCATGGATTTTTATCATGGAACGTTAAACGGAAAGGATGTAGTTGTGGTGCAGTCCGGCATCGGTAAGGTGAATGCAGGAATCTGTACGCAGATCCTGGCAGACGAATATCAGGTGGATGCGATCATTAATACCGGTATTGCAGGAAGCCTGAATAAGGATATCAATATCGGAGACATTGTACTGTCCACAGACGTGGTGCAGCATGATATGGATGCCACCGGGTTCGGATATCCGAAAGGACAGATTCCGCGGATGAATTCTTTTTCTTTCATGGCGGACAGCCATCTGAGGAGCATTGCGGCAATGGTTTGCAAGGAAGTAAATCCCGACATTCACGTATTTGAGGGAAGAATCAATTCCGGAGACCAGTTTATTTCAGACCGGAAGGTAAAGGAAGAAATCATTACCAATTTCGGCGGATGTGCAGTGGAAATGGAAGGTGCGGCCATCGGGCAGGCAGCTTATCTGAACAATATTCCGTTTCTGATCATCCGGGCTATTTCAGACAAGGCAGATGACAGTGCCAATATGGATTACGGCACGTTTGAGGCGCTGGCGATCCGGCACAGCGTAAGACTGGCCGAGGGAATTTTAAAAGAATTATAGAGGTGCGGACCGAAATCCCTTTTTCGCATATACTGATAACATAGGATGAAGAAGGGGTGCGGACCGTGATGTTTTATGAAAAATATTATCCGTTTCACATAGCATATGCAGATCCGTTGCTTTATGACGGGGAGAGAAAGCAGGAAGAGGAATTCCGGAGAATGAAATCCAATTATCCGGAAATTGCACAGAAAATTCAGGAAAAGGTGGAAGAGCACTGTCAGCTTCTGGACTATGAGGGGAGCCGCATTTACGATCAGTATCCGGATCGCCTGATGATGCGCCGCCTGTGCCGTCAGATCCGGGAGGAAGTGATGCCGCAGGCACAGTCACAGGAGATTGCGCCGGGATATCTGGATGAGCTGATCGAGGTACTTCTCCATCATGAAATTTCCAGAAGGAGATGCAGAAGACACAGGTGCCGAAAATATTACTGAAGGGACAGCAGGGCGAATCCGTTCGCCGATATGAAAAAAGATGGAAACATTACGTGAATTTCTGGAAGAACAGATCCATGAAGACTTAAAACAGATCATCGTCAGCGGCCGCAGGAAGGGGGAAGGACCATCCAGGATCCGGATCCGTCCGGTCATTCTGAAAGGGGATATTTCCTATCAGGCAGCCTGGGATGAGGGAACAAAGGTTTTTCACCGCAATTTTGCCAGAGAGAATCTGATTCCCTGGCTGGTAAATACGATGTCGGAATTCGGACAGCTGCAGACGCAGGGAAGAAGGATGGACGGCACTGTGCTGGTAAGCAAAAAGGGTAAGGTCACCATCCGGAGAAAGCAGCATGCGCAGACAGAACCGGTCCGGATGCTCACCCATAACCGGATAAAGAATTATATTCTGAAAGAAGGGATTCCGGTACCGTTTCTGGTGGACCTTGGTGTCATGACGAAGGAAGGAAAGGTCATTTCCGCAAGGTATGACAAATTCCGGCAGATCAACCGGTTTCTGGAATTTGTGGAAGATATTCTTCCCAGACTGTCCAGAGAGAGGGAAATAACGATACTGGATTTTGGCTGCGGAAAATCGTATCTTACCTTTGCCCTGTACTATTATTTCCGGGAATTGAAGGCGATGGATGTGCGCATCATCGGTCTGGATCTGAAGGAAGATGTGATTCGAAAATGCAATGAGCTTGCGAAAAAGTACCATTATGATAAGCTTTGCTTCCTTCAGGGGGATATTGCGCAGTATGAAGGGGTCCGGGCAGTGGATATGGTTGTGACGCTGCATGCATGCATGCGATACGGCCACGGATCATGCCCTGGCAAAAGCTGTCGGATGGGGAGCACAGGTCATTCTGTCTGTTCCCTGCTGTCAGCATGAGCTGAACCGGCAGATAGACAGTGATGTGCTGGCACCGGTTCTGAAATACGGCATCCTGAAGGAACGGATGTCCGCTCTGATCACAGACGGGATCCGGGCAAATCTGCTGGAAGAAATGGGATATGAAACGCAGCTTCTGGAATTTATCGATATGGAGCATACGCCGAAAAATATTCTGATCCGGGCAGTGAAAACGGGGCGGAAAAAAGATAAAAAAGACCGGCAGGATATGATGGAAGCACTGCATGTCCGGCCGACTCTGGAACGATTGCTGTATCCGGAGAATGACAGCCTGCAAAAGGGAGAATCAATAATACGATGAAGAAATTTTTGCGAAGAGCAGCTGTCCTGTTTCTGGTTTTTGTACTGGGGGTGGCAGGGACGGCACTTCTTTTGAACAATGAGACAACGGATGACCGGTCCGACATGAACAATCCCACACTTCCGGAGGTGATGATCGAGTTTGACGGGACACTGGCAAACCGGATGTACGGCTATCGTCAGCCAATGCAGGTGGATTTTACCAGGGACAGTCTGACACCTCTGGATACCACGAAAACACTGACGGTGGTGGTCAATCCGTATGAGACAAAGGTGAGCAGTCTTTCCTATGAGATCCGGACCTCTGACGGAAGTAAGGTCATCGAAAACAAAAAAATAAAATCGCTGAAAGAGTCCGAAGGATATTTGCGGACAACCATTGAGATCAGCAGTGATCTGTTTATGAATCAGGAATATTCCATGCAGATCTACCTGGAGACGAACAAGGGGGACGCCTATTATTATACCAGGGTCATTTCCAGACCGAATCTGAATGCGGGAGACTATGTACGGTTTGTGCAGAGCTTCTATGAGAAATGTATGGATAAGGCTACGGCGGATGATCTGGCCAGTTATCTGGAACCGGAAGAAAGCTCAGCGACGAATTTTTCCAATATCACGATCCATTCCACATTATCACAGGTCAGCTGGGGAAATCTGAAACCGCAGATTTATAAAAAAGGGATTCCGGTCATCAAGGATATCAATGAGACGACCGGAAGCATCTCTTTGCAGTATCAGATCAGTGCGAAGGACAGCAGCGGGGAACTGCTGATTTATGACGTGACAGAATTTTACCGTCTTCGTTATGACGAGACAAGAATCCGTCTTCTGAATTTTAACCGTTCGGCAGCACAGGTTTTTAATCCGGATGCATCTGTGATATCGGAGAGCGGTCTGCTTCTGGGCGTGGGAAGCAGAGATGTAAATTATATGACCAATGAGGACGCATCGGTGACTGCATTTGTGCGGCAGGGAGATTTGTGGACCTATGAGCCGGGCAACAGCAAGCTGGTCCGTATCTTTTCTTTCCGGAAAGATGAGAACGGAGATTTCCGTGATTCCAGGCAGGAGCACGATATCAAGATCATACGTGTGCAGGAAAACGGAGATGTGGACTTTGTTCTGTATGGATATATGAACCGGGGCAGCCATGAGGGCTACAGCGGGGTCTGTGTATATCATTACAGCAGTGATCAGAATGTTGTGGAGGAAAGGGTGTTTATTCCGAGTACGGAATCGCCGGAATTTCTGAATGCGGATCTGGGAACCCTGTCCTATGTGAGCAGCGATAATGCACTGTTCCTTCTGTTTGCGCAGAAGCTGTATCTGGTGGAGATCGAGAATGGAAGCTATAAGATTCTGGATGAGGGAATCCTGAATGAAAATTTTGTGGTGTCCGATACCAATGCCCATGCCGCCTGGCTGGTACAGGAGGGAGAAGACGCGGGCTGCATTAAGGAAATCGATTTTGACACACTGGAGACCAGACGGATCACACCGGAGACCGGGCAGCAGCTTCGGACCTTCGGTTTTATGAATGAGGACCTGATCTACGGCGTGCTGAATGACGAGGATGTTCTTACCGATGACAACGGAAGGGTACGTGAAGGCGTGACCACAATGTATATTGAAGGCTTTGACGGCACGGTGAAGAAGGAATATCATCAGGACGGGCTGTATATTACCGATATTTCCATCGGGGAAACGCTTATGGAATTTGAGCTTTCTGCAAAGGATGGAAATACATATGTTTACCGGAAAAAAGATAATATCATGAACAATCAGAAGGCGGCGGCAAATCAGGTGACGATAGAGCTGGTTTCCGGCGAAAAGGCAGGGACACAGATCCGTCTGGCCTTTGAGGAGGATCCGCTTTCGGAGGAACCACTGATTATTCTGGCAAAAATGCGCAGTGTGGAGGATCGGGAGATCACTCTGGACACGCAGATTCCGGAGGAGAATATTTATTATGTATATGCCTTCGGAGGTCTGGACAGTGTTCACACAGATCCCGCCAAAGCAATACAGCGGGCAGATGAGCAGTTTGGTGTCGTACTGAACCGTGCACAGCAGTATGTCTGGGAGAGGGGAAATAAAAAGACCCATTATCAGATGAATCTGGAGGATATTCCGGAGGCAATGCGGACCGGAGTATTTGACCAGGAGCAGATCCAGAAAGCGCTGGGAGAAGAGGGCGTGATCCTGGATCTGACCGGATGCACACTGGACAGCGTACTGTATGAGGTGAGTGCGCAGAGACCGGTTCTGGCAAAAACCGGAGCGGACAGCTGCGTGATCATGATCGGATATGATGAATACAACACTTATCTGTATGATCCGAAAACGGGAGAAACAAAGCCGTACGGTATGAATGACAGCACGGAGCTTTTTGAAAAGGCCGGAAATGTATTTCTTTCTTATATGGAAAATGCAAATTACTGATATGGAAAGTGTAAATAGCTGACAAAAAACAGACGATTGAAGGAGGAGAAAAGATGTTAAGCAAAAGCATTGGCAAACTGGTAGAATACGGGATTCGTACAGGATTGACTCCTGCGTGTGAGAAGAATTACACCGTAAATCTTCTGCTGGATATATTTGGGGAGGATGAGTATGTGCAGCCGGATGAGATGCCGGAGGAAATAGATCTGGAGGAAACGCTGCGGGAGCTTCTGGATGAGGCGGTAAGCCGTGGAATGATCGAGGACAGCATTGTATACCGGGATCTGCTTGACACAAAGCTGATGAACTGTCTCATGCCCAGACCGGCACAGGTTCAGGCAGAATTCTGGAAAAGATACAAAGAGGATCCGGAAAAAGCCACCGATTATTTCTACAAACTGAGTCAGGACAGTGATTACATCCGCCGTTATCGCGTGAAGAAAGATCAGAAATGGACGGCAGACAGTGTGTATGGCAAGATAGATATTACGATCAATCTTTCCAAGCCGGAGAAGGATCCGAGAGCCATTGCCGCAGCAAAGCTGGCGAAAGCCTCCAGCTATCCAAAATGTCTTCTCTGCATGGAAAATGAGGGCTATGCGGGAAGGACGAACCATCCGGCCCGGGAGAACCACAGAATCATTCCGATTACCGTAAATGACAGCGCCTGGGGCTTCCAGTACTCGCCGTATGTTTATTACAATGAGCATTGCATTGTCTTCAACGGACAGCATACACCGATGAAAATTGACCGGAGTGCCTTTATCAAGCTGTTTGATTTTGTGAAGCAGTTCCCGCATTATTTCCTGGGCTCCAACGCGGACCTTCCCATCGTGGGCGGTTCCATTTTAAGTCATGATCATTTCCAGGGAGGACATTATACCTTTGCCATGGCAAAAGCGCCCATTGAAAAGCATGTTTCCATTCCGGGTTATGAGGATGTGGAAGCAGGAATTGTAAAATGGCCGTTGTCGGTTCTGCGAATCCGTCACAAAGACGAAAAGCGCCTGATCGATCTGGCGACCCATGTACTTGAGGTCTGGAGAAGCTATACAGACGAGGAGGCATTCATCTTTGCAGAGACAGACGGTGAGCCGCATAATACCATTACGCCGATTGCCAGAAAGGTGGACGAGGTGTATGAGCTGGACCTCACGCTTCGGAATAATATAACCACAGAGGAACATCCGCTCGGCGTTTATCATCCCCATGCGCAGTATCACCATATTAAAAAGGAAAACATCGGTCTGATCGAAGTGATGGGACTGGCAGTCCTTCCTGCCCGTCTGAAGGAGGAGATGGAGCTGCTGGAGGAATATATTCTGGAAAACAGAGATATTACGTCCAATGAAAAGATCCGGAAGCACGCAGACTGGGCAGCAGAATTTCTGCCTTCCTATGAGAATATTACAAGAGAGAATGTCCATCAGATCCTGCAGCAGGAAATCGGAAAGGTATTTGTACATGTTCTGGAGGATGCCGGCGTGTACAAGTGTGATGAGGCTGGCCGGGAAAGATTTATGCGGTTTATCAGAAATCTGTAAATGGCGGGATAAGTATTAAAAAGTTGTTAACAAATATGTAAAAAGTGTTAAAAATTGGTTGAAATGGGCGCAGGATTCCGATATAATATCTGTCATACAGGAAATACTTTTTACAATCAGGAAATGAGGGAATAAGATGATAAGAACAAATCAGAAAGCGGAAGCGTCCCGAAGCTTCTGGTATGTGCTGATTGCGGTGCTGTTTCTGGCCGCAGGAATGGGATTTTTCGGGACACGGGAGGTACATGCGGATACGACAAAGGTAACCGTGCAGTACCGGAGCAACAGCGGCCTGACGAATTCCAGGTTTCAGGCACTGACACAGACCGTTGCAAAAGGAACGAAAGTGAAGCTTGCGTCACTGCCGGTTCTGAATGGCTATCGTGCGATGGGCTGGACCAGAACCAAGGGTTCTCCTACGGCGGAATTTGCGGCGGGAACCGTGGCTACCGTAAAGAATCATGTAACCTTATATGCGGTGTACAGGAGATATCCCTGTACCGTGAAATTTAATAATTTTTACGGAACCAGTACCAGCACGGTATTCACATCTCTGAACCGTTATGCGCCCCTGAATTACTATATTACCCTTCCGGAGCTTCCGAAGGCCAGCGGCTATACGGCAGTGGGATGGAGTACGGTGAAGGGAAGCGCGGCAAAGCTGTATCAGCCGGGCACAAAATATAAAGTGACAGGAAACGTAGAATTTTACGGAGTGTATCGCAGGAATGTGTACTGCACGGTTTCTTTCTATAATATGGGCGGGCTGACCAGTTCCAAATATAAGGCACTGGAAAAGCGGGTGCTGATGGGCTCTTCCATTACGCTGCCAAGCGTGCCGGCCAGAACGGGATATGTCAATCTGGGATGGTCGACTACGAAAAATGCATCCTCCGCCAGATGGTCGCAGGGGCAGAAGGTAAAGGTCACAAAGGACTGTAAGCTGTATGCAGTGCAGAAGGTGGGAGTCAGTGTGATTCTCCACAATTATTCCGGCGAGCCGTTTAAGACGACGACCATTGCCTATGGAAATTACTTCCGTCTTCCCACGGAGAAAAATTCTTCCGGTTATACGTTTATGGGCTGGTCTACGGCAAAAGATGTCACGCTTCCGTCCAGCGGATATTATATGCCGGGTTCGACGGTGAAAGTGACCGGAACGCTGAAGCTTTATCCGATTCGGTTCCAGAAATCCAAAGAGAAGGATTTCCAGGAGTATGAGATTACGGAGCTGACAGAGAAGCTGTTTCATTCGGAGTCCGGAAAATATCGCAATGCGATTTTTATCGGCGATTCCAGAACAAACCGTACGATGGAAACGCTGGTGAAACAGTTTGGAACGGACTCTTCGGCACTGAAGAATGTATCGTTCATTCCGGGAGAAGGGCAGGGGCTTTCCTGGCTGAAGGAAACGGCCTATCCGAAACTGATATCCATGCTGAAAGCGCAGGGAACTTCCTCCAGGCCGACGGCGGTGATCGTTCGTCTGGGAGCGAACGATCTGAAAAGTACCAGCCTGTCGTCCAGTATTGCCAGTCAGTATGTTTCCTATCTGACAAAGATGGCTTCTGCACTGAAATCTTATAATTGCCGGGTGTTCGTAGTATCGGTAAATCCGGTGAACAGCAAGATGACTGCTGCAGCAGGGAAAACGCCTCGTTATGAGAAAGATGTGCTTGCATTCAACAAGGCTGTAAAAGCGGGACTGTCCGGTACGGACTGTTCCTACATCAATTCCTATAACTGGCTGATGAAATATGGCTACAGCTTTGATACGGGACACGGAGTAGATACCGGGGTGGATGACGGTCTTCATTATTCCACCAGAACCTATAAGTCGATTTACTACTATTGTCTTAACAGAATTTATATTCTCGGATAAAATACCGCGCCGGCGATCCCGGCGCGATATTTTATGTCTTGCATGAGACAGGGGAATGGGATATACTAATATTCAAATATGGAGTAATTCAGAAAGAGGAAAGAACTATGAAGTTGACGACAGTAAAAGAGATATATAAAGAGCGGGAGAAATATCTGGATCAGGAGGTTACCGTGGGCGGCTGGGTCCGCAGCGTGCGCGGATCCAAGGCATTTGGTTTTATTGTTCTGCATGACGGCTCCTTCTTTGAGACACTGCAGATCGTGTACCATGACACGATGGATAATTTTGCGGAGATCAGCAAACTGAATGTGGGAGCAGCCATTGTGGTAAAGGGAACACTGGTTGCCACGCCACAGGCGAAGCAGCCGTTTGAAATTCAGGCTTCAGAGATCAGTATTGAGGGCGCTTCCGCTTCGGATTATCCGCTGCAGAAAAAACGTCATACGCTGGAATACCTGAGAACCATGACGCATCTGCGCCCGAGGACAAACACCTTCCAGGCCGTGTTCCGTGTCAGATCTCTGTGCGCCTATGCCATCCACAAATTTTTCCAGGAAAGAGGATTTGTATATGTGCATACTCCGCTGATCACCGGAAGTGACTGTGAGGGCGCGGGAGAAATGTTCCAGGTAACCACGTTGGATATGATGAATCCTCCAATGACAGAAGATGGCGCTGTGGATTATTCTCAGGACTTTTTCGGAAAAGAGACCAATCTTACCGTGAGCGGGCAGCTGAATGGGGAAACCTACGCACAGGCATTCCGCAATATTTATACCTTTGGCCCGACCTTCCGTGCGGAGAATTCCAACACCACGCGTCATGCGGCAGAATTCTGGATGATCGAGCCGGAGTGCGCGTTTGCAGATCTGAATGACAACATGGATCTGGCGGAAGCCATGCTGAAATATGTGATCGGCTACGTTCTGGAACATGCACCGGAGGAGATGAACTTCTTTAATTCCTTTGTGGACAAGGGACTTCTGGACAGACTGAATCATGTGATGAATTCCGAGTTCGGACATGTAACCTACACGGAGGCCATTGAGATTCTGGAAAAGAACAACGACAATTTTGATTATAAGGTATACTGGGGATGTGATCTTCAGACAGAGCATGAGCGTTATCTCACAGAGCAGGTATTTAAGAAGCCGGTATTTGTGACCGATTATCCGAAGGAGATCAAGGCTTTCTATATGAAACTGAATGAGGATGGAAAGACAGTTGCAGCGATGGACTGCCTCGTTCCCGGCATCGGAGAAATTATCGGAGGAAGCCAGAGAGAGGATGATTACGAGAAGCTTCGCACCCGTATGGCAGAGCTGGAACTGAAAGAAGAGGATTATCAGTTTTATCTGGATCTCCGGAAATATGGCTCCACCCGTCACTCCGGATTCGGACTCGGCTTCGAGAGATGTGTTATGTATCTCACCGGTATGGGCAACATCCGCGATGTGATTCCGTTCCCGAGAACTGTGAAAAACTGCGATTTATAAAAACAGGCTGCGGTAAGCAGCACTGGAGGTCTATATGAAATTTATTCATCTTGCGGATGTGCATCTGGGAGCAGCGCCGGACAGGGGCTATTCCTGGAGCCAGGCGCGGGAGGAAGAAATCTGGGAAACTTTCCGCCGGGTCATTGCGGGTATCCGTGAGAATCCGGTGGATTTGTTATTTATTGCAGGAGATTTGTTCCACCGCCAGCCATTGATGCGTGAACTGAAAGAGGTTAACTATCTGTTTTCCACCATTCCGGAAACCAGGATTTATCTGATAGCGGGAAACCATGATTACATGAAAAAGGGATCGGCATATCTGAAGTTTGACTGGGCACCAAACGTGGTGCTGTTCCGGACAGAGGAAGTGCAGTGTATCCGGGATGAGAAGCTGGATGTGTATGTGTACGGGCTCAGTTACCTTCACCAGGAAATCACGGGACCGCTCTATGACGAGGCAGTTCCGGAAAAAGAGGACGGCATACACATTCTTCTGGCTCACGGAGGAGATGAAAAGCATATTCCCATCCGGTTTGGCCGGCTTTTGGCGGCAGGCTTCGATTATGTTGCCCTGGGACATATTCATAAACCACAGCTGCTTGGTAAGGGGAAAGGTGCCTATCCGGGCGCTCTGGAGCCCATTGACCGCAATGATGTGGGAACCCACGGGTATGTGGAAGGCTGGACGGAGGACGGGCAGCTCCATACCCGGTTTGTGCCGGTTGCCAGCCGCTGCTATTACGATCTGGAGCTTTCCCTTGGGGAGTCCTCTACGCAGATGTCCCTTGAGGAAGCGGTCCGGGAAGAAATCCGGAAACGGGGTGCGCAGCATATCTATCGGATCATTCTGAGAGGCAGTCGGGCACCGGAGCTGATGCTGCTTCCGGAACGGCTGAAAAATCTGGGAAATGTGACGGAAGTGGTGGACTGTTCGGTCATTTCCTATGACCTGGAGGAATTGTACCGGCGTTACAGCGGAACGCTCATCGGAGATTACATTGCGTATTTCCTTCGGGGGGATATGGGAGATGTGGAGCAGAAGGCTTTGTTTTACGGCCTTCAGGCGCTTCTGGAGACAAGCCATTCATGAAGGACAGCGGGGTAGGATATGGTAATCAGACGGTTAAAAATCAGGAATTTCGGTAAGATCCGGGAAAAAACGCTGGAGCTTTCTCCGGGGATCAATGTTCTTTACGGAGAGAATGAGAGCGGAAAAACGACGGTTCATACCTTTATCAAAAGTATGTTTTTCGGTCTTTCCAGGCAGCGGGGAAAGGCGGCCAGAAATGATGCCTACAGTACCTATGAGCCCTGGGAAAATCCGGTGGTCTACGGAGGGACACTCTGGTTTGAGAGCGGGGGAAAGGACTTTCGCCTGACCAGAAATTTTCATAAGACAAATCTCTTTTCAGAGCTGATCTGTGAGACGGATGGAGAATGTCTGGATGTGGAGAAGGGAGACATGGATTCTCTTCTGGGAGACATCAGTGAGGCAGTTTATGAAAATACCGTGTCCGTGGCACAGCTGAAAAGTGTGACGGGTGCGGATCTGGTGCGGGAGCTTCAGAATTATATGGCCAGCTACCAGGGAACGGGAGACAGTTCCATAGATCTGGGACGCACCATGCAGATGCTGAAAATGTCCCGGAAGGGCTATCAGGTTCAGGCGGATCGTCACAGTAAGGAGATTGCGCGGGAACAGGAAAAGCTGCATGCAAAGATGGAGCTCCTTCGCAGGGAGATCGATGATCTGCAGGAGCAGAACAGTCAGAATCAGAAGAAAAAGCAGTCGCTTCTGATGGGGCTTTCCGAGGAAGGCGGCGAAGAAGTCTTTGATGAACAAATGGAAGAGATCCGCAGGAAAAAGAGGCTGGGAGCTACAGGGATGATATTGCTGCTGTTTCTGGGCGTTGTCGGGACGGCTGCCATGGCACTGTTCACGGATTTTGGTCCACTCTGTGCCATCTGTGCGGCGTCAGCAGTCATCGGATTGATTCCGCTTGGATTTCTGCAGAAAAAGTGGAAGGAAGATTTTGAGAAGTATCAGAAGCTGAAAGCGAAATGGATTTCCAGAAAGGAGAAAATCCAGTGGAATCAGGACAGCCTGTCACAGATGGCGGCAGAGAAAAAGACGGCTTATACAAACCTGGCGGAAGAGTATCGGGAATATGAGCAGGAAGCCTGTTCGGTCTGCCCGGAGCAGACGGAAATACAGGCGCTGAATCTTGCCATGAGAACTATTGAGAGACTTTCCGGAAGGCGGAACAATTGCATCGGGAAACGGCTTCAGAATCGTACGTCACAGATTCTGGGGGAGATTACGGGAGGAAAATACACGGAAGTTCTCATGGATGAGGATTTTCGGATGCAGGTGAACACCCGGGAGCGTCTGATTCCGCTGGAGCGGCTCAGCAGAGGTACACTGGAGCAGATTTATTTTGCACTTCGGATGGCAGCGGGAGAGCTGCTCTGTCAGGAGCCTTTTCCGGTGATTCTGGATGATGTGTTTGGAATGTATGATGAGGAACGTCTCACATCGGTGCTGCACTGGCTGGAGAAAGAGCAGAAGCAGATTATTATCAGTACCTGCCACAAACGGGAAGAAGAGATCCTTCAGCGGGAAGGAATTCCCTATCAGAGACTGACACTGTAAAAGAAAAACGGATGAATACCGTAAAGTCTGCGCGGTTCATCCGTTTTTTGTTTCTTAGGAAATTACTCCAAGTTGTTCTATACGTTATTGGAAATATTCCGGTTTGTTCCGGTGATATGGATTATCTGGTCTTCTGTCGGGCTTCATAATTCTGTACACACTTTTTGATTCGGTCAACCGGATTCAGAAGATGGCTGACGGAAAGATCGTGATTCAGCGTGTCGATGATCAGGGCAATGTATTTGCTCATATCGCAGGAAATATAATAATCCCTGGACAGAAGCTCAGGCGTCTGATAAACCAGATTGGTGGTAAGCAGCTTGTCGAAAATACCTGCCTTGTGGGCTCTGTCAAATTTCTCCAGCCCTGCGGTAAACAGACCAAAGGTACAGCAAAGATAAATTCTTCCGGCACCCCGTTCCTTCAGAAGGGAAGCAATCTTCAGAATGGTATCTCCGGATGAGATCATATCATCTACGATGATCATGTCCTTGCCTTTTGGATTGGGACCGAGGAACTCATATGCGGCAATGGGATGACGTCCGTTGGCTTCCCTGTGTGCGTAATCCAGACGCTGGTAATACATCCCCATATCCACGCCGAGAATGTTGGCGAGATAAATGGCACGGTTCATGCTGCCCTCATCCGGGCTGATGATCATAAAATGCCCGTTGTCAATGCGAAGGCCGTCTTCGTGATTCAGAAGGGCCTTGATGAACTGATAGGAAGCCTGTACCGTCTCAAAACCGTGCAGCGGAGTGGCATTCTGGATCTGAGGATCGTGGGCATCGAAGGTGATGATATTTTCCACACCCATACTGATCAGTTCCTGAAGAGATGTTGCACAGTCCAGGGATTCGCGCCCAATCCGTTTGCTCTGGCGGCTTTCGTAGAGATAAGGCATGATCACGTTGACACGGCGGGCTTTTCCTCCGATGGCGGCAATCACGCGCTTCATATCCTGATAGTGATCGTCAGGGGACATGAGATTGGTGTAACCGCCCATGGTGTAGGTGAGACTGTAATTGCACACGTCCACCATGACATAGATATCATCACCGCGGACAGATTCATGAATGGTTCCTTTGCTTTCACCGGAACCGAAACGGGGAGTATCCGCTTCAATAATATAAGAATCTCTTTCGTAGCCTTCGAAGGCATAGGAATCAACACCGGGGTGTTTGCGCTCCCTGCGCCACTGGACCAGCCAGTCGTTGACTTTTTCTCCCAGCTCACGGCAGCTCGGCAGCGGAATCAGCCCGAGCCGTCCGACGGGAAGTGTGGTTAATCCTTTTGTTCCCTGTGACATGAATTATTTTCCTCCTCGAAATATTTTCTGTATACGAATGTCTTTTCCGATCAGCTTGATCATCTGGTAATGACTGGCAATGCGGGAAAAGGTTCTTTCGGAATAAGCGGCAGAAAATTCCTCCAGCGTCAGATTGGTGGAAATGACAGTGGATTTTCGGCGCATGATACGTTCGTTGATGCATAGGAACAGCTGAGATGATACAAAGCTGTTGTTCAGTTCTGTGCCCAGATCGTCAATGATCAGCAGATCGCAGGTGAAGATGTTGCCGTCTGCGGGCTGGCCGGAATTTTTCCCGAAGGTGTTTTCTGCCAGATGATCAAAGAGATCATATGCGGAAAAATACAGTACACTGTGCGACGACTTTAAGAGCTCGCCGGCAATGCAGTGGGACAGAAACGTTTTCCCCACACCGGTATTCCCGTACAGGAACAGATTTTCAAAATGCATGTCAAAATGCTTTACAAAGCTGCGGGCCGAGTCGTAAGCCTTTCTGGCGGTGGCCAGAGCAGACAGACCGGTCGCTTCGTTTTTTATTGTATCAGAATAGTAATCAAATGAAAAGTGTTCAAAATTTTCTTCCTCTAAAATATCTGTGAGAAATGACTGTGTATAAAGCAGATCATTTTCTGCCTGCTTAAAGCAGACACATTTTTCACTGCCCACATAGCCGGTGTCGTGGCAGATGGGACAATCGCAGGGCAGGTCCAGATAATCCGCGGGAAGTCCGGCAGATTTCAGCAGGGCGGTCCGTTCCCGGGCCAGCTGAGTCAACGATTCCTTCAGATCGTCTGTCCCGCTGGTCTGTCCGGTCAGAATGGACCGGATTTTGGCGGCACTTAAGGAAGCCACTTCTTCATCGATTTCCTGCAGCCGGGGAATGCGGGCATAGGCCGCTTCCCGGTGTTCCTCCTGGAGGTGCCGGTTGCGGGCCTGCTTCCGGTTGTATTCTCTTATGATGGTGTCGTATTGGAAATTCTGTAAAGGCATGCAGATGCCTCCTTGTCTGTATGTGGTGAAAAAACAGAAACTACTGGTTCAGAAGACGTTTTTCGTATTCGTCAAAGTTATATTCCCGCTGCTGGAAATTATTGAAACGGTTTCCTGCTTTCGGTGCAGGAGCAGAAGGATCCGGAGCCTTTTTGGCCCGGCGTTTTTTATGCTCTGCATCCAGAACCTTGACGTCGTCCAGTGTCCGTACCTGTTTTTTCTTCCAGCCGGCCAGAATCTTGTCCGTATACTGAAAACTGGGCTGTCCGGTCTGAAGCACGGTACGGCTGCAGGCCTCCGTGATCAGGGCCATATCAAATCCATAATCCTTCATCCAGGTATCAATGTAGGCGACCTCATTTTCAACAGGATTCCGGCCTGTAATGCCCATCGCTTTCAGTACGGTAAAATATTCCCTGCCGTAGCGGGCGGTGGATTGTTTTGCCATGGAGACAGAGGTGATGCCCTCTTTCGCCCAGGCAAGGGCTACGGTTTCTATGTAACGGATACTCTTGTGTCCGCGGGTAATGCAATACTCGATCAGATATTCGATCAGGTCGGGGGACATTTTCAGCTCATCGTAGAAAAACAGGATCTTCTGCATTTCTGTGGCTGTCAGAGTCTTGCCCAGATACTGTTCGGTAATATAGAGCAGCTGAACAATTTCTTCGTCCTGCTTTAACTGAAGAATCCGGTCCGGGGTGAGTCTGCGGGGTTCTGATGTTTCCGGAGTCGGAGCAGGAACGACGGCGGCTGCTTCGTCAGACGTTTCTTCGGAAACAGAAGCAGTGTCCTGTATGCCTTCGGCTGTGACAGCGGCTTCCGGCTGTGCTTCTGCCTCCGGTGCTTTGTCGGGCTTGGGAAGCTCCAGAAGGGTAATGCCGCAAAGCTTCTGGTTCTCATCGAGCTGAAGCGAGAGGAGCTGTTCCTTTTCCCAGTATTTCAGGGCACGGAAGATATCCCTCTCGGTACAGAGCAATCGGTCTGCCATCTGTGCCAGGTCAAAATCCGGATTGCCGCCGGAGAGAATTCTGCGCAGATAAATATATATTTTTACAAATTCACCGTTTGCACCGGGCATGTACTGATCGATAAAACGGTTGGGTAATATGGTAACTTCCGTCCCGGAAGTGCTGTGCAGCTGAATATGATTCATGAAAAAACCTGCTTTCAATAAGACTAAAATGGATTATAACACAACCTTATTTAAATGAAAACAGGAGATTTCGGGAGGGAGTTATGAACCTTTTGAATGTGGATAATGTGGATAAAGTGGAAAACGGATGAGAAGGAAATTATGGGAAACCGGGGAAATGCCGGGAAATCAGGGGATTCGTCGAATTGTAAAAGAACCTGGTGTCGAATTATGTAAAGTAAGTTATACACAAAAAAATCCACATGCCTGACACTGTAAAAATGTGTATAAGCATGTGGATAATGTGGATAACTATTTTCCGAGCAGCTGTTCTCCAATGTTTACAACGTCTCCGGCTCCCATAGTTATCAACAAATCGCCCTGTGTACAACTTTTTAATAAAAAGTTTTCAATTTCATCAAAGGTCGGGAAATATTCGCAGGCAGTGCCGGCTTCGACAATCTGTTTCTGCAGGTCGGCAGAGGAAATGCCGATGGTGTTCTGTTCCCGGGCAGCATAAATATCTGCAAGAACGACGTGATCTGCCAGAGAAAGTGCGCGGGCGAATTCCGGCAGCAGTGCCTTGGTACGGGTATATGTATGGGGCTGGAAGACACACCACAGTTTTTTGTGGGGATAATTGGCAGCTGCATGAAGCGTGGCTTCGATTTCCGTTGGATGATGCGCATAGTCATCAATGATGGTTACGCCGCCAATTTCGCCTTTGTACTGGAAGCGGCGGTCTGTGCCGGTGAAGCTGGAAAGTCCCCGGGCGATCACTTCGTCGGAAAGATTCAGAAGCTGTCCGAGAGCGATGGCGGAAAGTGCGTTTGACACATTGTGGATCCCCGGAACCTTCAGAGAGAAGCGGCTGCCCTTTTCGCCGTTTCGGACAAGGGTGAAGGAAGCGTGACCAAATGCATCGTAGGTGATATCTGCAGCCTGATACTCTGCGTCATGCTCCAGACCATAGGTGATCACCCGGCAGGGAAGATCCCGGATCACATCCTCGTATTTCGGGGTGTCTGCGTTGATAATCAGCGCTCCGTCTGCAGGAAGCAGCTGAGCAAATTTACGGAAGGAATGGCGGATATCGTCAATATCCTTGAAGAAATCCAGATGATCTGCGTCAATGTTCAGAATAATGCTGATCGTCGGGAAGAAGCTGAGAAAGCTGTTTGTGTACTCACAGGCTTCTGTGACGAATGTCTCCGACTGGCCCACACGGATGTTTCCGCCAATGGAAGGAAGGATTCCGCCCACGCTGATGGTGGGATCGCATTCGCCTGCGAGAAGAATGTGGGAAATCATGGAGGTGGTGGTTGTCTTGCCGTGCGTGCCGGACACAGCGATGGAGGTCTCATAATTGCGCATGATCTGTCCGAGCAGCTCGGCGCGTGTCAGCATGGGGAGCCCTTTGCTCTGTGCACAGGCAAATTCCGGGTTGTCGGGATGGATTGCGGCGGTGTAGACGACCAGTTCTGTGCTGTCTTCGATGTTGGATGCCCGCTGTCCGTAGAATATCTTCGCGCCTTTTTCTTCCAGAGCGCGGGTGAGCGGACTTTCCTTGGCATCGGATCCGGATACGGTGAAATGCTCTCCCAGAAGGATTTCGGCCAGACCGCTCATGCTGATGCCGCCGATACCGATGAAATGGATGTGCTGTGGTTTTTGAAAGTCTATCTGATACATAATGAAATTCTCCTGTTCCTGTTGATGGGCTAATTATAACCCGATTGCAAAAAAATGAAAAGACTTCTTTTTATACGGTACATATCAAAAATAAATAAAATAATTGGACGATAAAGTGTAAAAATGAAAAAAATATACAAAAGAAATTGCTGTATTTATCGAAAAAATCAGATTAATATATGCAATTAATCTAAAAAACTCGAAAAATGCAGCGGATTTATTGTGAATAATATTCACTATTCGTATAATGTGTGTTACAATAGAAATATCAGTAATAGCTGTTCGGTGACAGAATCTGCAGAAAATCAGGCAGGTATTGTCAGGCGGACAAATGACAGAATGAAATAACAAGAGGTGATTGCATGATTAAAAAAGAAATGATTGCCATGCTCTTAGCCGGGGGCCAGGGCAGCAGACTGGGTGTACTGACAGAAAAAGTAGCGAAACCGGCAGTTGCATTCGGGGGAAAATACAGGATCATAGATTTTCCTCTGAGCAACTGTATCAATTCGGGAATTGACACCGTAGGCGTATTGACACAGTATCAGCCCCTTCGCCTCAATACACATATCGGTATCGGAATCCCCTGGGATCTGGACCGGAATGAGGGCGGTGTGACGGTACTTCCGCCTTATGAAAAAAGTACCAGCAGTGAATGGTACACCGGAACAGCCAATGCCATTTATCAGAATCTGGATTATATGCAGCAGTATCATCCGGATTATGTCCTGATTCTCTCCGGGGACCACATTTATAAGATGGATTATGAGGTGATGCTGGACTTCCATAAAGCCAATAAGGCAGATGTTACCATCGCATGTATGACGGTTCCCATGGAAGAGGCCAGCCGTTTTGGAATCATGGTGACAGATGAGGCGAACCGGATCTGTGAATTTGAAGAGAAGCCGGAGCACCCAAGCAGCAATCTGGCTTCCATGGGTATCTATATCTTCAGCTGGCCGGTATTGAGGGACGCTCTGGTTGCGCTGAAAGATCAGAAAAGCTGTGATTTCGGAAAGCATATTCTTCCCTACTGTAAGGAGAAGGGACAGCGTCTGTTTGCTTATGAATATAACGGCTACTGGAAGGATGTGGGAACACTGGCATCCTACTGGGAAGCCAATATGGAGCTGATCGATATCATTCCGGAATTTAATCTATATGAAGAATTCTGGCGGATTTATACAAAAGGAGATATCATTCCGCCGCAGTACATCTCTTCGGAGGCCGTGATTGACCGCTGCCTGATCGGAGAAGGGTCCGAGATATATGGCGAGGTACATAATTCCGTGATCGGGCCGAATGTGGTCATCGGGAAAAACAGTGTGATCCGCGATTCCATTATTATGAGAAATTCTGAGATCGGGGAAGGTGTCATCATGGACAAGGCCATTATCGCAGAGGATGTCAGGATCGGTGACGGTGCCGTGCTGGGCTGCGGTGAGGAAGTACCGAATGTCTGCAAGCCGGCCGTGTATGGATTCGGCATTGCGACAGTGGGTGAGGGAAGTGTGATTCCGGACCATGTAAGAATCGGCAAAAATACCGCCATTTCCGGCGTGACGACAGCAGAGGATTATCCTGGAGGCATTCTTGAAAGCGGCCAGGTAATTGACGTAAAGGAGGATGATCTGGTATGAGGGCAATTGGAATCATTTTAGCGGGCGGAAACAACAACCGGATGAGAGAGCTTTCTGACAAAAGAGCCATAGCGGCTATGCCCATTGCGGGAAGCTATCGTGCAATTGATTTTGCGCTGAGCAATATGGCAAATTCCCATGTGCAGAAAGTGGCGGTACTGACACAGTATAATGCCCGTTCCTTAAACGAACATCTCAGCTCATCCAAATGGTGGGATTTCGGAAGAAAACAGGGCGGACTTTACGTGTTTACACCCACCATTACCAAAGAAAACAGCTTCTGGTATCAGGGGACGGCAGATGCCATCCACCAGAATATCAGTTTCCTGAAAAACAGTCATGAGCCTTATGTGGTAATTGCATCGGGGGACGGTATCTATAAGATGGATTACAATAAGATTCTGGAATACCATATTGCCAAGAGGGCAGATGTGACGGTTGTCTGCACAACCTGCCAGGATCCCGGCGAAATTGAGCGGTTCGGTGTGGTTCGGATGAATGAGGACGGCAGGATCGAGGAGTTCGAGGAAAAGCCCATGGTCTCCCAGTACAATACGATTTCCACGGGCATTTATGTGATTCGAAGAAGACTTCTGATCGAGCTTATCGAGAAGGCGGCACAGGAAGGAAGAAATGATTTTGTAAAAGATATTCTGATCCGCTATAAGAATCTGAAACGAATCTACGGGTATAAGATGGATACATACTGGAGCAATATATCCACTGCGGAATCCTACTACAGAACAAACATGGCTTTTCTGGAGCCGGAGACACGCAGATACTTTTTCAAACAGGAACCGTTTATCAAGACAAAGATCGATGATCTTCCGCCGGCAAAATACAATCCGGGAGCACTGGTGAAAAACAGTCTGGTTTCCAGCGGATGTATTATCAACGGCACCGTGGAAAATTCGGTTTTGTTTAAAAATGTGTTTGTCGGAAATAACTGTGTGATCCGGAATTCCGTGATTCTGAATGATGTTTATCTCGGGAACAATACATATATCGAGAATTGTATTGTGGAAAGCCGGGATACGATCCAGGCGAACTCCCGCTACTGTGGGGAAGATTCGGTGGAAATTGTCGTGGAAAAGCATGACAGATATAAGATTTAGGACAGTCCAAAGGGGGATGCAAAAAATGAAAATTACAGATGTACGTGTGAGAAAAGTGGCGAAAGAAGGTAAGATGAAGGCAGTGGTATCCATTACCATCGATGATGAATTTGTGGTACATGATATCAAGGTGATCGAAGGAGAAAAAGGGCTTTTTATTGCAATGCCCAGCCGCAAGGCGGCAGACGGGGAATACCGGGATATTGCGCATCCCATAAATTCCGATACCCGCGAAAAAATACAGGGACTGATTCTGGAGAAATATCAGGAAGCACTGGCGGACAGTGAGCTGGATGCAGCCGAATAATTGCTGCAGCAGACAGAAGAAAATGTTACATACATGTTACAAAATTTTATAAAAGTGTTGATTTTCTGCGAAAATATGTTATACTTAACCCGTAAATCAGGTTGAGAGGTGTTTTTGCAATGAAAAACAAAAGAATTCTATCGTTCATTTTGAGCGGGATCCTTTCTGTTACTATGGGAATCACTGTATATGCCACAGAAGAAGAGCTGCAGGCACAGAAGGAAGCGGCACAGGCTTCTCTGGCACAGACAGAGAGTAATATAGGAAGTCTGGAAAGCAAAAAGCAGGAGCTGGAGAATTACCTTCAGGAGCTGAACAGACAATATGAGGAGCTGACAGCAAATGTCTCGGATCTGGGAATCAAGGCCGCACAGCAGGAGGAAGAGCTGAAGGTTCTTCAGAAACAGCTGGAGGAGTCGAAGGCCCTGTCAGAGGAGCAGTACGAGGCAATGAAAATCCGTATTGCATACATGTATGAGAGAGGCGGAACGACGATGCTGGAGGCACTTCTGTCTGCTAAGGATCTCGGGGAATTTCTCAACCGGGCATCCAACGTGGTACAGCTCAGTGAGTATGACAGAGATATGCTCAATAAGTATGAAGAGCTTCAGAAGGACATTGCCAGTCAGGAAACGGCGGCACAGCAGGAAGCAGACAACATCAACACGCTGCTGGCACAGAAATCAGCTGCGCAGCAGGAGGTGCAGTCACTGGCCGCGAGTACCGGGGAAAGTATTTCGGATTATGTCAGACAGATCAGTGACAGTCAGGAAGAAGCGGACGCTCTGATGGCGCAGATCAGTGATGCGGACAGTCAGCTGGCAAATATGGCCAGAATGGCAGAAGAAGCCGCGCAGAGAGCGGAAGAGGCTGCCATGCAGGAAACAGATCCGGCGGCTTCGGAAGAAGCGCCGGAGGAGCCGCTCTACGATGATTACGGATACGATCCGGATGAAGATACATCGGAATCTTCCAGTACCTCTGTAAGCACAGATGTAATTGTTGAGGAGGAAGAGGAAGAAGAGGAGGCGGCTTCCTATGAGACAGAAAGCTCTTATCAGGAAGAGGCGCAGGAGGATTACAGTTCCGATGATTATGACGATTATGGTTCCGATGATTACAGCTCCGGAGATTCCGGTTCATCGGAAAGCGGATCCGGAACATATCTTGGAAACTTTACGCTGACCGCATATTGCAACTGTGCACAGTGCTGCGGAACAGCGGGAAATCTGACGGCAAGCGGAACGGTTCCCACTGCCGGAAATACGGTTGCCATGGCAGGGGTTCCGTTCGGGACACAGCTGCTGATCAATGGCAATGTCTATACGGTGGAGGACCTGGGAACGCCATATGGTCATGTGGATATCTACATGGACAGCCATGAGGCTGCGCTGGCTTTTGGAATGCAGACCGCAGATGTATACCAGGTTGGATAAGCAGGGACCCGTTACACAAATTGAACACTCCCTATGGCAGTGATTCCATGAAGGTTATGGAATCACTGCTTTTGTATGTGCGTGTTCGTCTATGGGTATGACCGCAGATGAGCTTGTTTTGCTGCTCACCTCTCGAATTTATATAATTACCGCCATTCGCTCGGAACTCGCTTTGCTCAGACATCTCGCTCGGTGGCGGATTTTATTCTCGAGGTTCGCTTACGCAAAACGGCGAATCATCTGCTTATCATACCCCATAGACTTCCGCGCTTTCTTACATAAGCCCATCACGATTCCATACATCTTCATGGAATTCATCTGCCATATACGCCGCACCCGCTGCCGGTGCCTGGTGAAAGTGCGTCAAAAAAGAGAAGATTTCCACAAATCCGGAAATCTTCTCCTTTTTTCGCAGAAAAGCATCCTGTCACAAATACGGGGTACCGGGAATTTCCGGATAACTTCCCATGGAAATGAGCAGTTCCAGACCGATCTGCCTTGCCTCCAGGACAGCCTCACGCACAGCATCGGAATCCCCGCTGATCGCCAGTATCACCTCATTGGAATGACTGGTTCCTATACTCGGAGTCATATATTTTACAATATTGACAGGTGCAGACTTCATCGCGGTATCTGCCATCACCAGACCGATTGCCGCCGGTGATCCCGCCATAAATCCAAACGCCTCATTCGCCGGAGCCTGAAAAGCTTTCTGAAGAACGGCTCCCGCACTTGCCGTAAATGCAAATTCCAGATGACCCGCCTGGCTGATATACAGCTCACCGGCATATTTATTGGTCAGCTCCAGAGCCAGTTCCACGGCATGACGCACATCCGACACATCATTTCCGCCAAGAACAATATAATTTCCATGGCCTCCCCAGCCCTTCGTATCCCGGGGCAGATCAATGGACAGCACTTCCGTATTCGTGGCCTTTACCGCGTCGTCAATGGCCGTAAGCTGCCCGGCAGCACCGGTACGGGAACTGAACAGTCCCAGCGTGTGATATTTTTTTCCCACCTGCATTTGCTCCAAAAGTGTCTGATCCACACCGGAAATGATCAGTCCGATGGTGTCCAGAACGGCAGTACCGACAAATTCTGTACGGCTGCAGTGCATACTGATGGAATGGACATCCATAAGAAAACCTCCAAATCAATTTCTGATAACAGTGTAACATGAAGAATCTCATTTGGAAAGCGAAACTTCCGTAAACCTTCACGAATTTTGAGTTGACAATCGATTCCTTCCGTGCTAGTATAACGGCAACAAATAGTAAACAAAAACAAAAAAAGGTTTACGTATAGGAGGAATTATGAATACTACAAGCAGAAACAAAACCTATGACATTGTTTATATTGCCGTATTTGCGGTTCTGATGGCAGTCTGCTCCTGGATATCCATTCCCACAACTGTGCCGTTCACGCTGCAGACATTCGGTGTATTTATGGCAATTGGCGTTCTGGGAGGAAAACGCGGAACTCTGGCCGTGCTGGTCTATGTACTGCTGGGCGCAATCGGTATTCCTGTTTTCGCAGGCTTTTCCGGAGGAATCGGTGTTCTTCTGAACACTACAGGCGGTTATATCATCGGTTTTTTAGGCTCCGCACTGATTATGTGGCTTTTTGAAAAACTGACCGGTGATCGTGCAAAAAAACCGGTTTTCCAGGTGATTTCCATGCTTCTCGGCCTGCTTGTCTGCTATGCATTCGGTACGATCTGGTTTATGAATGTATATTCCCGGGCAAACGGTGCTGTCGGGCTCGGCGTTGTTCTCGGATGGTGTGTCATTCCCTTTATCATTCCGGATCTTGTAAAAATTGCACTTGCGCTGGTACTTTCCAGAAGAGTACGGAAATATGTCCCGGTATAAAGGCTGCACTCCTCTTCGTCCGCACCACCTGATGTGCCTTGCCTTTTTTAAAGGAAACGGATACAGTGACGGATTTTCTGCTCATATGCAGGAGATGCTGGAACATTTTCAGAAAAATCCCCGGGTTCGTCTCGTTCTGCAGGGAGATGAAATCTGTTCTGCCTGCCCCAATCAGCGAGGTGGCAAAGACTGTGTTTCCGCCGACAGCGTACGAAAATATGATACAGCTGTACTGGAAGCCTGCCGTCTGAAGGAGGAAGAGGAAAGGAATTTTATGGAGCTTGCCGCTCTGGTGCAAAGGGAAATCATGGATCCCGAAAAGCGGGAAGCAATCTGCCGCGACTGCCAGTGGAATGAGCTCTGTCGGAACACTCCCAGCAGATGGGAAAATATCCCGCCTGGAGAACAAGCTCATCTGCGCTCATATCCATAGACGACACGCTTATATACAAAAACAGCAGCGATTCCATAACCTTCATGGAATCGCTGCCATAGGGAGTGGTCTGTTTGTGTAATACCCCTCTTTTGCATCTTTGTGAAAGGTGCGTCTTTCGTTGCTGATGTCCGGAAAGAGAGAACATCAGTAAATATCAAAGATTTCTTCTACATAAGAATCATCGGAGAGATAAGAATCACTATAGGTATCATTATAATTGCCGGTATCGGTACCCTGCTGATCCGTATTTGTGTTTTCCGGGGAAGCGGCATCGCCGGTTCCGTCCGTGTTTTGTGTCTGGTCTGCATTCGGATCGTTTCCGGTGTCATCCGTGTTTTCACTTTCCGTATTTTCGTCGTTCTCTGATTCTTCCGTTTCGATTTTGGAATAAGTGCTTGTGGCAACCTGTACCGAGGTGAGATAATTCCAGTTGCTGTCGTAATAGGTACGGTAAGTGGTGTAGGAACCTTCGGAATATTCCACGGAAACGTCAATGTGCTGATCGCTTTCCTGTGTTCCGATAATATCTACCGTGACGGTTTCCCAGTCATAATATACATTCAGTTTGATCGGATATTTTGTATTGTTCCGGAACTGGAAATCCGGACCGCCCCAGGAGACGGTGGCATCCATGCCGGAGGGAAGATAGGAAACCTCCATGGAATGGTTGTGACGTTCCACAATTTCCAGATCTGTGTACAGCAGTGCGGCAAAGATCGTTGAGGAAACCTGACAGATACCTCCGCCGATTTCCTGTATGACTTCTTTGTCTGAATATGCTCCGGCATACTGATAGCCTCTTTCCAGAGTACGTTCCCCGAGTGTCGCATTGTAGGAGAAGGTCTCTCCCGGAAGCAGGATGGTGCCGTCACAGGACTGGGCAGCCAGAGACAGGTTGGAACAGCGCTCCGATGTACCGCCTCCATAGGTGGAGTAGCTGGCAAGAACAGACTGGAAAAGATTGTTCTGCATATCTTCGGTGGATATTTCCGGCTGGACAACCTCCAGTGAAATCACTGCGTCAGCGCCGGGCTGGGTATTGTCCAGAATGGTCTGCGCCTGGGACGTATTAAAGTCGATTCCGGTTGAAGAAGGAACCAGCTCGTAATTATTGGCTGGATCCAGTGTGGCGTTGGAAACCGTGGTATGGATCGTATTATAAATTTCCTGCAGGTTTACGGACTTTGGAGCGCGGGTGGTAATGGGACAGGGGATGGGCGTGTCATAATCCTGACGGCTCAGAGCAGACAAAATATCCTGTTCCAGCTGCTCTGCATTCACACAGACGCCCTCCTTTCCTTTATGAATGATCAGCTTGTCATCCTGAACCTCCCAGCTGGAATCTACGGTACTGTCGTATTTATCCAGTCCGGCCTGTGTCAGAACAGAGTCAATATTTTCCGGATATTTTATGTACGGATAAACGGTCTGGTCCTTTCCGGAAAAGAGACTGGTGCAGATCCGGTCAAAAGCGCGCAGGATCCAGAGTCTGTGCCCGGGCTGGTATGCTTTTTCAATCTGTCCGGAGGCATCCATGCCAAGGAGCGGATATACATTGACCGGGTATTCCTGACCATCTACCTGAACCTTCAGCGTGAAGTTCTGGTAGGTATTTATGAACTGCGTTTCAAGGGCAGCTGCTGCTTCTTCTTTTGTGAGTCCTTTTACGGAGACTCCGTTGATGGACGATTTTTTCCAGATCACGTTGTCCTTGAGATTTCCGCAGGCAATGCAGTAGGGAATGATAAGCAAAAGCAGGACAACTGCAGCAATCAGAAGCACAGCAGGCTTTCTGGTTCGTCTTTTTTTTCGCATCGGTTTTTCGGAAGGAGCCGCCGTACGCGGACTGCGGACAGGGGATGCCGGCCGGTTATGATTATAGGGATTGGCTGTTTTTTTGCGTGTATTTGTATTATTCATAAGTAATAATGTTTATAAGAATCAAAATGGTTATAAAGTGTCTACCCTATAGTTTAACTTAAATATCGGAAAACGGGAAGTGGAAAACGAAAAAAATCACAAAAATTTTGTAACAAATGTTGTAACAGTTCCGTTTTGCAAAATAGACAGATAATTCTGACAATATAAATACATCAATCAGAAAATGATAAAATTCGCTTGACAATATCAGAAAACTATGTTATATTAAATTCAACAAAAACAAAGGAGGACGGACCACCAAACACAGAAGTTTAACACCGGAAAAAATATTAAGAAAGAGGTACAGACCAATGGGAGCTTAATTTAAAATCAGAAAACACTATTTGAGATAATAGTTTCAGATAGATATCAAGTGAATAAGGAGGAAAAGCCAATGGACATGTTTCATTGAAAAACCACTGTATGAAAGCATCGATACAGTGGTTTTTCTTTTTGTTCTTTATTTTCCTTTTGTGGCATGGGTAAGCAGCTGTTTCATAGGGAACCTTCTTTTGGATCACTGGATAACGAAAAAGGCTGGAAATAAATTCCAGCCTTTCCTGTGCAAGTCGAAGCGACGGGATTCGAACCCACGACCTCTGCGTCCCGAACGCAGCGCTCTACCAAACTGAGCCACGCTTCGTCAACTGCAAGAGCTATTATATTATATGCTGTGGGATTTGTCAATAATAAATTTGAAAAAAATTTCATATATATGAAAAAATAAAAAAAGTGGAGGAAAGCATTGGCGGAGTATCGGCGATTTGTGGCTTATGTATATGAGTATCAAAGAGGAAAAAAGGGAAGCAACTGCGGATTTGTGAGGGTGGAGGAAAAAAACAGGCGCTGTCTGATGGAACTGCATCTGCAATGTCCGGGACTGACGGCGGATGTACCCTGCAAAGTGTACGGGTTTGTCCGGAAGGACGGATTGCTGAACGGGATATATCTGGGAGAGTGCAGAACCGGGGAAAACCGGGTGGAATGTGTCCTGGAATCAGAATCGCAGAATATGGGAAATTCAGGTGTGAGTCTGGAAAAGATGGGCGGAATGGTATTCTGCACCGAGCTTGGAGCGTTCTTTGGGACCGAGTGGGATGACAGACCGATTCGTCCGGAAAATTTCAAAGAATATGAGGTGCCAGCCGGCAGTCCAAAGACACTGAGGGAGGAGAACGGGGAAGCGGAAGGAGACAAAGACCTGAAGGAGGAACCGGCAGAAGCATCGGAAACGCCCGAAGGGCAGCAGGAGGAACCGGCAGAACCCGAAGAGAGCAGAGAAGACCGGGAGGAAACAGGAATGTCGGAAGAGCAGACGGTATCGGAAGTAGAGGCGGAGGAGGTCATCCGGGAAAACCGGCGGGAGACTTCGCCGCCAGGTCCGGATCGGACTGCGGGATGGACACCGGGAGAAGTATGTATACCGTTTTCAGACGGAGAAATGGTGCAGTGCTGGAAAATACATCCCAGAGATGTCTGCCGCATGTTCCGAAGAGACGGATCGCTGAGAAACAACCGGTTTCTGCTCCACGGATATTATAATTTCGGACACCTGCTGCTTTGCCGCAGAGGAGACGGCCGCTACATACTGGGCGTCCCCGGAGGGTATGATCAGCAGGAACGTTTTATGGCGAACATGTTCGGTTTTCCGTATTTCAAAGAGAGCAGACAGGTGGAGCTGGCTCAGTCAAGGGGCGGATACTGGTATCGGTTTATGGAAGAACCACAAAGAGAGTTTGTCCCGGGCAGAAATTGACACTTCTTTCGGGAATGACTATAATGGACTCAAAATCAGGAACATTTTCTGTCCTGATGTCTTAGAAAAAACGGTATGGACATGAAAAATCGGAGATACTATGCGACAGATAAATCTTACAGAGGGAAATATTACCGGAAATCTGCTTCTGTTTGCCCTGCCCATGATGGCCGGGAACATTCTTCAGCAATGCTACAATATTGCGGATACACTGATTGTGGGACGGTATCTCGGGGCAAATGCCCTGGCGGCAGTGGGATCCTCCTACACCTTGATGACATTTCTGACATCGATTCTGCTGGGCATGTGTATGGGCAGCGGAGCGGTGTTTTCTATTTGTTTCGGGCAGCAGAATGAGAAGCGGCTGAAAGAATCCATGCTGCATTCCTTCTGTCTGATTGCGGGCACAGCGCTGATTCTGAACCTGCTGGTATATGGAGCACTTTCCGTGATCCTGCGTTTTCTGCGGGTTCCGACCGAGGTCTGCGCAGACATGAGAGCGTATCTGCAGGTGATTTTTGCGGGGATTACAGCTACATTTTTGTATAACTATTTTGCAGCGCTTCTGAGAGCAGTGGGAAATTCGGTTGTCCCGCTGATTTTTCTGGGAGTTTCTGCAGTGACCAACATCATTCTGGATCTGTTTTTTATTCTGATTCTTAATCTGGGTGTGGAGGGAGCGGCTCTGGCGACCGTGATCGCACAATATCTGTCCGGAGCGGGACTGATGCTTTATACGCTGATAAATTTTCCGCAATGGAGGCTCCGGCGGCAGGAGCTGCATTTTCGCAGGGCTGCCTTTCGGGAAATTGCAGGTATTTCGTTTCTGACCTGTGCCCAGCAGTCGATTATGAATTTCGGAATTCTGATGGTGCAGGGGCTCGTAAACAGCTTTGGCACGGTGATCATGGCAGCGTTTGCGGCAGCGGTGAAAATTGATTCTTTTGCATATATGCCGGTGCAGGATTTCGGAAATGCGTTTTCCACGTTTATCGCACAGAATTACGGGGCAGGAGAATCGGAACGGATCAGAAAGGGAGTCCGGAGTGCGGTACTGACCTCCTTTGGATTTTGTATCGCGGTCAGCGCGCTGGTTTTCTGTTTTGCGCCTCGGCTGATGGGGATTTTCGTCCGGTCGGAGGAGACGCAGATCATTGCAGCCGGTGTGGAATATCTTCGGATTGAAGGAGCTTTTTATTTTGGAATCGGGCTTCTGTTTCTGCTGTACGGCTACTACCGTGCTGTGAAAATGCCGGGGATGTCTGTGATTCTTACGGTGATATCTCTGGGGACAAGAGTCGTGCTGGCATATGTCCTGTCTGCCATACCGGCAGTGGGTGTGAAAGGAATCTGGGCAGCGGTCCCCATCGGATGGGCCCTTGCCGATGTGACCGGTGCGGTATATTATCGGAAAATGCAAAAAAAGCGGCAGACGCTTAAAAACAGATAAATCTGGAAGAAAAGACGGGGATAAAACATTGACTGAACAGGAACGCTATATGAAAGAAGCAATCCGTCAGGCGAAGAAGGCAAGAGCACTGGATGAGGTGCCGATTGGCTGCGTGATCGTGTGTGACGGAAAGATTATTGCCCGGGGGTATAACCGAAGAAATACGGACAAAAACACGTTGTCCCATGCAGAGCTGAATGCGATTCGAAAAGCAAGCAAAAAGCTGGGAGACTGGAGGCTGGAAGGCTGTACGATGTATGTGACGCTGGAACCGTGTCAGATGTGTGCGGGAGCACTGGTGCAGTCGCGCATCGATCATGTGGTGATCGGGAGTATGAATCCAAAGGCAGGCTGTGCCGGTTCGGTGATGAACCTGCTGTCTGTGGAAGGATTTAACCACCAGGTGGAGATCACAAGAGGAATTCTGGAAGAAGAATGCTCCCGGATGCTGTCTTCTTTTTTTCAGGAACTGCGGGAAAAAAAGAAACAGGAAAAAATGCTTGCAAAATTCCGTGCACAGATGCAGGAGACAGAGAATATGTAAATGTGCCCGGAAAAACGGGACAAAAAAGCCACCGGGGAACCGGAAGATTCCACGGTGGCAATCATTGTCTGTTCTTATTTTTTTGCGCGCCGCACTTCGAGATGCACTCACAGACGTTACCTTTACAGTTAACTCGGCCCAGGCACCCTCATGTCACACAAGAGCTTCCACTTAGTGCTGCTGCATTCCTGCCCTGACACGGTTCATGGATTCCTGTTGCATAAGACCCGGACGTCAACGCCACTTATAAAGGGCAGCTCCACAAGGAACACCCCTCAGATTGGCATCACCCCTGCTGTAGCGGATTGCAGGTACAGGGCACCGCTATCTCCCCGGCTGCGCGGAATTTAGTATAGCCTGTTTTGGAAGGTTTGTCAATAAGTTTTGGCGTGAGTTTCGTATTGCCTAAAATGGGGAATTATTATATAATGAATATAAGTATATCTGCTCCCGGAGCCGGAGCGGTTGTGCATGAGAAACAGCACAGAAATGGAGGGTACTATGATAAAACGAATTGGTCTTCTGACCAGCGGCGGCGACTGCCAGGCGCTGAATGCAACTATGAGAGGCGTGGTAAAGGGTCTGAGTGACAACGTAGACGAACTGGAAGTGTATGGCTTTGAAGATGGATATAAGGGCCTGATTTACGGAAAATACCGGATGCTTACCTCCAGAGATTTCTCCGGAATTCTTACGCAGGGTGGTACGATTCTCGGTACCTCCAGACAGCCGTTTAAGCTGATGCGTGTCCCGGATGAAAAGGGACTGGACAAGGTAGCTGCCATGAAGCAGACTTACTATAAGCTGTGTCTGGACTGTCTGGTAATCCTCGGCGGAAACGGAACACAGAAAACAGCAAATCTTCTCCGTGAGGAAGGGCTGAATATCATTCACCTTCCAAAGACCATTGACAATGATATATATGGCACAGATATGACCTTCGGCTTTAACAGTGCACTTGAGATCGCAACCAATGCCATCGACCAGATCCACACGACGGCAGCATCTCACGGACGAGTATTTATTGTGGAAGTTATGGGACATAAAGTGGGAAGCCTTCCTCTTTTTGCCGGTGTTGCCGGCGGTGCGGACATTATCCTGATTCCGGAGATTCCGTATGATATTAAGAAGGTGTGCGCAGCCATCAGCAAACGTGCCAAGGCCGGCAAACGCTTTACCATCATCGTTGTGGCTGAGGGCGCGATTTCCAAGGAAGATGCGAAGCTTTCCAAGAAAGAGCTGAAAAAGGTCATGGAGGAAAAAGCGAAAAAGTATCCGTCTGTCTCCTATGAGGTCGCAGAGCGGATCCAGAAAATCACCGGAAGCGAAGTGCGTATCACAGTTCCGGGCCACACACAGCGAGGCGGGGAGCCCTGTGCTTATGACCGTGTTCTCTCCACAAGGATCGGAGCCGGCGCCGCAGAGGCAATTATGGACGAAGAATATGGTATCATGATCGGTATTGTGGACGATAAGATCAAGCGTGTGCCACTGGCAGAATGTGCAGGCAAGCTGAAAACCGTATCTCCGAAAGATCAGCTGGTAAAGGCTGCAAAACAGATCGGAATCAGCTTCGGAGACTGATACGGACAGAAAAAAATGATAGGACAAACCGCCGCGGAAGAGTATTCCGCGGCGGCTGTTTGATAAGATGGGAGTGCTTAGATGAGTTACACCGCTCTTTACCGGAAATTCCGACCGGATAATTTTGCAGATGTAAAGGGACAGGATCATATTGTGACAACTCTGACAAATCAGATAAAAGCCGGCCGGATCGGCCATGCATATCTGTTTTGCGGGACGAGGGGTACCGGTAAGACAACGGTTGCGAAAATTCTTGCAAAGGCAGTAAACTGTGAGCATCCGAAAGACGGAAATCCATGCAATCAGTGCGAGATGTGCCGTTCCATACAGGCCGGAACATCCATGAATGTCATTGAGATAGATGCTGCGTCCAACAATGGCGTAGACAATATCCGGGAGATCCGTGAGGAGGTGGCCTACCGGCCGACCCAGGGAAATTATAAGGTTTATATTATTGACGAAGTACACATGCTTTCCACCGGCGCATTTAACGCGCTGCTGAAAACACTGGAGGAACCGCCGTCTTATGTGATATTCATTCTGGCGACGACGGAGGCACACAAAATTCCGGTGACGATCTTATCGCGCTGTCAGCGGTATGATTTTCATCGGATTTCCATAGATACCATCGCTGACAGGCTGAAGGAGCTTCTGAAAACAGAGGGGGTGGAGGCAGAGGATAAGGCAATTCGCTATGTGGCGAAGGCCGGAGACGGTTCCATGAGAGATGCGCTGAGTCTTCTGGATCAGTGTATCGCGTTTTATCTGGGGCAGACGCTTACGTATGACAAAGTTCTGGAAGTTCTGGGCGCTGTGGACACTGAGGTGTTCAGCCGTCTTTTGCGGCTGGTTCTGGCCGGTGACGTGGCCGGTTCCATACAGATTCTGGAACAGCTGATCACAGGTGGGCGTGAGCTGGGACAGTTTGTGGGAGATTTTACCTGGTACATGCGGAATCTGCTGCTGGTAAAGACCTCGGAGAACGCCGAGGAGGCAATCGATGTATCATCTGAGAACATGAAGCTTCTGCAGGAAGAAAGTGAGATGACGGACGTCCCGACGCTGATGCGGTACATCCGGATCTTTTCGGAGCTTTCCAATCAGATCCGATTCGCGACACAGAAAAGGGTTCTTGTGGAGATCGCGCTGATCAAGCTCTGCCGTCCTGCCATGGAGACAGATCTGTCCTCTGTGCTGGACAGGATCCGTGTTCTGGAACGACAGATGGAGGAGCGCCCCGCACCACAGGTAATCGTGCGGGATGCCAAACAGGGGGACAGGCGGGAACAGCAGGAAGAGGAACCGGTCCGAGCGGTGATGGCGGCGCCGGAAGATCTGCAGAAAATTGTGGCCGGCTGGAAGACCATTGTATCCGGAACAACGGGAGGGTTTAAGCAGATGCTTTTAAAATCCGTTCCCAAATATAACGCAGAGACGGGCAGCCCTGTTCTGTATGTGGAGTTTCAGGAGTTTCTGGGACAGGCATATGCAGATAAGCCGGAATATAAAGAGGAGCTTCAGAACATCATCGAGCAGCAGACGGGAAAGTACGTGGAGATCGAGATGCTTGTGGCAAAGCAGCATCAGAATACAAACCTGGTGGAGATTACCGTTGACCAGGCAATCAAAGAAAATATTCACATGGATGTGGAAATTGAGGAGGATGAATAGTATGGCAAAAAGAGGAGGATTCCCGGGAGGAATGCCCGGAAACATGAATAATCTGATGAAGCAGGCGCAGAAAATGCAGCGGCAGATGGAGGAAAATCAGAAAGCACTGGAGGAAAAGGAATTTACCGCGGCAGCCGGAGGAGGAGCCGTGGAGGTAACGATTTCCGGAAAACGCGAGGTGACAAAGGTGAAGCTGTCGGAGGAGGTTGTGGATCCGGATGATATCGAAATGCTGGAGGATCTTATCGTGGCGGCAACCAATGAAGCACTGCGGAAGGTGGAAGAAGAATCTGCGGCTGTGATGTCCAGGCTTACCGGCGGACTTGGAGGTATGGGCGGAGGCTTTCCGTTCTGATGGAATATTACAGCAGTCATATCAACCGGCTGATTGAGCAGCTTTCTCATCTGCCGGGTATTGGAGCAAAATCGGCGCAGCGTCTGGCTTTTCATATCCTGAATATGCCGGCGGATCAGGTGCAGCAGCTGACTTCGGCAATCACCGGTGCAAAGGAAAATGTGCAGTACTGTAAGACCTGCTGTACGCTGACCGATCAGGAAGAGTGCCCCATCTGCAGCAATGAGAAGCGTGACCATGCTACCATTATGGTAGTGGAAAACACACGGGATCTGGCGGCATATGAAAAAACCGGAAAGTTTGACGGAGTCTATCACGTGCTTCACGGTGCCATTTCCCCCATGCTGGGGATCGGGCCGGACGACATCCGTCTGAAGGAACTGATGCAGCGGCTGCAGGGAGACGTGAAGGAAGTGATCATCGCCACGAACTCCAGCCTGGAAGGGGAGACGACAGCCATGTACATCAGCAAGCTGATCAAACCCTCCGGAATCAAGGTGAGCCGGATTGCCAGCGGAGTTCCGGTGGGAGGTGACCTGGAATATATTGATGAGGTCACACTTCTTCGGGCGCTGGAAGGGCGTGTGGAACTGTAGAATACAGACCGGAATATTTCGGGACGGGGAGCGAAGGAGAAATGCGATGACAGCGAGAAAAACAACTTCTACGGATGTGGCAAACAGAGCAGGTGTCTCTCAGGCCACCGTTTCCATGGTGCTGAATCATAAGTATAATGCTTCCTTTTCCAGGGAAACCATCGAAAAAGTCGAGCAGGCTGCCCGGGAGCTGAATTATCAGCTGCCGGGGAGAAAAAACAGAAAACGTGACAAAAAGGAAAAACTGATCGTTGTTTTCTGCCCTACGCTTACCAATCCCTATTATGTATTGCTTCTGCAGGGGATTGAGGAAGTGGCAAACGATCAGGGATATGCGGTATTTATCTGCAACACCCAGAGGGATGCCCATCTGGAGGCCCGCTATCTTCGGATGATGCGTATGCTGCGTCCGAAGGGAATCATCTACACCTGTAATCCGGCACCGGATCTGCAGGCGGAGGTGGAAAAGATGGCCAGAGAGGTTCCTCTTGTCATTATCAGCAACAAAGAAAAGACGACAACCGTAGATGCGATCAATCAGGATAATACGGTGGTGGGCAGACTGATGGCCCGCCATCTTCTGGATATGGGACATAAAGACGTGGCGTTTATCACGCCGCCTCTGACAAGGAGACAATGGCAGCGAAGCAAACGAGTCGAAGGATTTGTGAAAGAGTTTGAAAATTCCGGGCTGAAAGAGCGCGTGATCATCAAGGCGGCGGATGAAGCAATGGATCAGATGGTGCCCCGCATGGATACCGAATATTCGATTGGTTACCGGTTGACGATGGAATTGCTCAGAGAAGGAAAACAGTTCACAGCCGTTGCGGGGCAGAATGATATGATGGCGATTGGAGCCATTGATGCACTGCAGGAAATGCGCCTGCGGGTGCCCAAGGATGTCTCAGTCATCGGGTGCGATAATATATTCTATTCCGGTATCCGGGAGATCTCTCTGACTACGATCGATCACTTTGTGGCGATGAAAGGGCGGGATGCCTGCGACATTGTCATTCGCAAAATTGAGAGCAGTGAACGGTATGGAATGGAGGGGCAGCCGACCAGTCTGTACAACGTTGAATACTCGCCGAAACTGATCATTCGCCGGACGACGGGTTATGCCAGAATCAGCTCCAAAAAAATAAAATAAATCACATAAAAAGAATTATTATTAATAAAAAACGTTCCTTCGTCCGAAAAGACAAATAAGGGAACGTTTTTTTGGCGAAAAACATGAGAGTAAAACCTTTTTATGGTGGAAAACATTAATAAAATACTCCATTATTAACTGCTAAATTACTAATAATGAATACGCCTTCTTGACCTTGGGAACAAGTCTGAGTATAATGTAATTACCAAGTGAGGTACGCAAAAATAATATAATTCAGGAGGTAAAGAACATGAAATTTTTTATTGATACCGCTAAAGTTGAGGACATCAAAGCTGCAAATGATATGGGGATCATCTGTGGTGTAACAACCAATCCTTCCCTGATCGCAAAAGAAGGAAGAGACTTCAACGAAGTAATCAAAGAAATCACAACAATTGTTGACGGTCCGATCAGCGGTGAAGTAAAAGCAACAACGACAGATGCGGAAGGCATGATCGCAGAAGGACGCGAAATTGCAAAGATCCATCCGAACATGGTAGTTAAAATTCCGATGACCGGTGAAGGCCTGAAAGCTGTTAAGGTTCTCTCTACAGAAGGAATCAAGACAAATGTGACTCTGATCTTTACAGCAAACCAGGCACTTCTTGCAGCAAGAGCAGGTGCGACTTATGTATCTCCGTTCCTTGGAAGACTGGATGATATTTCTACAGACGGACTTCCGCTGATCCGCACGATTGCTGATATGTTTGCAATTGCAGATATCCAGACAGAAATTATCGCAGCAAGCGTACGTCATCCTGTTCATGTGACAGAATGCGCTCTTGCAGGTGCAGATATCGCGACCGTTCCATACAAGGTTCTGGAACAGATGCTTCATCATCCTCTGACCGATGCAGGCATTGTAAAATTCCAGAATGACTACAAAGCAGTATTTGGTGAATAATATGATACCAGGGTCAAAAGGTCTGAAACCACATCGTGCTTGCACGATCGTGGATGAATGACCTTGGGACCCGCCAAAACATGAGGAAGAAGTGGGGCAGGGGCCTCGCGAATTCCGAATGTTTTGCAGGATTGTGGGAGCATGAAATGCGGAACAATCCGTGTGGTATCTTCTGACCCAACATCATAATATAACAAAAAACAAGAAAGAGGAACAGATTATGGAAAATTTAGAACTTCAGAAAGTTGCGAATGAAGTCCGCAAGGGTATCCTGACTGCGGTTCATTCTGCAAAAGCCGGACATCCGGGCGGATCTCTTTCCGCAGCAGATTTATTTACATACCTGTATTTCGAAGAAATGAATATCGATCCGAAAGACCCGAAAAAGGCAGACCGTGACCGTTTTGTCCTTTCCAAAGGTCATACAGCACCAGGACTGTATTCTGTGCTTGCACAGAGAGGATATTTCCCGGTGGAAGATCTGAAGACACTTCGTCATCTCGGTTCTTATCTGCAGGGACATCCGGATATGATACATATCCCGGGTGTATATATGTCCAGTGGGTCTCTGGGTCAGGGAATGTCTGAAGCGGTTGGTATGGCACTTTCTGCATAGCTCAGCAATGATGACTACCGTGTATACACTCTTCTGGGTGATGGAGAAATTCAGGAAGGTCAGGTATGGGAAGCTGCCATGTTTGCAGGACACCGTAATCTGGACAACCTGGTAGTAATCGTTGATAATAACGGACTTCAGATTGATGGAAAAGTGGAAGATGTTTGCTCTCCTTATCCGATTGACAAGAAATTTGAAGCATTTAATTTCCATGTGATCAATGTTGCGGACGGAAATGACATGGAACAGCTGCGCGCTGCTTTTGCAGAAGCAAAAGCTACCAAGGGTATGCCGACGGCAATCGTGATGAAGACAGTAAAAGGCAAAGGTGTTTCCTTTATGGAAAACCAGGCCGGATGGCATGGAAAAGCTCCGAATGATGAGCAGTACGCACAGGCAATGGAAGAATTGGAAAAGGTGGGTGAAGCATTATGTCAGAAGTAAAGAAAATTGCGACCAGAGCAAGTTATGGAAATGCCCTTGTAGAGCTGGGCAAAAAACATGAGAATGTAGTTGTTCTTGATGCTGACCTTGCTGCAGCTACACAGACAGGCGTATTCAAAAAAGAATTTCCGGAACGTCACATTGACTGCGGTATCGCAGAATGTAACATGACCGGAATCGGTGCAGGTCTTGCAAGTACCGGAAAAGTTCCGTTTGTAAGTACTTTTGCAATGTTTGCAGCAGGACGTGCATTTGAGCAGGTTCGTAACTCGATCGGATATCCGAAGCTGAATGTTAAAATCGGTGCAACTCACGGCGGTATTTCCGTAGGTGAGGACGGCGCAACACATCAGTGCTGCGAAGACTTTGCACTGATGCGTGTGATCCCGGGAATGGTTGTTGCCTGCCCGTCGGATGATATCGAAGCAAAAGCACTGGTGGAAGCTGCTTATGAGCATCAGGGACCGGTTTATATGAGATTTGGACGTCTGGCTGTTCCGGTGATCAATGACCGTCCGGACTATAAATTTGAACTCGGAAAAGGTATCGTTCTTCGTGAAGGAAAAGACCTCACCATTATTGCAAACGGACTTTGCGTAGCTCCGTCTCTGGAAGCTGCTGAAAAACTTGCTGCAGAAGGAATCGAAGCAAAAGTGATCAATATCCATACGATCAAACCTCTGGATGAAGAACTGGTAATTGCTTCCGCAAAAGAAACCGGAAAGGTTGTTACCGTAGAAGAGCACTCTGTCATCGGCGGACTTGGCGGCGCAGTTTGCGAATGCCTTGCTGAAAATGCTCCGGTACCGGTAAAACGTATCGGAATCAACGATGTATTTGGAGAATCCGGCCCGGCAGCAGCTCTTCTTGAGAAATACGGTCTGGATGCAGAGGGAATCTATAAATCCATCAAAGAATTCTTATAAGATATTAGAGGGGATCCCTTTCAGAATTCCCTGGGCAATCTGATCTGCCAGCGCGATGACGAAAGAAAGCCGCGTCGTCTGGAGGGTCAGATGCTCCAGGGTGCCCGCGATGTTGACAATTCCGGTTATGGAAATGTCTCCCACAGGAGGGATTTTCTTTGACACTCCGGCACCTGGGAAAAGTGCACCGTTTTTTACGGTCATGTATCCCAGGTGCTTTTTTTGTCCCAGACAGGCATCTACGGCAATGATCAGAGGATGCGGATGGAGAACGGAAATGGAGTGACAGGTCTCGGGAAGATTCAGAGCATGTACCGGGGTCTCCAGTGTTCCATAGACGGAAAAGGCAGAGGAACTGCTGCTTTTGAGAAGCTGCCCCACACAGGGACCGAGGCAGTCACCCGTCATTCGGTCTGTTCCGATACAGAGAAATACCAGATCGGACCATCCGGCGGGGTGGGTTTCAATGCATGCCCGCAAATGGCGGGACAGCTCTCTGGGGGCATCCTGCAAAGCCCCGTCAATGTAATGTATCATATGAAATCCTTTCGTTGGCCTTTTTCAACATGATATCCATTCCCGGGAAGAAATATGCATTTTGCAAAAAAGTGTCGCAAAGTTTTTCCGAAAGGCTTTCATATTCTGATAAAATCCGCACCTGTTCTGTGCTATGCTCGCCCCGAAGGGGTGATGAAAAATGATCGAGGTGATCTATAAGGAGGAAAAAACACAGGACGAAGGGGAAATTCGCTTTCGGATTCCGAGAAATATACGGCAGATCGGCATTGTGTATGATTCGTATCGAATCTATATGGAAGATTATGTTTATACGTTTCTTGGCAGGCTGGCCAAAATGCAGGAAGAAGGGGAAGGCAATCCGCCGTATCTGGCAGTATTTGCAGGGGAGACGAAATGGACGGAAAAGGCCGTCTACGTATTTATCACAGGAGCGGTTCTTGCGAAGGAAATGGAAGTGTCCGAAGAACATATTGATTTTCAGGAGAGCCACTGGCAGAACATTCACGAACAGATGGAAAAATATTTTCCGGGGCTGGAGATAACCGGATGGTATTTTTCCAGGTCCGGGCTTCCGGAAGAGGCACCGGAGGTATTTGTAAAAGCTCATCTGAAATACTTTGGAGGGGAAAAGGTTCTGATGCTTCTGAATCCGTCAGAACATGAAGAGGCATTTTACCGGTTTGAAAATAATCGTCTGATGAAACAGAATGGGTATTACATTTTTTATGAGCGAAATGAATCCATGCAGGCGTATATGCTGGATTCCAATCTGTTTCCTCAGGCGGAAAAGACGGAGACGATCAAAGACGAGGCAGTAAGAAGCTTTCGTAAAATAATCAGAGAAAAGAAAAAAGAGATACCGGAAGAAACAGAAGGAAATGCTTCTGTTTTTTCTTATGCCGCGACGGCCTGCCTGGTCATTGCGGTACTGGCGGTTGGGACAAATCTGTATCAGAACTATAAAGATATCCAAAACATGGGCAGTCAGGTTCAGGAAACTGCTTCCTCACTGGTAGAGCAGGAAAACCAGGAGGTGGCTGCCCGGGCGGTGACGGCAGTACCAACGCCGACGCCGGCTCCGCGTATATCACCGGAACCTACGCTTTTGCCCACGCAGACGGCCGCGGAAATATTATCAGATACAGAAATGACGCAGGAAACGGACAGTGGAAATGCCTATAAAGAAGAGTCGGATATCCGTAAAGCGCAAAGAAGAGAAGCCCTGGAGGCCAAAGAAACAGAACAGGCAGAACGGACGGAGGAGACGTCGGCCGGTACGCCGTATGTGGTGCGGCCAGGGGATACCCTTTACGAGATCAGCATGGAAAAATATGGGAATACAGATATGGTTGGACAGATCTGTCAGATGAATAACATTTCAGAGGAAGAAATGATATATCCTGGACAAATAATTGTACTACCCTGAAAAAGTATGCTATAATAGGACCACTTGATGAGAAAACAAATGTACGAGAATAATCAGATGAGGTCAGAATGGCAGATAATAAAAAAAATACGAAAACAAATCAGAAAACACCGGTGACCGGCAAGCAGGGTGCAAAAGGGAAAGCCCCTGCGTCGAAGAGCAAAAACCAGGGGGCTTCCGGCAAAGCGCAGACGAACAAAATGCCTGCTCCGTCTGTCAAGGAGCAGCCTAAGGCGCGGACGCAGAAAAAAGCACCGCCTGCTCCGCTGAATTATGAGGATAAGCTCAGCCGCCACAGAAGAGCGGTATTTCGACGGACAATAATTGCTGTGGGAGCCGTTCTCGCGGCGGTTGTGCTGATACTTCTGCTTATGGAGAAAAGAAGCTATCATAACTACAGAGTGCTGCAGACAAGTGATCAGGAAGATGTTATTTCCACCAAATATGTGGAAATGGACGGAAAGATTTTTCGGTACAGTCCGGATGGCGCATCACTGGTCACAAAGCAGCTTGAGACCGTATGGAGTGAAAGCTTCAGCATGCAGAATCCGGTCGCTCATGTGAACGGGACAAGAGCTGTGGTGGCAGACCGCGACGGTACCTCCATGGAGATGTTTGATAAAAATGGTTATACGGGAAGTGTGACAACATCCTATACGATTGTGAAGGCAAAGGTCTCAAAAAGCGGTCTGGTGGCGGCGATTCTGGATAACGGTGAAGACACCTGGATTAACTTTTACAGCTATGACGGAAGCCTGATCGCAGAAAATCAGACAAGGATCGACGACCCCGGTTATCCGATGGATGTGGCGATTTCAGACGACGGTACGGTCATGATGGTAACCTACCAGTTTGTAGATGGCGGTGATACCACAAGCTATGTTGCGTTTTATAATTTCGGTGATGTGGGACAGAATGAGGATGACCGTATTGTGAGCGGTTATACTTATGAAGGCGTTGTGATTCCGCAGATCGAATACCTGGGAAGCAGCCAGTCGCTGGCGCTGCGGGATGACGGATTTACCATTTATAAAGGAAAGCAGATTCCGAAAGAAGGAAAAACAGTAAAAATCGAACAGGAAATTGTCAGCACCTTCTTTGATGAAGATCATATTGGACTTGTATTCAAAAATGACGGTAAAGAGAAGCTCTATACCATGAAGGTGTATAATACCAGCGGAAGTCTTCTGTTTGAGAAGGACTTCAATATTCCGTACACAAGTATCCGAATGTGTGATGATATGATATTGATGTATAACAGTTCTCAGATTTGTGTGCTCAATAACCGCGGGGTGGAAAAGTATCTGGGAACCGTGGACGGAACGGTAAATGATTTCTTTAAAATTGGCTGGAACAGGTATCTGCTTGTTCTTGACAACGGTGTAAATGTAATTAAATTAACGTAAAGATAAGGAGAATGATATGAGCTGGACCTGGTTGGGGCTGGCTGTGCTTGTCATGATTGTACTGGCTGCGGTACTCGGCTTTCGCAGGGGATTCGTGCGGGAGGTTGTATCGCTGTTTCTGGTGGTGATATCCATAGCCATTGTGTGGATCATCAATCCATATGTGAATGATTTTATCCGCAGTCAGACACCGGTTTACCAGATGGTGCATGACAGCTGTGAGGAATTTGTTGCTTCGCAGCAGGAGAAAGCGCAGTCAAAGGAAATATCGGGAGAAAAGAGCTTTATTGAAAATCTTCAGCTGCCCGGTCTGCTGCGAAGTGATATGGAGCAAAACAATACATCTGCAGTATATCGGTATCTGGCAGTGGATTCCTTTGGAGAGTATGTCGTGGATTATCTGGCGACAACTGCCGTAAATGGGATTTCATTTCTGATCAGCTATCTTCTGGCGACGGTTATGATCCGTCTGATTACTTATGCGCTGGAGCTTATTACAAGACTTCCGGTAATTCATGGGGCAAACAAGCTGGCCGGAGCGGCTCTGGGAGCTGTGAAGTGTATCTTGTTTGTGTGGATTGCGTTTCTTGTTCTGACGCTGCTGTGCAATACGGAAATTGGGCAAAAAGGAATGGAAATGATTGAAGGAGATACCTTTCTGAATTTCCTGTATAATAAAAATATATTCATGCAGATTTTTATGAATATTTTGGTCACTTGTAAAAGTTAATTCCACTTTGTAAGAGTTACTTCCACCTTGTAGGATTAAATTCCACGGGGTGGAAGTTTTTTCTTACAAAAATAGTGGTATTTATGTCAAAAAACATCTATAATAAGCCAAAAGCCGGAAA
>JALEJS010000041.1 GCA_022769545.1 Blautia sp. | reverse complement strand
CAGAAATTCTAGCATAAGATAATTTTGCAGACGGTCTTGTCTCTCTATTATTCTCATTTCTGGCTCTCTTAATCTGGCTTCTATGTCCCTTTGCCATTTTAAAGTGCCTCCTTTCTTCTATCTCGATATCGGGTTCATCCACCCTGCTGTCCTCGCGGACAACAGGTGGTTAAAATCAATTACTTGCGGCCGGATTTCTTTTCGTCTTTTCCGTGTCCTCTGTAGGTTCTGGTAGCAACAAACTCACCAAGCTTGTGTCCAACCATATCTTCTGTAATATATACCGGCACGTGTTTTCTTCCGTCATGAACAGCGATTGTATGTCCGACGAAGGACGGGAAGATTGTAGAACGACGTGACCATGTTTTGATAACGGATTTGTCGTTTGCAGCATTTAATGCATCAACTTTTTTCAGTAAGCTTGCATCTGCAAAAGGTCCTTTTTTCAGTGAACGAGACATGCTTAAACCTCCTTATTATTTCGATAAAGCTCTTCCATCGCGTCTTCTTACGATGAGCTTGTTGGACTGTTTGTTTTTCTTTCTGGTCTTCAGACCCATCGCAGGTTTGCCCCACGGTGTGCACGGGCCCGGACGTCCGATCGGTGCACGTCCTTCACCACCACCATGCGGATGGTCATTCGGGTTCATAACAGAACCGCGAACCGTAGGTCTGATACCCATGTGACGTTTACGTCCAGCTTTACCGATGTTAATCAGGTTGTGGTCTCCGTTTCCGACAACGCCGATAGAAGCGCGGCATACGATCGGAACCATTCTCATTTCGCCGGATGGAAGACGAAGGGTTGCATATTTTCCTTCTTTCGCCATCAGCTGTGCGCCGTTTCCTGCAGAACGAACCATCTGTCCGCCTTTGCCGGGATGAAGCTCGATGTTGTGAATCATTGTACCAACCGGGATCAGTTCCAGCGGCAGGCAGTTACCAACACGTACTTCTGCCTCCGGACCGTTCATGACTTTCTGGCCAATTTTCAGTCCTTCCGGAGCAAGGATGTATGCTTTCTCGCCGTCAGCATAGCTGATCAGAGCGATATTTGCAGTTCTGTTCGGATCGTACTCAATTGCTTTTACGGTAGCAACTACACCATCTTTTCTTCTCTTGAAGTCGATGATTCTGTATTTTCTTCTGCTTCCGCCGCCCTGGTGTCTTACTGTGATTTTACCCTGATTGTTACGTCCGGCATTTTTCTTCAGAGACACTGTCAGGGATTTCTCCGGTGTGGATTTTGTAATCTCAGAGAAATCGGAACCAGTCATATGTCTTCTTGACGGGGTATATGGGTTATAGGTTTTGATTCCCATGATTGTTCTCCTTTCAAATTTATCATCACGCTTTTGAATGCGTATATCCGCGATAAGCAGAGTGCCGAGGATCGCTGAAAAACTTGCGTCATGTCCTCATGTAAGCAATGTTTTTCAGTTTCCGTTCCCTGCATAATTCTCTCTTACCGCTGCTTCGCTATCAATTAAAGTCCCTCGAAGATTTCGATTTCCTTGCTGTCCTCAGTCAGTGCAACGATAGCTTTTTTGGTCTTGGCTGTCTTTCCGACTACCATACCACGGCGTTTTTTCTTACCATCAAGATTCATGGTATTTACGCTCTTAACTTTTGTTCCTTCGAACATTTTCTCCACAGCTTCTTTGATCTGGGTTTTATTTGCTTCTGGATGAACAAGGAATGTATATTTCTTCTCAGCCATAGCATTCATGGATTTTTCGGTAATGACTGGTTTCTTAATTACGTCATAGTACTGAATGTTTGCCATTATGCGTACACCTCCTCGATGGTTGCAACAGCATCCTTTGTAACAACAACGGTATTGTGTTTCATAACATCAAATACGTTGATGGTTGCCGGAGTAGCTGTCTGTACGTCTGCAATGTTTCTTGCAGAAAGTACAACGTTTTTGTCATCGTTTGCTGTGATCACAAGAGCCTTGTCTGCTTTCAGGTTTGTGAGAACCTTCTGCATCTCTTTTGTCTTGATCTCAGCCAGTGCAAGGTTGTCTACAACAACCAGTTTATTGTCCTGAACCTTGGAAGTCAGAGCGGATTTCAGAGCTGCTCTTCTTTCTTTTTTGTTCATCTTAACTTCATAATCTCTCGGTACCGGAGCAAAAACAACTCCGCCGCCTGTCCACTGTGGTGCACGGATGGAACCCTGTCTTGCGTGACCTGTTCCTTTCTGTCTCCACGGTTTTCTTCCGCCGCCGCTTACTTCAGAACGGGTTTTTGCCTTCTGAGTACCCTGGCGTTTATTTGCAAGCTGGCGAACAACAGCAAGGTGAACCAGATGCTCGTTTACTTCTACGCCAAACACTGCATCGTTCAGCTCCATTGTTCCAACTTCATTGCCTTCCATATTATAAACAGTTACATTTGCCATTTGCGTGCTCCTCCTTTCTCAATTATAAGGACTTTACTGTCTCTTTGATGGTAACCAGAGATTTCTTAGGTCCTGGAACAGCACCTTTAACCAACAGTAAATTGTTTTCTGTATCAACACGTACGATTTCAAGATTCTGAACAGTCACCTGTACATTTCCCATCTGACCAGGCATCTTTTTGCCCTTGAATACCTTGCTGGGATCAGATGCAGCGCCGTTGGAACCTGCATGGCGATGATATTTGGAACCGTGAGCCATAGGTCCTCTGGACTGTCCGTGTCTCTTAATGGCACCCTGGAAGCCTTTACCTTTGGAGATTGCTGTTGCATCGATCTTGTCTCCTTCAGCAAAAACATCAACTTTAATTTCCTGTCCTACTTCATATTCAGCAGCGTTCTCAAATCTGAATTCTCTCAGGAATCTCTTTGCTGCAACGCCTGCCTTGTCAAAGTGGCCTTTTTCCGGTTTGTTCACCAGTTTCTCTCTGATGTCGCCGAAGCCAACCTGAACTGCTGCATATCCATCGTTCTCTTCTGTCTTAACCTGAGTTACGACACATGGACCTGCCTGTAAAACGGTTACCGGAATTAACACGCCGTCTTCATTGAAGATCTGAGTCATTCCGACTTTTGTAGCTAAAATAGCTTTCTTCATTTTTCTTCCTCCTTATAGCGGATTACCACACGGGCAATCATATAGTAAATAGCTTAATGCTTTGAGCATTACCTTGTGAAACAAGATGATTATTTTGTCTTCATCTTGATGTCAATGTGAACACCTGCCGGCATTTCCAGTCTGGACAGTGCGTCAACTGTCTTCTGGGTCGGTGTCAGGATGTCAATCAGTCTCTTATGAGTTCTCTGCTCGAACTGTTCTCTGGAATCTTTATATTTGTGAACTGCTCTTAAGATGGTTACAACTTCCTTCTTTGTCGGAAGCGGAACCGGTCCGCTCACCTGAGCTCCGTTTTTCTTAACAGTATCGATGATCTTTGCTGCAGATGCATCTACCAGCTGATGATCATAAGCCTTTAATGTGATTCTCATTACCTGATTTGCCATAAAAAAAGTCTCCTCCTATTCGTACTAATCAGCAGTACGACAAGCGGCGACTGTACACATCTCCGTGTGTGTCCCGTTTATATTTACACACACGCCCATCCCGTTGATGGTATCTGAACTTGTACAGTGACTTGTCGTCAGTTTCCTAACTTGACATTCGCTCCACGGAAAACCTGTCTTTCGACAGCAACCTCACGCTTCATAGCTATCATGTCACAGCAGTAGTAATTATATCGGATGATATTATTGAATGCAAGAGATTTTTTGAAAAAATTGTATTTTTTTTAATACAAACCTCCTCATTCTCAGCAACATTACTACACCACATAATATAACACAAGGAAGGGACTCTTTCCAAAACAGCCCCTTCCCATTCTCATTTCTATTCTTCTGTATCTTCTTCCTCTGCACCGATAATGTCGGAATAGTCAAACATGGTCACTCTCGTAATCTCATCTCTGACAATCTCCGGTGCATCTCCCATGGCCTTTGCCTGCTCTGCAATCTGCGCTGCTGTCATAAGAGGAATCGCCAGCCTTCCGATCTCTGTCGGCACGATCTCATCGGTTTCTTCTGCCGCCGGCATCTTCTCGGAAGCCTTCTTTACATCTCCCACGATATCTTTTGTTTTCTGTATTGTTTTCGCATCCTCTTTGACAGGCTGTTCTGCCGTCGCTGCCGCAATTTCCTTTTTCAGAACCTCGTGTGCCTCGCTGGCTGCACTCTGTATGGAGGACGGTCCGGATGGAACTTCCTCATCCTCCTCATCATCCTCAATCTCATCCACAAAACCGCCGGTGCGAACCATCTTCTTTTCTGTCTTTTTCCCTTTGCGGGCAGCCTTCTTGTTTTTCTTTTCCAGCTTTTCTTCCTGGATAATCTCCCGCTCTTCCTCTTTCATCCGGCGGGCTCTTTCTTTTTCCTCTTTTTTCAGTTCCTTCTTTGATTTCACATAACCGGGAGCCGGATCTTCCTCTTCTTCCTCCTGTTCCGGTTCTTTCTTCCAGAGCTCTGCAATTACATACAGGATGATCAGGAACAGAACCACCAGTCCGATGATGATCATTCCCTCAACGCTCTTCGTAGCCACCATCAGATATCCCACGAGTCCGATGGTCACCACAACTCTCGGAACATAATCACGAACCGCTACCGTAATCAGTTCTTCGTCCGAAGACGCCGGATTCACAACCGTGCCGGTTCCGTTTTCCAGATTAATGGAATTTACATTATATCGATAGTCCTTGGAATCCTCCTGTACCAGAATCGGAGCACCGGGAGTAATTTCTGTTGTTTTTACCGGAATTGCGTATGTAACGGATCCCATGGGAAGATTTGTCGCCTTTTCCGGGTCATCCATAACAACTGTAGTCACTCCAAAAAATGGCGGCAGCGCAATACCCAGAACACAGATCATTGTGCAGATCACCACAAAATGTACAATAAATTTCAAAAACTTAGACATTCTCATTCCCTCTCATTTCTCTTATGCATCCGCTGCAAATAAGATAAACTCACTCCGTTCACAGCAACACGCTTCACATTCTGATAAATCACATTATACCTTGTTTTTTTATCACGGTCAACTTATAATATTCACAGACATAATGATAATCACGTCAAAAAATACCATTCCTTATATATAAAGAAAGGATTCCTTCCTTATGAGTTTTCTGTATTTTCTTGAGCAGCTTCGGTTTCCCGCAGCAGACCTGTTCTTCCAGTGTATTACTTATCTGGGGCAGGAGGTTCTGGTTATCGCCGTTATCTGCTGGCTTTACTGGTGTTCCGATAAAAAGCTGGCCTACACACTTGGCTTTTCCTATTTTCTCTCCGGCCTGCTGGTGCAGGGGCTGAAAATCACGTTCCGCATCCCGCGCCCCTGGATTCTGGATCCGGAATTTCATGTCGTTCCCTCCGCGCTTGCGGACGCAACCGGATACTCATTTCCAAGCGGTCACACCCAGAGCATTACTGCACTGCTAGGAACCTTTGCCTTCTGTCTGAAGAAAAAGCATATGAAGCCGCTGTGCTATGCCGGCATTTTTCTGGTCGGATTCTCCAGAATGTACCTCGGCTGCCATACCCCAAAGGATGTGCTTACTGCATTTTTTATTTCCCTGGCTGCCGCCTGGATCTGCAGCAATCTGTTTTACCAGAAGGAGCTGGACAACAAAAAAGAAGCGGTGCTCTCTGTCACAATGATTCTTATATGTGCTTTTCTGGGAATATACGCACTGTATCTCAATCACATTCAGCTTATTGATACAGAATATGCCCTGGACTGTCTGAAGGCCAGCGGTGCCGGTGTCGGTTTCGCCATCGGCTATTATATAGAAAAAAGATATATTCGATTTGATCCCCCTGTAGGATCGGCCAAAAAAGCGCTTCGTCTCATCGTCGGGCTGCTTGTCGCACTCCTGATAAAAACCGGGCTGAAGCTGCTTCTCGGAAGTGGTCTGTTTCCCGCATTTTTCAGTTATTTTGTCACTGTATGCTGGATTCTGTTTCTGTATCCCCTTCTTTTCACAGGAAAAAGGATACGGTAGTATTTTTATAAAAAACCAACCAAAAAAGCCGGCCGGAAAGAGGTCTTCCTTTCCGGCCGGTTTCATTTTGTTCTGTTCTATACTATTATATCGGCAAACATCTACTGCTGATTGCTTAAATATTTTTCAATTCCGCACATTGCAGCCTCTTCATCTTCTCCATTTGCAGAGAGTGTAATCTCTTCTCCCGAATCCAGACCAAGAGTCATCATACCCATAATACTTTTGGCATTTACTTTTTTGGATCCCATTTCAACATAGATTTCGCTGTTATACTGGCTTGCGATCTGAACCATCTGTGCAACGGGGCGTGCTTCCAGTCCTGTCTCCAGATTAATAACAACTGTTCTTTTAATCATAACAATTCCTCCTCGTTTTCCCGCAGTTCCTCCGCTATCATACTGAGTTTTCTCAATCTGTGGTTTACTCCTGACTTTCCCACCTGCGGGCTTAACATCATACCTAATTCTTTCAGTGTTGCTTCCGGATTCTGCAGCCTCAGCTCAGCCAGTTCAGCCAGACCTTCATTCAGATTTTGAATCCCGATTTTTCTGTCAATCAGTTCAATATCTTCCTTTTGCTTACATGCCGCATTCACCGTTTTGTTGATGTTTGCTGTGTCACAATTCACCTTTCGGTTGATCGTATTACGCACTTCTTTAATAATACGGATATTTTCCAGATTCATCAGAGAAACATTTGCTTCCATAATTGCCATCATGTCCACAATCTGTGCGCCTTCTTTTACATAGACCACATAAGCTTTCTTACGACGGACAATTTTGGCATTGATATGAAAGCTGCATATCATCTCCTGAAGCTGTACCGCTTTTCCTTCATCCGGACACACGATCTCAAAATGATATCCTTTGCTTGGATCACTCATGGAACCGGAAGACAGAAATGCCCCGCGGATAAACGCACGCTTACAGCAGGACTTCTGTACGAGAATCAAATTGCTCAGATACAGGGTCCCTCCATCTGTCTCATCCGCCTCCATTTTTGTACCCTGAAGAAGCTGCTCGATCTGCTCCGGCTGACGGATTTCGATCTGATAAGCCTTTCCCTTCTTCGACGGGCTGTTGTCACGGATCTGGATATCAGTATCTATACTAAATGATTTTCTCAATATTGTAAAGCACTTTCTTATTACAGGCTCATTTTCCGTGTGAATAACCAGCTGCAGGTCTCCTGCGGCATCCCGGCTGATTTTGCCAAATGCGCTGAAAAACGCCGCAAGCTCCGCTCTCTGACAGTGATGAGCCAGACTGATATTTTTGGAAAGTTCTTCTTTTACCATCCCCGAAAAAGACATTCCATAATCCCTCATCTGTTATTTCTTTGTAAGGCGATCCTTCCCGATATCTCTGTGTTCCATCCGAAAGCCATACTCTCCGTTCGCTTCCAGGCGGGAAAACAGTTCTCTGGCAAGAGATACGGAACGATGCTTTCCGCCGGTACAGCCAATCGCTACTACCAGACTTGTTTTTCCTTCGTTTACATACTGTGGAATCAGAAAACGGATCATGTCTTCCAGTTTGTCCGAGAATTCCCCCGCAAGAGTATTCCCCATCACATACCGGAACACACGCTCATCCTCCCCGGTCAACGGCCGCAGCTCATCCACATAATACGGATTCGGCAGAAAACGGACATCAAAAACAAGATCCGCATCCGCCGGGATTCCATATTTGAATCCGAAAGACAGAACCGACACCATCATATTCTGGAATTTCTGATTATTTACAAAAATCCGTTCCAGCTCCTTTTTCAGTTCCCGCGTCAGAAGGTGTGTGGTATCGATAATATAATCCGCTCTTTTTCTGAGGAAATTCATCTTTTCTCTTTCCAGACGGATTCCCTCATCAATTCTTCCCGTCGAAGCCAGCGGATGACTTCTTCTGGTTTCCTTATATCGTTTCACAAGTACAGAATCTCCTGCATCCAGGAAGAGAATCTCAAACAGATAACCTGCTTTCTTCATCCTGTCGAGAACGATTTCCAGTTCATCCAGAGAACGGCCGCTCCTGGCATCGATCCCGATTGCCACATTCTGTACATCCTCTCCATGTATTTCCGGCATCAGTGAGGCAAACTTCTCCAGCAGCTGAATCGGAAGATTATCCACGCAAAAATAGTGGGCATCCTCCAGCATTTTCAGAGCCGTGGACTTTCCTGCCCCCGAGACCCCTGTCACAATCACAAAACGCATCCTGAAGTCCCCCGTCAGAATTCCCCGAGGAATTTTACTTCCGGCTCCAGGGTCACTCCAAATTTCTCATATACGATTCTTTTCACATCTTCCATAAGCACCCGAACGTCTCTGGCCGTGGCATCCCCGGTGTTGATCACGAATCCGCAGTGCTTCTCAGAAACCTGGGCGCCTCCCACACGGTATCCCCGCAGCCCGCTGTCCATAATCAGCTTTCCGGCAAAATATCCTTCCGGTCTTTTGAACGTGCTTCCTGCACTGGGATATTCCAGCGGCTGCTTGCTTGTGCGCATGTCAGACAGTTCCTTCATCCTTGCACGGATTTTTTCTTCCTCCCCCTCTTCCAGAGAAATGGCTGCTTCCAGTACAATATAGCCTGCGGTTTTCACAATGCTGGTACGATATCCCATCTCCAGCTGTGCCGCCGGAATCACAAGGATTTCGCCCTCTTTCGTCAGAACCGTCACATCTGCCAGAACATCCTTCATTTCTCCGCCATAGGCCCCCGCATTCATGACCACAGCGCCGCCCAGCGTTCCCGGGATCCCGCCGGCAAATTCAAATCCGGTAAGGGACGCATTTCTGGCCGCCGCCGCAACAGATGACAGCAGCGTTCCCGCCTGAACCCGGAGCACATTTCCCTCCGTCTCGATTCCGGAATAATTCCGGTACAGCTGAATCACAACCCCCCGGTATCCCTGATCACTGACCAGAAGATTGCTTCCGTTTCCCAGAATAAAATACGGAAGTCCTTCTTCCCGGCATATACGCAAAAATTCCCGTACCTGGCCGGACTTCTCCGGAAGCAGAAAACAGTCTGCCGGACCGCCGATGCGGAACGTCGTATGTTTCTTCATAGGCTCATTCAGAAGCACCCTGTCTTCTCCGGCCACTGCACGGAACTGATTAATAATTTCTTCTCTCAAGATGAATCCTCTCATTTCTTAAATTTTTCGCCGGAGTGCATCGTCAGATCGCGCACCACCTCTCCGGCGATCATCAGACCGGCCACACTCGGCACAAAAGCGATGCTTCCCGGTACCGGACGGTCTGTCATTCCCTTTCTCTCTCCCTGATCCGGAACTTTCAGGGGTTTCTCTTTTGAAAACAGAACCTTGACTTTGCGGATGCCCTTTTTGCGCAATTCGGAACGCATCACCTTTGCCAGAGGGCATACACTGGTCTTGGAAATATCCGCAATCTCAAACCTGGAGGGATCCAGCTTATTTCCGGTTCCCATACAGGAGATCACCGGCACTCCCGCCGCCTTGGCATTCTCAATAATCAAAAGCTTGGATGTCACTGTGTCAATGGCATCCACCACATAATCAAACGAATGAAAATCAAACATTTTTTCTGTGTCCTGATTATAAAACGTCTCATAAGTATGAACAAGGATACCGTCATCAATATCATGGACCCGTTCCTTCGCAAGCTGAACCTTACTCATCCCGACCGTAGAGCGAAGCGCAAGCAGCTGCCGGTTAATATTCGTAACGGAAACCGTGTCGTGGTCTACCAGCGTAAGACTTCCCACACCACAGCGGGCCAGTGCCTCCACAACATATCCTCCCACTCCGCCGATTCCGAAAACGGCAATTCTGGCACGGCTAAGGCGATCTGTATTTTCCTTTCCCAGAAGCATTTCCATGCGTGAAAAAGCGTTCAGCATATGTGAACCTCCTATTCGTGTAATCCATATCATTTACTCATTATACTATCTGTACCCGAAAAAGTACAGATTTTCATACTTAATTAAGAATTTAAAGAATACTTCCCCAAAATTGTGCCAGACTATCCCCAAAAGACTGAAAAACAGATCTGAAAGGAATATTTTGTATGTGGCAGTATCTCTTTCTCTCATTTATAGGACTTTGTTCCGGCTGCGTAATTGCCGCAGGCGTCACAGGCCTTGTAATCGGTCTGGCAATCACTCCCAGATATGCCGGTATCACCCACACCGCACAACATGTTCTTCTTTACGAAGACGCTACTTTTTTCGGCACACTTCTGGGCACTCTCTTTTTTCTGTTCGGCTGGAAGATTCCGGGAGGTACCCTTACCCTCATATTGTACGGTCTTTTTTCCGGTATGTTCCTGGGTGCATGGATTCTCGCCCTGGCGGAAATGGCCGATATATTTCCCATATTTATCCGGAGAATCAGGCTTCGTCAGGGCCTTCCTCCGGCAATTCTCTGTGTCGCCCTGGGAAAGATCACCGGCTCACTGCTGTATTATTACCTGAATTTCGGATGATTTCGCCTGACTCCGAACCGTCCTGACCCCGAATCATTTTCAAGCCGGACGTACGTGAGACTTCGAAAATAACAAAACCCGGCACGCGCAGGTATAATTCTGTCATTTTGCCGCAAACTACTACCATAGTAATATCAAGAAAGGAATTGCATCATGGAAAATCCTCAACAGAAAAAGAAACAGCAGGAATATGCCAGATATGTAAAGCAGGTCACTCCTATGCACTGTCTCCCTTCCAACATGGCAAAGGCATTTCTCACAGGCGGAATCATCTGTGTGATCGGAGAAGGCATCATCAGCCTGGCCGAGACATGGGGCGCTTCCCAGAAAGATGCCGGAACCTGGTGCTCTGTCATCCTGATTCTTCTCAGCGTCATACTGACCGGTCTGAATATCTATCCGAAAATCGGCAGATTCGGCGGAGCCGGAAGCCTGGTTCCTATCACCGGTTTCGCCAACTCTGTCGCTGCCTCTGCCATCGAATTCAAAGCCGAAGGACAGGTATTCGGAATCGGCTGCAAAATCTTCACCATTGCAGGGCCTGTCATCCTCTACGGGATCATGAGTTCCTGGATCCTTGGTGTCATTTATTACATTCTCAGAATTACGGAGGTGATTTCATGATTCCATCCTGCATGCAGGGAGCCGCCAGTCTCTCCTTTCCCATTCCGGTATACGTTCAGAGCTGCGCCTCCATCGTCAGCCAGAAGGAAGCAGAGGGACCGCTGGGAAAACATTTTGACATGGTCTGTCCGGACCCGAAATTCGGGGAGGATACCTGGGAAGCTTCGGAGAGCACGCTGCAGAAAGATACCGCCCTGCTGGCGATCCGGAAATCCGGTCTTTCCATACCGGAAATCCGTCTGGCCTTCGCAGGTGATCTTCTGGCACAGACCAGCGCCTCTTCCTTCGGAATTGCCGGTATCGGAATCCCGTTTTATGGCCTTTTCGGTGCCTGCTCCACTATGGGAGAAGCACTCAGTCTGGGTGCCATGGCCGTATCTGCAGGGTACGCATCCCATGTTCTTTGTGCCACCTCCAGTCACTTTGCCACAGCCGAAAAAGAATTCCGCTTTCCCCTTGGCTATGGAAGTCAGCGACCTGCTTCCGCTACCTGGACTGTCACCGGAAGCGGTGCCTGCGTTCTGGGCGATTGTCCCCCTGCACTTCCGGTTCCCGGGCAGAGTGCACCTCTCCGGACGGAGAAGGGCTGTGCCGTAATTCAGGGAATCACCACCGGAAAGCTGATCGATTACGGTATGAAAGATTCCCTGAATATGGGAGCCTGCATGGCTCCCGCCGCCTGCGATACCATCTGTCAGAATCTGTTTGATTTCGGCCGTTCACCAGACGATTATGACTGTATTTTCACCGGCGATCTCGGCACGGTCGGACAGCGGATTCTGCAGGATCTTCTCTTAGAAAAAGGGGTCGACATCTCGCGGCAGCATCAGGACTGCGGAATGCTCATCTATGATTCAAAAGCCCAGGATACACACGCCGGCGGAAGCGGCTGCGGCTGTGCGGCAAGCGTTCTCACATCATTTATCCTGCCCGGTGTGGCAGACGGAAAATGGAACCGCGTCCTGTTCGTTCCCACCGGAGCCTTATTATCAAAAGTCAGCTTCAATGAAGGAGATACGATTCCCGGAATTGCCCATGCTGTCATCATTGAACACAGGGAGGTACAGCCATGAACTATTTTCATGCATTCTGGGTCGGCGGACTGATCTGTGCGCTGGTCCAGATTCTTCTGGACAGAACCAAGCTGATGCCCGGCCGTGTTATGGTACTTCTGGTGTGCAGCGGAACCCTGCTGAGCGCTCTGGGTCTGTATAAACCCTTTGCCGATTTCGCCGGCGCCGGTGCCTCGGTTCCCCTTCTCGGCTTCGGGCATGTGCTGTGGGAAGGAATGAAAGAGGCCATCGACAAAGACGGGCTTCTCGGGCTTTTCACAGGCGGATTCACGGCCTGTGCGGCAGGCGTTTCCGCCGCTCTCATTTTTTCATATATTGCCAGCTGGATTTTCCGGCCCCGCATGCGGAAATAAGCTGCCAGACCAATGAGCCTGACATCGATTTTTCCCCTGGCTCAGGAAATAATCACAGGAGGTCTTATGAGTGATACACTGTATCTAAAGCTTGATCAGAACACGGAGGTTACCCATCCTTATGTCTGCCTGCAGGATATTGCGCAGCTCTCCTGCTCCAGCGCAGATATTCTGAATCGTCTGCGCGTCATGCCGGTCATCCGGCTGCCGGCAGACAGACCGGGAAGGTATTCCATGTCCGCCATGGACCTGATTCGGAAAATCCAGGAAAAGGAACCGGATCTGACGATCACACACATGGGAGAGCCGGATTTTATCATCACATACCAGGCTCATCCGCCTCAGAAGCTGTTCCTGCGCCGGGCAAAAACACTTCTGGTATGTCTTCTGTCCTTTTTCGGAGGTGCTTTTTCCATTATGACCTTTAACAATGACGTCGATGTACCAGGCCTGTTTGATCAGATTTACCTGCAGGTGACAGGAAACAGCGCTCCCGACTTCAATATCCTGGAAATCTCCTATTCCATCGGAATCGGTCTGGGAATCCTCTTTTTCTTTAATCATTTCGGAAAGATGAAGTTCACCGATGACCCGACGCCCATGCAGGTTCAGATGCGCACGTACGAAGACGATGTCAACAACACACTGCTGAAGTCTGACAGACGCTCCCACAAAGAGAACTAGCTTCCTGCGTTTTTCTTTCTCAGGCCACATTCCTCCTGTAAGAAGGCATTTTCCATTTTTTCAAAAACAGGATGCACGAAAGTCTTCTGATATGGTAAAATGAAAACACAAAGAGCCCCGAAACAGAGTTCAGATATGAATAACAGGAGGAATCATCATGAAAAAGAAACTTCGCGCACTCTGCTGCATCCTGCTGGCGCTGGTACTCACATTCAGCATTTCAGCACCTGCATCTGCCGCTGCTTCTGCCAGATACCAGGCAGCCGTCAAGGCCTATCATGCTTTTCTGGCACGGCGCAGCGGACCTCATGCCATCGCAGACATCGACGGAAACGGAATTCCGGAGCTGATGCTGTTCTACAACTACACCAACTATGTGTACACCTACAACTATTCTGCCCGAAAGATGGTAGGCCTCAGCGCTCTTCCGGTAGGAAAGGGATACAATCTCCGGGTGAAATACAACACAAAATCCCATCGCTATGCACTGAGCACAGCCAATACAGGAGGCTCCTGTACTTATATTTTCCAGCTGAAAGGGCAAAAAGCTGTCCGGGTACATAAGTTCCAGTACTATAATGCCAAAAGCTACAATCCGTTCTGCGGAGGCCTCATCAACGGAAAACGCGTTCGGACCAGCACCTATAACATTCTGCTGAATCGTATGCTCCAGGGCTATAAAACCCTCCCGAAATGATGAGGTTACTTTAACAGGAAATTCAGCAATTTCCCTATCTGACAAAAAGCAGCTCCGAAACACCCTTTTGGGTGCCGGAGCTGTTTTTTCTACGGCAGAACCGTTATGCGAATCGTGTCAGTATAGGTTTCCTCCGGCTGCAGCCTGAGGAGATTTTCCTGTTTTTCCAGATCCTCCACAATCCCTTTTCTGGAAGGAAGGGAAGACCATGGTTCCATACAGATATAGGGAGCCTGCGTCCGCGGCATATGCCAGAGCCCAAGATATCTCATTTTTCCGCACTCCATGCGAATGGCCGCCGATGTTTTGCGGCATCTGAGAAGCACTTCGCTTCCTGCCCGCTCCAGAACAATGGCATCCTCATCAAACAGAGAATGCACGCATTTCAGTTTTCCATTCTCAAGTCCGTCAAATGGTTCCTGCCCTGTCACAAAACAGTCTTCCGAAAAACAGATCCGCTCCGGTGCCTCCGCCCTCGGAAATTCCAGATCATAATCTTCAAATCCGGTTCCTTCCACAAAGGGAACCCGGAATCCCGGATGGGCGCCGATCCCGAAACACATACATTTCTCATCTTTGTTTTCCACTTCATATCTCACGGAAAGTGTGTTATTTTCCAGTCTGTAACGCACCCGGTAAACAAAATCAAACGGATAGCATACCTTTGTTTTCTCATTCGATGTCAGTTCAAAACAGATTTCTTTCCCGGATACACTGCCGCACAAATGGGCGTACATCACAATACCGTGAATCTGCATGGCGTATTCCTTTTGCTCAAACGTATATTTCCCTTCGGTCAGCCTTGCGATATAGGGAAACAGGTTCGGGGCCCTGTCGCTCCAGAACTGCGGATCGCCCTGCCAGAGAAGCTCCCGACCGCCTTTTTTATCGTACACAGACCGGAGTTCTCCTCCTTCCTCCGAGGCTGTGATTTTCAGATAATCATTTTCTATCGTATATTCCATTTCTCATCCATTCCTTCCTTTTGTTTCCCGTTGTGCTCCTGATGCAGATCTTTCCGGGGCACATCTGTCACGGTCATTCCCCGAAAAACAAAAATCCATTAACAGAAATACCGGCTTCTGAAATTTATTATATCAGGATTCCGGTTTCATGTACAGAACAGAATCCCACTGTCAACCTGTCTCAGCAGACAGCCGTTCATTTGAGCAAGCCCTGACGAAACTCATTCGGTTTTCTATACAATAATGTTGGGGGCAAAAGATACCACACGGATTGTTTCGCATTTCATGCTCCCACAATCCTGGTATCATACAATTTTAGAATTTAAATAGCTTTATTTATGAATTTATGGTACAATCTCACTACAAAACAGGAGGCGTGTTTGATGAACAAAATACAACAATTTCTTCTCAGGCATAACATTCCGGAAACGGATATCATCTATATTTTACGTGAAGATAAAAAGACCGCCATTCACACTCTGGATGGACGGATAACCACCACATATACCCCGCTGAAAACAGTTCTCGCCGGAATGAATGCCGATGCTTTTCTGAATATCAATAAGGGAATCGCGCTTGCCGTATCACAGATTCAGCAAGTTGAAAACGGCATATATACCATGCGTGACGGACGGGTTTTCAAAGGACGGGTGCGAACCCCCATGCAGCACAGGCACAATCAGCAGATCATCGCTTCGGATTCTCCTGCATCCTCCATTCCTGCGGAAGCCAGAACCATGCTGCAGCGCTTTTCCATTCTAGATAAAATGCCTGTCGCATTCTGTATCATTGAACTGGTCTTTGACCAGCGCGGACGCGGAATCGACTTTATCTTCCGATACTGCAATCAGGAAATGGCCGTGCTGGAAAGCACTCCGATTGATCAGCTCCTCAACCGTTCCTTTTATGAAGTGTTCGAGAACGGAGACAAAAAGTGGCTGGTTACCTATGCCGATGTTGCCTTAAATGGCACCTCCCGGATCATTCGCAGCTACAGCCCTGAAATTGACAGTCAGCTGACGATTTACTGTTTCCAGCCCATGGAGGGATTTTGTGCATGTGCACTGATCAATACCGAGCTCCATCCCCAGGAGCTGTAACACCGCAACAGAAACGCCCAGCCCCCAGTTCTTTGATATCAATTACATCACAGAACCATTCCTCAATCTCTCTTGTATCCATGTATTTTCCTTCGCTATATATGTACATATATTGTTTTCTATGCTATAATCGAACTATGAAAGAAAAGACGTATTTATATATCCGATATGCACTTTATTTCGCAGAAAGGAGTATTTCATGTCTCTTACAGAAAGTCAAAAACAGGCAAGATACAATTATGCCAAAAAGGCATTAAAGCGTATTCCTCTGGATGTCCAGAAGGAAAAGTACGAAGAAATAAAAACTGCTGCAGATTCCGCAGGAGAAACTGTAAATGGTTACATCAAAAAAGCCATAGAAGAACGCATGAAACGTGACTATGCATGATCCGCAATACTCCGTTTATTCGAACCGGACAGGTCTGTCTCATGTTCGCTGTCCGGATATTATTCAGTAACTCAGGAAAGGATGTGTTATTATGCCGTTACCAAAAGAAAACCTCTATACCATAGAAGATATTTACGCCCTTCCGGAAGGCACCAGGGCAGAACTGATTGACGGTCGGATCTATTACATGGCGCCTCCTGCCAGGAAGCATCAGGATATCGCCGGAACGCTTTACCGCAAAATTGCAGATTACATTGACTCCAAACATGGTTCCTGCAAGACGTATATCGCCCCGTTTGCCGTATTTTTGAATGAAAACGATAATAACTATGTCGAACCGGATATCAGCGTTATATGTGACCGTAACAAGCTCAATGACAAAGGATGTGCAGGTGCTCCTGACTGGATTATTGAAGTAGTCTCTCCCGGCAGCAGAAGAATGGATTATTTCACGAAGCTTTTCATATACAGAACTGCAGGTGTACGGGAGTACTGGATTGTAGATCCGGACAAAAGCCGCATCATTGTATACAGCTTTGAATCAGAGGATACCTGGGAATATTCATTTACGGATTCCGTACAATCAGGGATCTATTCCGATTTTTCGATTGATTTCGGGAATCTGAATATTTAAGACAGGCCGCAATGCATCTGGATTTCGGAAGGTGGAATGGTCACTTGTAAAAGTTAATTCCACTTTGTAAGAGTTACTTCCACCTTGTAGGATTAAATTCCACGGGGTGGAAGTTTTTTCTTACAAAAATAGTGGTATTTATGTCAAAAAACATCTATAATAAGCCAAAAGCCGGAAA
>JALEJS010000008.1 GCA_022769545.1 Blautia sp. | reverse complement strand
TTTCCTCCTCCATCATCGTGACAGCTTCCTCCATGGTAATCTGTCGATAGGTTTTTTCAGCAGATACGGCTCCACAACCGGACAAAAACAGTAAAGCCATTAAAAGAGGAATAAATCTTTTCATGTATATACCTCCATATTTTCTATTTGTAGTATAGCCTGTTTCAGAGGCGCTCTCTGTGACAAAATCACATTTACTGTTTTTGGAAAAAAATCATTTTAGCAGAAACTACCCTTGACAAATCTTGTCTCAGGAGTTGATTGAATTATGAAAGAATCTGTCTATATGGATATTCCCTCTCCGTCTGAGCATCAGACAGAGAAACTCAACTTATTGAAAAAAAATATCAGAACATTGGGAAGTACAGCAGTAGCCTTTTCCAGTGGAGTAGATTCCACTTTCTTACTGAAAGTGGCTCATGAGGAGTTGGGAGAAAAGTGTGTCGCAGTGACAGCGATGTCCTGTTCTTTTCCCCAAAGGGAACTGGAGGAAGCAAAGGCATTTTGTCAAAAGGAAGGTATTCGTCATATTGTGGTGGAATCCGAAGAACTGGAAATAGATGGATTTTGTCAGAATCCGAAAAATCGTTGTTATCTGTGTAAGAGAGAACTATTTGAAAAAATCTGGAAGATTGCGGAAAAAGAAGGAATTGAGGAAATAGTGGAAGGTTCCAATCTGGATGATAACGGGGATTACCGTCCGGGACTTTAGGCCATAGCCGAATTAGGGGTGAAAAGTCCGCTGAGAGTGTGCGGACTTGACAAAAAGGACATAAGGATTCTGTCAAAGAAACTGGGCTTGTCTACCTGCAGGAAGAAACCAGGAAAGAAATCTATGAGCAGTTGCAAGGTTTCGGGTTTTCCTATGTAACACTGGATCTTCTGGGCTATCGAACAGGAAGTATGAATGAAACAATAAAATGCCGGAATCCGGTCCGCTTACGTTGATATAGAAAAGTGACCTTGATGGTCTGGAAAAATTCAGACTGTCAGGGTCTTTTTTCTTTTATATTCACAGGATATCTTTGACAGATTGTTCATGTATGTATTGGGTTTTGTGAATATTATACAAATTTTAAGGGGAAAAACGTTTCACTATTCACAAAGATCAATTTTTTGATTGAATCCAATTGACAAAAACGTTTTTCTGATTTATCATATAAACATCTTAACAAGAAAAACGTTTTACCTAAAAAGAAATATAGTCAATATGCACAATTGAAATATATCGATATATTTTTTAAATTATCGGAAAAACGTTTTTCAAAACAGAAAAACAGAATATCAGGAAAGGAAGGATCGAATATGTCAGATCATAAGAGATTGGCAGAGCAGGCGTTGGAGCAGGGAGGCGGAATTTTAAGATTAGCTCCTACGTGGGTACCGAGAGCATTCTGCAGACCAGGAAAACGTATCAAGCTTCACCCGGATGACTATTTTGTTCTGGGACAGCGAGGCGGCATTGATGAGCGTTGGTTTTCTTCCACTACATGGGCAGAGAACGGACCGGGCACTCCGGAAGACGAAGGTTTGAGCTACGTGGTTGTAGATGAAGAAGGAAAAGAGAAAATTCTTCTTCGTGATGTAGTAGATCTGCTGGGCGCAGAAGTGATTGGAGAAACCCTCTGGAACAAATATCACAGATGGGCAATGTTCTCAAAATTCTTTGACAATGCAGGTCCTCTTCCTCATCACATTCATCACAGAGATCAGCATGCAGCAAGAGTTGGAGCATCAGGAAAGCCGGAAATGTATTTCTTCCCGTCACAGTTAAATAACCACGGCGGCGAATTTCCGTTCACATTTTTCGGATTCAATCCGGAAACCACCAAAGAAGAGGTACTGGAATCCCTGAAAGCGTTTACAAAAGGCGACAACAGCATTTTGTCTCTGGCTATGGCATATAAGCTGGATCTTGATACAGGCTGGGATGTTCCTCCGGGAGTAATGCATGCACCTGGAAGCCTGTGTACGTATGAACCGCAGTTTGCATCAGATGTGTATGCGATGTATCAGTCCGTATTACTGAACGGACAGATCGTAGGAGAAGATCTTCTCTGGAAGAACACACCGAAGGAAGAAATCGGAAATTATGAATACCTTCTGGATGTGATCGACTGGGAAGTAAACGTAGATCCTAATTTCCATAAGAACCGCTTCATGAAACCGCTTCCGGTGAAACCGATGGAAGAGATGAAGGCGGAAGGCTATATCGAAGAGTGGATCTGCTATAAATGTCCGACAGTCAGTGCGAAGCGCCTGACCGTACTTCCGGGACATACTGTAACTATTAAAGACAGCGCACCATACGGACTGATTTGTCTGGAAGGTCATGGAACCTTTGGAAAATGGCAGATCGAATCTCCGGCACTGATTCATTATGGCGAGCTGACACACGACGAATATTTTGTGACAGAGAAGGCAGCAAGAGAGGGTGTCACGATTACAAATCCATCCACAACGGATCCGATCGTAATTCTGAAACACTTCTCCGAGAACCCGGATTTGATCATCAAATAGAAGAAATTTAAAGGAGGAGAGAAAGCTTGGAAGGCAAATACATACTGGAGGCCACAGGAATTGACAAATCTTTCTCCGGAGTAACCGTATTAAAAGGTGCAGAACTTTGTATTAAACCAGGTGAACTTCACGCTCTGATGGGTGAGAATGGTGCAGGTAAGTCCACCTTAATGAAGATCATCATGGGTATCTATACAAAGGATGCAGGAAAAGTTGTTCTGGATGGCAAAGAAGTAGATTTCAAATCTGCAAGAGATGCTCTGGATGCAGGTATTTCCATGATTCATCAGGAATTAAGCCCGATTCCGGAAATGACAGTTGCAGAAAATGTTTTCCTTGGAAGAGAGCAGAAGAAAATTAAAGGTCTGCCGTTTGTGGATAAAAAAGAATTAAACCGCATGACCATGGAGCTTCTGAAAGAGTATGAACTGGATGGTTTTATCAGACCAAATATGAAAATGAAGGATCTGAATATTGCACAGATTCAGATGATGGAGATCATCAAGGCGGTTTCCTATAATTCAAAAGTAATTATCATGGATGAGCCTACATCTTCTTTATCAGACAAGGAAACCGTAACATTATTCAAGATTATCGACAGCTTAAGAAGTAAAAAGGTGGGAATCATTTACATCTCCCATCGTATGGAAGAAGTTTTCGAATTAGCTGACCGCGTTTCCGTACTTCGAGACGGACAGTTTATCGGATGTGTGGAAGTAAAAGACGCATCCCGTGAACAGCTGATCAACATGATGGTTGGTCGTGAGCTGGAAGGTGGTTATCCGAAAAATACCGCAAAAAAAGGTGATGTTGTTCTGGAACTGAAGAACTTCACGAGAAAGGGCGTATTCGAGAACGTGAACCTGAAGGTTCGTGCAGGAGAAATTCTTGGTATGGCCGGTCTGGTAGGTGCCGGACGAAGCGAAGTCATGAGAGCCTTGGTTGGATATGACAAGCTGGATTCCGGAGAGATCATTCTGGAAGGAAAACAGATTGTGATCAAACATCCGAAGGATGCAATCAACAATCACATCATTATGGCATCGGAAGACAGAAAACAGCTCGGACTGGTTCTGTGCAGAAGCATTAAGGAAAACGTATCATTACAGAATTTTGACATACTTGCAAATGCATCGTTTATTAATAAAGGAAAAGAGAGAAGTACTGCGAAAGAATATACAGAAAAGATGGCAACCAAGATGAATGGTATTGACGATCTTGTATCCAGTCTTTCCGGTGGTAACCAGCAGAAAGTCGTTCTTGCCAAATGTCTGCTGTCAGAGCCGAAGGTACTGATCATGGATGAGCCGACCAGAGGTATTGACGTTGGTGCGAAAGCAGCGATCTACAATATCATGGTAGACCTGGCAAAACAGGGAATTGCAATTATTATGATTTCTTCAGAAATGCCGGAGCTGATCGGCATGAGTGACAGAGTTATAGTTATGGCAAACGGTAAGGTAAAAGGTGAGCTGGAGGGTGAAGAAGCACAGTCCCAGCAGACAATACTGAATTTAGCATTTGGAGGAGAATAATAATGACGCAGAAAAAAGATATGGGAAAAATTCTGAGACAGTTCGGATTGCTGTTTGTAATCCTTGCAATTGTGATTGTGATGAGCTTTCTGTCTCCTGTATTCCTGAAAACAAATAACATTACAAACATTTTAAGACAGATTTCCTTAAATGGTATCCTGGCAGTAGGAATGACCTTCGTAATTCTGACCGGCGGCATCGACCTGTCTGTAGGATCTGTAGTAGCAATCACAGGTGTTATCACAGGTTCCCTGATGGAACGTGGTATGAACTGGGCACTGGCAAGCCTGATTGGACTTCTGGCATCCATGCTGGTAGGTGTGATCAACGGATATCTGATTGCTTATGTAGGATTCCAGCCATTTATCGCAACACTTTCCACAATGACCATTGGTCGTGGTTTTGCACTGGCTTACTCAAATGGTAAACCCTACGCAATCAAAAACGAGGCATTCAAAGCGATTGGTCAGGGAAGCTTCCTTGGTATTCCGATTCCGATCATCCTTCTGATTATCGTATGTATCATCGGTGTAGTGATCCTGAATATGACAACCTTCGGTCGTTACGTATTCGCAATCGGCGGCAACAAAAACGCAGCAAAACTTTCCGGTGTACGTACCAAAAGAGTGGAACTCTTCGTATTTGTATTCTCATCTCTTTGTGCATGGCTGGTAGGTCTGATCCTGGCAGCACGTATCAGCTCCGGTCAGCCGACTGCAGGTGAATCCTACGAGATGGATGCCATCGCAGCAACAGCAATCGGCGGAACAAGTATGAGTGGTGGTATCGGATCTCTGTTCGGTACAATTGAAGGTTTCGTAATCATCGGTCTTCTGAGTAACTCCATGAACCTTTTGAACATCAACTCCTTCTATCAGCAGATTGTAAAAGGTTTGCTGATCATCATCGCAGTATTCCTGGATATGAGATCCAAAGGATCCAAAGAATAATCAGAGAATCAGAAAAACTGTCATTTACAATTTCATAAGGACAATCAATGAATTTAATATCCACGTGATATTAAAAATAAAAAACCCTAATATTAAGGAGGAAACAAAAATGAAAAAACAGATTATCAGCGGTTTATTAACAGTTGCAATGGTTGCAAGCATGAGCGCAATGGCTACTGTAAGCGTGGCTGCAGAAGAAGAAACGATCACAATCGGATTTTCTTCCAAAGACAACTCTGATATGTTCGTAAAGAACATCGCAGATGCTGCTGAAGCAAAAGCAAAAGAGCTTGGCTGCGAACTGATCATGGCAGATGCTTCTGGTGACACCAACAAACAGATCAGTGACGTTGAGAACTTCATCGCAATGGAAGTTGATGCAATCATCGTTATTCCGCAGGATATCGAAGGAAGCGCACCGGTTGTTTCCATGGCAAACGAAGCTGGTATCCCGATCATCGTTGACAATGGTGACATCGCTGATGAAAACTACACTGCATTCGTTGGATGTACAGACCAGGAATCCGGTGAAATCCTTGGACAGTGGTTCGTTGACAATCTGGAAGAAGGCTCCAAGATCTGTATCGTAGAAGGACCGATGGGTCAGTCCGGACAGGTTGGACGTTACGCTGGATTTGAAGCAGTTGGAATGCTTGACAAATTCGAAGTACTTTCCTGCCAGACAGCGAACTGGAAACGTGACGAAGCTATGGCTCTTGCAGAAGACTGGCTGACCACATACGGCGAAGATCTCAAAGCAATCGTTTGCGAGAACGATGACATGGCTCTTGGTGTACTTTCCGCTTGCAAAGCAGCTGGAAGAGACGACATCATCATCGGTGGTGTAGATGGTCTTGACGAGGCAGTTGATGCAGTTAAAGCTGGCGAAATGGCTATCTCCGTTCTTCAGGACTCCGCTGGACAGGGAGAAGTTGGTGTAGAAGTAGCACTTGCAGCAGCAAAGGGTGAAGAGTTCGAAAAAGATACCCGTATCCCGTTCCTGCCGATCACTGCAGAAAACGTTGAAGCATACCTTGAAGGCGGCAAAGACGCGATCAAATAATTGACAGCAGAATAATTACGAAAGAAGCAGCGGAAAATTGACACTGCTCTGACAGACGAATACTAGAATGAGATGACATAAGGCAAGGCACCGCTGGCAAAGCAACATAAAGAGAGGGCTTTGCGGCGGTGCCTTTTTAAAAAGGCGTGGAGAACCATGCCGTACAGAAAGGAATCAGAATATGTTAAGGAATATACCACAGATTCTTCCTCCGGAATTAGTAAAATGTATGATGGAAATGGGACATTCCGATTATATTGTAATCGCAGACGCAGGTTTTCCCGGCACTGCCCACGCAAAGAGAATCATCCGTATGGATGGAATTAAGATTCCGGAGCTTTTAGAGGCAATCCTGCAGCTGTTCCCGCTGGATTATTTTGTTCCCAACCCGGTTCGACTGATGAAAAACCTTCCTACAGAGCCGGTTCCGGAAATCTGGGAGACATACAGAGAGCTTCTGACCAAATATGATCAGGACGATGCTTTCCATGAATTTGAATTTATTGACAGACTTCCTTTCTATAAACAGGCAGAGGATGCATTCGTAGTGGTACAGACAGGGGATACATCCCGCTATGCCAATATCATTATCCAGAAGGGTGTTTGTGTATAAGGAGAATCTATGAACTATCAAGAAGAGAAAAAATATATCGGACATAAAGACCAGCTTATGAGGGTCAAAAAAATCAAAATGCAGGACGGAAAAGCGAAAGATGTGGAGCTTCTTGATGTACAGAACCGTTCAGGAATGCATTTTGATGTAAATATCAGCCGCGGAATGGATATTCCATACGTTGATTTCTGCGGTGAAAATATCGGATTTATTTCTCCCTGCGGCGTGGTTGCACCAGAATATTTTGACGATAAGGGTCTGGGATTCCTTAAGAGCTTTACAGCGGGATTCATGACTACCTGTGGCTTAAAGCTGGCAGGTGCACCTTGTGAATATGAGGGCCAGTCCTACGGTCTTCACGGAAATATTTCGCATACACCTGCAGAAGATGTCAGCTATTCCATCGTGGAGGATGGAGAGACCCCTTACGTTGACATTAAGGGAAGGGTAAGAGATGCGATCATTTTTGGCGAGAAGCTGACACTGGACAGAGAAATCAAATGTTACTATAAGGAAAGAAAATTTACTGTCAGCGATAAAGTGACCAATGAGGGATATAAAAAAGTAAGACATATGATCTTATATCATTGCAACATTGGTTATCCGATTCTGACGCCGGACAGTGAAGTATACATTCCCGCACTCGAGACGAAGCCCAGAACAGCACATTCCCAGGAAGGAATGGACTGCTGGATGAAGACACAGGAGGCAGATCCGGATTATGAAGAGATGTGCTATTATCACACTCTGAAACCGTATGCAGATAATCATTCTGTTGTGGCAATCTTTAATCCGAATCTGGATCTTGGTATCGCCATTGATGTTGATCTGTCTACGTTGGATCATTTCGTACAGTGGAAAATGATGGGAGCAGGAGATTACGTTATGGGCCTGGAACCGGGTAATGTTACCATCGACGGAATTGCAGATGCAATTGAAAACGGATCCATGAAATATCTGGATGCGGGAGAATCTGTAGAATATCATTTGACCTTCCAGATCATCAAAGGAAGAGAAGAGCTGGAAGCAATAAAAAACAGATAAAAATGATTATTAAATGAAAATAATATGAAGGAGGACATAAAAATGACTGAAAAAGAGTTAACCATCAAAGCCGGCGAAGATCTGGATGCCAGACTGGCCGAAGCCAAGAAAACCGGAAATCTTGTTGTAAAGAATGCAACAGAGGATGAGAGCGTAATCCGCGAAACATTCGAAAAAGGCGAGGGCATCTTAAGACTGTTCCCGGCATTCGTTCCGAGAAGATTCGGTAAAGCAGGACGCAGACTGAAACTTCATCCGGATGATTACTTCGCATTCGGAATGGCAAGAGGTTCCATCACAGAGAGATGGTTTGCATCTACCATCGCTGCACAGAACGGTGAACTGGCAAAAGCTGACGAAGGTATGGCATATGTTTGCGTGGATTATGACAGCGATGAGAAATTCTCCCTTCGTACTGCAGTGAAAGTTCTGAAAGAAGAACTGGTTGGTAAAGAACTGATGGAGAAATACAACGGATGGCCAATGTACTCCAAATTCTTTGATAATGAAAACCCGCTGTTCCATCATCTTCACCTGACATTCGAGGATGCTGCAAGAGTTGGCAAACTTGGAAAACCGGAATGCTACTATTTCCCGAAACAGTTAAACAACTATTTTGGTGAAGCAAACTATACATATTTCGGATTTGATCCGGATGTAGATCCGGAAGAAATCAAAGACAGAATCCGTCACTTTGCAGACGATGACACCAGAATCACGGATCTGTCCAGAGCATACAGAATCGAGCTTGGCACAGGATGGTATACACCGGCAGGCGTTATTCATGCACCGGCTTCTGTGCTGACTTATGAGCCGCAGTGGAACTCCGATGTAAACTCTGTATATGAGAACATCGTATCCGGTGAAGTTTATCCTCCGGAAATGCTGGATGAAGAGCTTCCGGAAGGACAGAAGGATGTAGAGGATGTATTCAAACTTCTTGACTGGGAGAAGAACGTAGATCCTCACTACAGAAAACACTATTTCCGCAAACCGATCGTTGAGACAGAGACAGAGCAGTATACACAGAAATGGATCACCTATGCAAATCCATACATCGCTGCAAAAGAGCTGACCGTAAATCCGGGCCAGACGGTAGTGATCAAAGACGGTGCTGCTTACGGATGTATCTTTGTTCAGGGTCATGGCAAATTCGGCGTTTATGACTGTGAAGCACCTACACTGCTTCATTTCGGACAGCAGAGCTCTGACGAATTCTTCGTATCCGAAAAAGCTGCTACAGAAGGTGTTACTATTACAAATACAAGTAAGGTTGAGCCGCTTGTTGTCCTGAAACATTTCGGACCGAACTGCCCGGGTGTTCCGCAGGAAGTTGCTGAATAATAATTCCTATGCCTGATTCATCAGGTGAAAAATGACAGCTCAGGATATGACTTATTGATATAGGAAAATACCCTGGGCTGTTTCCTTTATCAGAATAACGTTTCTTTTCAGGAGGAAAACATGAAATATTTATTGGGAATTGACAATGGCGGTACTTTTTCCAAAGCTGCGCTTTTTGATGAAGACGGAAAACAGATTTCTGTTGCAAGTGTACCTACCGTAACGCTTACCCCAAAACCTGGCTATACCGAAAAAGATCTGAACGAACTTTGGGAAGTAAATGCACAGGCAGTAAGAGAGTGTATCCGGAAAAGCGGAGTTGACCCGAAAGATATCGCCGGTGTATCCTTCTCCGGTGCCGGAAAAGGTCTCTATATGGTTGGATATGATGGAAAACCATCTTACAACGGTATTATGTCTACCGATACCCGTGCATGGGCGCAGGTAGAAAAATGGTACAAAGACGGCACGAACAAAAAAGTATACGAAAAGACCTTCCAGGAAATTCTGGCTGTTCAGCCGGTAAGCCTTCTGGCGTGGTTTAAAGAAAACAAACCGGAAGTTCTTGAGAATACAAAATATATTTTCGCAGTAAAGGATTATATCCGTTTCATGCTGACTGGCGAAGCATACAGCGAGTACACAGACTGCTCCGGCGGAAATCTGGTAAACATGGTCACCAAACAGCATGACAAAGAGCTGATGGCTCTGTACGGACTGGAAGACTGCTATGAAAAGCTTCCGCCCCTTCGTTACTCCGCAGAGGTTTGCGGTCATGTGACAAAAGAGGCCAGTGAGAAAACGCTTCTTCCGGAAGGAATTCCGGTTGCGGCAGGAATGTTTGACGTAAATGCCTGCGGTATTGCATCCGGACTTTCCGATGAAGAGCAGATGTGTATGATCGCCGGAACCTGGAGTATCAACGAGTTTATCGGTAAAGCTCCGGTTACGAACGGAACAGTTGCATTAAATTCCATGTTCTGTATGCCTGGCTACTTCCTGATCGAGGAGAGCAGCCCGACATCTGCAGGAAATATGGAATGGTTTATCCGTAATTTGATGAACTATGAGAAGGAAGAAGCAAAGGCAAACGGCGGTTCTGTTTACGACATTACCAACGAGTGGGTGGCTTCGATCGAGCCGCAGGACAACAACATTATCTTCCTGCCGTTCTTAAATGGTTCCAACGAAGATGCTCTGGCAAAAGGAACTTTCGTAGGTCTGACTGCTTACCATAGCAAGAAGCATATGCTTCGTGCAGTATATGAGGGAATTGTATTCTCCCATGTAACTCACGTGAAAAAGCTTTTGAGAAACAGAGAAGTACCGAAGAGCATTCGTCTTTCCGGCGGTGCGGCTAATTCTGACGTATGGGTACAGATCTTTGCAGATGCACTGCAGATCCCGATCGATGTGATCGCAGACAAAGAGCTGGGTGCGCAGGGTGCGGCTATGGCTGCAGGTATTGCAGCGGGAATCTATAAAGATTACCAGGAAGCCATCAGCAGAACCGTAACGATCACGAAGACGATCAATCCTCGTCCGGAATACAAGGAAATCTACGAGGAAAAATATGCAACCTACCGTGCGGTTATCGATGGATTAAGCAGTGCATGGGAGCATTTCAAAAACTAGGTAAAGACAGAAAGAGAGGAAACTGATTATGTTTAAAATGGCAATCTTGGGAGCTGGTGCAATCGCACATAAAATGTCTGCTACAATCTATGGTATGGAGGAAGTAGAACCATATATCATCTGTGATACCACCATTGAAAAAGCACAGGAACTGGCAGACAAATATGGTTATACAAAGGTTTGCAGCTCTTATGAAGAGATTCTTGCAGATGACGCAGTAGATCTTGTTTACATTGCTCTGCCGCATTCTCTGCACTACAAATTTACAAAGATCATGCTGGAAGGCGGCAAAAATGTTCTCTGCGAAAAATCCTTCACTGTTAATGCAGATCAGGCAAAAGAAATCATCGCTTTGGCTGAAGAGAAGAAGCTTCTTCTTCAGGAAGCAATCTGGACAAGATATATGCCGTCCAGAAAGATGATCGATGACGTAATTAAGAGTGGTGTGATCGGAGAGGTTACTTCTATCGATGCAAACCTTGGATACGAGTTAAGCGCGGTTCCGAGAATCTGGGATGTAAACTTTGCCGGCGGCGCACTTCTTGACGTAGGTGTATACATGATTCACTTTGCACGTATGATCTTCGGTGATAACATCACAGATATCACAACATCAGCAGTATTCAAAAACGGCGTAGATATGATCGATCTGATCAACATGACATTCGATGACAGCAAGATGGCAACGATGCAGTGCAACGTTTATGCAGCACAGAACCGTACCGCAGCAATCTTCGGAACCAAAGGATATATTGAGATCACGAACATCAACAATCCGGAAAAGATCACTGTATTCAACGATCAGTATGAAGAGATCGCCTGCTACGAAGTTCCGAAGCAGATCACAGGATATGAGTACGAAGTTATGGCATGTATGCGTGCACTGAAAAATGGCGAAATCGAGTGTCCGGAAGCTCCGCACAGTGAGACCATCAAAGTTATGGAAATCATGGACGGCATCCGTAAATCCTGGGGATATGAGATTCCGCTGATTAGTTAAGGAGTAGCTTATGAGAGCATATACATTAGGTTTATATGAAAAAGCCATGCCTGCAGACCTGACCTGGAAAGAAAAGCTGGAAACAGCCAAGGCTGCCGGATATGACTTTGTGGAAATCAGTATTGATGAGACCGATGCAAAACTTTCCCGTCTGGAGTGGACAAAGGAAGAACGTCTGGAACTGGTAAAGACCATGTACGAGGTAGGACTTCCCATTCGTACGATGTGTCTGAGCGGGCACAGAAAATATCCGATCGGAAGCAATGATCCGACAACCTGTGCAAGAGGAATGGAGATTATGGAAAAAGCCATCCAGCTTGCAGATGATCTGGGAATTCGTATCATTCAGCTTGCAGGATATGACGTATATTATGAAGAGTCCACACCGGAAACGGTAGAACGATTCGGAGAGAATCTTAAAAAATGTGAGCGTATGGCTGCAAGAGCGGGTATTGTCCTTGGCTTTGAGACCATGGAAACCGAGTTTATGAATACGGTAGAAAAATCCATGAAATATGTAAATCTTGTGAATTCTCCATATCTGGGCGTATACCCGGATATGGGAAATATCACCAATGCAGCGGTTACTTATGGAACCGATGTACTTGCTGATATTCGCACAGGTCTTGGACATCTGGATGCCGTTCACTTAAAAGAAACAGTCCCGGGAGTATTCCGTGAAGTTCCTTTTGGAACCGGTCATGTGAATTTCCAGGCTGTCATTGAGGAAACCTGGAAAGCAGGTGTGCGCAGATATGTAACAGAAATGTGGTACACCGGAAATCCGGAATGGAAGAAAGATCTGGATCAGGCAGTTGGCATGATGCGCCCGATTCTGGATGCACAGGTTTAATGTTGTATAAAATTCCCGGACAGCAGCCATATGACGGAGCGTGCCTGCATGCGCAGACATATGGACACTGGACGGGGTGACTAAGCGATTCAAAGGATAGGAATAAAGGAGTAAAGAAAATGCTTGAAAAACTGAAAGAAGAAGTTTACAAAGCGAATATGGATCTGCCGAAATACGGTCTGGTAACCTTTACCTGGGGCAATGTGAGCGGCATTGACCGTGAAAAAGGTCTGTTTGTAATCAAGCCAAGCGGTGTGGATTACGACAAACTGACACCGGATGATATGGTAGTTGTTGACCTGCAGGGAAATAAAGTTGAAGGAAAATACAATCCGTCGTCTGATACAGCTACACATGTTGTTCTGTACAATGCATTTCCGAACATCGGCGGAATCGTACACACCCATTCTTCCTGGGCAACCAGCTGGGCACAGGCAGGACGTTCCATTCCCTGCTATGGAACCACACATGCAGACTACATCTACGGAGAAGTTCCATGTGTCCGCAATCTTACCAAAGAGGAAATTGAGGAAGCTTACGAGAAGAATACCGGTGTTTTGATTGCTGATTACTTTAAGGACAAAGACTATGAAGCAGTTCCGGCGGTTCTGTGCAAGAATCATGGACCGTTCACATGGGGCAAAGACGCACATGAGGCAGTTCATAATGCAGTCGTTCTGGAAGAAGTTGCCAAAATGGCTACTCGCTGTGAGCAGATCAACCCTCAGGTAAAACCTGCACCGCAGGAGCTTCAGGACAAACATTATTACAGAAAGCATGGTGCAAATGCATATTACGGACAGGGTAAATAATTGAGTCCCTCCGTTTTTTAAAAACAAACTCCGGGACTTTCAGGTCTCGGAGTTTGTTTTTTCTCAGGATATTACTCAAATTTGTTTTATGGGTAAGCTGAATTTATTACGGAATGGTGTATGGAAATTCTGGTGCCTCCGGGCAGTTCAGGAATTTTCGCAGGCATTCTGTTACAAATTCGTGATCTGCAATGTGATACAAATTGGAAGAGATGACAGCACCGATTACGGTGTCGCTTCCTTTGATTCGAATTGGGAATCCGCCGCCGCAGAGTGCATAATCTTCACCAGCAAGACCGTGTACGGCAGGTGTGTCACCGTCTTTTTTCCAGATCAGTGCGGAGAGCAGGGAACTGCGTTCCATAAGCTTCACGGTGTTGAATTTGCGGTCCATCCATTTCTGATTTAACAGATTGGTTCCGTCCGGACAGTGCTGGAATACAATGCAGCCATTGTTCATGCGGATGGATACGGCGATGGTGATGTTGTTTTTGCGTGCGTGCTCCACCATGAAGGTGCCAAGTGCGTAAGCGTCTTCGTAATTAAAATGGTCAAATTGAAGAAGCTCTTCCTGTTTTTTTAAGATATCCAGATCGTAAGTCATTTTGAATCCTCCTTGGTATATGAATTGGAAAAAGGTTTTTCTGTAATTCATATTATAATGTTCGTGGGAAAGAAAAGCAATTAGTTTTTGTTATTTCTGGGTGCTTTTGCATATAATATAAGAAAATTACAAATTACTCTTGTGCAAATTTTCGAAATCTCGTATAATATATATTAATTATGGGTATTTTTTCGAGGTGTTAAGGAATAAAATGAGCGGTATTAAAGATGTAGCAAAGCGAGCGGGGGTATCCATCTCCACGGTTTCGAATGTATTAAATAAATCAAAGTATGTCAGTCCTGAATTGAAAGAACGAGTGGAGGAGGCGGTTGAAGCTTTATCCTATGAGGTGGACCCTATTGCGCGAAGTATGAAAAATAACAGGACCGGAATCATTGGTGTGATTACGGAAGATATGTGTGGGGTATTCTATCCATATGTTGTAAAAGGAATCAATTCCGTGGCAGTAGAAAAAGGGTATCAGCTTGTAATTTGTGATACACAGACGGCATACGGTGGAAAGGGTGGAATGCAAAGAGAGCGGGACGTTTTCCGAAAACTCATTTCCTCCAGAGTGGATGGTATTATTTTTGCGACGATGGTTCCTGATGAGGAAGAAGAGGAATATTTTGCCCAGATCAAGAAGGACGCCAATCGGTACAAAAAGATACCGATGGTCAGTATAGAGCGTGATCTTACAAGTGTGGGCATCGACTCGGTCTATTTTGACAGTTACAATAATGCCAAAAGTGCAGTTCAGCATCTGATCGATTGCGGATGTAAAAAAATCTGTCATATTACAGGTGCCATGGTGCTGGAAATCGCTCAGGAGCGTGTGAAAGGGTACCGGGATTGTATGGCAGAGAACGGTCTTGTGGTAGAGGAGAGGATGATCGTTCAGGGAAATTATACCCATCAGAGCGGTTATACAGCTGCAAAGATTCTGCTGGAGAATGTTCCGGATGCAGATGGTATTTTCTGTGCAAATGATCAGATGGCAATCGGTACTATGCGGTACTTAAAGGAGGTTGGAAAACGAATCCCACAGGATATAAAACTGATGGGATATGATGATGTGTTCCTGTCGGGCGTCGTACAGCCTTCTTTGTCTACGATTCATATTCAGAAAAGGCATGCCGGAATTGAGGCTGCCAGGATTTTGATCGACAGGATTGAAAATGCTGAGGATGCGCCGGAAGAAGTGCAGAGAATTAAAATGGAGGCCAAGCTTGTCGTACGTAAATCCACAGTGGAGGATGCGCCGGAAGACTGGAGTCTTGCAGACTGGTAAAGAGGTTTATACAATAAAATCTCAGATTCTTCGGAATCTGAGATTTTTTTCTTGGGAATTTTTCCAATTTATTCCATATAAATTCAGATAAACAGTATAAAACAGTTGACAACAGTATTATACTGTTATATACTGTTTGTACAAGGAGGAGAGATTGCATGCAGATCATCATAAATCATACTTCGATGCAGCCGATTTATGAACAGGTGGCTTCTCAGATTAAATCAGCTGTTATCCAGGGAACCTTGAAGGAACAGGATCCCCTTCCCTCGGTGAGAACTCTTTCCAAAGAACTGAAAATAAGTGCACTGACGGTAAAAAAAGCATATGATGCACTGGAAGAAGAGGGTTTTATTCAGACGATACATGGAAAAGGCAGTTTTATTGCAGGGACAAATCCGGGGCTTCTGAAAGAAGAGCGCCAGAAAGCAATTGAAACGGAAATGGAACAGATCATCCGAAAGGGACGCGTCAGTGGTCTTTCCAAGGATGAAATCCGTGAAGTTTTTGAATTGCTGATGGAGGATCTGAACGAATCATTTTAATCATTGCACATGGTATTATGGAGGTTGGAAAAAATGCTGGAACTGAATCATGTTCGAAAAACATACGATAGTTTTTCGCTGGACTGCAGCTTGCGAGTAGAGGAAGGCTGTGTGACTGCACTGATTGGGGCAAATGGTGCAGGAAAAAGCACTACATTTAAAGCCATTATGAATCTGATCAGACCGGATAGCGGAGAGATTCGGATATTCGGAAAAAAATCAACAGAAATGAAACCGGAAGACCGTGAGAAGATTGCTGTACTTTTTGCGGAAGGCGGATTTAACAAAACATTAAGTGTCTCTTCTGTCTCAAAGATTATGAATGCGTTATATCCGGAATTTGATAAAATGTGGTTTGAAGAGAAGTGCAAATATTTTCAGCTTCCTGTGAATCAGAAAATAGGATCTTTTTCTACCGGAGAGAAGGCAAAGCTGAAGGTTCTTCTTTCGATGAGCTATGGGGCCAGACTTTTAATTCTGGATGAACCGACAGCTGGCCTGGATGTCATCGCACGTGATGAGATCCTTACTCTTTTGAGGGAATATATGGAGACGGAAGGGCGTTCCATCCTGATCAGTTCGCATATTTCTTCAGATCTCGAGGGATTCTGTGACGATGTTTATATGATCGATCACGGCAGAATCGTTCTTCATGAAGATACGGATACACTTTTGGAACAGTATGGAATTCTGAGAGTAAGTCCGGCGGAATATGATGCGCTCGATAAAAATTTTATTCTACGGGTAAAAAAAGAAAATTACGGATATAGCTGTCTTACCAGGCAGAAAGCTTTCTATCTGGAAAATTATCCGAAAGCTGCGATTGAAAAAGGATCCATAGATGAAGTGATCATGTTGATGGCAAAGGGGGAAGCGGTATGAAAGGTCTGATTCTTAAGGATATCGAATTGATGAAAGGAAACCGGCGTTTATATGCAGGAGCCTATCTGATAGCTGTGATGATGCTGTTTATGACGGGCATGAATACGATCTTTTTTGTATCTTATGTCTCAATTATGTCAGGAGTTATTGGGTTAAATACCGTTTCATTTGATCAGGCGGATAACGGCATGGCCTTTCTGATGACACTGCCGGTTTCGAGGAAAACATATGCGGCAGAAAAATACATCTTCGGCATGTGTTTTTGTCTGGTCAGCTGGTTTATTGCCATGATCATCAGTTTGGCGATCTGCCAAGTGACCGGAAATGTGACAGACTATCAGGAATGGTTCTGGGGCTGCGGTACCGGCCTTTGGGTCGCAGTAATGTCTGTTGCCATCTGTATTCCGGTGGAATTCAAATTCCGTCCTGAAAATGTGCGGTTCATCTTTATAGGCGTGTTTGTTCTGATATTTGGAATTGTATTTGCCGTGGGAAAGCTGATTCAACTGGTTTTTGGAGAAGATATGGAAATGATTCTGACAGAATTTCTGTCCGGACATACAATTATGGGGATGACAATGTGTCTGATCGTGTGTATACTGATTTTGACAGTTTCTTTCCGGATCAGTGCGGCGATTCTGGAAAAGAAAGAATTCTGAAATCATCGGCGGAGGATGAGTGACCATTGAAAAAAAATCAGATTTACATGATTCATGGACTGGATTATAAAGAAATGACAAAAGAGCTTCTGCGGGAGTCCGGACTGGAGGAGCATCTGATGCAGAAAAGGAGCTTTCTGAAAAAGGATGGGAAGGAAGATTTGGACAAATTCCGGATCGGGATAAAACCCAATCTGGTTTCTCCTTCTACAGCAGACTGGGGAGCGACAACGCATCCTCAGATCGTTGCCGGAATCATAGAATATCTTCAGGAATGTGGATATACAAATGTTGTGATGCTGGAAGGCTCCTGGGTGGGAGATAAGACGGAAGAAGCGGCCAGGGTCTGCGGTTATCTCGAATTATCCGAAAAATATCAGGTACCGTTCCTGGATATGCAGAAGGAAAAAGGCGTACAAACAGACTGTGCAGGAGTGCTTCTGAACATATGTAAAGCGGCATTGGATGTGGATTTCCTGATCAATGTTCCGGTTCTGAAGGGGCATTGTCAGACCAGGATCACGTGTGCACTGAAGAATCTGAAAGGACTGATTCCGAATTCCGAGAAACGGCGATTTCATGCGATGGGGCTGCATAAACCCATTGCTCATCTGAATGCGGGAATCCGGCAGGATTTTATTGTGACAGACAATATCTGTGGGGATCTTGATTTTGAAGATGGAGGACATCCGGTGGAGATGAATCGGATTCTGGCAGGATGTGATCCGGTGCTGATGGACGCATATGTATGTCAGATGATGCATTATGAAGCAGAAGACGTTCCATATCTGAAAATGGCAGAAGAACTGAATGTGGGATGTGCGGATATTTCGAAGGCACAGATCTGTTTTTGCCGGAAAATGGATGTCTCTGAAACAGTATTTCCGAAATCCAGAAAGGTCATAGAAGTGGAGGATCTGGTGGAAGAAGTAGAGTCCTGCAGTGCCTGTTACGGTTATCTGATTCCGGCGCTGAATATGCTTAAGGAGGATGGACTTCTGGATCAGCTTCCCGAAAAGATCTGTATCGGACAGGGATTTCGGGGAAGAACGGGAGAACTGGGAATCGGACACTGCACCAGAAAATTCCGGAATTATCTGGATGGCTGTCCGCCTACCGAAAATCAGATTTATGAATTTCTGAAAAAGCAGATCCTGTCCGGCTTACACTGATATTCTTTTTTCAAAAAAGCCCCGTGATGTTTTGCACCACGGGGCTTTGTCTGAGGTCTGAGTGAAACAAATCTTAAAGAGTGTCCAGTCTCTTTGCATATCCGGGATTTTCCGGCGTACCTTTCACTTCTTTTACTTTTAAGATTTTAACGCCTTTGTCGATGACCATGTTCTCTACAACGACATCTTCACCGATAATGCTTTCTGCGAGTACGACACTGTTTTTCACAACAGCACCCTTCAAAATCTTACATCCGCGTCCGATTACGGAATTTTCTACCGTACCTTCGATATCACAGCCATTGGAGATAACAGATGCTTTTACTTTGCCGACTTTGTGATAGTGTGTCGGGCAGGAGTCGTTTGTCTTGGTGTAGATTGGCCACTCTTCATTGTTAAACAGCTGTTTGGCATCTTTGATATTGATCAGAGAAAGGTTTGCGTCATAGTAGCTCTTGAAATCTGTAACAGCTGCAAAGTAACCTTTGTGCGCAACACCGCGAACGTCAAGCTCGCTGCACAGCTGATTTACGATCAGAGCCATTGTGTACATGGAAGATTCTTTTCTTGCCTTATGAATAAGCTCCACAAACAGTTCCTTTTTCATTACATAGGTATCCATGAAAATATTCTTCTTCATGGCTGTTCCGCGGTTTTTCTCGATGGCAAGAACACCTTTCTGCTTGTTCAGTTCCAGAGTGTCACAATTTAAATAATGCTCTTTTGCATTGTCCACAGAGTGGTACAGAAGTGTGATATCAGCTCCGGATTCTGTATGCTGGTTGATCAGGGCATCAAAATCCTGTTTGAAGATCATGTTGCTGGGAGTGATTACTACATATGGCTGATGCATCAGATCGATGTATTCCATGTTCTCATAGTAGGCAGCAATATCCGTATTGTAGATATCCTGGGTCTTTTCATCAGAAAACAGGATTTGCATACGTCCGCTCTTGGAGTTGATGTTGTAGTGACGGCCGGTTCCAACGTGCTCTACCACGGAGCGAGGGTTGTCTTTTACATATACCTGAATACGGTCAATCCCACTGTTGCTCAGATTGGAGATCGGGAAGTCCATAATGCGGTATCTGCCGAGGAAAGAAAGGGCACCGATGGGGCGATAATCCTGCATGCCTTCCACACGGATACCGCTCCTTGTTGTATTTACAATTCCAAATGCTTTATAAAACATCTTATTCTTCCCCCTTTACGCGTTTTGCCACAAGTTCGATGTTCTCGCTGTCTGCGCTTCCAACGACTGCGTTTTTACCGATTTTCACTCCGTCTGCCACAAGTGCACGTGTCACGACAGCGCCTTCGGCAACTTCAACACCTGGCATCAGAACACTGTCGATGACCTTTGCTCCGGGGCCGACTTTTGCATTGGTGAACAATACGGAATTGGTAACATTTCCTTCGATAATACATCCCTGTGTGATGTATGCGTGATTGATTTCTGCCTCTGCGCCTATGTACTGCGGAAGTGCTGCAATGTCTTCGGTATAGATGTTCCAGGTTCTGTCATCCAGATTCAGTTCATTGTCCGATTTCAGAAGATCCATGTTTGCTTCCCAGAGAGAATCGATGGTTCCCACGTCTTTCCAGTATCCTTTGAATTTATAAGCCATAAGAGTGCGGTTGTCCGCAAGAAGGGTAGGAATAATATCTTTTCCAAAGTCATGGCTGGATGCTTCATTTTTCATGTCTGAAATCAGAAGCTTACGCAGGGTTTTCCAGCTGAAAATATAGATACCCATAGAAGCAAGGTTGCTCTTTGGTTCAGCAGGTTTTTCTTCGAATTCCACAATATGTCCGTCTTCATCTGTGTTCATGATACCGAAACGGCTCGCTTCCTTCCACGGAACCTCGATAACTGCGATGGTTGCATCTGCATTATTTTCTTTGTGGTATTCCAGCATTTTCGCATAATTCATTTTGTAAATGTGGTCGCCGGAAAGAACCAAAAGATATTCCGGATCATAGCTGTCAATAAAGTCGATATTCTGTGAGATCGCATCTGCGGTTCCGCGATAGACATCGAGGTTTGCATCAGCTTTCTCACGGGGCGGAAGGACGAAAACACCACTGTCCTTTGCGTCGAGACCCCAGCGTCCGCCAGCTGCTACGTAGCTGTTCAGAAGAACAGATTCGTACTGGGTAAGTACGCCGACTACATCTATGCCGCTGTTTGCACAGTTGCTGAGCGGAAAATCGATAATGCGGTATTTTCCGCCATATGATACGGCTGGTTTGGCTACTTTGTTGGTCAGGTCATGGAGTCGGCTGCCACGGCCACCGGCTAAAATCATAGCTAACATGTTGTTTTGTTTCATTAGTGAACCCTCACTTTCTTTATGGTTGATATTATTATACAATTATTCTTCTGTAATTTCCATAATTTTGTGCAAAAAATATGCGAAAATAATGAAAAAAATCGTCATGGATGGAAAAATTTTACAAACATGTCAGAATGCCGGTATGTAATATCTCTGAAAGTACTGGAATTATCCCGTCTGATTTGCTATAATGCAGATGTATTATGCAGCTGTCGTACGTTGTGCGGGATTTTTCAGGAGAAAAACGGCATGCATTTTGGTACAAATGGTTCATCCTGATGAAAAAAATACAGAGGAAAGAGAAAAAATATGCTCAGAATAAAAAATTATGTGAAAGCTAAGTCGCTGGAAGAAGCGTATGAACTGAATCAGAAAAAATCTGCACGGATTCTCGGTGGAATGGTGTGGATGAAAATGGGTAACCGCAATATCAACACGGCCATTGATCTTTCCGGACTGGGACTGGACGAGATTACGGAGACGGATGAAGAGATCGTGATCGGCTGTATGGTATCTCTGCGCCGGCTGGAAATGAATGACAGCCTGAATCAAATGACACAGGGAGCAGTTCGTGAAAGTCTGCGGCATATTGTCGGAGTTCAGTTTCGGAATTGTGCCACAGTCGGGGGAAGCATTTACGGGAGATTCGGATTTTCAGACGTCCTGACGATGTTTCTTTCGCTGGACAGTTATGTGGAGCTGTACCATGCAGGTCGGATTCCGCTGAAGGAGTTTGTGAACAGAAAAAAAGACAGAGATATTCTTGTGAATGTTATCGTAAAAAAAGAGAATATGTGCTGTGCATATGAAAGCTTCCGGAACAGCAGTACGGATTTTCCGGTTCTCGCTGTCAGTATCTGTCTGAGTGAACAGGGGGTTCGAACGGCGGTAGGCGCGAGACCCGGCCGCGCAGTTCTTCTGGGAGATGAGAAAGGATTGCTGACTCATTATCCGGAAATGACTCCGGATGAGAAAGAAAAGGCGGCAGAGCAGTATGGAGCGTTTGTCCGTGAAACGGTCATCTTTGGCGGAAATATGCGTGCGTCCAAAGAGTACAGAGAATATCTGTCCGCGGTTCTGGTAAAAAGAGCTCTGAAAACAGCAGGAGGTACCGCTAATGGTCATTAATGTGATATTAAATGGAAAAAAAATTCAAAAAGATGTGGAGCCGGATCAGCTTCTGCTTGATTTTGTCAGAGAATGCGGCTGCTGCAGCGTGAAAAGAGGCTGTGAAACAGCAAACTGTGGGCTTTGTACCGTGTGGATGGACGGACGTCCGGTTCTTTCCTGTTCTGTTCTGGCAGTTCGTGCAGACGGGCATGAGATTACGACCCTGGAAGGCCTGCAGAAGGAAGCGAAAGAGTTTGGCGCGTTTCTTTCCAACGAGGGCGGTGACCAGTGTGGTTTCTGCAATCCGGGTTTTATCATGAATGTTCTTGCCATGGAAAAGGAACTGTCTGATCCGACAGAGGAGGAGATCCGTGAATATCTGTCGGGGAATCTGTGCAGATGTACCGGATTTGTATCACAGTCCAGAAGTATTCAGAAATATCTTCAATATAAAAAAACGGAAGAAGGAGGCAAAGACGCATGAAGTATGTGAATCAGGCCATTCCCAAAAAGGACTGGGAAGCACTGGTGACGGGAAAACCGGTATATACCAATGATCTGGCACCGGAAGACTGTCTGATCGTAAAGCTGCTGCGCAGTCCGCATGCACATGCCTGGATTGAGGAAATCCGGACGGAAAATGCTTTGAAGGTGCCGGGCATTGCCTGTGTGCTTACATATAAAGATGTTCCGAAGAAACGATTTGCCATTGCAGGACAGACGGTGCCTCAGCTGAGTGCATATGATCATCTTCTTCTGGATCCGCATCTGCGGTATGTGGGAGATCCGGTGGCAATTGTTGCCGGTGAGACCGAGGCTGCCGTGGAGACGGCAATGCGCCGGATCAAAGTAAAATACCGGGTGGAAACGCCGGTGCTGGATATGCATACAGCCAAAGACAATCCGATTCTGGTCCACCCGGAGGAGGACTGGAAAGTTCTGATTCCGCTTGGAGCGGACGCAAAAAGAAATCTCTGCGCTTCTGACGTGGAAGAAGAGGGTGATGTTGATGCGGTGTATGAGGCCTGTCTATATAAGATTGATGAGACATACACAACCGTTCCGAATCAGCAGACCATGATGGAGACATTCCGGACGTATTGTTATATGGATTATTTTGGAAGGCTGAATGTGGTTTCCTCCACGCAGATTCCGTTTCATGTAAGGAGAATTGTCAGTGATGCGCTTGGCATTCCCTCCTCCAGGGTGAGAGTGATCAAACCGAGAATCGGCGGCGGTTTCGGAGCAAAACAGACTTCTGTGAGCGAAATGTATCCGGCGATTGTCACCTGGATTACCGGCCGGCCGGCGAAAATTCTGTTTACCAGAAAAGAGTGTATGACCAGCGGTTCTCCCCGCCATGGAATGGAAATCCGGGTACGTGCCGGTGCCGATTCGGAGGGAATTGTTCGTGTGATCGATGTTCATACGCTTTCCAATGCCGGTGCTTATGCGACGCACAGTTCTGCAGTAGTCGGACTCACCGGACATAAGAGTATTCCGCTTTACCGTCATCTGAAGGCACACCGTTTTTCTTATGATGTGGTTTATACCAACACACAGGATGCGGGAGCATACCGTGGCTTTGGTGCGACACAGGGGATTTTTGCGGTGGAGTCTGCCATTGACGAGCTGGCGGCAAAGATGCATATGGATCCGGTATGCCTTCGGGAGAAAAATATGCTTCTGGAGGGTCTTCCGCCGCGTGGATATGACGGAAACCTCTCCGTGATCAACAGCTGTGCTCTGGACAGATGTATGATCCGGGCAAAGGAGATGATCGGATGGAGCGAAAAATATCCCCGAATGGAGCTGGGCAATGGAAAAGTACGCGGTGTGGGTGTCGCCATGGCAATGCAGGGGTCATCCATTGCCGGAGTAGATGTGGGAGGCGCCAGTATAAAGCTGAATGAAGATGGATCCTATACACTGGGACTGGGCTGCGCGGATATGGGAACCGGCTGCGATACCATTCTTGCGCAGATTGCAGCGGACTGTCTCGGGACCTCTGTGGACAGGATTGTTGTCTTCGGAGTAGATACGGATATATCTCCTTATGATTCCGGCTCGTATGCATCGGCGACGACATATGCAACCGGAAATGCCGTTATGCTTGCCTGTGAGGAACTTAGCCGCAATATTACGGCTCATGGAGCGGGAATGCTTGGAAAAGCACCGGAAGATACAGCGTTTGACGGCGAAGCGGTGACAGACGGAACCAGTCGTGTGACGCTGGAGGAAATTGCGCTTCATGCAACCTGTGGGGTCGGTGATCAGCTTCAGGTATCGAGAACCTTTTCATCTCCGGTATCCCCGCCGCCGTTTATGGTAGGAATTGCCGAGGTTGAAGTAGATAAGGAGACAGGGCAGACAAAAGTAATCGATTATGCGGCTGTGGTGGACTGTGGTACGCCGGTAAATCCCAATCTTGCCCGGGTACAGACAGAAGGTGGTCTTGTTCAGGGAATCGGGATGGCCCTTTATGAGGATGTTCAATATACGGATCGCGGATCCATCCGGAATAATTCATTTATGCAGTACAAGATACCATCCCGGACAGATCTTGGAAACATTCATGTGGAATTTGAGTCCAGCTATGAGCCTACAGGGCCGTTCGGAGCGAAATCGGTGGGCGAGCTGGTAATCGATACTCCCTGTCCGGCCATCGCAAATGCAATTTATAACGCTGTCGGGGTTCGTGTGAGAGATCTTCCCATTACCCCGGAGAAAATCATGAAAGAAATCTGGAAAAAGGACAGAGGTTAAAGTTGTTATGGATTTTATGATAAAGGCTTTGCTGATTCTGTTCTGGATGGCAGTGATTCCTCCCCTGGCGGGAGGAGTTCTGCTTCATGGCAGAAAAACATATCATCCGGTGGAATATGTCTGCGCCGGATATATTCTGATTTTTGCGACGACAGAAATACTGGCTTTGCTGTTTCTTTATCTGGATCTGCCGCTCCATATTTTGTCTGCTGTGACAGGCGCATTGTCTGTGCTATACGGCGTGGCTGGCATTATTTATCACTTTTATGTAAAAAAGTACTATGCAGACGGTAACAGACATGATATTATCAGCTGTATAAAGAAAAAATCTGTGTATTTCTGGGCGGCAGTTCTGTTTATTATACTGCAGCTGGCAATCGCGGCAGTCTATACCCATTTTGAGGCAGATGATTCTTTCTACGTGGCATCGGCTACCACATCCGTATATACGGATACCATTTTTTCGGTAGATCCATACACGGGAGCGCTTTATGACAGCCTTCCGAGCCGTTATGTACTGTCGCCGTTTCCTGCTTTTCTTGCAATTCTCTCGCAGCTGTCTGCAGGACTTCATCCGGCGGTCATTGCGCATACCTTTATGCCTGTGATTTTTATTGCCATGGCATACATGGTCTGGCATCTGTATGCACAGATGCTTTTTCCCCAGGATTTCCAGGGGCAGGGAATCTTTTTGCTGCTGTGTGCGGCAGCAATCTGGTTTTCCGGATATTCCGGATATAATTCCGGAGATTTTATGATGGTACGCATCTGGCAGGGAAAAGGCTTTCTTGCAGCAGTGATGCTTCCGTTCCTGTTTTATGTGTGCAAGGATCTATTCTGGGAAGAGGAAAGCCGGTTTCACTGGATATTTTATTTCGTGGCAAATACAGGGGTCTGTCTGCTTTCTTCGATGGCGGTCATTCTTGTCCCGCTTCTTACAGCTGTGTTTGCAGTTTTATCCGTGGGACGATTCAGAAATGTTCGGAGACTGATTTATGGAATTCTGTGTACCATTCCGGAAATCATTCTGGGCGTGGTTTTTCTCATGATTCGATAGGAGAGCAACAATGGCAGAGACATTTAATGAATGCCTTAATGTATGGAAAGGATATTGGGGAGTCGGCTATTTTTACTGGGTTCTGGTTGCGGCTCTTGTTTATCTTCTGATCTGGAGACGCAGGAAATCAGAAGCACGGCTTTTTTTATGGTTTTTTGCAATTTATCTGGTCGTGTTTTTCTGTCCGGTTTCCGCAAAGTTGATCTTTCGGTGCATCGGTCAGGATGTATACTGGAGAGTCATGTGGGTGATGCCTTTTCTGCCTGTGGTTGTATATGCGGCGGTGTCTGTGATCAGCCACTGGAAGAAACCTGCAGTAAAATTGCTTCTGACCATCTGCATCGTTGCCATCTTTGCAGCAGCCGGCAGAAGTATCTGGGGGTACGCCGATTATCAGAGAACCGCAAATCGTCAGAAAGTTCCTGATAAAGTGGCTGTGATTGCCAACATGATCCGTGAGGATGCCAAGGAGGAACCGATTCTGCTTGCGACAGATGATTATCTGAGCAGCTACATGAGAGTCTATGATGCGTCCATTCAGATGCCTTATGGGAGGCGGGGCGCCGGAGCAAAGACAAAAAGAGCTGCTTTTTTATACTACTGGATTACTTTTACGCCGGAAACCAGACATGAGGCCATCGCAAAAACAGCCATTAGTCTGGGGTGTAATTATCTTGCAGCGACAAAAATCAATGATGTGTCCCTGCAGATATATGCCGATTACGGATATACAGTGATCGGCGAAGTGGAACCGTATGTTATTTTTTCTTCAAAAGAGAATTAATAATAGGAAAGAAAGGAAAGGAGTACGATTATGAAAAAAGAGTACAAAAGAAAACTGCTGTTTCTGTTATCAGCTGCAGCAATGTTCCTGCTCACCTGTCCTCTGACAGTTTTTGCAGCAGAAGAGGAAGCGGCACAGCCTCTGGTCTATGCAACTTTCTGGGCATTACTTCCTCCGATCGTAGCGATCGCGTTGGCTCTGATCACAAAAGAAGTATACAGCTCACTTTTTATCGGAATTCTGGTAGGAGGTCTGTTCTATTCAGGGTTTAATTTTGAGGGCACTATTCTGCATATTTATAATGACGGTATTATCGGTGTGCTGACAGACAGCTATAATATGGGTATCCTTGTATTCCTGGTAATTCTGGGAATCATGGTGGCTCTGATGAACAAGGCCGGAGGATCTGCCGCATTTGGCCGTTGGGCAAGCGAACACATTCATTCCAAGGTGGGTGCACAGCTTGCGACGATCCTTCTGGGCGTTCTGATTTTTATCGATGATTATTTCAACTGTCTTACGGTTGGAAGCGTAATGCGGCCGGTTACAGATAAGCAGAATATTTCCCGTGCGAAGCTGGCATACCTTATTGATGCTACGGCAGCGCCGATCTGCATTATCGCCCCGATATCATCCTGGGCTGCGGCGGTCAGCGGATTTGTTCCGGGAGAGGACGGACTTTCGGTATTTGTCCGTGCCATTCCCTATAATTACTATGCACTTCTCACAATTGTGATGATGGTTTCCATGGTCCTTCTGAAAACGGAATTTGGCTCCATGGCAACGCATGAAAAAAATGCAGAAAAAGGAGATCTGTTTACAACAGCCGGACGTCCTTATGCGAATGCGGAAGATGGTAAAGAATCTTCCAAAGGAACCGTGATCGATCTTCTGATTCCGATCCTTGCTCTTGTGGTTTGCTGCGTAATCGGTATGATCTATACCGGAGGCTTTTTCGAAGGCGCAGATTTTGTGACTGCATTTTCACAGAGTGATGCTTCCGTGGGACTTGCAATCGGAAGTTTCTTCGGTCTGCTGATCACAATCATTCTTTATATGTGCCGCCGTGTCCTTTCTTTCAAAGAAAGCATGCAGTGTGTTCCGGAAGGATTCAAGGCTATGGTTCCTGCCATACTGATCCTTACCTTTGCATGGACACTGAAAGCAATGACAGACAGTCTTGGTGCAAAGGAATTTGTGGCAGAACTCGTGAAATCGGCTTCGGGCAGCTTCATGAGCTTCCTTCCGGCAATCATTTTCCTGGTAGGCTGTTTCCTTGCATTTGCTACCGGTACCTCCTGGGGAACTTTTGGAATTCTGATTCCCATTGTTGTAGAAGCATTTTCTCAGACAGACGAAAGACTGATGATCATCTCCATTTCCGCTTGTATGGCAGGTGCTGTCTGCGGAGATCACTGTTCACCGATCTCAGATACAACTATTATGGCATCGGCAGGAGCGCAATGTGACCATGTAAATCATGTGTCTACACAGCTTCCGTATGCGATCGTGGCAGCGGGTGTATCTTTTGTATCCTACATAATTGCCGGGTTCCTCCGCAACGCGTTTTTGTCCCTGGCGGTTGCTGTTATACTGATGATCGCAGTGGTGATTCTTATTAAAAAAATTCTGCAGGAGAAAAATCAGCAGACAGAATAAGTCTGCATATCCGTCACATGTAAAATGATTTTTGTGGCGTTTTTACAGGGATTGCTGTACAAACATACCACTCTTTATAGCAGAGATTCCATGTGGGATTATGGAATCTCTGCTAATTTTGGTTTCTCAGGAATCTCGTTGGTGCGAAATCGAGTGGTATGATTGCCAGATATCCATCCGGAAGAAAAAACTTTACATTCGTTGTAAATTATGCTATCATATAACCTGTTGAAAGCAGTATACTGTTAATTCGATGAATAAATAGTAATGCGTTTACCTTTATGAGGTAACAATCAACAAAAATCAGTATTTGAAATCCTGAATTATCAAAACCCGGTAAAATTAATGGTTACGGGGATTCCCAACAGAAGGATTTCGAATTAAGCACCTGTAGCTCAGTGGATAGAGCAGTGGTTTCCGGTACCATGTGCGGGGGTTCGATTCCCTTCAGGTGTGTTTGCCGAAAATCTGTCATTCGGCGCTGTTTTTTAAGGAGGATAAGAACTTGGATAATTTTAGAGAATGGTTATCAGATAACCTTCGCTATTTTATGCTTGGCGGAGCGATTCTGATAATTGTTGCTGTTCTGTTCTTCGGCATTCGGGCATGTACCAGAGCGGGAAGGGGTAACGCTGAGGATGACCAGATGTTTGAAGAAATC
>JALEJS010000005.1 GCA_022769545.1 Blautia sp. | reverse complement strand
GATGCGTCTTCCTCTGCCGCATCCGCAGTCTCAGCTTCTGCTGCGTCTTCCTCTGCTGCATCCGCGGTCTCAGCTTCCGATGCGTCTTCCTCTGCCGCATCCGCAGTCTCAGCTTCTGCTGCGTCTTCCTCTGCTGCATCCTCCACATCTGTCACAACAGCTTCTTCTGTGTCTTCTGCATTCAGATCACTTACATAATCCTGCAGTGCGGTCACATCAAGCGAAGTGTCCACAACAACTTTTTCCTTGTCTGCAGCGATCTTTCCATATACGGAATACCCCACCCAGCACACTGCGGCAATGCAGATTACCAGTGCTGCCAGCTTTTCCAGCATCAGAATTCTTTTTTCCTTTTTGATGATTTTCTGACGGTTTGCTTTCTGCTGTTTATAAGCATCCACTTTTTTCTGGCTCATAATACTTCTCCTTTGAATATCCTAAACTTTTACCAGTATATCACACTTTCCCAAAAATGAAAAGCATAAAACGTCACAATCAGCACAATCCGGGGTCTGCTCCGCCGGCTTTTTTCAGACGCTGCCGCCTCGAGCCGGTGCTTTCCGGAGCAGACGTTTCAAGAATCCTTTTCGCCTTTTTTCTATTTTACACAGGATGACGGTGATATTGTCCCTTCCGCCGCCCGCAAGTGCTTTTTCCAGCAGCCGGACTGTGGTTTCGGCAAGAAGTCCGGAAACGGATGCTTCCTCTGAATTCTTCCCGGCCCTGCCGGCTGACAGCCCGGCACTCACCTCCGAAAGAATCCCGGAAATCTCTTCCGGCGGCACCATATCGGTAAGTCCGTCCGAGCAGATCAGGTACAGATCCTTGTCATGGTATTTCCGGGCCGCTGCATATGGATCAATGGTCATCTCCGAAGACGGAATGCCCAGATTCTGATACAGCAGCGGTTTCATCCCGTAAGGAGCAAACGCAACGTGATCCACGCTCAGCTGTTCCAGCTTATGATCTGCGAAGCAGAATATCTTACTGTCTCCGATGTTGCACAGAGCAATTTTCTGATCTGCAAATGCCAGAAGCGCCGCCGTTGTTCCCATGGACGAAATTCCGTTCTCCTTCGCATACTGACAGATTCTCTCATTTGCCCGGTGGCAAAAAAGCAGCAGATCATCCACCGGTCTGTCTGTGACGGTCAGCGAAGAAGCTTCCCGGGCGGCCAGGAGTGAGGCTGTATCTCCGCATTCCTCTCCGCCCATCCCGTCGAAAATCCCCACTACCGGGGAATCCTCCTCTGACAGGCATCCGGTAATCGGAAATGAAACCGGACAGGATTCCTCCTCCATATATCTGCGGCCGCAGATAAAATTATCCTGATTTATCTTCCTGCATTTGCCCACATGACTGAGGCACGAATAGTACACCACATGATTCACTGTGCTTCCCCTCTTCCTCTGATGTTGTTTCCTGCTTTTCTGCAGTTCTTTACCGGAGCTTCACATTCACCAGACGTGCATAATTCTTTCCCTCAATGGAAATGGTCAGTTTCCGTGCTCCTGCCACGTTGATGGTAAAATCTTCCGGCAGCATGCCCTTCTGGATTGTCTCCGTCTGGTATTTCTGTTCTCCGTCCACCTCCACACGAATATAAGTGCTGGTCGGATAGACATCGCGATACTGATAATTCAGAATCGCCCTTGCAGAAAAGGCGGTATATTTTCCATCCAGCGCATAGGTCACCGTATTTACACAATCGGACTCTTTCCCCGCCAGTACGCTGCAGTAGGTCTCTCCCTGATTATCCCGTGTGTTGGTCAGCAGACGCAGCCCGTTCACCTCGCTTATCACCGGAAGATTCGAGAACGGATTTTCGAGCTCCTCCGACAGTCGCTCCATGGACCTGCATTCCGTCTTTTCCATGGAAAAGGCTGCATCTGCCAGGCGCACCACATTGGCTCCGTAAATCACAATTTCCATTTCCCGCTTTCCCGTCAGCTCCAGACAGAAGGATTCCGGCTCATATTCTTTTCCCTTGATCCGGGAGGAAAATGCCAGTGCATCATCCAGATATATCTCAACATAGCCGGAAGGATGCTCATCTTTTGCCAGATCATAATTCAGTATCACTTTCCCCTGAAAATACCGGTATTCCTCACTCAGGAAATCCAGATACAGCCTGAATCGGTTCTCCTTATCAATGGCATCACCGCCAATTCCATTTTCGTAATATAATCCCTGTCCGTCTCTGCAGATGCGGTATGCCACCAGAGGCGCGCCGTCCCCGATCAGCAAATTGCCCAGCTTCAGATCAGCCGGCTCCGCCGCAGCTGCCATTGTGGGTGTCGGCTCCGGCGTCGGTGTCGGTTCCGATGTCGGCGTCGGTTCCAGTGTCGGCGTCGGCTCCGGTGTCGGTGTCGGCGTTTTCATTTCACTTATAATATCCATATCGGCGATTCGCGTTACCAGTCTGGGAAGGGCATAGGCTGCAGCGCCTGTCACCAGCAGCCCCAGCAGTACTGCAAGCACGATCAATCGCCTGTTCGACTGCACTTCTGCCTGTCTGCCGGATTGACCGTTTTCCTTTTCACCTGAGTCTCCTGCGGCATTTCGGTTCTGAATTCTGTCCTCATTTCCGGCCCGGTTTCCATCCGGCACAGAGTTTTCCTGCAATGTCATCCAGGCTGTCAGGGCTTTGTCCGACAATTCATCTTCGAAACCCTCCCTGTCGTCATCCGCATCATAATTTACATCTTCATACAGACTTAACAGCGCATTTTTCATTGCCGTGGCTGAGTGAAATCTTCTGCGTGGATTCGGCTCACAGGCGCAGAGAATAATCTGCGACAGATTGTTGGAAGCATCGCTGGGCGGCGGAAAATATTCCCCATCCATCCGGCGCTGTACCGCCTTCATACGCTCTCCCGGATTTCGCTTCTGCCACTCCGTCTCTATGAACGGCAGACGGTTTTTGTTCATGATCCGGTACAGCACCAGACCCAGGGAATAGATGTCAACCGAGGCATCATAATTCATTCCCTGTCCGACTTCCGGTGCCATATAGTCATAGGTTCCTTTGCGGGAAAGTGCCCCGGTAATGTTTTCCAGCTGTCGGGCGATTCCGAAATCTCCCAGTTTAAAATCCCCAAAATCATTGACAAAAATATTGGCCGGCTTTATGTCACGGTGGATCACCCCGCGCTTTGCGCAGAATTCCAGCGCCGTACAGATATCGCAGCCGAGCTTTACCACTTCTTTTTCCCTCAGCTCTCTGCCGCAGATATAGCTGCTGAACGGAGTCAGAAGCTCCATGCGGATGTAGATGTCCCATCCGATTTCCTGCGTTCTCTCCACAACCTTGTAGTCTTCCACGCTGACAATATTCTGTACCCCTTTCAGGGATTCCATAATCTGTATTTCGCTGATAAACTCGTTTACCACTTCCTGAAAATATTTTTTTGTATCGGCAACGGACAGCCCTTCCGAGCGGAGTGCATCCACCTCCGCGTCATTGGGCGGAATGGAAATCACTTTAATTGCCGAACGGCTCTTTACCTGATATTCTGTCCGGACGGCTTCATAGACCACACCAAAAGATCCCCGTCCGATTTCTTTCACGATCTGCCATTCCGGCCAGACCGAATTTCCCAGATCATTTCCCATCACACAGCACTCCTTTCATGAAGTCCTGCTCTGCCGTGCAGCATAACACAACAGCCCATGGGAGATACCTCCAAAATATGTAAAAACACTGCTCTTTCCTCCGCAAGTCTAAGATTATCATATATTGGAATCAAAAGGTGTAAAGTCTCTCGTAATTCAATAAAGACTTTACACCTTAGACATTGGTTATTTGATTGCTATGTTACTTTAATAAAAAATCAAATTCTGAAATATCTACCCCAAATATTTTAAGCGTTGCTTTTGAGGTTTCAATTTCAATTTCAAGTTGCTTATTTACTTCATTACTTGCTTTTTTGATTCGTAACAAAGAAGTGTAATGTTTAATCTCAGCGTTTACTACTTCCTGATTCATGTTATCGCTAATCACTTTCTATCACCGCCTTTCGTTGGTGATATTATATCATAGTGTAAAGCCTTTATTCAATTATCAAAGCTCAATGAGTCATCCGCTTCGGGTTCGCAGAACACTAATCGATGGGAAACAAAATAGATTACAACTGAAATAAGAAATGATATGATATAATAAAAAGCTTTATAGATATGAGATACTCTCAATGAGATTCATCTTTTTCCGATGAACTGTCTGATTTTACCGAGCCCCGTGTCCACGGGGCTCCATCTTTCAAAATCTTAAACTGCCACGATAATTCCGCCGTCATTTGCATACATGCTGCTCACTCCGGCAGTATTCAGAATCACAATCTTCGCCAGGCGCATACGTTCCTGAAGGGCTTCTTTGAGCATCTGTGCCCGCGCCGGGCTGTTACAGTGTGAAATGGCAAGAACTCTGTTTTCACTGTCTGCTGTTCGATCTACGATATAATCCACCATTTTCACAAGCGCCTTATTCATTCCACGGGCCTGATCCAGCTGGCAGATATTCCCTTCCTCTGTAGAACCCATCACAGGTTTGATCTTAAGTGCTGATGCAACCAGTGCCTTCACCTTGCTCAGACGTCCGTTTTTCCGAAGGGTTTCCAGGTTTTCAAGTACAAAAAACGTATTCTGACTGTCAATATATTTCTCCACAACACCGACAACATCCTCAAAGGGCAGCCCTGCTTTCTCGCATTCCTGTATTTTCATAGCAATCAGAGTCTGTCCGACAGATGCCGATCTGGAATTAAACACATATACTTTTTTCTCCGGCTGTGTCTCCTGAAGCAAATGCATCCCAAGCACAGCGCTGTTATAGGAACCACTCAGCTCTGCGGACAGGGTCACACAATATACATGATCCTCCTCGCAGTCAAAAGCACTCCTGTAGGTTTCCGGCGAAGGGCAGGCCGATTTCGGACATTCCGGGCATTCTGCCACTTTTCTGAGGAATTCCGCCTGATTAAAGGTCTCATCATCCCGAATCTCTTCTCCGCCCACATTTAATGTCAGCGGCACCGACTCGAACGAGGAATCTCCTTTCCATTCGTCCAGAAGTTCTCCGCAACTATCTATCACAATTTTGTAACTCAATAATATCGTCCTCTTTTCCATCATATGTAGTTTCAAATACCACATAAATAGTATCATAACCATATCTGTTTGAAAAGACTTTTTTAAAAACTCTGTTATTTTTTTTTATTTTGTTTTATAATATTTCCACGCGGCCTCAGCAAAAATGCTCCGGCCGGTTCTGAATCGAAACCTGTCTGCAATTACTGGAGAGATACTTATGCTTGCATTGAATATCGGCGATATTAAAGATTTTACAAATAAACTATTTCTCGGAGAGGTTTTTGACCGTTTTTTTCTGACAGAGGCAACGATCACCACCTTTAACACCTTCTCCATCGATGGCCGTCTCCGCACGGATTATTTTGATACCGCTGAGCAGGAGCTGCTGACGCAGTCCGGACGCGGTTTTTCCTACTGGAAGGAGCTTCGCAGTCTGTGCTGCTCCATTGTCCGCGGGAAACACACTCCTCTGGGCTTTCGCATTGTTTTTCAGCTTCCGGCAGATCAGATTGCAGCACTGGTCTCTGTCCCGGATTTTCCGCTTTGTGCGGAGCAGATTCAGGGATTCTATCTGAACATCCAGTTCCGGAACAGGACACTGCTCTGTACTACGGGAACTTCCCTGAAAACATTCTTCCCCGGCAGGCAGGCCGATCTGCTCTGGGATGACTGGGTACTGCAGTTTTTCCGTCAGAATCAGATTCCATTCCGGCTCTGCGATTAGCCCTTTCATCTGTATTTTCATCTTCGCATTGTTCCGAACTCTGATCTTTTTTCTTCTATTGATCTGTCCTATTATGTGCACGCCGACCGGTCCTACGGATTCGTAATCAGATAATAGACAATCATATCCAGGAATTCACTGTTGGTCGGCTTGTAGGTCAGTGGATATCCTGCGATTTCTTCCATTACTTCTTTGTGATTTGTCCAGCAGACATTGACGACTGTGCGAATATCATGTTCCACATTGGTGGGTGTTGATTTGAATTTCTTTGCCAGATTCGGATAAATATCTTTTGTGATTTTCAGGGGCTGTTCCTGAAATTCCATGGTGATCCGCACTGCTTCTGCCACAAAGTAGTATCCTTTATATTTTGAAGTTGCTCCCATCCTGCGAATAAGTCCATAAACTTTTCTCATCATCTTTTCCTCCCGAAAAAATACATTTTATTTATCTATCATACGACATTTTCCAATTTTTTTCCCGGAATTCACAAAAAGAGACAAAAAGATAACACCGGACACAAAAGCTCGTCACTTCTGGGCAAAAATCTACATTCCTCGCTGCATCAAAATCCGTTATGAAAAAAAACGGTATTTCCCGCTCCCTCAAAATCAGTTACAAACAGGATAGGAATCCGCCTGTTCCTTGTCAAGAAAAAAGGTCGCTTCCTGTGCTCACGGAAACGGCCTTTTTGTTCTAACTTTATTTATTTTGTCAGCATCATAAGAATTTCATTGCTTCTGCGGATGAATTTTGTCATTTCATCCGGCGAAAGCTGCTTGTGGCTCATCATGGCCAGATCATACAGCTGTTCACAGATCACCGGTGTCTTATCGCTTTCCACATTTTCCGCAACGTATTTTACAAGCGGATGTGCAGCGTTCAGCACCAGCGTCTCCTCGCCGCCGAACATGGACGGATCCATTCCGTACATGTTATACATCTTCATCATATCCTGCATACGGCGGCTTTCCTCAGAGAGTGTAATCATCGCTGCGACACCGTCATTCTTCAGATTTTCCACGCGAACCTCCAGTTTTTCTTTGTTCAGGCTCTTGCGGAAAACATCTGTCAGCTTTCCAGTCATTTCTTCGTCGGCTTTTTCATCGGAACGAAGCTCTTCAGTCAGATCTGCATCAATTCTCTTAAACTGTACATTCTGATCTCTCTGTTCCAGATGTGAGATAAACGGAGAATCAATGTTGTGCTTCAGAATCACTGCATCTTTTCCGGCTTCCTTAAACAGATTGATATACTGGCTCTGCTGTACCTCGTCTGTCACATAGAAGATCACCGTCTTCTCCGGTTCTTTCTCCTCGTCATCTTTGCTGTCTTCTGCATCGGACGCACTGCCTTCCGTGCTTTCTGCCGCATTTTCTGCTGTATTCTCAGCTGCAGTTTCTTCTGTGTTCTCTGCTTCGCTTTCCGGAGTTTCTTTCTTATTCTCCTCGATGCAGTCTTTCAGAGTGAGATATTTTCCATCCAGGTTCTTGAAAAGGATGTAATCATGCATCTTGTCTGCAAATTTTGCCTCTTTGATGCAGCCGAATTTGATGAACGGGCTGATATCGTCCCAGTATTTCTCATAGGACTCACGGTCTGTCTTGCACATTCCGACGAGCTTATCCGCAACCTTCTTTGTGATATATTCGGAGATCTTCTGTACAAATCCGTCATTCTGAAGTGCGGAACGGGAAACGTTCAGCGGAAGATCCGGACAGTCGATGACACCTTTCAGCAGCATTAAGAATTCCGGAATCACTTCCTTGATATTGTCTGCGATAAACACCTGATTGTTGTACAGCTTGATCGTTCCTTCAATGGAATCATACTCGGTATTGATCTTCGGGAAGTAGAGAATTCCTTTCAGGTTGAACGGATAGTCCATGTTCAGATGGATCCAGAACAGCGGCTCTTTATAATCCATGAATACCTTGCGGTAAAACTCTTTGTATTCCTCTTCGGTGCAGTCATTGGGATGCTTCATCCAAAGCGGATTCGGATTGCTTAAGGATACCGGACGTTTGTTGATCTTGACGCGGTCTCTTGCCGGAGATACCTCAACGATCTCCTTTTCTCCGTTTTCGTTTTCTTTTTCTTCGGTTTTGGCATCCTCATGGATGTGTTCTACCACAACATCATCCTCTTTTAAGTCTGCCTCATCGATGGTCTCATACTGCTGTTCTGCATTTGCCTTGGAAAGATAAATGTTTACCGGCATGAAGGAACAATATTTCTCGATTACTTCGCGCATACGGTACTCGTTGGCAAATTCCAGACTCTCCTCGTTCAGGAAAAGAGTGATCTCTGTTCCGACAGAATCCTTGTTTCCTTCCTGCAGTTCATATTCTGTACCGCCGTCACAGGTCCAGTGAACCGGAACAGCACCTTCCTTGTAGGACAGAGTGTCGATATGCACTTCGTCAGCTACCATGAATGCAGAGTAAAAGCCCAGACCGAAATGACCGATCATCTGATCGTCTGTCGTTTTGTCTTTGTATTTCTCCAGAAATTCTGTCGCACCGGAAAAGGCGATCTGTGTAATATATTCTTCTACCTCATCTGCTGTCATACCGATACCGGTATCGATGAATTTCAGTGTCTTTTCTTCCGGATTTACAATGACATCGATCTTTGCCTTGTAGTCATCGGGGAAGGAATATTCTCCCATTACCTCCAGCTTGCGAAGCTTGGTGATCGCGTCGCAGCCGTTGGAAACCATTTCTCTCACAAAAATGTCATGGTCGGAATACAGCCATTTTTTGATAATCGGGAAAATATTTTCACTGTTGATGGATAAGCTACCGTGTTTTACTGACATAAATATCATACTCCTTTTTTATATTCGTATCTGTCCGGTATTTTTGCAGATACCTGAATTTTCTGTTCTTCTTTTCATTTCTCCGGCGCGGACCCCCTCGTCCCGGTTAGATTCGCACCGCTGATATTGATATACTAATACTCTTAAATGGAAATGTCAAGAAAAATTTAGCACTCGTTTTAATTGAGTGCTAACAAATTGGTTTGTTTTTGAATTATTACACTTGCGTCCTCTTCCCGCAAACAAAAGACCCGCAGATACCTGCAGGCCTTTCGTTTGCTTTTTAACATTTATTTTTTCTTATTCCGGTAAACCAGAATCCCCGCAATACAGAGAATCGCCAGGATCAAAATCACCACAAACGGAAGAATGTTCGTATCATCTCCTGTCTGTACGGCGCTCTTTTGAGTTGTGGCATTCTTATTTGCTGATTCGGTACCTGTCACACTTGGATTGGGCGTAGCTGTCACAGTCTGCCCCTGTGCCACATGGAAGTTCACAGATCTGGAAATCTGTTTTCCGGTCTTGACCCACTGTCCATTGGCACTGTATGTTTTTTCATCAAAAGTAACCGTCAATGTATAATCACCGGCCTGTTTGATCCGGAAGGTTGATTTATAAGTTGTATCCATAAACGGTCTGGTGTCCAGAACTTTCCATCCGGAAGGAACATACTGGATATCGCCTTCTCGGGCCACAGCATCGCGATTCATTCCGCCGCCGACAGCCTGGAAAAAAATCTCACTGTCGGTTGTATAGTATGCACTGCTGCTGATTCCGGTAAGATAGGTATCCGCATCCGCCGGCCGGTACGGTGAGTAAGCGTTTACCGTGACCTTCGCCGAGGTGGCAAGAGACACATTATTCTGCTGCACACCATCCGGCAGGGTGATCCATCCGTTTACCACAAAGGTCTGTGATGACACAGAAGCCGGATTGTAGGCACTTGCTGCCACATCCCATGTCACAGCTGCCGTCTTTCTTCCTTTTGTCGTCTCGATGGCAACCTTTGACGGAAGTGTCAGCCCGGTCACCGATTTGTCCGTTCCGTTTGGAAGCCCGGTAATCTCACCGGCAGAATAAACCTTCAGAAGCTTTTCCGCCTCCGGAACCGGTGTCGCTGTGGGAGCCGGTGTAGCCGTCGGAACCGGTGTGACCATAGGTGTCGGTGTCGCTGCCGCTTCTACCGCATAGGAGCAGGCAACTTCAACACCGGCGGTGTCATCCTCTGTTCCGATTTTCACATTCTCTGTGACGGTCTCCGTCACCGGAAGTCCTTCTTTCAGCCAGATTTCCACGATAGCCTCTTCTTCCGGATCCAGTTCGAAATCATCCGGCAGGATAACCTCAAAGGAATCAGATCCGTCCGCTGTCAGCGTAACCGGAACATTTCCTGTATTTTTCACAACAACTTCTTCCGACGGTGCAGTGTAACCCACGGTGAGCGTGCCGAAATCCAGAGCCGCAGATTCCGGATCGATCACGGAGATCAGCGGGCTGCGGCAATCCACACGGAAGCTGACCGTCACTGTCGGCGGTGTCTCCATATCGGTATTTATAACCGTAAAGGTTTCCGTAATATCTTCTTCATAGTCCGCTTCGGTCAGCGAATCCGGCTGAATCGTAAAGCTTCCGGTCTCAGACACTGCGCTGGCTGTAAACACGGAATTTTCCGCTCCGACTACCTCCAGAGAGGTAAAATCAATTTCTCCTGTGGCTGTCAGCTGAAATACAGCAGCATCCGGTATCGTATAGGTGCCATCCTCATTTTCCAGAACCGTCGGGAAGTCATAGGATGCCGGCTCCACCGACACTTCAACCGGTTCATCTCCACTCAGGGTACCTGACTGTATCTCAACCTGTGCCTGAAACTGTGCGGTTTCCCCGTTATCTGCCGTATAGACAATTGTATCGGTATAGGTTCCCGGCTCCAGACCTTCTCTTGGCTGAACAAACACCTCTTCCGTCTGCCCCGGCTCCAGAGCGGATATGTCATCTGCCATAAAATGCTCCGGATGGATCTCGGAGAAATAGAGCGTCTCAGAACCATTGTTTGTTATCTTTGCATACTGCATGGGAGTACCTGCGATGTCGGAAGCGGATACCACCCCAAAATCCAGCACATGATCCTCCCGGTCTGTCTGAACAGTCAGTACCGGTCCTGTCTCTTCTTCCGGCTCCGGATCTGCTTCCGGTTCCGGCACTTCCAATCCGGCTGCCTCATCCAGAAGCTTCTGGTCTCCCTCCGGATCATCCTGTTCCAGCTGTGTCCATACAACCTCTTCGGTCTCATTCCAGATCTCACTGTTCTCAGACCCTTCTGACTCCGGCTGATTCTCTGAACCGAGATCCCAGTTTTCATCCTGAGATTCCATTTCCTCCTCCGGGAAAACAGCCGATTCTTCCGGCCACATTTCTTCGCCTCCGGAAATCTGTCCTTCCCCGGAAAGATCTTCTTCATATCCGGTTTCTTCGTCCATGCTCTCTTCGCCGAAAAGCATTTCATCACCGGAATAATACTCACCGCTCTCTTCACCGCCGATGCTTTCGTCTCCATCGACCACTATTTCGCCGCCGTAATATTCTCCGTCATCCGAATAGATATCTCCATAATATACTTCTTCGTCGGAAGGTATTTCCCCGTCGGCAGGCAGCTGCGCATTATCCGGTGCCGTGTATGCCACATCATACTGATCCGGCTGTGCCTGCAGCAGCGCCTCTGCCTCCTGGGCGGAAGCAGTCACCGGATTGGAAACCGCCGTCAGCGTACCGCTGATGCCAAATTCTTCCATACCGGTAACGACCAGCACGATCTGATATCCAAGATCCTGATCGCTCACCGTATAGGAGCTGTCTGTTCCCAGTTCCGTCTGCTCCTGTCCGTCTTTTCGGTACCACTGGAATGTAAAGCAGTCATCTGTCATGCCTTCCGGTGTGACCTTTTCATAATCCGCCCGCAACACAGCACCTGATGATGCCGGCACATTCAGCCGGAGCTTCCCGTCCAGAGGCTGTCCTGCTCCTTCTGCAAATACTGCTGCAGGAAGCATACAAAGAATCAGCAGAACCGACAGAATTGCCGATAATATTCTCCTCTTTCTCATTTTATGTCCTCCTTTATAACCAATCTTACTACATCCTATTCTAGCAAACGATGTTATTTATATGTAATCTCGGTTTTTCCTTCATCCCTCCACGATCAGATACTTTCCTTTTGGCAGAGCAAAGACCTCGCTGGCCTGCTCCAGCTCCTTCAGGGACATTCCCCGGGTATCCGCGCCGATCTCTTCCAGGTAATTCCGTACCTCCTTCAGTGAATCCACTACAACTGCCATGCAGTCCTCCAGAAATTCTTCTGCCTCCTCAAGGTTCTCCGCCACAGGCTCATCAAACAGCTGCCCCTGTTTTTCCAGAAAAATCTCCAGACATTCTTTTGAATACATTTCCATTCCCCCGTTCTTTTTATCTGTTTTTATATATCCGAAGCAGATCCTCCGGCTTCTTCGCCAGCTCATCCGCACCGTTTTCGCGCAGTTCCTGTTCGTCGCGAAAGCCCCACAGTGCACCAACGGTAAACATTCCGGCCGCTTTTCCTGTTTTCATATCTGTGGCAGTATCTCCCACATACATGCACTCCTCAGGCTTGACGCCAAACGTCTTTGCGATATAAAGTGCACCGTCCGGTGACGGCTTTCTTGGAATCTGATCGCTCTGTCCGACCACCAGGTCGAAAATCCCCGGAAACATCCTGTCAATGACCTTCACCGCCGCAGGATGTGGTTTGTTGGAGCATACCGCGACAGGTACCCCCATCTCTTTCAGTGTTTTCAGTGTTTCCGGCATTCCCGGATAGTGCGTTACCTTATACATCGGATCCCGGGCAAACATTTCCCGGTACAGTCTCTGTCCTTCTTCAAAATGTACCAGCTCCGGATCTCCTGCATCCTTCAGACAGCGTCGCATCAGCATATTTGCACCCTCACCGCAGTAATATTTGAAATTTTCCACCGGCATTTCCTTCAGTCCGAATCTGTTCATAATCGTATTCGCCACATACGCCATGGACTCCAGCGTGTCGGCAAGTGTTCCGTCCAGATCAAAAATACATGCTTTCATCATTTTACATTCTCCTAAGGTCTATTCCCGCTTTTTTTGTCTCATAGAGAAGCCGTGCCACCGGAAGGCCAACCACATTGCTGTATTCTCCTCTGATTTCTTTTACATAGATTCCGAAACCACCCTGGATCCCATAGCTTCCAGCCTTGTCCATCGGTTCCTTTGTCCGGATATAGGCTCTGATTTCTTCTTCTGTAACCGGATAAAAGGTCACATCCGTACAGGCGGCAAAGCTCAGTCGCTCCCAGTCCTGCTGCTTTTTCTGCAATACACATACTCCGGTATATACCTGATGTGTCTGATCCTGAAGCTTCATCAGAGTCTCAAATGCATCCTGCTCATCTGCAGGCTTTCCAAGTATCTCATCACGGTACACCACAATCGTATCTGCTCCGATCACACAGGTTCCTTCCTCAGCCTCCAGACCGGATGCAGTGGCCCTGGCTTTCTGGCAGGCCAGACTGATCACCGCCTCCTGCGGATCCCGGGATGTGATGCTTTCTTCCCCGCCGCCCGGAAGAATATCGAAAACAATTCCGGCGCGTTCCAGCAGTTCTTTCCTCCTGGGGGATGCCGAAGCCAAAATAATTCTGTTCATATCATTTTCTTCCTTTTTCTTCATTCGGTCTTAGTATACCCTTTCCCCCGGACCGATGCAACCGCTTTTTCCTGCGGATTCAAATACGCCACCGGCGTACCTGCCGCAAGGCGCGCGCTCCGAAGGAGCATTCATCTGCGCACTTGAAGCGGGGACGCCCCAGCTGAAAGTTGTACAGAAAGCCCCTTTCTTTTTTAGCGAAAACGTAGTAAAATAAATTATAATTCACCACTCATTTACGCATGATGGTAAAACTCTATTCTGAAAGGAGTACTTATTATGGCAAAGAGAAATAAATACTGGGGACTGGTTGCGGTCGGAGCACTCACTGCTGCCGCTGCAGGTGTGATCGCAGCAGCTGTCTCCAAGAAACCCGCTTCCGGAAACCGTTCACCCAAAGATGATTTCGACGATTTTGACGATCTGGATAACTGCTGCAAGGGAGGCAGCTGCAAACCTGGCTGCTGTTCGGAAAAGGCTGCTGACGGCGAGGAAGAGAAAGAGGATTTCGTGTCCTGGGAGGAACCGGAAGGGGCTGGCGATGCGGAAGAAGCTGATGCTCCCGAAGAAGCTGACAGTGCGGATGATGCCGATGTTGCAGAAGCGGCTGCTGAAACTCCGGAGGAGACAGACAAGGCCGATACGGAAGAAGAATAATACAAATGTTGGACTTTTCCAGACACATCATGAGAATTTGGTCCAGAATCTGCGCGACTTCGACAGATTCTGGACTTTTTTTGGCGCATTGCTAAAATTTGACCCAGAATTTCGCCAAATCCGGCGAATTCTGGACTTTTCCCGATATATTGCAGAAATATAGTCCAGATTCTATGCGGCTTTGACAGATTCTGGACTTTTTCATGCATTTTGCAAGTGAAAAGTCCAGAAATGCTCCATGAAAAAACAAAGCGGACAAGTCCGCTCAGAATTTCCTATGAAATAAAAAACAAGGGAGTTTCGCCCCGTAACGGATTTATCATCTTTGAATCATCCGTCACTCTGCGACGCTCCCTTCGCTCTTGTTGGTTTCTCTTATGAATCACTCTTATCGTTTTATGTTTTCTCTGATTGCTTATGCCTCTTTAATCTCCAGAATTTCCATCGGGCAGGCTTTTACACAGATACCACATGCAATACATTTTGTTGCGGTTTCTGCTCCTTCTTTCTTTACGATCACGCCGAACGGACATGCTTCTGCACATTTTCCGCAGCCCACACATTTTTTCTTGTTGATCATGTATACGCCCTTAGCGTTCTGTGTAATTGCGCCTTCCGGACAGGCCTTTGCACATTTTCCGCACTGCACACAATGTACCGGCTTGGGAGATACGCCATCCTTTGCGGTCTCAATGTGAATGCAGGAGTAATCCGGGTTGAATTCCTTGTAAAAAGCCTCGGAACAGGCAATTTCACAGGCTTTGCATGCCATACATGCATCTTTTTTCACTACGTTGACTCTCTTCATGATATTTTCCTCCATTGTATTTTCATATATTTCAAACGGATTCCCGAGCTCTCCGGAATCCGCCTGTTATCTCAGTCGAAGAAGACTCCCACTTCTATAAGTGTGCGTTCGACTTGTACTTTGTCTTTCCGTTACGCCTTCGGAAGTTTAAAGGAGCTCTTTAATGATACGATCCGGTTAAACACCGGTGCTCCTTCTTTGGAGTCGTGGATGTCCGCACAGAAAAATCCGTTTCGCACAAACTGGTAGCTGTCATAGCCCTTCGCCTTCAGAAGCTCCGGCTCCACATAGGCCTGTGCCACTGTCAGGGAATTGGGATTTACATTCAGTGAACCGTCTTCTTTATTATATACACCCTTTTCCTCATCCACAATGTTTTCATACAGACGTACCTGTACCTGTCCTGCACAGGAAGCCTCTACCCAGTGAATGGTTCCCTTTACCTTGCGGCCGTCCGGTGCGTTTCCGCCCTTTGTGGCAGGATCATAATCACAGTGTACCACTGTAACCTTTCCTTCTTCGTCTGTTTCATAGCCGGTGCAGGTCACGAAATACGCATTCATCAGACGCACTTCCGTACCCACGAACAGTCTCTTATATTTGCGCGGCGGCTCGATCATGAAATCCTCCCGCTCAATGTACAGCTCTTTTCCGAAGGGGATGCTGCGCACGCCAAGGCTTTCATTTTCCATATTGTTCGGAGCCTCCAGGTACTCGATCTGTCCTTCCGGATAATTGTCGATCACCAGCTTCACCGGATCCAGCACTGCCATCAGACGCGGACGCTTTAACTTCAGATCCTCGCGGATGCAGTATTCCAGCATGGCATAATCTACGGAGCTGTTTGCCTTGGAAACACCGCAAAGATCCACAAACATCTTAATGGACTCCGGTGTGAATCCGCGGCGACGAAGTGCTGCAATGGATACAAGACGGGGATCATCCCATCCGTCCACAATGCCGTCCTCCACCAGTTTCTTGATGTACCGTTTTCCGGTAACCACATTTGTGAGATACAGTTTTGCAAATTCAATCTGTTTCGGAGGATGCGGATATTCCAGTTCCCGTACCACCCACTCATACAGCGGACGGTGATCCTCAAATTCCAGCGTACAGATCGAATGTGTGATGCCTTCGATGGCATCCTCAATCGGATGGGCAAAATCGTACATCGGATAGATGCACCACTTGTCCCCGGTATTGTGATGGGTCATATGAGCCACACGGTAAATAACCGGATCTCTCATATTCATATTCGGAGAGGCCATATCGATTTTTGCACGAAGGACCTTCTCACCATCTCCATATTTTCCGTCTCTCATTTCCTGAAAGAGCTGAAGGTTTTCTTCCACACTTCGGCCGCGGTACGGACTTTCCTTTCCCGCCTCTGTCAGAGTTCCGCGGTATTCACGGATTTCCTCTGCACTCAGGTCGCAGACATATGCTTTTCCTTTCTTGATCAGCTTCACAGCTGCTTCATACATCTGATCAAAATAATCCGACGCAAAAAAGAGACGATCTTCCCAGTCTGCCCCAAGCCATTTGATGTCTTCCTTAATCGACTCCACAAATTCTGTTTTTTCCTTTGTGGGATTGGTATCATCGAATCGCATATTAAATTTTCCGCCGTATTCCTGCGCAAGGCCATAGTTCAGCAGAATGGATTTGGCATGCCCGATATGAAGATAGCCATTCGGTTCCGGAGGAAAACGGGTATGCACGGTGTCATACACGCCTTCCGCCAGGTCCTTGTCAATAATGTTTTCGATAAAATTTTTGGAAACAGTTTCGTTTTCCATTTCTTTCCCCTCCCGGATACTCAAGTTGGATATTTTTTATTTTTAACAGTTTTGTTCTGCTTAAACGCGAATTCTTCTTTCCTCTCAGTCCAGCTGCCGGATCGCATCTGTCACTTTGCGGTATTCCGCATCCAGCTTTTCCATCTGACCGCTCACATCGTGAGGCTCTCTGTCCCGAAGGATCTCTGTGATCTCACTGCTCAGCGCAGCAAGCCCTGTCAATGCAAGATTTCCCGCCACGCCCTTCAGTGTGTGGGCACAGCGAAATGCCTCTTCATAGTTCTCTTTTTCCAATGCGGTACAAAGGCTCTCATAGCTTTTGTCTTCTGTGAATTTTCCAAGAAAACGCTTCAACAGAGAATCCTTCATCAGCCGGGCCAATGCATCCTCATAATCACCAATGATCGCATAACACTCTTTTATCGTCATTCTCTCGACTCTCCTGTGTTCTTTTATGATCGATGATGTCTGCGTGAGCAGACACTTCCGTTTAGTTCAGAACTTTCTCAAAATCATTTTGTGACAGTGGTTTATAAAAATAGTAACCCTGAATATAGTCACAGCCGTGTTCACGGAGGAACTGCACCTGTCTTTCTGTCTCGGCGCCCTCTGCAATGACTTTTACATTCATGTGGTGCGACATATCTATGATGGAATGTATGATGCTGCGCGTCTTGGCACTTTCCTCAATCTGACGCACAAATCCCATATCCAGCTTCAATATGTCAAAATCATAATTCCGCATGGTGCTGAAAGAGGAATATCCGCTTCCGAAATCATCCAGAAGCAGCTGTATGCCCCGTTCTCTCAGCTCCTGCAGAACCGATTTCTGAGTTTCCGCAACTGCGGCATAAGATGTTTCTGTGATCTCATAGCGGAAAATCCCTTCCGGAAAGATTTCGCTGTCCATTTCCCGGCGAAGCCATTCCACCATGCTTGTGTCATAAAAATCCATCCAGGAAAGATTTACAGAAACAGGAACCACCACTTTTCCCGCCTGAAGGCGCTTCGTCTGAAATTCCAGTACTTCTTTTGCCACATACAGATCCAGCTGGGAAATTCTTCCGCTTTCTTCCAGCGCCGGAATAAACACCCCGGGAGAAATGATCCCTCTCTGCGGATGAATCCAGCGGACCAGTGCTTCCGCAGAAACCGTTTTCCCGGTTCCGGCATCCACCACCGGCTGATAATATACCACAAATTCTTTTCTTTGCAGAGCACTGTCTATCATGCTGAGCAGTTCTGTCTTGTCGATATATGCATCACTCATTTTCTGATCATATATCTCATAATATTTCATATATCCGTCTTTGATATGCTGTTCTGCCAGACGCGCACGGTCACACATGCCGCTGACACTGATATTGCTTTCTCTGATTGGATAAATTCCGAAGCAGCCGTTGATTCTGAGCTGCTTTCCTTTCAGAGAATATACATGCTGACACAGACGTGAAAGTCTGTCAAAATCCAGGTTTTTCTGTTCTACAAGACAGATAAACTGATCTGCCTCAACCCTTGCGGTAAGCAGCGGTTTCAGGAATGATTTCTGAAGATTCTGGTACAGTGACCGCAGAAGGCGATCCCCCTCTGCCACACCAAACAGCTCATTCACTGCCTTAAACCCGCGAATATTATAATACAGAAGGGCGTAATTCTCAACCCCGTTCCTCTCCCTCAGGATTCGTTCTGCCCGGCGGATAAACCCGCCCCGGTTGATTCCTCCTGTCAGGGTATCCTTCTCAGAAAGCGAGGTTACGTCTTCAATTGCCGCAACAATGATTCCCATCTGCCGGTCCAGATATACATAGGAATGACTTTTCAGATGGGCCTCACCATCCTCCACATGAGCAACAGTATACACATACCGGTCACAGATGTCCAGATTGGCCTTCAGATTTTCAACCGATGAATTTCTGAGATACTCTGTCCGGTCTTTTTCCAGAATCACATCGGATGCCATGTGAAAACGGTATTCATCATAGCTGCCGGGATCCTCTTTCCATCCGTCTGTCTCATCGTGAAACGCCGCTCTGACAGAGATCCGTCTTCTCTGTGTATCAATGATGCCAACCCGCTCATATGTAGATTCATACAACAGCTCCGGCATCTTCGTATCCATGTATTTCTGCGTTTCATCGGCCATGCAGAGTACTGCTTCTATCTCTTCCGTATAAGAATTTCTCACAATTTCGGCCGTCAGCCTGAGAAGGCTCGGCTGACTCTCACCCAGAACAAACCATCCAGTGCCGGTCACTGTGGAATTTCCCTGCTCCATCTGCCTCAGAAGATTCTCCCTGCAAAAGCTCCGCTCGATCTGCTGCCGGCTGTCCTGCAGCGGAAGAAAGGCACCGATGGACCGTACGAAATCGTCTACCTTCTCCAGGTCCGATGACAATCGATGACTGGAATAAACCGAAGATTCTGAAACGATCTTATCTGCCGTGAGGTTCATCGTGACGATGCACAGAGAATTTGTCGCCCTGCGCATGGCAAATTCCACCTGTCTCAGATAATCGTCGTGAATGTCCCGGATGTACAGAAGGACCACCTGATTGCCCGGTTTATATTCGGTACTGGGAATCAGCTCCATGGAAACCCAGCGGAATTCTCCGTTTATTTTCCGGCGGTAGTGAATATCCAGGAGCTTTTTGCCTTTCGCAAACTGCCCTCTCAGATATTCCAGATCACAAAACGCATCGTATTCTTCCCTGTCCTCCGGATAAACATTTCCCAGTCTGGCATATTCCTTCATCCACTGGGAAAGAGATGGGGAATACCCCGTCTCTGATGTCTTTTCCCCATCTTCCACTTTAATGTCCTGGTGGGTATCCTCAGTCAGATTTACTTTCAGAATCTTATAAAAAATACTGGACAGCATCCCTACGGTATCTTCCAGGTCTCTGGAATATTTCCGATACAGCAGAATGGTATTCCGTACCCGGCGGGATACTGTCACCATATCAAAAGGTCGTTGGAAATAATCGGTCGCGCCGAGATCATAGGCTTTTTTTACAAAACCGGAAGCCTGCTCAGAAGATATGATAATGACAGGAATCTGCTCGATCCAGTGGCGCTCGTTCATAATCTCCAGCACCCGGTATCCGTCCATCCCCGGCATATTTATATCAAGAAGCATCAGACTGACCGTTTCCGCAGTTTTTTCCAGCATCCCGACTGCCTGCAGTCCATCTTCTGCCTCCAGTATCTCATACTGATCTTCCAGCATACTTTTTAATATTTCCCGGTTCAGCTCCGTATCATCCACAATCATAATACAGGCCTTTTTCTCTGCGCTCATACTCCTTTTTACCCCCCCCCCTTGATTTTTGGCAAACACATAATACGGCATTATCATACCATAATTCGCCATAAAACGCAATCACTGCACTTTCGTGGGGTGTGCTACTTTTTACTTTTTTCCGGAGACGGGCAAAAAAATAAAGTCCTGAAATTCGGGAGAAATTCAGGACTTATCAAAAGCTGATGACGGGAATTGAACCCGTGACCCCTTCCTTACCAAGGAAGTGCTCTACCTCTGAGCCACATCAGCAGCTGTTGTGAACATGCCGTTCACAATTGAATATGTTATCAGAAATACAAAGAATTGTCAATACTCTTTTTTACTTTTGCAGAACAGTTTTTATCTTTTTCTTTGGCAGAATTGACACACTATTTTCCCTTCTCCAGAAAGCCGCGCACTTTTGTGCGGATTCTCTGCAGTGCATTGTCGATGGACTTGGGCGATTTATTCATCTTCTCGGATATCTGTACATATCCATAGCCCGCCAGATACAATGCCAGCACCTCCTGCTCCATTCTGCTGAGATAACTGGACAGATTCTCCTCCAGAAGATCTGCTTTTTCCTGTCCGATGACAATGGCTTCCGGATCCTCTGTCCAAAGTCCACGTGTCTGCTCATCATTTTCTGTACTGAGTGACACATAGGAATTCAGCGGCTGATTCTTTTTCCGGTTGGAATTCTGAATTGCTTTATAGATCTGACGATCCACACACAGCGATGCAAAGGTCTGAAAGGAGGCATTCCGATCCGGTTTATAGTCGCGCACTGCTTTAAACAGGCCGATCATCCCTTCCTGAATCAGATCATCCGTATCTCCGCCCACAAGAAACAGTGCCCGGGCTTTTTTCCGGACCATTTCCTTATATTTTTCCATCAAATAGTCTGAAATTCCTTCTTCTCCCGCACGAAGCCGGAGAATCAGATCCTCATCCCGGCTTCCGTCATACTGACTCATAAGTCCTCCACTGATGCTTCTGATTTACTATAATAGACCGCATTATCTGCTGTCCAGTCTCTGACGCACGATCTCATATGCCAGCACACCTGCCGCCACAGATGCATTCAGGGAATCAATGTCCCCTTTCATGGGAATTGACGCAATATAGTCACATTTTTCCCGGATCAGGCGGCTCACTCCTTCTCCTTCATTTCCGATCACCAGTCCGATCGGGCCGGTCAGATTCAGACGGTACATGGTTTCTCCGCCCATATCTGCACAGACAAACCAGATTCCCTGCTCCTTCAGCTCATCGATGGTTTTCCCGAGATTTGTCACCTTCGCCACAGGAGTGTAATTCAGAGCACCTGCGGAAGTCTTTGCCACGGTCGCCGTCAGTCCGACTGCACGGCGCTTCGGAATGATCACACCATGCGCACCTGCCAGATTGGCCGTACGGATGATCGCGCCCAGATTATGCGGATCCTCGATATTGTCCAGCAGGAAAAGAAATGGGGGTTCGCCCTTTTTCCGGGCATTTTCCAGGATTTCTTCCACTGTGGAGTATTCATAGGCTGCCACCTGTGCGATCACCCCCTGGTGCGCACCGGTCTCACTCATGGAATCCAGACGCTCTCTCGGGACATAGTTGATGATCGTGTCTTTTTTGCGCGCCTCTCTGGCGATGGACCGCACCGGTCCGTCCTGACATCCGTCCAGAATAAAAAGCTTGTCCACACATTTTCCGGAGCGAAATGCCTCCAGTACCGCATTGCGGCCTTCGATCTGTTCACTCATAGCCTGTCCTCCCCGATTCCCGCCCGGATCAGCTCCAGCATGCGGGAATAATTTTCCGTAAGATACAGATATCCCATTAACGCTTCAAAACCGGTGGCCCGGCGATAATCCGTCATGGTGGCGTGTTTTGCCATCGTGGGAGATTTTGCGTTTCTTCCCCTCTTATAAACCGCCAGCTCCTCCTCCGTCAGCATAGGCTGAATCACGCCCATGATATCCGACTGCGCAGAAGCCTTCACCAGTTCGCTTGCCCTCCCATGAAGCTTGTTTACCTGACAGTTCCCTTTTTTTACCAGAACGGTCCGGATGATCAGCTCATAAATGGCGTCCCCGATATATGCAAGCGTCAAAGGAGAATAGGTCCTGATGTCCCTATTCTCCAGATGAAATAATTCATTGAATTGATTTATGCTCGTTTCCATTTTACTCCTTCACGGGTATCCTTCAGAATGATTCCTTTTTTCAGAAGTTCATCCCTGATCTCATCTGCCCGTGCAAAATTCTTTTCTTTCCGGGCAGCCTGACGCTCCGCGATGAGATCCTCAATCTCCTTGTCCAGAATTTCTTCTTTTTTCAGAGCAATCAGTCCCAGAACATCACAAAGCTTCACCAGAATTTCCAGCAGGGCTTTCGCAAATGCACCTGTGCTGGCTTCCGTCACATTGGTGTTTGCATATTTTACCAGTTCAAAGACAGCTGCAAGTGCATCTGCCGTATTGAAATCGTCGTCCATGGCTTCTTCGAATTTCTTCACAAAAAGCTCTGCCTCTACTGCCTTTGCCGCCTCCTGCTGTGTCATTACAGAATCCGGAGCCGCATCCTGACGGTCTTTCAGATGGGCTGCCGCATCGGTGATACGATCCAGTGCGTTTTTGGAGGCTTCCATCAGATCCGCGCTGAAATTCAGCGGGCTTCTGTAATGCGCATTCAGCATAAAGAACCGAAGCACCTGAAGATCATACTGCTCACTGATCTCACGGACCGTCCGGAAATTTCCCAGGGACTTGGACATTTTCTTATTATCAATATTCAGGAATGCGTTGTGCATCCAGTATTTTGCAAAAATTTTTCCATTGCAGCATTCACTCTGTGCAATCTCATTCTCATGATGCGGGAAAATCAGATCCTCACCGCCTGCATGAATGTCAATTTCCTCTCCCAGATATTTTTTGGACATGACAGAGCACTCAATATGCCATCCCGGACGGCCCTGGCACCACGGAGACTCCCAGTAAGGCTCCCCTTCTTTTTTCGGTTTCCAGAGGACAAAATCCATGGGATCTTCCTTCTGTTCTTCACCGGACACCTGCAAAGAACGGAAACCGGACTGCAGATCGTCCAGATTTTTGTGAGAAAGCTTGCCGTATTCCTGAAACTGTTTCACACGGAAATATACGGTTCCGTCTGCTGCCGGATAAGCATAGCCCTTGTCGATCAGCGTCTGAATCATCTGGATCATTCCGTCAATTTCCTGTGTGGCTCTTGGATGTGTGGTTGCCGGCTTCACATTCATGCCGGCCATATCCTTTTTGCATTCCTCGATATAACGATTGGAAATCTCATCCGCAGACACACCTTCTTCGATGGCCTTCTTGATAATCTTGTCATCCACGTCCGTAAAATTGGATACAAAGTTGACCTCATAGCCTTTATATTCCATATATCTGCGAACGGTATCAAAAATGATCATCGGACGCGCATTTCCAATATGAATCAGATTGTACACGGTCGGTCCGCACACATACATCCGAACCTTTCCCTCTTCCAGAGGTACAAACTCTTCTTTTTTCCTGGTCAATGTATTAAAAAGCTTCAATTTCCATTCCTCTCCTTTGATTATTCTTCCAGCAGACATACCGCCTGGGAAGCAATTCCCTCCTGTCTGCCGGTAAATCCCAGTCCTTCCTCTGTCGTCGCCTTGATGTTCAGGCGGGATTCCTCAATATTCATGGCCTGTGCCATATTTTTCCGCATCTGCGGAATATGCGGTGCCATCTTCGGTTTCTGAGCAATGATCGTGGCATCCACATTTCCGATCCGGAATCCATGCTCTTCGATCAGCCTGGTCACGTGCTGAAGCAGAAGTATGCTGGAAATGCCCTTATATGCAGGATCCGTGTCCGGAAAGTGCTTTCCGATATCCCCCAGCGCTGCCGCCCCCAGAAGAGCGTCCATCACTGCATGGATCAGGACATCTGCGTCCGAATGTCCCAGAAGCCCCATTTCCCAGGGGATCTTCACGCCGCCCAGAATCAGTTCCCGGTCCTTTGTCAGTTTATGAACATCATATCCCATTCCAATCCGCATAGCTTCCTCTTTCCCGGCCGGTCATTCAGCCGCATCATATTCCAGCATTTTGCTCATTCGAAGGAAGGTCAGCCTTCTGCGCACATATGGCGCCAGTCTCAGACTTTCCGGAATGATCTGATCTGTCAGGCCGATGTCCTCTGCCCGTCTCTTACATCCGGCCTTCCCCAGCATGTAGAGCATCTCCTCCACATCCGGGAGCTCATCGATGATCTCTGCGATTTCCGGAAGGCATGCTTCCAGATGATCCGGATCTATTTCCCAGAGAAGCTCCGGCTCGTTTTCCATACGGATCCCTTCCAGAAGTCCTTTCTTTCCAAACGATTCTTCCAGAAGCGTCTCATCCTCGTACTCCTCGAAGCCTTTCACCTGACAGCGGCCCTGACGGATCGCCCGCGCAATTTTTTTATATTCCTCCAGAACGGAAATCAGACCCACGGAAACCTTTTCTCCATGAAGCGCGTCCAGCGGTTTGTTGATCACACTCATCTCCCAGAGATGGGACATGTGATGCTCCGCACCGGACGCCGGTCTGGAATTTCCTACCATCTGCATGGCCAGTCCGGAAAGGATCAGACCATACATCAGCTTTTCACAGGCATCCTCGTCTTTCGCCGCAATGGATCTCAGACAGCCCTTTACGGTCTTTAATGCCTTTCTTTCCATTTCAACAATGGATTCACAATAATATTCTCCGGTTACAAGATTTGATATCTGCCAGTCTGCGAGACTAATGTATTTTCCCATCAGGTCAGACACTCCGGAAGCGGTCAGTCTGCCCGGCGCATTGGCAAAAATCTCCGTATCTGCATAGACACAGATCGGAGCGGCACAGGGCACCGTCTTCTTCAGTCCGTCAAAGGTCATAGCTGCTACCGTGGAAACAAATCCGTCCACACTGGCTGCCGTGGGAACCGAGACAAACGGAATCTTACACTGATAAGCGATATATCTGCTGATATCATGAATGGTCCCTGCTCCGACAGCAATGATGATGTCGATATCATCATCCATATTATTCACTACAATTTCAACGGCATAATTGTCCGCGTGAAGTCCTTCTGCATCCAGAACGACCAGCTGTCCTCTGTCGTAAACTTCCTCCAGAATTTCTTCCGTAGCCTGATAGGTATTCGTATCACAGATGAACAGAGGAGATATGTATTCTTTCAGAAATCCTTCTGACATCTCCTCCTCTAATTTTTTGACTGCTCCGGCTTCGATAAGGATCTCTGTGACATCGATCCGATGCTCCTTACCGCAGCTGCAAGGTCGGGCAAAATCGTCCGCGTCGACTCGCATGTAATTATCTCCTCCTGAAAAAACATATTTGAACATACTTCAAATGGATATTATACATGATTCCCTCATAAAAAGCAATCACCCGAAGGTCACAAAACGAACCTGCGGGTGATTCTTTCTTATATTTTTCTGTCGATTTTTTTCCGTTTTTCTCTTATTCCGTTATCTGTCCGTCTCTTTTCAGTCTTCCACGACTGCGATGACTTCCACTTCACAGAGAACGTTCTTTGGAAGCGTTTTTACTGCCACACAGGAACGTGCCGGCTTGTTCACAAAATATTTTGCATAAATCTCATTGAATGCCGCAAAATCTCCCATGTCTGCAAGGAAACAGGTGGTCTTAACTGCTTTTTCAAAGCTGCTTCCTGCCTCTGCCAGAACAGCGCTCAGATTTTTCATAACCTGCTCTGCCTGTGCTTCGATGGTTTCCCCTGCCAGTTCTCCGGTTTCCGGAACTACCGGGATCTGTCCGGACGTAAATAACATGTTTCCGACAACCATTGCCTGAGAATATGGTCCGATCGCTGCCGGTGCTTTGTCTGTGTATACAACTTTCATCATGCATTCTCCTTTTTGATTTGATTGTAGCGAAGAGTTTCTCTCCTGTATGGCACTATTGTATATCAAATATTTGTTAGGGTCAACCAATATTTTTTGTTATCGTGTCTGAATCTTTCTTTTCTTCCGTTCGGTATTCCACAATCTGATATCGATTCAGATAATTGTAAATTTTCCCTGACAGCTCCCGAATCTGTGTCACTGCTTCTGACTCCGGACAGTCCTCCGACAGGATACAGAGTATGTAAGTCGTACCTTCTCCATACACGATGGCGATATCATGCTGGTCTGTGTCCGTTTCTCCGGTTTTGTTTGCAATCTTCACATCGCCTGATATTCCCGAAGGAATCTTGGTCGTGATCCGCTGGGCAAGCAGAAGCTCCAGCATCGCTTCGGAGGCCTCCTCATTTACGCACTCACCATTGTATATTTTTTCCAGAAGCTTCCCGCAGTCACCGGCAGAGGTGATATTTCTTCCCCCAAGCCCTGTTTCCGGCGAGGACGACGGAGAAAGTGTATGCTGCACCGAGGTATGCGTGTAGCCCTCCGTCTCCAGAAACTCATTCATCTTCTGTGCTCCCTCGGAAAAATCATTGTTTTCCGACTGAAGGCGAACCAGTTCATTAAACGATTCATTGTCGCTGACCGTGATCATATTCCGCAGGAGTGCACCGATCCTCTCCTCCACCGCCGGCGAAGCCGGATCCGCATTCATTTTCTTCGCCTCGTTTGCCTTCACCTGCTCCATATTCTCATAGGTGCAGGCCATGGCAAATACTTTAATCAGACTGGCAGAAAACAGCGTACGATTATTGATGATCAGGCTGTCCCCGGAATTCAGTTCTTTGAGATAAATGCTCCAGGTTCCGTTACGCTCTGCCACCATCTGTCTCAGCTGCGTCCGCAGAGCTCCCATCCCAAGCTCTTCCGTATTTGTCACCTTTCCGAACGCGTCAATGACAAACCCGTCTTCGGTAAGCGTTTCCTCCTGCAGCAGTTTCCCGCCTTCCCCGAAATAATAGTATCCGTCAAAGCTCTGACCGTTGCAGGTCATAGACAGAAAATGAATCCCCGGCTGTGTATCCATCCGGCCGTTTTCATCAAAATAATAATATCCGTCAAAGCTCTGACCATTCAGCTGGAGCTGATCCATATACCTCACCTGCGGTGCCGCCGTCAGTTTTCCAAGATTTCCTACCATATAATATCCGTCAAAAGAAGCCTCTTCCTCCTCGGAAAGTACCGCCGAAAGACCGGTCAGAAATTCCATGTGAGGGGATGACGCCTCAAACTCTCCCGTTTCATCATGATAGTAATACCCGTTCAGCACGATTCCGTCAATTTCAAAATTCTCGAAATAATGAATTTCCTTTGTCAAAGAGAAGGCTCCGTTCTCATCCAGACAGTAGAAGGCATTGCTTTTCAGCAGATATTTTCCGCTGCCGTCCTCCATGGCACAGATTTCTGCCCTCCCGTCAATGGTCAGAAGACTTCCGGCCCCTGCAGCCTCCGTCTGAACCGCAGCAGCAGACAATGTCATCCACAGGACTCCCGCGGACAGCCAGATTTTCTTTCTGTGATGTCTCATATGTTCATCTCCTCTTGTATCGCTCTGTCCAGAAATGCTGAAGGTGCGATTCCACCGAATCCATCCGGCAGCTTCTGCGGTCCTCCCACTCTGCCGGAAACAGGCTGTCATAATCACGCCCCCGGAACCGCTCATCCAGAAGAAGAATCACACCCTCATCTTCTCTGGTGCGGATCACGCGGCCGGCAGCCTGCAGAACCTTATTCATTCCCGGAAAACGATAGGCATAGTCAAATCCGTTTTCCGATCTCTGATCATAATAATTCTTCAGAATTTCCCGCTCATTGCTCACCTGCGGAAGTCCGGTGCCCACGATCATGGCACCGATCAGTTTTTCACCCATCAGATCGATTCCTTCCGAGAAAACACCCCCCATAATACAAAACCCGAGCAATGTGCCGCGGTCTTCCGTAAATTCCTCCAGAAATTCTTCTCTCTCCCGTTCGCTCATGGAAGGGGTCTGACGGATGCAGCTCACCCAGGCAGCAGAAAATTCCTTCTCATATATCTCATACACGTCATCCAGCATCTTATAAGAAGGAAAAAAAGCCATATAATTTCCCTGTCTCTGCCAGACACAGCGTGCCAGATATTCCGCAATTCTCCGATATTCCTCATAGCTTCTTCTGGTATACCGGCTGCTCACATCCCCTCCCACAAGAATACAGCGATTCTCCTGCGGGAAAGGAGATCTCACATAAATGCCGTAATCATCCTGACGGGTACTCAGTAGCTTCCGGTAATACGTCATCGGCAGAAGTGTGGCCGAAAAGAAAACAGAAGAGATTCCTTTCTCCAGAAATTTTTCCAGATTCACAGCCGGGTTTACGCAGAACAGCTTCAGACGGAACCTTCCGTCTTCTCCATTTTCCGAATATATCACATAATTTTCGTCCAGTAAATCACAAACATTCAGAAAATCCCGTACCTGAAAATAGAAATCCAGAATCTCCTCCGGTGCTTCCCCGGAGATTTCTTCTTCCAGATACCGGTCCAGTTCCCCCTGCAGCTGCAGCACGCTGATCGGTAGCACCCCTGGTGTATCCAGTACCTCATATCGGTCACACTGCTTTTTCAGCTCCAGAAGCTGCCGGTTCACCTTGTCGAGTGCTTTTTTCAGACGGGGATTTTCTTCTTTTACCATCTTTCGGATCTGAAGCACATCCTCTTTACACAGAGAAGCGCTGTACATGCTTCTGGCCCGTTCCACCAGATTATGCGCCTCGTCGATCAGGAAAAGATACTTTCCGCTGACACCGTCTGCAAAAAAGCGTTTCAGATGTACGTTTGGATCAAACACATAATTATAATCACAGATCACACTGTCTGTCCAGACTGCCAGATCCAGACACAGTTCAAATGGACACACACGCCATTTGTCCGCCTGCAGACGAATGGTTTCTCTGTCATAGCAGTCCTGTGTAGTCCACAGCTCATACACGGCATCGTTGATCCGGTCAAAATGGCCCTCCGCGTACGGGCAATGCTGCGGATCGCACTGAACTTTGTCGCAGACACAGAGCTTTTCTTTGGCAGTGATCGTGATTCCCTTCCACTTCAGGCCCTTTTTCCTGAGAATGGAAAAGGCTTCTTCCGCCACGGTACGGGTAATGGTTTTCGCCGTGAGATAAAAAATGGTATCGGCTTTTTCCTCTCCCACAGACCGCACGGCCGGAAACACCGTCGACATGGTCTTTCCCACTCCGGTAGGCGCCTGGATAAAAATCTGCTTCCCCGCGGAAATGCTGTGATAGACACTGCTCACCATTTTCCTCTGCCCTTCCCGATAGGGGAAGGGAAACTCGAGCTTTTCGGTGGATGCATTGCGCATTTTTCTCCAGCTTTGCTGATAGGACACCCACCTGTGATACTGCTCCATCAGCGACCGATACCATTCGCTCAGTGCGGACACAGATATTTCCTCCCGAAATCTGCGGATTTCTTCTGTATCCATATTTACATATGTGATCTGAATCCCGATGGATTCCAGCCCCTGCTGTTCGGCCCGGTACCACGCATAGCACATGGCCTGTGCACGGTGAACCTCCACCGGCTGTTCCAGATGATTCAGGTTCTGGAAAGTACCTTTTATCTCATCAATCCATGTTTTTCCCTCTTCCGCGAAGATCCCGTCCGCACGGCCCTCTGCCTGAATGATCAGATCCTCAAATTCTGTGTCATATTTTAAAGGAACCTCTGCCTGATAGGCGCTTCCCATCTGCCGCTGGATTTTCCGGTGAATCCGGCTGCCTTTCTGCATCGCTTCTTTATCAGCTGTGGTTTTGCGGCTGTCCAGATCACCGCTTCTCAGAATGAATTCCACCAGATTTCTGACGGATATATGAACGACCGGTTTTTCCATTTTTTTCTCCTGTAATGATTTTGGCACTGCTTATTGCCTACGATTATATCACTATCCGGAGATTTTCGCATTCTGTTTTTTTCAGATCATTTCGCAGATTGTAACCGTTCAGCCATACAGCTCGACCCGACTGCTCCCCAGTCTTTTCCGCTGCGAATGCAGCTAAGGCTGAACGGTTTCCGTGAATTCCGTCATGTTCACGCGATACTTCAACGGAAGCATCTGCCCCTGCAGACCCGGATTCTTCCGCTCATGGATCGTGATCTGACGGCAGAACACCTTCCAGAGTTCTTCGTATTCCTCCGGCTGCGCCAGATCCGATGCATTCTTCTCTGCCCGGGAAACCGGATAATAGAGATAGCTTGTCTTCTGTCTGGGATGCACCAGCACTTTCTTCCTTTTTTTATCACAGATCATCCAGTTTTCGTTTGGAAAGCGATTTTCAAAATGAGGACCGAGAAGTGCCAGAATATCATTATCCGGCGTGATTTCCGAATAAAGGATTTCCCCGCTCAGTTCCCGAAACCGGACAAAGCCCAGCATCCGATGAAATTCATGCCATACCTGAATCCGGATCTTCAGTGCGCGGATCACCCATGGATCGGTCAGTTCTTCCATGATATCCCTGCGATATGGTCTGCTCCGGAGTGCTTTCCACAAAAGCCGGAAAATAACCGTACCTTTGTCGACGGCTCGCGAGGAAGCCGCCACATAACAGATATCTTCGTACACACGGATTCCCAGCTTTTTCCGGACAGAGGACACTACCTTTTCCGCCTTTTCCGGATCCGTTTCGATTCTTCTGAAGCTGCAGAACAGCTCCGGCTCATATTCATCGGTGCTACGGATCTCTACTTCTTTTCCATGCAGCTGAAACGTCCAGCCGTCGTAAACCGCTGTAAACATTCCATCTGTGCTGTCCTCACACAGCAATATCAGTCTGTCATCCATTGGCAGTGCCTCCTTTCTGAAGAAATCCATCCTCAAACAGCGACATCTGACGGTAGGTGATCTCCTCCTGCCGGCTTTTCGGCATTTTTCCATCCATCAGTCCCCGCAGAATATAATCCTCTTCCAGTCTGGTGTGGTACATCATCTTTCCGCTGCAGGTTATAAAATAAAGTGCCCGTTTCAGAACAACACCGATTTTTTTCAGATCTGGAAAATCCAGACTGTGATGCCTCCTGGCCTGCACGATTCTTCTGGCAGATTTATCCCCGATCCCGGGAACGCGCACCAGAGAATAAAAATCCGCCTGATTGATTTCCACCGGAAAATGCTCCAGATGCCCCAGGGCCCAGTCGCATTTCGGATCCAGCAAAAGGTTGAAATTAGGCCTTTTTTCCGAAAGGAGCTCCGAAGCCTGAAATCCGTAGAAGCGAAGCAGCCAGTCTGCCTGGTACAGTCTGTGTTCCCGCAGCAGCGGCGGTCCCCCCGGAAGACTTGGCAGTTCTTTGTCCTCATTGACCGGAACAAAGGCAGAATAAAATACCCGTTTCAGAGAATATCCCTTATAAAGTGCTTCTGCCATGGAGACAATCTGAAAATCACTCTCTCCCGCGGCACCGATGATCATCTGGGTACTCTGTCCCGCCGGGACAAATCTGGGGGCATGTCGGTACAGCACCAGTTCATTTTTGTTTTCCTCCCTGCGCAGCTGAATCTGCTTCATCGGGCGCAGAATGGTCTGGCGGCTTTTATGAGGTGCCAGACGTTTCAGGCCTTCTGCTGTGGGAAGCTCCATATTGACACTCATTCGGTCCGCCAGACAACCTGCCTGTTCGATCAGCTCCGGAGAAGCCCCTGGAATTGCTTTCAGATGAATATATCCCTGAAAATGATATTTCTGCCGAAGAAGCCGTACCGTCTCGCAGAGTGCTTCCATAGTGGCATCCGGGCTTCCTTTCACCCCGGAGCTCAGAAACAGTCCTTCAATATAATTTCTGCGGTAAAACTGGATGGTCAGGCGGCAGACCTCCTCCGGTGTGAAGCTCGCCCGCACCACGTCATTCGACCTGCGGTTTACACAATATTTGCAGTCAAAGACACACTCATTTGTATACAGTATTTTCAGCAGACTGATGCATCTGCCGTCCCCCGAAAAGCTGTGGCAGATCCCACTGGCCATGCTGTTGCCGATTCCAGTCCCGTCCCCATTCCGATTCACTCCGCTGGAGGTGCAGGCAACATCGTATTTGGCTGCATCTGCCAGAATGGACAGTTTTTCTTCTATGGTCATGTTCTCCTGGTATATCATCTGTTCTTTCCCCGCCTTTCTGTTTTCCTCTCTTTTCTGTTTCTTTCATGTATCGAACATGTGTTTTGTTATATTATAGAACATTTGTTCTGAAAGTTCAAGGCCATAAAACGGGACGAGTTAAATCAGACCGCGGCAGCGGGTGTGGCGTACATGGCAGATGAATTTCATGAAGATATAGGAATCGTGATGGGATTGTGTGAGAAAACGTGGAGGTCTATGGGCTATGACAAGCAGATGATTCGCCGTTTTGCGTAAGCGAGTCTCGAGAATGAAATCCGCCACCGAGCGAGATGTCTGAGCGAAGCGAGTTCCGAGCGAATGGCGGTAATGATAAGAATTCGAGAGGCGAGCAGCAAAACAAGCTCATCTGCGGTCATATCCTCAGACGACACGCTCATACACAAAAAATGGCAGCGATTCCACATGTATGGAATCACTGCCATAGGGAGTAGTCTGTTTTAACACTGTGTCATTACAAAAATATCGTAAATTGCTCTTACGGCTGTCTCAAAATCGCGGTCTTCTACTCCGATAATGATATTCAGCTCGCTGGATCCCTGATCGATCATCTTCACATTTACATTTGCATGTGCAAGTGCGGAGAAGATTCTGCCTGCAGTTCCGCGCGTGGATTTCATTCCGCGTCCAACAACTGCGATCAGCGCAAGATCTGATTCCATTTCCACCAGATCCGGCTGTACAGCCCGATGAATTCCCGCTATCACCTGCTGCTCTTTCTGCTCAAATTCATCCTGATGCACGTAAACCGTCATCGTATCTATACCGGAAGGCATATGTTCAAAACTGATTCCCTGATCTTCAAAAACCTGAAGAATCTTTCTGCCGAATCCGATTTCATTGTTCATCAGAGATTTCTCCACACTGATCGAACAGAAGCCTTTTTTGCCGGCAATACCGGTAATCGTGTACTTCGGTTTTCTGCAGGTGCTTTCCACAATATAGGTTCCCTCATCCTCCGGCTTATTGGTATTGCGGATATTGATGGGAATTCCCTCTTTTCGAACAGGGAAAATCGCTTCTTCGTGAAGTACGGTCGCTCCCATATAGGAAAGCTCACGAAGCTCACGGTACGTGATGGATTCAATGGCCACCGGGTCCTTTACGATTCTCGGATCTGTCACAAGGAATCCGGATACATCGGTCCAGTTCTCATACATGTCTGCTTTAATGGCTCTTGCCACAAGAGAGCCTGTGACATCGGAACCGCCTCTCGAGAAGGTTTTTACAATGCCATCTGCAGATGCTCCGTAGAATCCCGGAATGACTGCATTCTCACATCTGAAAAGACGTTTGGAAAGAAGTTCATTGGTCGTTTCCGGATCGAATCCGCCGTCTCTGTGAAAACGAATCACATCTGCCGCATCGATAAATTCATAGCCAAGATATGCTGCCATAATTTTTCCATTGAGAAACTCTCCTCTGGATGCCGCATATTCTCTTCCTGCCTGCAATTCAAAATCCGTTTTGATCTGATTGAATTCTTCCTCCAGAGAAAGATTCAGATTCAGTCCACGGATGATCTCATAATAACGATCCTTGATTGCTTTCAGCTGGTTTATAAAGTCCTCGCCTTCCTGTGCCGCCTCGTAGCACCGGTAAAGCATGTCTGTTACTTTCGTATCACCGGAAAAGCGTTTGCCCGGCGCAGAGGGAACAACAAACCTTCTGCTCTCATCACTGCGGATAATATTTCCGACTTTCTGGAACTGCTCTGCATTTGCCAGAGAACTGCCTCCAAACTTCACTACTTTTTTCATAATATATTTCCTCGCATTTGTCTCATAAAAATCCGTATACATTTTAGAAAAAAATGTCGGATTTTGCAATAGCTAATTTAAAAAAATACGCTGTCATGCAGTATGTTTTTTCGAGGAAACACAATTTGATTCTGAAACAAGTCCACTTTTTTATTCCCGGATCCAAACTCTCATCTGTCCCAGTCCGCGGTTTCCCCAGATGTAATACGGTACCGCCCTGATCTTCACCGGTTTCTTTTCCGGCGCAGCTGTGGAGTACAGCTCGTCGCTGTCCTCTTCCCGGAGTCCTTCCATGGACAGTGTCACGGTACCTGCCAGAACACCTTCCGTCTCCCAGTGTTCCGAAATGCTGCTCTCACGGGGGAGAATCAGCGCCTGGAGCTGCGGTCCGTTATCAACGCCCTCGATACAGTATACGATGGGACCGCGCATCAGCCCGACACATCCTGCCGTGTCAATGCAGCGTACCGTTCCGTACATTCTGCGGATTTCCATGGGGAAGTTCATTTCTGCCACATCTCCCTCATTCCATTTTCGCAGGATGTATGCATAGCCATCTTTCATCTGATACTCTGCCGCCTCACCATTCACTGTGATTTTCAGCGTATCTGCCGATACATATCCCGGCACATGAATTGCCAGAGCAAACGGTTCTTCCGTCTTCGGTGTCAGCGTATATCGGGCCTCACCCTTCCACGGATAACCGCTTTCTACAGCAATGTCCGCATGTGCAAGCTCTGCCCTCTGCCCGATCATAAGATGCGCGTAAATCGTATCCTCACTTTCATTCCAGCAGTATTTTCCGATGGAAAGGATCATTCTTGCCAGGTTCGGAGGACAGCATGCACACGCATACCAGCCCGGACGCTCCGGAAGCACATGCTTCATGCCAAAGACCTCCCCGGAAAGTCCCGGATTTGTCTCCAGCGGATTTACGTAGAAGAAATGTCTGCCGTCCAGCTGCATGCCGCTGATGGTGGAATTATAAATGCAGCGTTCCATCACATCTGCATATTTTCCTTTCGGTTCCATATCCAGCATGGCTTTTGCGAAAAATACCAGACCGATCTGTGCACAGGTTTCCGCATATGCTCTGTCCGGGGGAAGGTCGTAATCCTTTGAAAAAGCTTCCCACTCTCCGGAGGATCCGATTGCACCGGTAAGATACATTTTTTTCTGAAGAATGCTGTCCATCAGTCTCTCACATGCCTGCTTCAGAGATTCATCCTGTGTGGCTGCCGCAAGATTTGCCATGGCACGGTAAAGATAGACCGCACGCACTGCATGTCCTTCCGCGGAGGTCTGCTCCCGTACCGGCGCATGCGACTGGTTGTACTCCAGATAATCCGGATCCATGTTGAAAATATCAAAGTCGCGATTGTCTTTTTCCTCGTGAAAAAAGTCTTTGCGCTTTCCTCTGCTCTCAATGAAATAAGATGCCAGTCTGCTGTATTTCTCGTCTCCGGTCACCTCGTAGAGCCGCATAAGCCCCACTTCCACTTCCTCGTGTCCCGGAATTCCGTAATGCTCTTCATCAAATACAGAAGCTATACAGTCGGTCATCTTCTCCGCTACCTCGAGAATTTTCTTCTTGCCGGTCACCTCATAGTAACCGCAGGCAGCTTCCATCATGTGTCCCATACAGTACAGCTCATGGCCTTCCAGCAGGTTTTTCCAGCGATGCTCCGGCTCCTTAATCGTAAAATAGGTATCCAGATAGCCATCCTCCTGCTGCGCTTTCGCAACAATATCAATGACTTCATCCGCATACTTTTCCAGCTCCGGATCCGGATGTACCCACAGAGAATAGGCCACTGCTTCCAGCCACTTCGCCACATCACTGTCCTGGAAAACCATACCGTAAAATTCCCCCTGCTCCATGCCGGCAGCAATCCGGAAATTTGCGATCGCATGGCTTTTTTCCGCACCTGGTATCTCATCATTCAGAATTTTCTGCTGATATGGTATCACCGTATCCACCACAAGCTTCTGATAAGGAGACCAGAATTTATCATCACATTTTGTCTGTTTTAAAGAAACAGAACGGATATTATTTTTCATATCGGTACCTATTTTCCTTCACTTAAAGTAATCACTGCCTGATTATCGTCTCTGCTGATCACGGCATCCGGATCCCAGAGTGCTTTTGTCTTCCAGGTGCCGTCTCCTCCCTGCACTGTCACTGTGATCTTCTGTCCGCATCTGACTGCTTCTGCTGTCATCACCGGTTTTCCGCTGATATCCGGAATCGTCACCTGTGTGCTTTCCCCGTCAGCCAGCCAGGAGACACCCAGCGTCACACCTGCCGCATAATCATAATCCGGCTTTGTGCTGATGCTTCCGACTGCAAGGATCCTGCCCGGTGCCACCATCAGGGGCATTGCATGATAATCAAATGTATCGGTATGCCATCTTCCGCCTTCCCGGAGCTCACCGGTCATCAGATTGTACCATCTGCCCTGCGGGAGATAATATTCCACTTCTCCGTTTTCTCGGAAAACAGGAGCCACCAGCAGGCTGTCACCCATCATATACTGCATATCCAGCGGCAGACAGGTACGGTCCTTCGGATACTCCATAAACATGGGGCGCATCATCGGCACACCGGTTTCTGCGGAAACCACAGCCATCTGATACAGATACGGCATCAGGCGGCATTTCAGCTCCACCATTTCCTTTAATACCACGCTGGCTTCGTCATCAAACAGCCACGGTACACGGTAAGAAGAGCTTCCGTGCAGACGGCTGTGGGAGCTCATAAGGCCAAACTGGCACCATCTCTTATAAATATCCGGCGATGCCGTCTGTTCAAATCCACTGATGTCGTGGCTCCAGAATCCGAATCCGCCGCAGGCAAGGGAAAGACCGCCGCGCAGCGTCTCTGCCATGGAGCTGTAGGTTGCAGAACAGTCACCGCCCCAATGTGCCGGGAACTGCTGTCCGCCAACCGTTGCCGAACGGGCAAACAGAACTGCATTGCCTTTCTGTTTTTCCTGTTCCAGCAATGTAAATACCGCCTGGTTATACAGATAGGTATAAGCATTATGCATATCCACCGGATCCGAGCCGTCAAACCACTGAATATCCGTTACCGGAACTCTCTCACCGAAGTCTGTCTTAAAGCAGTCCACACCCATGTCCAGAAGCGCTTTCAGCTTACTCTGGTACCAGGCCACCGCATCCGGATTTGTGAAATCCACCAGTGCCATGCCTGGCTGCCACAGATCGGTCTGCCATACAGAGCCGTCTGTCTTCTTTAACAGGTAGCCATTTTCTTTTCCTTCTTTAAACAGACAGGACATCTGCCCGATGTAGGGATTGATCCACACACAGATTTTCAGACCGCGGTCATGGTAACGCTTCAGCATTCCCTCCGGATCGGAGAAGGTATCCGGATCCCAGATAAAGTCACACCACCGGTAGGCACGCATCCAGTAGCAGTCGAAATGGAATACATGAAGCGGAATCTCTCTGTCTTCCATTCCCTGAATAAAACTGCTGGTCGTTTCCTCATCATAATTTGTCGTAAAGGAGGTCGTCAGCCAGAGTCCGAAGGACCATGCCGGAGGAAGTGCCGGCTTTCCGGTCAGTTCACAGTATCTGGAAACAGCTCCCTTCGGATCTTCTCCTGCTATCACATAATAGCCAAGTGTTTCACCCGGTACCGAGAACTGTACCTCCTCCACCTTTTCGCTGCCGATCTCAAAGGATACCTCTCCCAGCGTGTCCACCAGAATGCCGTAGCCTTTATTGCTCAGGTAGAACGGGATACACTTATAGCCCTGCTCACTGGCTGTACCGCCGTCCTCGTTCCAGTTCTCCACGATCTGTCCGTTTTTCACAAATGCGGTAAAACGCTCTCCCAGTCCGTATACATATTCCCCGGTATCCAGGCTGAGCTGTTCGACCATGTAGCTTTCCCCGGTCTTTTTGTTAAGCATCCTGGCCATGTTCCGGTAATCCGACATGGTCAGAAAGCTGTCATTTCTGTAATAAGCCACGCACCAGCTGCCCGGTGCCTTCGCAATCACTGCTTTTGCTGTCCCGCTCTGATAAGTCAGTGTACTCTCATCTTCTGTGACAGCCACCGTACGTTCCGCGGGATATATGACTGGCCGGACCGATTTCCCGGCTTTCCCGTCAAAATGAGTCACCTCTGTGTGAATCACATCCTCCATCGGACTTGTGAAGGTCACTGTCAGCATCCCGATATTGAGACAGTCTCCACGATCCGTAATGTGCTTTGCCACTCCATAGACCACAAGGCTCTCACCTTCCACTTCATGGCCTGCGTATTCCACCGCAAAGGTGGGCTCATATTCTTCTCTCATTAACCAGAATCCATTTGTAAATTTCATCTTTGTCCACTCCTCCTACTCACAGTTTTCCCCTGATGTATGATTTTCCTCTGGCATATGCCGGTCCAGAAGCGGTTCGATCATATAAGACGACACACAGGAAACCACTCCCGGAATCACCAGAAACAATGCCGGCTGAGCCAGCAGCGCCAGGTAGGATGCCGCAAACATCACCAGCAGCATCAGTGTGATCGGCAAATGTTTGACAGTCATATAAAAAGATAATTTTACAAACCATCCTGACGGCATCGCAAACCGCGACAGCGCCGGAAATACATAGCATGCAGCGGCGATAAAAAATACAATCACCAGTGCATACAAAACAATAAAAAACAATCCAAATAAGCCGTTCGTTTTCGCATGCAGAATACCGATATTCAGAAACATGAGAAAAATCACGCCTCCGTAAATCAATGTAAGAGGAATGGATGAAAGAAGGTTCTGCTTATATGCGTGCCAGAACTGGGCAGACACCGAATCCCGGTCATGCCGCACAGATTTTGTCACTGCCGCATATAACGCACTGAAGGATGCTCCAATCGTAATCACTGGAAGACATCCGATCAGCCAGTAGACACTCACCAGCAGCAGATCAAAAATCTTTCCCGTATAGGTGTAAAAATTGCCATCAAAGTCAAACATTTTTTTCCCAAAGGATTTGTCCTGTTTTTTCATCCGATTCCTCCGACATCATTATTTCTGCATTATTTCTGCACTGTTTCCGCACTGCTTCTGCATTATTTCAGATCCAGTCTGTATCCGTCCTTTGTAAACAGCGGAATCTGCTCGATGGGCGCTGCGGTTGTCACAGTCTGACCTCCCTCAAATTCCTCACCGGTCCATGCATTGGTCCATTTTGCGCCAGCCGGCAGATAGACAGCCGTCTGTGTACAGCCCGCATCCGTGATCGGTTTTACCAGGATATCCGGTCCGAACATATACTCGTCTTCCACGTTCCAGGATTCCCTGTCCTCCGGGAATTCATAGAACAGCGTCCGCATGACCGGAGTGCCCTTTTCGTGGGCTTCCTTCATACGTTCTGCCACGTACGGACGGATTTTCTCACGAAGGTTCAGATAATAGCTCAGGATCTCATATACCTGATCGGTGTAGCTCCACACTTCATTCGGCGCACCGGATACGCATGTTGCGCCGCCCGTTGTCCCATACTGCGGCTGCAGCGGCCAGCGGTATCCGTGAAGACGCATAACCGGGCAGAAGCATCCATACTCGAACCAGCGAATCAGGATTTCATGGAAGGCCGGATCATTCACGTTTGCTCCGAAGAATCCGCCGATATCGGTCGTCCACCACGGAATACCTGCCATTCCCATATTCAGACCTGCTGCCACCTGGTTTTTCATGCTCGGGAAGGAAGATTTGATATCACCGGACCATACCAGAGCGCCATATCTCTGTGATCCTGCCCATGCACAGCGCAAAAGGTTGATGATGTTTTCCTGTCCCTCTGCCTTCATGCCGTCAAAGAATGTCTTGGCGTACATCACCGGATAGATGTTTCCCACCTGCACATCCGGCCCCAGATGATAACGGTAATTCTCAAAATCATATACCGTATATTCCGGCTCTGCCTCATCCAGCCAGAACACTCTGACACCTTTGTCGTAATAATTCTTCTTTGCCTTTTCCCACACATACTCTCTTGCTTCCGGATTGGTCGCATCGTAATGCAGCGTATTTCCCTGGAAGTCCATGGAGATGGGATATCCGGATTCCACACGGATCAGAAGGCCCTTGCCTTTCATTTCCTCAAAGTTCTCACTGCGGTAATCCACGGTAGGCCAGATGGAAACCATCAGCTCAATGCCCATTTCCTTCAGCTCGGCAATCATCGCATCCGGATCCGGCCAGTAGGTGGGATCAAACTTCCATTCTCCCTGCATCGGCCAGTGGAAGAAATCCACAACGATCACAGAAATCGGCAGACCTCTTCTCTTATATTCTCTCGCAACCTCCAGAAGCTCTTCCTGGGTCTGATAGCGGAGCTTGCACTGCCAGAAGCCCATAGCGTAATCCGGCATCATCGGAACTTTTCCGGTGGCATTTGCATATGCCTCCTCAATTTCTGCCGGTGTGTCTCCTGCGGTGATCCAGTAATCCAGCTTCTTCGTGGAAAAAGCTTCCCATGTGGTGATATTCTTTCCGAAATTCACACGGCCAACTGCCGGATTGTTCCAGAGAAATCCATATCCAAGACTGGATACGGCAAACGGCACACTTGCCTGTGAATTTCTGTGTGCCAGCTCCAGATCTGCTCCCTTCACATCCAGGAACGGCTGCTGATACTGGCCCATACCGAAGATTTTTTCGTCCGGGTTGGAGATAAACCGCATGGACAGACGGTAATCTCCGCCGATGATTGGCTTAAATTCTCTCGCATCCACCTCCAGAGAGCTGCAGGTGCTGCCAAACATATCTTTTCTCGTGCGCAGATATTCTTCCAGAAGAATTTCGTTTTTCTGGTTATAAAATGTGATCTTACCGATCAGATTGATCTCTGCCCGGATTTTTCCGTTCACGATCTCTCCGCCGTCTTCCCGCACTGTGATCCGGGGAGTTCCGGGGTTTTCCTGTTTCAGAAGCGCCCAGTCCTCCTCCGGCATCTGTGCCAGCTTTGTAGAGCGCACACGCAGGCTGTTTTCTCCCCACGGCTCGATGATCAGTCTCTCTGCCTCATAGCGGTAGCAAAGAGCATTTCCCTTCTGTTCAAAATAGCCATAAACAACTTTTACTTCATCCTGTGATGCCATAACAAATGTCTCCTTTTTTTATCAGTCTTTTACCGCACCTGCCACCAGTCCGCCCACAATATATTTCTGCAGGAAAATAAAGAGCAGAACGACCGGAATTACCAGAATGGTTCCATACGCCATGATACAGTTCCATTTGGTACCATACGCATTCTGGAATTTGTAAATATTTGCTGTCAGAGGACGCATCTCTGCATTTACGTTAAAGGTCATGGAATATACCAGGTCATTCCATCCATTGAGGAAGGAGATTACAACGATGGTAATAATACCGGTTTTTACTGCCGGAATCATGACAAATAAAAATGATTTCAGAGCACCGCATCCATCCAGTCTGGCTGCTTCATCCAGCGCCTTCGGCACACTCTTGAAATACGGCCGGAGCGTGACAACCGCAAACGGAATGGACGCCGCCGCTATGGCGATCGGCGCAGTAAAATGTGTTCCGAGGATATGAAGCTTGTTAAAAATCAGGTACATCGGAGTCAGCGTCAGAGATGCGGGAAGCATCTGTGCCACCAGGAAGGTCAGCAAAAAGACATGTGAGCCGCGCACTTTAAACCGGCCCATTCCGTAGGCTGCCGGAACGCCAAGAAGCAGCGCGATACCCATGGTCAGGAAACCATTGATAAAACTGTTTCTCAGCGATAACAGGAACGTTGTATCGGTCAGGTTCACCAGCCAGGGATCCACGGTGAACTCATGCGGAAAATAGGTCAGTATTTTTCCGAATGTCTCTGTATCTGATTTAAAAGAGATCTGTATCAGCCAGTAAATGGGAAAAAGAAAAATAAGTGCGATAATGATTGCGATGATGGAATTGATCAGTTCCTTTTTTCCTTCTTTTGTCTTAAACATTCTAATCATCCTCCTTTGCCAGCAGTCTCAGATAAAACAGTCCGATCACGAAGAGGCATGCAAACAGTACCATGGCAACTGCAGCACCTTCCGAGAACTTAAACTGCGTAAAGGATTTTACATAGGAATAGGTACCCAGCACATCGGTCGCATTCAGAGGACCACCTGCGGTCATGATATACATAAGGTCGAATGCACGGAAGGTATAAATGAAGCCCAGCATCAGTACTGCCATGATGGAGCCCTTCATCAGCGGCAGGGTGATATGCAAAAACTTCTGTCCCCAGTTTGCACCGTCGATGGATGCACTTTCGTATACATCCTGGGAAATACTGGTCAGACCGGACATCAGAAGCAGCATATTGAATGGAATACCTACCCAGCAGTTCATAATAATCACGGCAATCAATGCCGTCGAACCGGTAACCAGCCATTCCGGTCCGGAAATACCGATTTTGGAAAGCAGGTCATTGATCAGACCGGCATTGGAGAAAATATTTTTACCCAGAAGACCGGTAACCGACATCGGCATCATGTAGCTGACCAGAATCATACCCCGGATCGGACCGGAGAGCTTGAATTTCTGATTAAAGAACATGGCAAATGCAAAACCGATCGTAAACTGGAACACCAGACACGTAATCGTAAAAATAAACGTGTTTCTCAGAACCAGCAGGAACGTGCTGTCATGGAAGAGGTTGATATAATTTTCAAAACCAATAAACACGGATCCGCCTTTTGTAAGGTTTTTCACATCCACATTTTTAAAGCTGAGGACCAGGTTGTATACCAGAGGATAGCCCAGAACTACCAGCATATAAATGAATGCCGGAAGAATAAACAGATATCCGTCATTCTCTCGCCTGGAGCTGGCCTTTTTTGTTTTCATAAGCGAATCGCCTCTCTTTCCTTTTATGATTGATAATGTCTGCGCGAGCAGACATTTCCGTTTAGTGACTTTTAAAAAATCCACGTTCTCCGGCAGCATGGCTGCCGGAAACGTGGAATTCAGTTTCAGAAATCACTGTATGAAATACCCGAAATACCATCCGGCATTGCGCCGTCCGACTTATGGAAGAGGAGTCTCCTCAACGATCGGGGAAATTTTTTCCATTGCAGCTGCCATAGCATCTGCAGGAGCAACACCGTCTACAAATACAGACTGTGTAGCACTGTAGATTGCTTCGGAAATGCTTGGCCATTCAGCGTGCGGTCCACGTGCATCGGCATAATTCATTTCATCTGTGAAGACAGCAAAGCCTTCCTGCTCATAGTCGTATTCGGATGTGGAATCGGAACGGGTCGGGATCTTGCCGGCTACTACGCCCCATTCGCCTTCTTTTTCCTGAGAGCACAGCCACTCAAGGAATGCCACACATGCTTCTTTGTTTTCTGCACCGGAGCATACACCAAAGTTTTCACCGCCGATTGTGGAGCTGGATGTTCCTTCATCACCAGTCGGAAGCAGGCAGAATCCGTAATTGAATCCGGCAATCGCGTCTGTCTGTGCCAGATGCCATGTACCAACCTCAGCCATAGCAGCCTTTCCTGCTGCGAACTGATTGAACGCGTCAGCCTGTGTCCAGTTGATACATTCTTTGCTCATGTAGCCATTGTTGATCATGTCGGAGAGAGCGGTCAGACCTTTCACTGCAGAATCTGCTGTCAGGTTGTCAACGTTCACGCGCTCTGCACCGTCCTGTGTACCGCGCAGCCACGGAAGGATCTGGAAGGTTCCCTCTTCTGTGGAGATACAGCACATTGCAAAACCGTAGGTCTGTGTATCAGGATCTGTGGTAGCTGCTGCCATTTCCTGAAGTTCTGCCAGGCTTGTCGGCATATGATCATATCCGGCTGCCTCAAGTGCATCCAGGTTGCATGCAAGAGCCAGACAGTTGGAATTCTGAGGAAGACCGTAAATTCTTCCGTCCGGATCCATACAGGAGCTGAGCGGTCCTTCATAGAAGTTACCCAGTTCTCCCCATGCCTCTAATTCGTCTGTGATGTCTTCGAAAACACCGAGAGAAATGTAAGAAGCCATATCCGGAGAGTCCACCATACCGATATCCGGAAGTTCACCAGAAAGAGCACCTACTGTATACTGGTTCATCAACTCGTCACGGGATACATAGGTAGCTGTAATATGGATGTCATCCTGAAGAGTATTGTATTCGTCTACCCAGTCTACGATTGCCTTTGCATCTGCAGACGCATCGAAATAATGCCAGAGTTCGATTTCTGTCGGCTCTGCCTGTACTGCGATCGCAGAGAAAGATACGCTTGCTGCAACAGCAGCGATTGCCAGTGTTAACTGTTTTTTCATTTTCGTCCTCCTTTTCTTGCATCCGGATTCCCATCCGGAATCCGTTTCCTGGTTGTCAGTTTTTGCCGCGCGAACACAAATTGTCTGACATTTTTAAAGCACGTGCCTTAATTGATAGTTTTATTATACTCTTGCTTTTTTGTTCAGTCCACTGAGGTTTTTAATATTTTAAGGAGAATTTTAGTACATTTTTTTAATATTTTCGTTTGATTTTAATATAGAAAACGTGAATTCGCATAATAATTTATGCAAATTCACGCACTTTATCGTCATTTTATATGCCATTTACTGTTCATGAAGATATTCGGACAGGTTTTTTCCTGTCACCTCACGAAATACCTTGTGAAAATATTTGACATCGGAAAATCCCACCATATAAGCGATCTGATTTTTGTCCGCATCACTTTCCCGGAGCAGCCTCTGCGCCTGACTGATTCTGTATTTTTTCAGGAATGTGGCGAAGCCCTCTCCCACATGTCTGGAAAAAATATAGCTGAAATACTGCGGACTGATTCCCAGCTTCTCTGCCAGATCGGTCTGTGTGATTTTCTTGTCGTAATCTTTTTCGATCATATCCAGCGCACGAAGGACCATGGGGTGTGCATCCGGATACCGGCTGCGCAGATGATCGTCTTTCTGTTCCTTTTTCAGATAAACTCTCTCACCCTTCATTCTGGCCGAAAGCCGTGTCAGAACATTTTCCATCTCATTTTTGGTCAGGGGCTTCAGAAGATATTCTGTCACATCCAGAGAGATGCACTGCTGTGCCATCTGAAAATCGGCATACGCACTGATCACCACGAATTCTGCCGTCAGATTTCTGGCACGCGCCTCCTGGATCAGAGTAATTCCATCCATATACGGCATTTTGATATCCGTAAATACCACATCCGGGTTCAGCTGCTGAATCAGTTCCAGTGCCGTCTCTCCATTTGAGGCCTGTGCCGTCACCTCATAATCGCCCGGAATACTCTCGATCAGTCTGCATATCCCCTGTCTGGCTCTCTGCTCATTCTCCACAATAATAATTTTCAAGCTAAAACCTCCCGTCTCAGATATTTTCAAATGTATCTTCCGTGCCAAAATCCGCACTCTCTTCCAGAATGTCTGCAGGAATCGGCAGCCACATAATAAATTTTGTACCCTTACCGGGTGCCGTTTCCAGCTTCACTTCCATCTCCGGTCCATAATACATCCGCAATCTCGCCAGTACGTTCTGGATCCCGATGCCGATGTGGTTTCTCTCGATTTCGGCATTTCCTGAAAGAATCCGCTCGATCGCATCACTGACATCCTTTTCCATTCCGCAGCCATTATCCTCCACCGTCATCATCAGCCGCCCGCCGGACTCTTTTCCCGCGATCACGATTTTTCCGCCTCTCTCCCATCCTTCGAACCCGTGCAGGATGGAATTCTCCACAAAGGGCTGCAGAAACAGCTTGCAGCATGGCCATTCGTTGTATTCCTCCGGAAAGCTGATTTCATAGTCAAACACGTCCATCAGACGGAATTTCTGCAGGTACAGATACTGGCAGACCCAGTCGATCTCCTCTCCCAGCGTAACCATCTTTGTCTCTTTGGAAAACGTATAATACAAAATTCCGGAAAGATTTTTCAGAAGAACAGACACTTCCGTGTCCCCGTTTTCGATGGCGCTGTAATTGATTGCTCCCAGTGTGTTGCACAGAAAATGCGCATTGATCTGCGATTCCAGCGCCTCCTTTTCCGCCTCATTGCAGCGCTGCAGCGTGAGGGTTTTCTCCTCAAACTCCCGTTTCGTCTCCTCCCTTTGCACCTCAAGGGCACGAACCGTTCGGTTGTACTGGTGTGCCAGCTGCCACAGCTCATGCGTACCCCTGATTTTGATTTCTCCTCCGAATTCGCCATGGCGGATCTCCCGCATGGCCCTTCCGATATCTCCCACAGGCTGCAGGATTCTCCAGAGCAGAACATTCCAGATCACAATGCAGAACAGCAGGAGCACGAGATAGACAACCACTCCCTCGCCAAACATATTCTGTACGGTTTTGCGCATACGGTTGGTATCAATGTCAATATGGATGGTCCACCCCATATAATCCAGCGATTTTTCCAGTTCCTCAATGGACTCGGTGTTGAGATGCCTCTCATTCTCTCCCTGCAGCTCGCTGTTGCGGTGGTACAGCACCGTTCCATCCCCGTCTGTAATATATTCACTGATGTAATCACCCTGTTCGGCGTTTGAAAGCGCACTGGACTGTATGATCCGGTCCAGACGCATGGAAAATACCACCACTGCGCAGCTGGCGGTTTTGTCCGCACGGCTTCCCACCAGCGGATACGCGATATGATACAGAAGCATCTGCGGAAAATCCTCATGTGTGAGCGGTGCTGTACTCACCGCATAGCTGGCGGCTGAACGGATCTGCGTCAGCTCCATCACCTCTTCATACAGTCTGGTCAGAACCTCCAGATTATCTCCCCGCCAGAGTTCATGATAACCGCTGTTGTTCCAGTATCTGCCATACTCGCACAGCAGACCGTCTTCTGTCACCACGGTCGTCGCCGCAATGTCACTGTTGTAATGTGTAATATTATTCAGTTTTATGTCCAGACGCATGGTATCTCTGAGTGCGCCTTCGCTTTCGATCACATTCTCCACCAGCGTATACAGTTCCGAATCCATCACCGCATCCGCCCCCATCAGCAGCGCATCCCGCAGCATACTGTTGAAATTGTTTGCCGAAGCATCCAGCACCGCACTTTCTGTCTTGCTGGTTTCCGCCAGCAGATACTGCATATATTCATTTTGCAGATAACTCTGGAAGAAAAAAACTGCAAAAAGAAACAGCGCGATGCCTGTTCCGATAAAGCTGTAAGACATATGACTTTTTACATGATTCACAATTTTTCTGAAAACCATTTTCTTCCCCATTCTGTCACTGCATAACGATTTCTTCCCCTACACTATAGCATTCGCATCTCTGAAAAACAATAAAAGCGCACAAAAACCATGATATTCATCAAAAAAATCATAGATTTTTTGTGCACTTTCGCCAAACATTAATCTTCTTCTTTTTCGGAGAAGGGTTTGTATTCCTCTACCCGGCAAACCCTCAGAATTCCCTCTGCCACCCAAAAACGGACATCAAAGCCGCCGAACGGCATGCCGTAAATTCTGTGAGGATCCTCCTGATACCCGGGCCTTGGATCATGAGCCAGCACCTCCCGCAGCGGCTGCCGCAGCTCCTCCGGCAGCTTCAAAAGCAGCTCCTCCGGAATAGCCACCTCCAGCGCCTTTTTGTTTATCTGCGCCGTGAATCCTCCCAGCGCCGACGGATGGCTGTCAAATTCCGGCAGGTACGGCTTGATGTCGTAAATGGGCGTGCGGTCCATCAGATCTGCTCCTGTTACGTACAGCACCGGCCCCAGCTTTTTGTCAAATTCTATTTTCTCCAGTTTCACGCAGGACAGCCCCAGCGGATTGGGGCGGAACGGCGAACGGGTGGCAAACACCCCTTTCCGGACATTCCCCCCCAGCCTGGGTGGCCGCACCGTCGGCGACCAGTCACTGCGGATCGCTTCCGAAAATTCCCACAGAAGCCAGATGTGCGAAAAATCCTCCAGACCCCGAAACGCCTCCGGCTGGCGGTACTCCGGCTCCATGATGATCCTGCCGCGCAGGCTTTCCACACAACCGCTCTGCCTGGGAATCCCGAACTTCGTCGGGAAATCGGTCCTGATATGTGCGATTATTTTCATGTTTCCTCCGCTAAAAATTCTTTCGGATAAATACCGCCACCGACCGCGGCATCATCACAAACTCCTGATAAATACGGATTTCCTCACCTTCCCGGTAACAGTAAGTCCCGTTTTCATCCCCGTAGGTATTGACGCTGAGGTACCACGCACCGTTCGGTACATACGGGAGGGTGATTTTTACATTCTCCCAGTAGGTGTTCAGCGCAATATAAACCACATCATCCCTGCCTTTTTGGACATCATAGCCGGCAAAGCTCACCGCAAAGGTACGGGTATCCGGGGGCAGCTTCGTGTTTTCCCCGTCCACATCGTGACTGCTCATCGGTTCCATCCCGCAGACAGCCTGCGGAAGATGCCGGCGGATGGCCGGATGGGCATGCCGGAATGCGATCATATATTGAAAGAACTCGAACAGTTCCCTGTTTTTCTCCAGAAGGCCCCAGTTCAGCCAGGAAATCTCATTGTCCTGGCAATAGCTGTTGTTATTTCCAAACTGAGTATTCCCGAATTCATCTCCGGCCAGAAACATGGGCGTTCCTCTGCTACAGAAAAGCACTGCCGCCGCATTCCGCATCATACGGAAACGCAGCGCAAGAACCTGCGGATCATCGGTATCCCCTTCGGCACCGCAGTTCCAGCTGCGGTTGTCGTTGGCACCGTCTGTGTTGTTCCAGCCATTTTCTTCATTGTGCTTTTCGTTATAGGAATACAGATCATACAATGTAAACCCGTCATGACAGGTCAGGAAATTGATGCAGGAATCATAGCCTGCATAATCCCCTTTATATTCCACATCAAAGCCGCCGTACAGGTCACCGGAGCCGCAGATGCTCCAGGCTGCCGCCCAGGCCTCCCAGTTTTCTCCCTTCAGATATCCGCGGATCACATCACGGTATCTTCCGTTCCACTCTGCCCAGCGCTTGCTGGCAGGAAATTTTCCAACCTGATACATTCCGCCGGCATCCCATGCCTCCGCGATCAGTTTCACATTGCTGAGGACCGGATCGTATGCCAGCGTCCGAAGAAGCGGCGGGTTGTTCATCGGGGAACCGTCCTCATTTCTTCCCAGAATGCTTGCCAGGTCAAAGCGGAATCCGTCGATGCGGTAGTTGATGGTCCAGTAGCGCAGACATTCCAGAATCATCTGCTGCACAATGGGATGATTGCAGTTCAGTGTGTTTCCGCAGCCGCTGAAATTATAATAATGTCCGTCGGGCGTAAGCAGATAATAGATTTTATTATCCAGCCCTTTGAAGCTGAAGGTGGGACCCTGCTCATTTCCCTCTGCCGTGTGATTAAACACCACATCCAGGATCACCTCAATGCCGTTGTCATGAAGCTCCCGGATCAGGCTTTTCAGTTCTTTTCCCTCCTGATTATACTCGTCTGTGGCGTTGTAGCTGGTGTTTGGCGCAAAGAAGCTGACGGTATTGTATCCCCAGTAATCGCAGAGCTTCTTCCCATTGTGCTCGCGGATTCCCATCGTCTCATCGAACTCGAATATCGGCATCAGCTCCACTGCATTGATTCCCAGCTCCTTCAGATAAGGAATTTTCTCCTGCAGGCCCCGAAATGTTCCCCGATTCGTCACACCGGAGGATTCGTGCTGGGTGAAGCCTCTTACATGCAGCTCATAGATGACCAGATCACTCATCTTTTTGGTCGACTGGTGCGAATTTCCCCAGTCAAAGGTATCTTCCACGATCCTTGCGCGGTAAGGACCTTTCTGTGTCTCTCCCCAGATCCGCTGCCCGGCCACTGCCTTGGCATAGGGATCCAGCAGGATCTTGTTTTTGTTATAGATCATGCCCTTTTTCGGATTATAAGGCCCGTCCACCCGATACGCGTACTCCAGATTCTTGATTTTCAGGCCGAACACGATCATGGAATATACGTCTCCGATTTTATACGTTTCCGGAAACGGCAGCACCACAAAAGGCTCCTGCTCTCCCCGGTGAAACAAAAGCAGCTCACAGCTGGTTCCGTGATGGGTGTGTATGGTAAAATTTACGCCGACCGGAAGTACTGTGGCACCGTTTTTGTCGAACATGCCCGGACGGACCGGATATCCCTTGATTTTTCCCATCGGGGTGACCGATACCGGCTCCTCCGGCGTATATTTCTTTTTATATAGTCTCAAAATATTCACCTCTCGTTTTTCTCTTCTGACACGTTACTATCATAATACGGATTCTGCTTTTTTTCCACTGATAATCTTCCATTTATATTGACTTTTTCCCGCTTCATTGTTATGTTTAAATTATTTGAATCTCAAAATATAAGGTATATATGAGGTATTTGTTATTAACAAAATAAAAAAAGCGTACTGCCGTATCTTTCAGACCGCATTTAAAATCGCCATTCCCTTTCTTCCCTATCGAAATCCGCAGGGAAGATATTCCCAAGCTTGCCGCCTATGCGGACAGGGAGGCCAACCCGCTTTATCCTGTACCGGTACTGATGGACGCAAAGGAACTGCAGTTATTTTACGATCTGCTTATGGAAAACAATGATTAAAGGAGAACGGTTATGACCCAAAACGAAATCCACCAGCTCACTATGCTCCAGCGCCAGTATTTCTGCTCCGGCGCCACACTGGAGCTGTCGGCACGCATGGACGCTCTGACACGATTAAAAGAAACTATCCAAAAATACGAGGGTGAAATCAATGCTGCTCTGAAACAGGATCTGGGAAAGAGCCCCTTTGAGGGCTATATGTGTGAAACGGGTATTACTCTTTCGGAAATCTCGTACATGCAGAAGCATCTTCCTTCTTTTGTAAGAGAAAAAAGAGTTGCCACCCCTCTGGCCCAGTTTCATTCCAGAAGCTATGTCAAGCCCTCTCCCCACGGAGTCGTCCTGATCATGAGCCCCTGGAACTACCCGTTTCTTCTCACCATGGAGCCTCTGGTGGACGCACTCGCCGCCGGCAACACTGCCATCATAAAGCCAAGTGCCTACTCTCCTGCCACCAGCGAGCTGGTGGAAAAAATCATCCGGGAATGCTTCCCCACCCAGTATGTCACCGTCGTAACCGGAGGACGTCAGGAAAACACCTGTCTTCTGAACGAGCATTTTGATTATATCTTCTTTACCGGAAGCCAGGCCGTCGGCAAAGAGGTCATGAAAAGTGCTGCTGCCCACCTGACTCCGGTCACACTGGAGCTGGGTGGAAAAAGTCCCTGTATCGTAGACAAGACGGCCAACTTAAAACTTGCCGCAAAGCGCATCGTTTTCGGGAAATATCTGAACTGCGGCCAGACCTGTGTGGCACCGGATTACATTCTCTGTGACAGCGAAGTGAAAGACACACTGATCCGGCATATCACGCACCAGATCAAAAAGCAGTTCGGCGCAGACCCCCTGAAAAATCCGAACTACGGAAAGATCATCAGCGAAAAACATTTTGACAGGATCCTGTCTCTGATTGACCCGGACAAAACCGTTTACGGCGGGGCATCCGATCCGGAGACACTGCGGATCGAGCCCACCGTCATGGATGATGTCCGTTATGAGGATGCCGTCATGCAGCAGGAGATTTTCGGGCCGATTCTTCCGATCCTCACCTACCAGTCCCTGGAACAGGTCATCGAAAGGATCCATTCCCTGCCGCATCCTCTGGCACTCTATCTGTTTTCCGAGGATAAGGAAACCATACGGCAGGTGACCTCCCGCTGCGGCTTTGGCGGAGGATGTATCAACGACACCATCATTCATCTCGCGACCAGCAACATGGGCTTCGGCGGTTTCGGTGAGAGCGGCATGGGAAGCTATCACGGCGAGAACGGTTTCCGGACCTTCTCCCATTACAAGAGTATCGTAGACAAAAAAACATGGCTGGATCTGCCAATGAGATACCAGCCATATCGTAAGATTCATAACAAACTGATTCATATGTTTCTGAAATAGAAGTTTCGCGCCGCTTCCCTCCTGCCGGGAAACACATCAGTACAGGATGATGGGAAATCCCGCATCCACATATTCAAAAATCAGAGCAGCCTGGTCCTTTGGAAGGTTGACGCAGCCATGACTTCCGTTTGTTTTATAGCGATCGCCTCCGAAGGACGACTGCCAGGTGGCATCGTGGAGTCCCTGTCCGTACACGAAGGGCATCCAGTACTGTACCTGAACGTCGTAGCCGTTTTCCTCACTGGTGAGATTTGCAGGGCTCTCCTTGTAGGCAATGAAGTAGGCTCCGCGGTAAGTCTCACGCTCCGGCGTGGGCAGACCGCTCACAATTCCGGTATTGGTGATCAGCTGTCCGTCCCGGTACAGCCAGAGCTGCTGGGTATTCAGATCCACTTCCACATAATTTCCCATCAGATCGTCTCTTCCGTTCCGGTTAAAGCCCTCATGGCTGTATACCGGATCTCTGGACACCACATCGCCATTCTCAATATTCTGAAGCAGCTGCTGATATTCCCCGTCATTGTCGATCCAGTATCCGTACTCATTGTTTTCAATGGTAATATCTGCCCCAAGAGAAGTATGAAAGGATCTTGGATTATATATCGTATTATATTTCGTTCCCAGATCGGACACATAGCTTTTTACCGCTTCGGTATCCAGCTCCACCGAAGTGTCACCGATCTTCAGCCAGCCCTCGATCACCGTCTGATCCAGAACCTCTGTCGTCTGTCCGAAGGTATATGTAATGGCAGCCTGGCGGTATTTGCTCAGCTTCTCATTGAGTCCGGTCAGCTGCTGTGTCAGCTCTGCCTGATCTCCCTGCACCGCAGCTTTCTGATAAAAGTTCTCATCAATGATGATATCGATCTGTCCGCCCAGCGGATTTTCCTGCACCGCTGCGGCAATGGCCTCTCTGGTCTTTTCCTCCATGGCGGCGCTGTCAATATGGGTTCCAAGCACGGCATCCACAATGACATACTGCCTGGTCTCATTGTCATACCGGATATACGCATCCTGAGAAGTCTGACGCCGGGTGCTGTCCCCGAAATGGTCCTCGGTGAGCGCAGCCGTCATCTGCCCTTCCTGCTCATCCAGCTGATAATTCATCACATAATCGTATATTTTTTCCGCAAAAACCGTACAGAATTTCTTTCGATCCTTTATGGCATTCAGCTTCTGCCTGAGAACCTCCTCATTCAGAGTACAGCCAGCCTCCGCCATGGACAGGGAATAAACCTCTGTCCCATTCTCCGTATAGGAAATCCTGCGCTGTGCAAATCGGTTCTCAACGATCTGCACCGCCTCATCCACCGTCTTCCAGCTGATATCCTGTCCATAGATCCGCGTCTTACAGCCGATTCTGGTGTAATCCATATACTCGTGAAACCCCATAAATCCCAGAAATACCACCGCTGCCGTCACCAGACAGATGATGACGATCCGTTTTCCTTTTTTCTTTTTTTCCATTTTCTCCCCTGTACCTTGCTTTCTGTACAATTGCACATCTGCATTTTTTTACAATTTTTGCATGCTTCTGGAATTACTATAGCACATGTGCTGCTTTCTCTGTAGTCCTGTCATTTCTTTTGTCATTACTCACCATTTGCAGAAGCAGGAGGCATCCTCCGACTGAGATAAATCCACGGACACCAGCGGCTGGTGACCAGAAGAAACAGTGCGGAAGCCAGCAGCACACACACGCCGAGAATCACCGCCTGCACAAAAATTCCGGTTCCGGCAGCAAGCACTCCGATTTTTTTCAGAACGATATAGACCGGAATCATGGCGCACCACACAATCATGAGATAACGCAGTACATACTCCCGGACCGTCCCAGTAAACGTGCTGAATTTTCCGTTTACATAGGGCCAGTACCGATTTATGGCAAAACTGATTCCTGCCAGCAGGAAAAACATCAGAATGGACAGAAGCACACAGCGGTTATTCGCCTGCATGGTATACGGAAAAAGCTTTTCCATGAGACGAATGATCGAGATATGGGCACCCAGAATAAACAGTGTATTCTGTCCCATAAATGCCATAAACCGGTCTTCTTTCGCTTTCTGAAACATCAGGATCAGCGCCAGACTGATGAGTACCGAAGACCCAAGGAAAAGATATGCTCTTCCGTATCCACCCGTCACCATGATTGCCGGCGTGTTGGTGTAGGAAAAAAACATGCCCGCAATCAGCAGTGACAGGACCAGGATCTGACGGTTTTTTTCCATTTTTTCTGTTCGGTCCAGAAGATATGTGCGGATCAGATAACCGATGTAGATATATCCAGCTCCAACCATGGCGGTATTGATATGCCACGGCATGACCAGATCTCTGCATGCAAACCCTGCTGCCATCAGTGCAGCCATCAGAACAAAACGGACTCTTTTGTGCGTACCGGTTATTTTTATTATCACATAAACATACAGTGTGGCAAAAAACAGTGCCCCGATGAACCAGACCGGATTTGCCGGCGCTGTATACCATAGATTCTGAGAGACGAAAATCCCCTTGACCACATGTCCCAGAGAGACTTTTGTATTCCCGAGGATCTTATAAGTGATCACCCAGAAGGGAAATAATGCAAAGCAGGTCCACAGGTATGGTATCCCCAGTGCCTGCATTTTATGAAGAATCTGCGGCCCCAGCTTTTTCTGTAATATGCGTTCCGGGTTCAGAAGCAGCCCGGAAATGATAAAAAACAGCGGCATATGGAACGATCCGATGACCTGTTTGATCTGTGAATAGGTATTCAGATGGCTGAAAAGCACACAAAAAAACGCAAAGCCTCTCAGCTGATCGATCCACACCACTCTTGATTTTCCCAAACTCAATATACGATTCCTCCTATGTGTTTCTTCGTAAATCCTGTCCGTCAGGATATGAAAAAAAGATTTTTGGGCAGCCTTGCAAGAATCAGCGATCCCAGAAGTCCGATCAGAGTCCCTGCCGCGGTTCCTGCCAGAAGCAGCATCGGAAAATAGGAAAATACCGCTGCGTTTTCCACGACAGCCGCAGCAACCGCCAGCTGCCCCAGATTGTGGGACACCCCTCCCACAATACTCACTCCGGTTTTGCTCAGCCAGTCTTTCTTTTTGCACAGAAGCATCAAAAGAAAGCTTAAAATACCTCCTGCAAGGCTGTACAGCATGGAATAAAGGTTTCCGAAGGTGAATGCAACCAGAAGGATCCTGACCACGGATATCCCAAAGGCATTTGCCGGCGTCGTCAAATAAAGTGCCGTGAATACTGCCAGATTGGCCAGGCCCGGCTTCACACCCGGGATTCCGAGAGAGATGGGAATCAGAGTCTCCACATAACTCAGAATCATTGCAAGCGCCGTGAGCATGCCAAACACTGCCACTCTGGAAGCGATATTGTCTTTTTTATTTCGTTTTACATTTCGTTTTACATTTCCCATTCTTCTCATTTATCTGCCTGCCATTTCCTGATCCTCCTCATTTTATCATCTGTCCGCCAAATCATCAACTACCGCTTTTATCCAAAATGAAAAAGCGGTCTTCCCCTTAAAAACCGCGCACAAAAGGAGCGCTGCTCCACAAATGATTACTCAACTGTTTTGCAGCGCCCCTTTGCATAGGAACTTTTAAAATGTGATTGACTTGAACTTCTTAATGTGTTCTGTGATTGCAATCTCTACCGGCATTCTTTCTGCACTGGATGCCCCATAGAATCCATGCACACCTTTTGTATGACGAAGAATGTACTGTGCATCTTCCGGGCTGGAAATCGGACCGCCGTGGCAAAGAACGATCACATCGCTTCTTTCTGCGACTGCTGCGTCATGGATCTCCTGCACGATTTTCGCTGCCGCATCGAGTTCCATGACAGAATCGGTAGCTCCGATCGAACCGCCGATCGTACATCCTACATGTGCTACCACCACATCTGCTCCGGCTTTTGTCATCTTGATGGCTTCTTCCGGATTAAATGCATAGGGAGACGTAAACATATCCAGTTCGTTTGCGATACGAACCATGTCAACTTCAAGGTTGTAGCTCATACCGGTCTCTTCGAATGTCTGTCTCATTCTTCCTTCAAACAGACCTACGGTCGGGAAGTTCTGTACGCCGGAATATCCGATCTCTTTGAGCTGTTTGATAAAGTATCTCATGTCTTTGAACGGGTCTGTTCCATTTACGCCTGCCAATACCGGTGTGTTTTTTACTACCGGAAGGATTTCGCCAGCCATATCCATAACGATCTGGTTTGCGTCACCATACGCGAGAAGACCTGCAGACGATCCACGTCCGGCCATTCTGTAACGTCCCGAGTTGTAGACGATGATCAGATCGGATCCGCCTGCTTCTTCAAACTTTGCACTGATACCGGTGCCGCCGCCGGTACCGATGATCGGCTTTCCTTCTTCAATATTTTTTCTTAATCTTCTGAGTATTTCCTGTCTTTCAATTCTCATGGCTATCTCCTTATAATTCTTCCCTCATAGAAACGGGGAATTTTTTAATGATTGATGATTTTCAAGAGAAGGCTGACTGCTGCATCCGCAAAAGCCTGATCGTTTACATTTGCTGCCACTCTCTCAACTGCAATACCTTCATGTACGTTTTCTTCGATTGCTTTAAAAAGTGCTTCATCTGCATCCCAGTCACAGAAAACCTGATTCTCGCCGTCAAGGATAGAAAGACCCTTTTCCGGAAGAATAAATGCCACCGGCGCGTTAGACTTATTGGCCTTTTCAGCCAGTATTTTCCCAAGTTCTTTATTCTCGTCTCTGGTTGTTCTCATGAGTGTAACCATCGGGTTCCATTCATAGAAAACCCTGTCTTCTGTTTTATATTTCTCCGGCACAGACTGCCATGTGCCAAAATTGACCATGTCAAGACATCCCGGACAGATCACATGCGGGATACCCGCAATGGATGGCCCGTCAAGGCGCTTTGGTCCCGCTGAAAGAATTCCGCCGCAGTACTCGTCCGCCCACTCCGTTGTCGTAATATCAAGGCAGGCTACGCAGCCACCGCTTTTGATAAATTCCTCCATCGACCTTCCGCCGCCGCCTGTTGCATGGAAGATCATAGTCGCGTATCCTTTTTCTTCCAGAAGCTTCGCACACTTCTCCACACCTTCCGTGGAATTTCCAAACATGGAAATACAAATGATCGGTTTGTCATTTTCATCAGGGAGGGGATCATCCAGCGTCATTCCACAGATCGCACCTGCCGCACGGGAAATAATCATTCTTGAAAATCGGTTAATTCCTGAAATATCCACAATCGATGGATAAAGAACAATATCTTTTGTTCCTACATATTCATGTGTATCACCTGACGCAAGAGTGGTAATACAAATCTTTGGAAAGCCAAGAGGAAGTCCCTGCATAGCAGTGGTAGCGATGGAAGTACCTCCACCGCCACCCATACTTATTATTCCGTCAATTTCGTTTTCCTGCTGCAATTTCATCGCAAGAGTTCTGGCACCCTGACTCATGATCTTCATCGCATGACCACGGTCATTTTTTTCACGCAGCTCATCGATACTCTCACCTGCAGTTCTTGCAACAACATCTGCGTTAATGTCAATGGGAAATGAGTTTGTCGGTTCAAAAATACCGACATTCATCGTTTTGACATTCACATGGCGTCTTATCAACTCACTATACAGATAATCAAACTCTTTCCCCTTGGAATCCAGTGTCCCAAGCAGAAGAATTGTTTTCATATTATTCTGTTCTTTCTTATATTATTTTCGTTTTTAGTAATTTCCGCTATGTGTAGATCTGTACTCTTCAAGGTTATCAATGGTAACCAGCAGAGGATCTACATAAATTTCTTTTTCTGTGATTTCTTCACCCTTGATCAGGCTGATCATGGAATCAATTGCTGCCTTACACTGAGCTTCCGCGTTCATGTCAAAGGAGCCCCTCTGTTCGCCGGCTTCAATTGCCGCCAGAGTGTCGATTTCACAGTCATTCGAGTAGATCGGAATCTGACCAAGCACGCCATTGTCTTTCATAACCTGACGAACACCTGTAGCCATACCATCATTCATACAAACAATACCGTCGATCTGTGTACCTGAGCTGAACCAGGATTCTGTCAATGCCATAGCATCTTCTGCATTCCAGTTTCCGGCACCGTCAAATACAACGTTGATTCCAGGATGCTCTTCAAGAGCCTGATCATAACCTTTACGGATTGCTACTGTCGCACCGTGTCCTTCCGAACCATTCACAATTGCAAGGTTGAATTCTTCCCCAAGCTCTTCCACTTCCAGATTGATTGCCGTATGACCTGTCTCTGCCAGTGAGCAGGCAACTACAACGTCTACATATGTATTGTCTTCCACACCTTCGTGAAGCGTTTCTACAAACATTCCTGCTTCTTTTGCTTCTTTGAATCCCTGTGTTACGCCTTCACCTGTACAGTCACAAATGACACCTACATATTCTCCGGAAGCAACTGCCTGCTCAATCTGAGAAAGCTGTGTTCCCTCATCGGAGTCAGCAGTCAGATGCGTCACATCAAATCCGGCTTCTTCCGCAAGCTCAACGAATGTCTCGCCCATATAGGACATGAATGAGTTGTTGTTGTGTGTCTGCAGGAAAAGAAGTTTTCCGTATCCTTCTTCGGCAGATACAGAGGTTGCCGCCATAGCCGCGATCATGGTTCCTACCATAAGTGAAGATAAAATTTTCTTATTCATGTTTCTTTCTCTCCTTTTTTTATTTTTCTTTTTTATCATTTGCACGTACATCAATGAATACCGCCACAAAGATAATGACAGCATTTAAGATCTTCTGATAGTACGTGTTGATACCTAAAATATCCATACCGTTACTGATAACACCAACGATCAATACGCCGATCATAGCGCCATACATCGTTCCGACGCCACCCGAAAGTGATACCCCTCCAATGACAGATGCAGATATGACTGTCATTTCATAGCCGTCTGCCGAGTTTGCATTGCCGGAAGAGATCCGGCTGGCCATAAGGAATCCCACGATTCCGGAACAGATGCCGCTGATCACATATGCAGAACACTCCAGTAATTTCGTGTCGATTCCGGAATATCGCGCCGCGTTTTTGTTTCCTCCGATTGCATAAAGCCTCTGTCCGTAGGTTGTCGCATGCAGGATAAATATACCTGCAACAACGGCAATCAGGAAATAAAACACCATATAGGGGATCCCATAATTAACAACCACACCACTCTCGTCAAATGTCCTTCCCAGAAAACCGTTCGCAATCTCTGTAAACTTTTCATTCAGATTGAAAATTGCTTTTGCATTTGTATAAACATAGGCTGCACCTCTGGCGGCAAGCATCATGCACATTGTCATAATAAATGCAGGTACTCTGCAGAACGCAACCCCGATACCATTGATCAGACCGCAAAGCAGACCGACACCGATCGAAAGCAGGATCGGTACGATCAGCGGCATATCAATGTAATCACCGGAACAATAATGCGCGGCAATCACTGCACCCATTGCCACGATCGACCCAACCGAAAGATCAATTCCTCCCGTAATCAATACAACCGTCATCCCAATTGTCAGAATACTGTACAGACTGACCTGCTTCATAATCAGAAGCAGATTATTGACGGTCAGGAATGATTTGGACAGACATGACCACAATACGATCAGGCCCAGGAGCACAAAAACGATGCCGCCTTTTGATATGATCCTTTTGATGTCCACTTTTTTACTATTTTCCATTCTTATTAGCCTCCTGATTACTATCGTTCACAATGATCTGCATAATTGCTTCCTGATTTGCCTCTTCTTTACTCAGCTCTCCGGAGATATGTCCGTCTCTCATAACAATGATTCGGTCACATATTCCCAGAAGCTCCGGCATTTCGGAAGAAATCATGATAATGGATTTGCCTTCTCTGGCCATATTCAGGATCAACTGATAAATTTCATATTTTGCCCCGACATCGATTCCCCGCGTGGGCTCGTCAAGAAAAATGATGTTCGGATCTGTCAAAAGCCATTTTCCGACTACGATCTTCTGCTGATTTCCACCGGATAATGAACCGGCTCTCTGATTTTTGCTGTTGCATTTGATCTTCAGTGCCTGAATCATTTTATCTGTGAGTTTTGCAGCTTCTTTGTTATTTGACAGAATTTTTGCCCGGTTTGTTTTATCCAGAACGGTCATGGTCATATTTGACTGTATGGAGCTGATCAGGTTCAATCCATCTCTTGCACGGTCTTCCGGAATTAATGCAAAATGATTCGCGATCGCATTGCGCGGATTTTTTATTTTGATTTCTTTCCCATTCAGGCGAATCATTCCTCCTGTCGGAGGAGTAATTCCAAAAAGCGTGGATACAAGCTCTGTACGTCCTGCTCCGACAATTCCTGCAATCCCTAAAATCTCCCCTCTTCTCAACGAAAACGATACGTTGTGGATGACATTCCGAAGTTCCAGATTTTCCACTTCCAGCACAACCTCTCCGATTTCCTTCTCGATATGAGGGTATACATCATCAATACTCCGCCCGACCATTTCACTGATTATGACATTTCGTTTCACTTCCGCGATCGGCCGGCTGCTGATGATACTTCCGTCTCGTAATACACATACATGATCTGCGATCTGACTGAGCTCATCCAGCTTGTGGCTGATATAAATGATCGCCACACCTCGCTGCGTAAGGTCATGTATCGTTTTGAACAACAAATTTACTTCATTTTCCGAGAGTGCGGACGACGGCTCATCCATGATAACGATTTTCGAGTTGTTGGATACCGCTTTGGCAATCTCAAGAAGCTGCATTTCTGACACCGTGAGATTTCCCACTTTTTCATTGACATCCAGATGGATATTCAGATCACGGAGTATTTCTTTTGCTTTCGTTCTCTGCGCTTTGCGGTCGATCAGAATTCCCTTATGCGGTTCACGCCCGACAAACATATTCTGCGCAACCGTCATATGCGGAAACGGAGACATCTCCTGAAACACCATAGAAAGACCTTTTGCCAGTGCCTGATGCGGGTTTTCAAAGAATACTTTCTTTCCCTCGAATATCATCTCTCCGCCATCAGCCCTGTATTCCCCCATAAGAATCTTCATCAGCGTTGATTTTCCGGCTCCGTTTTCGCCGACAAGCGCTGTTACTTCTCCCGGATATATCGAAAGACTGACATTATGAAGAACCTCAACACCGTTAAAGGATTTTTTTATATTTGAAACTTGCAGGATGGGTTCTCTACTCATTTCTTTACCTCCGTCTCTCCTTATGCCTAATATAATAGCATTATATTTGGTTTGTAGTCAACTAAATATTAAACCTAATTTTATGTTTGTTAGGCAGGCAACAACCCAAACAGACAAAGACTGAAAAAGGGCTTATGAATATCCGGATTTTGCCGGATATCCACAGCCCTTTTGATTATCATTTCTGTCACTTTTCAAAGAATGCTTTTTGTTGTTGCACCGATCACCAGCTTCGGAATGACCGACATCGAAACCACCGCGCGTCCCGGATTATTGATTTTCGCCAGCAGATTATCTGCCACCTGAATGCCATATTTCCGTCTGCTGTACCCGATACTCGTCAGCGGAATCGACTGCGCTTCATCAAAATCACTGTTAAATCCCGTAACCGAAACCTCCTGCGGAACCGTCAGCCCAATACTGTTCAGCATAATCAGCAGCGACTGCGCATATTTGTCCGTGCTGCACACAATCGCCGACGGCAATGTGTTGTCTTCCTTCATTCGTTTTAATTCTTCAATCATTTCAAACGAATTCAGATAGCTCTCCATATCCCATACATGCGTCAGCTCTGCACCCATACGGTTTACCGTTTCAAGAATACCGTTAAACCGGTATTTCATAGAAGGGCGTTCCAAAGAGCCGTAAAACCCGATTCTTTTATGCCCATTGTTGATCAGATATTCGCACAGTGCACATGCCCCCTCCCGATCCGCAAAATGCATGGTATCATACGGGAACAGATTATATGGCGGGTATGTAAGGATCAGCATGGGCTTATTGTATACGGCAAGCTTATCCACATACGGCAGACTTTTGTATCCCACAAACAGGATACCGGCTGCCTCCTGCGCCTCCACACTCGTCATTTCATCCTCTTTATCGGATACCACCTTCAAATGAAGGGAATATCCCTGGCGAGTCAAACCATTCTCAATCCCCACAATCACCTTCATCCAAAAGCTGTTGTCCTGTGAATCATGCCTCGGAAGGATCAACAGCACATATTTCTTTGAGGAATTTTTCGATGCCTTACGTTCATATCCAAGCCGATCGCAGGCCTCGAGAACCCGCTTTCTGGTCTCCTCACTGACTCCGTTTTTTCCGGACACCGCTCTTGAGACAGAAAATTTCGAAAGCCCTGTCTCTCTTGCAATATCATCCAATGTAATACCGCCTCTTTTAACGTTCGACATAGCGCAATCTCTCTCCTTAACCTTTGCTTTTCATAGCTAATATTAGCATAACAACTGCAAGTAATGCAATAAAAAAGATTGAAGTGTCCCCGAAAATGTTACATCGTTTTCCATACGGAGGAATTTCCTATGAAATAAAAAAAAGAAGAGATCCGCAAATCCGGAAATCTTCTCTTTTTTACCCAAAACCAGGAGGTCACGCTTATATAGCTGACAAATCAGCTGTTCTTCGCCATTCCCATTTGTTGATTCTTATTTTGTAATAGCGTCTACACCGCCTTCAAGATATGCATCTACATTGTCTTTTGTGATCGGGATAAACGGGATTCTGGTATCATAAGGAACTTCTTCTCCTCTTGCTGCCGCAACTGCAACTTCGACACCTTTTTCTCCCTGTCCTTTGGAGTCCTGAAGGATCGTCACACCCATTTCACCGTTTTTCACTGCTTCTACTGCTTCATCCAGACCGTCTACACCACCAATTAAGATGTCTGTTCTTCCAGTTGCTTTACAAACGGAAAGTGCACCTAATGCTTCATCATCGTTCTCACAGATGATTGCTTTCAGATCTTCTCCATAAGTTACCAGCCAGTCTTCCGCAAGAGCAACTGCTTCTTCACGTTTCCAGTTTGCGGTCTGCGTAGAAAGTACATCAAAATAATCGATCATTCCCACTTCAAGAAATCCATTCATTCTTCCAACCTGTCCGGAACCACCCATCGGTCCTTCCATGATACAAACTTTGGATCCCTCTTCCATGTTATCCATAAACCACTGACCAAGCAATTCACCAGATTCCTGATCGGTACATCCTACAAATGCTGTGTAGTTTTTATCTGCAATATCACCGTTATCAATGATAATCGGAACACCGGCATCATTTGCCATCTGTACAACCGGAGCACTTCCTTCAATACTCTGCGGAATAACGATCAGTGCATCAACACCGGCTACGATCATGGTTTCGCAGTCGTTGATCTGTTTGTTTACATCACCGTTCGCATCATTCATCAGCAGCTCTACACCCATTTCTTCTGCTTTTTTCTGTGCTGCGTCTGCGATCGCTGCCACGAAGATATCGGAATTATCTTTCGAAGAAAAACCGATTTTGATTGTTTTTTCCTCTGTTTCTTCTGCAGAAACTGCAGTCGCACAAAGTCCGCTTACCGCTGTTACACTTGCTGCTACTAAAATACTCAGTACTCTCTTATTCATTTTTTTACCTTTTCAAAAGAGTTCTTTTCGACAAAACAGATCAGGGACGGTGCACACGCCGTCCCTGATCTGTTTTTCCAGGCATAGTCGTTTGACTGCATGTTGAAATCTGCACGTTTCCACCAGCCAGAAAATCATTCTATCTTTCCACCATTTCCTCTGGATTTACCATGCAGAGGAATCCACAGTGTTCTCATCATCGGATTCTATGGTGATGATCAGGTCATGGGGAAGACAGGCGATTACCTGGCCGGGATCTTTGATCGCCCCCTGGCGGATGCAGTCATGATTGGGACAGTCTGCATCTGTGACGGAGATTTCTCCGTCCTGAAGCACCACACGATTGTATCCCCCGGTCTTTTCTCCCACCGTCAGCTGACATTCTCCGGACAGCGGCAGTCGATACAGAACTTCTCCTGCTTTCGTGAGCACTGCATATGCGCCTGTCTTTTGACCCTGTATATAACGTACCAGCAGACCTGCCGCAGAAATCGAAAGCAGCAGTATCACCAGCACTGCTGTGTTGCGTGTTTTTTTATTCATTTGATTCACCTGTATGAATGATTTCCGAATCTCTGGTGATCAGAATCCCTTCCACACCCTCTCTCTCCCTCAGAAATGCTTCCGCACCGGATACCCCCAGAAGGAGGCAGGTGGTACTCATGGCATCCCCTTCCAGAGAGGAATCGCAGATCACGGATATTCCTTCTATATCATTGTCCACCGGATATCCCGTATCCGGATCCAGAATGTGATGGTATATCTTTCCGTCCTGCTCAAAATATCTCTCATAAATCCCGGAAGAAACCACCGTCTGATCCTCCACAGCGACCACGTCTGCAGTCTGGTCATGCGTTCCAAATGGCTTCTGAATCCCGATATTCCACTTTTTCCCGCCCGGCTTGCTGCCGATGGTCAGAACATTTCCGCCCAGATTGATCAGGCCGGAAGTGACACCTTCCCCGGTAAGATATTCCTTCATACAATCTGCCGCATATCCTTTGACCAGTGCCCCAAGATCGATCATGGTATCGTCCCTGTCAAAGACAAGCTCCTCGCCGTCGATATGGACACGGTCGGCACCCACCTTTTTTTGCGCCTCCCGGATCTTAGCTTCTGCAGGCACTGCGGCATCCTCACTCTTAAAATCCCACAGATCCGAAAGAGGAGCAATGGTAATGTCAAATTTTCCCCCGGACAGCGCATAATATTCCAGACCTTTTTCTGTCAGCTCCCGGATCTCATCCGAAACCTTCACACGATTTGTGCTTCTGTGATTGACTGCATACAGTTCACTGTTCTCATCTGTTCTGCTGAAAATGCGCTCAAATTCCTCACACATTTCCATGCAGTGATCCATCAGTTCCCCGCCGTTTCTTCCGGCATAAAAGCTCACAGAAATCACCGTGTCAAAATAGAGCGTCTGTCTGGAATATTCTTTTTTTCCGTTCCGCAGCCCTGACAGCAGACAGAGAATCAGAATCCCCGCCAGCACGGATACTACTTTTGTTTTTTTCATCTGCATTTACGACAACAGGGGAAAACCCTGCTGTTTTCCCCTGTCCCAGTCTCCTATCGCTTGCGGATGACCTTAACCGGACATTTCTCCGCACATTTTCCACATGCCTGACACTTGTCAGGATCGATCACCGATACATTTCCATTCATGGAAATGGCACCGTATTCACACTGCTTCGTACATAAGGTACAGCCGATACATCCTGCCGAACAGGATTCCTTCACCGCTTTTCCTTTCTCCTGAGAGCTGCAGGCAACCATGTATGCCGTATGTTCCGGAATCAAGGTGATCAGTCCGTTCGGGCAGGCCTGCACACATTTTCCGCATCCCACACAGTTCAGAGGATTCACCACTGCAACACCGTTCTCCACGTGAATCGCATCGAATTTACAAACCGTGATACAGGAGCCGTAGCCCCGGCAGCCGTTGATACAGCGTTTTGCACCTTTGCCTGGAACGACTGCTGCCGCACGACAGTCCTGAATACCGATGTACTTACAGTCAGACACTGCTGAATTGCAGTCACCGGAACAGCGGACAAATGCCACACGTTTTCCCAGATCCTCAGATGCCACACCCATGATGGCACTGATCTTTGCTCCTACCACTGCTCCGCCTACCGGACATGCATTTGTGGGAGCATCGCCTTTCACGATTGCTGCCGCAAGACCGTCACAACCCGGATAGCCGCAGCCGCCGCAGTTGTTTCCGGGAAGCTCCGCCCGGACTGCAGCTTCTCTCTCATCTACCTGAACCTTGAATTTTTCTCCGGCTGTAACCAGGAGAAAACCTATGATCAGTCCAACCGCGCCCACAACAAGGGCCGTTATCAGAATTGATGTTACCATAATCTCCCTCCTTAAATCAGACCGGCAAATCCGTTAAATGCGATTGCCATCAGTGCCGCTGCAAACAGAACGATGGGCATTCCCTTTAACGGTGCAATGATATTGTTGTTTTCCATACGTTCACGAATTCCCGCCAGAATTACGATGGAAATGGTGAAGCCGACGGATGTGCCAAGACCATTCACCACACTCGGAACAAAAGAATATTCCTTCTGTACGTTTGTCAGGGCAACGCCAAGAACCGCACAGTTGGTGGTGATCAGGGGAAGATATACACCCAGCGCCTGGAACAGTGCAGGGCTGTTTTTCTTAAGGAACATTTCCACAAACTGAACCAGTCCCGCAATTACCAGAATAAACACGATCGTCTGCAGGAACTGCAGATCCAGCGGTGTCAGCAGATACGTATAGATCACACTGCAGACCGCCGAAGCGATGGTAATTACGAAGATGATGGCAACGCCCATACTTGCTGCTGTTTTAATCTGCTTGGACACACCAAGGAACGGGCACAAACCGTAAAACTGACTGAGTACAACGTTATTCACCAGTGCTGCACCCACAAATATCAAAACCATTTCAGACATGATAACCCCTCCTTATTTTTTCTTTTTTGCGTCCGAGCAGTCAGAAGAACCACAGCTGCAGCAGTCACCGGAACAGCCTTCCACCTTCTTGCTGCTGTTGTTCTTGATCTTCAGACCATTCATCACGGCGATGATGCCTCCCAGAACAATAAATGCTCCGGGTGCCTTGACAAAGATTGCCACCGGCTGATATGCGGAAGGCATAATGTTCATTCCGAAGAAGGAGCCTGCACCGATCAGCTCTCTTAATATACCGATCAGGGTCAGTGCGATGGTAAAGCCAAGACCCATTCCGATACCGTCACAGACAGCCAGCACCGGTGTGGATTTGGAAGCATATGCCTCTGCACGCCCCAGGATGATGCAGTTTACAACGATCAGCGGGATGTACAGGCCAAGCGCGGAATAAAGCGCCGGAATATATGCCTTCAGAACCAGCTCCACTACAGTTACCAGTGAAGCAATGACTACAATGTACGCCGGAATTCTTACCTTATCCGGAATAATATTTCTCAGAAGAGAAATCAGCAGATTGGAAAAGATCAGTACTGCTGTGGTTGACAATCCCATTCCGACACCGTTCATCGCCGATGTGGTAACGGCAAGTGTGGGACACATACCAAGAATCAGGATAAAGGTAGGATTTTCTTTTATGATACCATTTAAAATTCGATCTTTATATTCATTCATTTTCCATCCCTCCTATCCCTGTACGCTGCTGACAAGATACAGTGCCGCATTCACCGCATTGGTTACTGCCGTGGATGTGATGGTCGCACCGCTGATTGCCTGAATCTCATTGTCTGCGGACGGAGCCTCTTTCACAAGGCTGAAGGAATCCACTGCAGTGCCAAGATACTGGTTTCTGAAGGACTCTTCTTTTGCGTTCATACCAAGACCGGCAGTCTCATTGATGGTAAGGAATTCCAGACCGGTCACAACACCTTCCAGATCCACACCAAGGCTGAGTGTCATCTCACCGCCGAAACCGTCCTTGGAGGTTACATTGACCACATATCCCACTTTGTTTCCGGACGCATCCAGAGCATTTAACACATCCTCAAAGCGGATTCCGCCAAACTGTCCCTCTGCCACGGTTCCATCCTCTGCTGTGATACCAGCTGCCGCTTCCTGCAGTTCTGCGGACGGCTCAAACTCCTCAGAGCCCGGGGCAACCGCACGATATGCTTCTGCCTGTGCTGCCAGTTCTGCCAGTGCGATGGGCTCTTTCGTCGCCTGATAAGCGGCACCCAGCGCCAGACCTGCCACCAGAGTGATCGCACACAGTGTTAAGGCTGCTTTATATGTACGAAGAGATACTTTCTGTTTTCCTTCCAGAGAACCATGCTTGAATCCGTATGCCACCGGCATGGTGATACGCTCGATCAGCGGAACCAGCAGGTTGGAAATAATGATCGCGTAGGAAACACCCTCTGCCGACGCACCGAAAATACGAAGGATTCCGGTCAGCACACCAAGAAGGATTCCGAACAGATACTTCCCGTTTTTGGTAATCGGACTGGTCGCATAATCGGTCGCCATAAAGAATGCACCCAGAAGCAGACCGCCGGAGCAAACCTGTGTCAGAAGATATACCGGATCAAATCCGTGCCCGCCAAACAGAATCTCAAAAATCACAAAGCTTACAATATAGCACACCGGAATTTCCCATGTGATCACTTTGCGGATCAGAAGATAAGCCGCACCGATCAGAATGGCAAGTGCGGAAACTTCACCGATACATCCTGCATGTGTCCCCAGGAATGTGGACAGCAGTTCCGGTGTCTCTCCGTTTTTCATCAGTGCCAGCGGTGTTGCCGTGGACACACCGTCCAGGACATAATCACTCATAATTCCGGTAAAGGAGATCAGAAGGAAACATCTCGCACCCAGTGCCGGGTTCATGAAGTTCTGTCCGATTCCTCCGAAGAACTGTTTCACTACCAGAATCGCAAAAATACTGCCCAGTGCCGGAATCCAGATCGGAACAGAAGGCGGAAGGTTCATTCCAAGCAAAAGTCCTGTCACAAGAGCACTTCCGTCAGAAACCGTCACCGGCTGCTTTGCAAGCTTCTGAAAAACATATTCTGTCAATATTGCAAAAGCGACAGAAACCAGCAGCACCAGAAGGGAATAAAGTCCAAACTGTACAACTCCGAAGCCTGCTGCCGGAATCAGGGCGACTGCCACATCGAACATGATTCTCTGCGTAGAATCAGCGCCACGAACATGTGGTGACGATGATACGTTATATAATCCACTCATCACAATCCCTCCCTACTTCTTCTGCTTTCTGCGCTCAGCCATCACTGCCTGACGCATCTGCTTGAATGCCTGAGTCATCGGTCTTCTGGCCGGACATATATAGGTACAGCTGCCGCATTCCATACACTCCATTCCATGAAGCGTGACAAATTCAGCAAGATCCTGACGTCTGGCTGCTTCCAGCATCATGGTGGGAACGATATTTGACGGACAGACCTGTACGCACCGTCCGCAGCGGATACATGCTGTTTCCTGCAGAAGCTCTACCTGGTCCTGCGTAAAGCAGGTCAGTGCGGAGGATGTCTTCACAACCGGAACCTCTGTCGTAGCCATTGCCATACCCATCATCGGACCGCCGGAAATCAGTTTTTTGGTGGTATCCTTCAGTCCGCCTGCCGCTTCCGCAATTTCAGAAATCATCGTGCCGATTCGCACCCGGAAATTTCCGGGATCATTGACACCGTCACCGGTCACCGTAAATACACGGGTCAGAATCGGGGTATTTTCGCATACTGCATGATAAATTGCAATGATCGTGGAGACATTATCCACAATACATCCGGCATCTGCAGGGAGCTTCGTGGAATTGATCTGACGTCCGGTCACCGCATAGATGATATTGCGCTCACCGCCCTGCGGATACTTTGTTTTCAGCGGAACGACCTCGATCCTCGGTTCCGCTTCCACAAGTTTCTGAAGGTTCCGGATCCCGTCCGGTTTGTTTTCCTCAACGGCAATGACACCCTTTGCATGGTCAAACAGCTGAAGGACTACTTTCAGTCCTTTCACGATCTCTTCCGGACATTCGATCATCTGCCTGTGGTCACTTGTCAGATAAGGCTCACATTCGGCTCCGTTCACAATAATATAATCAATTGCATCCGGATCCTTCGGCATCAGCTTGACATGGGTGGGGAAGCCTGCGCCTCCAAGACCCACGATCCCGGCTGCCTTTACTGCATCGATGATCTCCTGTTTGGACATTTTCGTGTAATCACGCTTCTGTCCCAGACCTTCCACCGGCGTATAGTTTCCGTCGTTTTCGATTACGATCGCCGGAACTTTCATTCCGGACACCGTCAGTCTCGGCTCTACTGCCTTAACCTTACCGGAGACAGAACTGACGATATTGGCGGATACAAAACCACCGGCTTCCGCAATTACCTGCCCCATCAATACAGTGTCATTTTTCTTTACCACTGCACTGGCCGGTGCGCCGATATGCTGAGAAAGCGGAAAAATCAGATCTCCCTGGGGCTCATATGTCCTGATCGGCTTATCCTGTGTAAGCTCTTTCCCCTCGAAAGGATGGACACCGCCCTGAAACGTTGCTAATCTCATAACGCTCACTCTCCTTTTCCTTTTATTTATTTGGCATCTAAAAATATCTGCCTGCGCTTCCTTTCTATATAGTAATCAATTCATCTGCTTTTTTCAACAAAATTTCTGTATTTTTTTAAGAACTTTCTGGTGAAATCGACTGTTTTTTAACAAACAATCCTGTCAGATAATTGCGCCACAACCCCGCATAAACAGCGCACTCCCATCGCCAGCACCTGCTCTTCAAAGTCAAATCCGCTTCCGTGAAGTGCATCCGCACAGGGGGTATGAACACCATTAAAACAGACCTGACCTCCCCTTTGAAGCACCCGTTCTGCCATATATGCGAAGTCCTCACTTCCCCCCATATCCCTCGGTTTTTTCACCGGAATTTTCAGCTTTTTCTCACAGATTTCCCACAGGTCTGACGCCAGTTCAGGCGAGCATTCCATTGCTGCAGACGCCCCTGCCAGAGAACAGCTCACCTCACACCCGTGCATCATGGCAGCCCCCTGAAGGATCCGTCTGGCATACTCCTCCATATAACGATTGATTTCCGTCGTTTCCCCCCGTGTTTCCAGTTCCAGCACAGCCCGGTCACAGATGACATTCCGGCCGGTTCCTGCCCGAAGCGTTCCCACGTTCACCCGGCTGCTTCCCTCTGCATGTCTTGGTATGGCATGCAGATTCAGCACTGCCGCAGCCGCTGCAAGCATGGCATTATTTCCCTCCTGGGGAGAAATTCCTGCATGCGAGGCCTTCCCCTGAAACAGCACATCCAGCTTGGTCGTCGCCAGCGTTCCTGCCATACCCGGGCTCACATAACAGGTTCCATCCTCCGACTGCATCAGGTGAATTCCCAGAAGAACATCCACATCATCCAGATGGCCCTTATCCACAATGGATTTTGCTCCCCGGACACCCTCCTCCGCCGGCTGAAAAATCAGTTTGATCGTTCCGGACAGCTGACTGCGCATCCCTGACAGAATTTCGGCCGTGCCGAGTCCCATGGCCATGTGTCCGTCATGCCCACAGGCATGCATCACGCCTTCCCGGCAGGAGGCAAAGCCACATTCCTGTGGCCGGTGCCCTTCCTTCTTTTCATATACGCCCAGGGCGTCCATATCGAACCGAAGTGCCGTCACAGGTCCCCGGCCGCAGTGCAGGATGCCGATCACACCGGTAAAACCATCCTTCATTTCCTCCAGATATTCCGGATCTGCACCGTTCTTTCCAGCCCACAGATACTGTGCTTCCAGCTCTTCTTTTGTCGGAAGTCCCATCCTGGAGGCTTCTTCGCAGACTACTTTTCCCGTAAGTACTTCATAGCCCAGATCTTTCAGGATCCGCGCGATCCTGGACGCCGTACGCATCTCCAGCCAGCCTTTTTCCGGATATCTGTGGAAATCTCTGCGCCAGGTGACCATTTTTTTCTGCAGTTCATTCAGATCAAAACCCTGTTCTTTCCCCGCTGTCTGCACATTATTCCAACGTATGTTATCTGATTCCATCGGTTCATTTCCCCTTTTTTTCGCTGTCCTTTTCTGCTATTATAACACTGCAGGGAACAAGCGGACAAGTCCGCTTCGAACTCACTATATCCCAAGAAATAAAAAATGTACGCCGGATTTTCCACCTGAAAGCAGAAAATCCGACGTTTTTTTCTGTCATATTCTTTTCTTCTCCCGGCTTAGCGATGACGCCATGCGCTTCTGGAAAACAGGATCAGAATCGGATAAATCTCCAGTCTTCCCGCCAGCATATCTCCGATCAGCACACATTTGGAAAGCATGCTGTACCCTGAGAAGTTTGCCGCAGGCCCGACTGCCTCCAGTCCAGGACCGATGTTGTTGAAACAGGCCAGAACCGCAGAGAAATTGGTGGTCGTGGAAAAACCGTCCAGTGAGAGGAGCAGGAAGCTGAACACGATGATAAAAACGTAAGCCACCAGATACATTCCGGTGTTTTCCACCACACTCTCATCCACCCGGTTTCCGTTGATCCGGACCGTCTGGATCTTCTGAGGATCCAGAGCCTTCCGGACATTCCGGTAGAGACTCTTAAACAGGAGCAGCACACGGCTGCACTTGATTCCCCCGCCGGTACTTCCCGCGCAGGCCCCCACTACCATCAGGCACAGCAGAATCGCCTTGGAAAAGGACGGCCACAGATCAAAATCCGTCGTGGAAAATCCGGTCGTGGTAATGATACTTGCCACCTGAAAAGCACCATGCCGGAGGGTCTCCCCCAGCGTGCCGTAAACGCCTCTGATATTCCAGACGATCAGCCCTGTGCTGACCAGAACGATTCCGAAATACAGCCGCAGCTCTTCATCACGGAACACATTACGGATCCGCTTCATCACCAGAAGATAGTAGCAGCTGAAGTTCACTCCGAACAGCAGCATGAACACGGTACATACATTTTGAATATAAGGACTGTATCCACCGATACTGTCATTTTTAATTCCGAATCCCCCGGTTCCCGCCGTTCCGAAAGCAGTACAGACTGCATCATACAAAGGCATTTTGCCGATCAGCAGGAACAGTACATTCAGGATCGTCAGTGCAATATAAAGCAGATACAGAATGGATGCTGTCCGGCGCATCCTTGGCACCAGCTTTCCCACTGTGGGGCCCGGACTTTCCGCCCGGAGGATGTGCATGGTAAAGCCGCTCTGGCGCTCTCCTGCCGGCACCACAGCAAGAAGAAATACCAGAATTCCCATGCCGCCCAGCCAGTGGCTGAAGCTTCTCCAGTACAAAATCCCCCTGGAGAGGGATTCCACTTCCGGAAGAATGGAGGCCCCTGTCGTGGTAAATCCGGATACAATTTCAAACAGTGCATCAAGAAAAGAGGGAATCTCACCTGAAAGATAAAACGGAAGACACCCCATCAGACTCAGAACGATCCACCCGAGTCCCACACACACCAGACCATCTCTGGCGTAAAAACCTTTTTGACTTCCCCTGCACAGATATCTCAGCACCCAAAAAGCCGCAAGAATGACTGCAATGCTCACACAGAAGCCATACACCGCATTCCCTTCCCGGCATACCAGGCTGATACTAAGCGCCGGAAGCATAAACACCGCTTCCAGAAGCAGGATCTGAGAAATAAACCGTCCCATCATTTTATAATTCATGTCACATTCCCTCAGTTCGCAAAAATATCATTCATCTGGTACAGCACTTCTCCTCCGCTGGAGACAATGATCACCATGTCTCCTGCCCGGAAGCTGGATTCTCCGTTGGGGATTTCGATCATTCCCTCCCGGGAAATGCAGGCGATCAGAACGCCTTTTTTGATTTTCAGTTCTTTCAGCGGCTGACCGCAGTGATTCGTGGATTCATTCACTTCAAACTCCACAGCCTCGGCTTTTCCATCCGCTATGGTATGTATGGAAATGGCCGCTCCTGTCTGGTTGTGGATCGCACGCACATATCGCACGATGGTGTTGCAGCACAGATCCTTGGGGCTGATCACACTGCCGATGGACAGATTGTTTACCATATCATTCGGTTCAATATGATCCAGCTTGGTAATTACCTGCGGAACGCCGCAGCTGCTTCCATACATGGAGATAAACATATTCAGTTCATCCATGCCTGTCAGCGTGACAAGTGCGTCACAGCTCGCCAGTCCTTCCCGGTCCAGAAGATACTGGCTGCTGGCATCTCCGTGAATGATGCTCGTGTTCGGCAGACGCTCCGCCAGATCCAGACACCGTTCCTGTTTCTGCTCGATCAGTTGCACGGTCATGCCGCTCTTTTCCAGCTGCTGTGCCAGATAATAGCTGATCTTTCCTCCGCCGCACAGGATCACCCGTTTTACCTTTCGGGTAATGATTCCCAGATATTTCAGCAGGATCGTCATATGGTTGGCAGGGGCGGTTACAAATATGCGGTCTCCTTCCCGAAGCACAAAATTACCATCCGGGATAATTGCCTTTCCGCAGCGGAGAACCGTGCAGACCAGAACCTTACACCGCACGATCCGGTACATGTCATTCAGGGCAATATTGCACAGCTTACTCTTGCTGTCAATCCGCAGTTCCACAATTTCCACCCTGCCCTTGGCGAAACCTTCCCGCTTCAGGAATCCCGGATATTTCAGCAGATGTCCGATCTCAATCGCTGCCTGTCTGTCAGGATTTACCACCAGAGAAAGGCCATACAAATCTCTCAGTGTATAAATCTGCTCATAGTATTCCGGGTTACGGATTCTGGCTATCGTATGAAGCTTCGGATTCATTACATGGGCCGTCGCACAGCAGAGAAGATTCGTCTCATCGGCACCGGTAGCCGCAATGAGAAGGTCGGCATCCTTCACGCCTGCCATTTCCAGCACCGTCATGGTCACACAGTTTCCCTGTATGGCCAGGACATCATAACGCTCCATACTGTTCTCCAGAACATTTTTCTTCGCATCAATGAGTGTAATATCATATCCGGATGAAGACAGCTGCCTGGTCAGCGTAGCGCCCAGTTTGCCGTCTCCTGCAATGATGATCTTCAAAATTTTATCCTCGCATAAATTAATTTTTCTTAATGCTTTATATTGTCCCCATTAAGAACACATTAATATTATAGCAAGATTTACAGGAAAGGCAATGTTCTGACAAGAAAAAGTTCATACTTTCCGGTTCTGCTTTCACTTTCCTGTTCTCACAGTTTCCAGTTTTTCTGAATAAGTTTTCTTTTCCGGAGGGAAAGTGACCAGAAAAGTCCAAGATGGCTGGATGAATAAAGAAAATTTTCCCACCAGGATGAGGTGACGTGTATTAAAGTCCAAAATAACTGGTAAAAGAAAGATTTTTTTCTATTTTGAAGGGAAAATAAGCAGAAAAGCCCAAAATGTCCGGACAAATAGAAATGAATTTCCCACCGGGATGAGGTGACGTGCAAGAAAGCCCAAAACAGCCGGAGAGACAAAGAAAAAATCCCATACGAAAGGATATGTCGTATGAGGTGCCCGACAAAAAACAAAGCCGGATCACCAGCTTTGTTTATTACCGGTTCTATGTCATATTTTGAAGATCAGAAAACAAATTGCACCAGCAGCATATAGCAGACCGTCCCTCCCGCAACAGACAGAAGCATCTGCCTTTTCCAGCAGTGCAGACCAGCATTGTATGCTATTGTTTCAGATAGCTGTTGATCGAACGCTGAAATATTTTGATCGTACTGTCGATATTCTTTTCCTCTTCCAGCATTTTGGAAATCTCATTGTCCGCAAGATTGATTACCTGATCATACTGCTGGAAATGCGGCGCGATCGTGCCCTCTTCAATGACCGTACACAGAAGGCCGCTGTCGATAACCTGCTCACCCTCATCCATATCCTCCTGAATGGCTGCCGCCGCTTCCTCTGACATTGTTACATCCTTGAGCACGGAAACTCCCTGCGAATACCGGAAAATGTCCATCTGCATCTCCTGCTCATAGGTGAGCTGCTTCAAAAATTCCCACGCAAGCTGCTCATGTTCTGTCCACGCACTGACTCCGATCAGCAGTGCATCCACCTCCGAAGTATTGGCACCTCTGCTGCCGGCCGGAAACGTCGTACAGTCCCACTGAAAGCCTGTGTACTTTTTGATTTTATACGGATAGGTTTTATACGTTCTGTACTCCGCAAAAGTAAGCGGCATGAAAGCCACCTTACCGTTGTTGTAGTCCTCTTGCGTGACCTTTTGTCCATGATTCAATTCGTACATTTTTCTGACAAACCGAAGGGAACTGTAAACCTCTTCACTGGCGAAATTCACCCTGGAAAAATCATCGTCAAAAAGACTTGCCCCGCTTGTATGAACAACATTCAGCCAGCCATAATTATACGTTCCGAACTGATCGATCCACCCGTCTCCGTCCGTATCTCTGGTCACCTGTCTGCAGATCTCATACATGTCATTCCAGGTCCAGTCCTGTTTGGGCATCTCGATCCCCTCTGCTGCCAGCAGTGATTTATTCACAAACAACAGCGTGGGAACCACCTCGTAAGGCAGCGCATACTGACATCCGTCATTTTTTCCAATATTAAGCGCCGTAGTAAAGTATTTCGATTCGTCAAACTCTTTGTCTGCCGCAATCACATCATCCAGATTTTTCAGCGCGCCCAGTGCACAGTACTGATTAAAATCGGTATCCATCACCATAAATACATCCGGCAGTTCCCCCTTCAGCAGCTTGCGGGCACACCACTCAGAATAATCTTCTTTCAGGATTCCGCTGTCATAATGGATTTTTACCCCTGGATGGCTCTCTTCAAAAGCTTCAATTGCCTTATCCATGATCACAAAGCAGTTGGCGCTGGCCACGTCCCAGTTGCTTCCGGTAAACATTCCAAATTCCAGTGTGATCTCTTTCTGACTTTTCATTTTTATCATTCCGGCTGCGGCCGCAGCCAGAACCAGTACCGCTGCGGCCATAGTGATCCACTTGCGTTTCTTCATTCCGCTCTCCCATCTTATTTTGGCTGCTTCTGAGTGACACTGGTCTGTACCGCCCAGATCGCCAGCTGCGTACGGTCACGCAAATCCAGTTTATTCAGAATCGCACTGAGGTAATTCCGAACGGTTCCCTCTGAAAGCTTCAGACGCTCTGCGATTTCCTTGTTGCTTGCACCTTTTTCCACCTCGGCAATCACTTTCCATTCCGTTTTCGTCAGATCTTCCACATCCTTGATTCCCACCGGAATTACATAATCCGCTCTTGCCATCTGTGAAAAAAGACGAACTACCTTGGTGGCAATATCCGGATTGATCATCGCTCTTCCACTGTGAACTGTCACAATGGCATTCACCAGCTCATCCATGGAGACACCCTTTAACAGATATCCGCTGGCACCAAATTTCAGCGCATTGTAAACATACTCATCATCGTCAAATGTGGTCAGAATAATAATCTTAATCTCCGGATAATTATCCTTGATAATTTTTGTACACTGAACGCCGTCCATCTTCGGCATCCGGATATCCATCAGGATCACATCCGGTTTCTCCCTGCGCACGCTCTGCACCACTTCCTGCCCGTTGGACGCCACATCCGTCACTTCTATATTGTCCTTGCTGTCCAGCACGATCTGCAGGCTCTGGCGAATCAGTTCCTGATCATCTGCTACCAATACTTTAATCATAATTTTCCCCCCATCGGATCGGAATTCTTGCATTTACGGTAAATCCATTGCTTCCGTCAAAGGTTACCGTGCCTCCCAGCATTCCAATCCTTTCTTTCATATGTTTCGTACCAAATCCTGTTTTTATTTCTTTGCTTCCGATTCCGTTGTCCTTGATCTGAAGCAGAATATCGGAATCCTCCCGGTTCATGGTGATCCAGATTTTTTCCGCCTTCCCGTGACGTATGGAATTTGTAATACCCTCCTGAATCACACGGTAAATTGCATTTTCTTCGTCCTCGTCAAACTTCAGGTTTTTTACCTGACAGTTAAAATACACCTTGGTCCCGGACACTGCATTCATGTCTGCCACCATTTTTGCGATGGCGTAGTCCAGACTGAACCGGTCCAGAGCATCCGGCCGCAGCTCACTCACGGAGCGGCGGATCTCCTTGATACCATCCCTGGTAACATTGGATATCAGCTCCAGCTGCTTTTTTGTCGTCTCCGGTGCTACATCAACGGTTGCAATGCAGGCATCGATCCCCGCAGCGATTCCCGTGAGTGTATGCCCCAGTGTATCATGGATTTCCCTTGCCAGACGGTTTCTTTCTCTGGTTTCCGCCATCTTTTCCGACATGACCGCATATTCCTGAATCTGTTCATTTACTTTTTCCAGCTCTTCGTACAGTGCATTTACTTCATCGATTCTGCCTCGCTGTGTCACAATAAAATCGACACAATACATGACGAAGACTGCCATATTCAGGGAAATCAACACATTATAAATACTGAGCAGCGTCTGCTGCGTAGCTGAATCATAGTATCGCATGTACGATTCGATGGAATACAGATTCCACTTCACCGAAATCAGGCTGTAATCCGCCAGAAGGAAACAGGCAATGGACAGGGCCATCAGCGTCATCTGCGCCTTCCTGTCCTTGACATACATCAGCATACCGGAAAACACCATAATCAGAATTCCATTGTAATTAAAATTGAGCTGATACACAATCAGAACAGCCACAAAAAGCTCCGCAACCAGACAAAATGTAATCATTTTCATGTTTGCTTTAAAAACCGTCTCGCGCAGAGCAAACCCAACACACAGAAGCAGAAGAAGGATCACGCAGATATACAATTTGCGCCACGGGCTCCACGGAATCGCAGACACACCGCTCAGAAATTCTCTGGCATCATACCTGGAGCAGATCAGTTCTGTCGTATAACAGGTAAAAGCACTGATCCCGATCACTGTTATCATATTCAGAATCAGAATCCCGATCTGGAAAAATCGAATTCTCTTGCTCTTCATACCGTCAGTCTTCCTCCTACTGCCATCCATTTATTTCATATTCGTTCAGATTTTCCTTTGTGATCAGCCTGCTGGGAAGGCTGATGTATTTGGGAACTTTCTCTCCGTTCAGATATCTGTATGCAGTCTCTCCTGCCGTCCTTCCAAGAGACTTCGGACTCTGACAGCTGGTTCCCGTGACAAATCCCATCTCCAGCATGACTTTAAAATCAGGGGACCCGTCCACCCCATAGATCAGTACACCTTCATCCTTTTTATATTGCTGCAGGCTGGAGAGTCCGCCCAGCGCAGACGGATCATTTCCTCCAAACAGAACATCAAATTCCTCATTGTTCTTCAGAAATCCGGCAATCACCTCCGCAGATACTTCCAGTTCTCCGGCTCCTGCCTCCTGAAAGATCACCTCATACTTATCATGACCCTCTATCGTATCCAGAAATCCCTGCACCCGGTCCGAGATGGATGTCTGAATAGGATTGTCCAGAATGACAATTCTGGCAGCATCCAGTCTTTTCATCATATCAATTGCGCACTCCTGCCCTGCCTGGTAATTATCCGTCTCAATACAGGAGACAACCGCATCCTGATCCTTCAGTTTCGTATCAATATTGATAATCGGCACACCTGCCTTTTTACACGCTTCCACAGCCGGCTGTGCCGCTTCCCAGTCCACCGGATTGATAAACAGCAGTTCTATTCCTTCATTGATCATATCCATGATCTGTTCATTTTGTTTTTCCTGATTCTGCAGTGGGTCCCTGGTAATCAGAATATCACCGTTTTCCTCCACCACTTCCTCCAGCGATTCATGGAGCACATCGAAAAAGGGATTGTTTCTTGTCATATAAGTCGACCCGAACAGTCTTGGATTATGCTCTGACGACACATCACTGTCCTGAGACAGCATTGCCGACAGGCGGATCAGCAGAACTGCCAAAAACACGGTCATTGCCAGCCCCGTCAATATCTTGTTGTATTTTGCCACGCTTTCCCATCTTCCTTCCATATACTGCTTACCATTTTACTACTTTTTCACAGGGAAATAAAGAGCCGTCCGGCAGCAACCGGGCGACTCCCTGAATTTTGTGTTTCGGATACCGCCTGTTTTGCAGACAATCCGTTTTATCTGTTACGAATGTAATCGGTAAATACTGCCAGAAGGATTACGATACCTTTTACACAGTACTGCCAGGAGGTATTTACGTTCATCAGGTTCAGACCATTGTTCAGTACACCAATGATAATCGCACCGATAATCATACCACCGAGTTTACCGGATCCACCGGCCATGGATGTTCCGCCGACAACTACGGCTGCGATGGCATCCATCTCACTTCCCTCACCTGCGGTAGGCTGTCCGGAATACATACGGGATGCCCAAACCACACCTGCAAGACCTGCCATCAGGCCGGAATAGGTATGAACCAGGAATTTAACCTTTCCGGCATCGATACCGGAGAATTTTGCCGCCTGCGGGTTGCCGCCCACTGCATAGATATGACGGCCAAGCTGTGTTTTGTTCAGGATAAACGCAGTGATGATCAGAACAATCAGCATCAGAATAACCGGCACCGGTACCGGTCCTACATATCCTGCACCGAGGAACTGCCATTCATCATTTACCACTCGCACCGGGGAACCGCCGGTGTAAACCTGCGCCAGACCTTTGGAAATATTCATGGAAGCAAGCGTAACAATAAATGGCGGGATTGTTGTTTTTGCAATCCAGATACCGTTGAACATACCGACAACCACGCCAACCAGAATACCGATCAGGAAAGCCACCGGAATCGGAAGTCCGTAACGGGATACACAGCCGGCTGCAAAACATCCGGAAAGTGCGATGACCATACCTACGGACAGGTCAATACCGCCAAGAATAATAACCATCAGCATACCACATGCCAGGAACATATTCGGTGCAATCTGCCGAAGCACGTTGAAAATATTTCTCTGGGTCAGAAATACTCCGCTGGTTTTCGGGAAAACTGCCAGGAACACACAGATTGCGATCAGTGCTACCAGAATTCCCAGATTTTCTTTCACATAAGTTTTGACATTTTTCTGAAATCTAGACATTGTTTCTCCTCCCTATTTCGCAGCCAGTTTCATGATCGTTTCCTGAGTAACACCCTCGTCGTGGGCGAAGCAGCCGGTCACCTTTCCGTCACACATGACGTAAATACGGTCGCTCATATTCAGGATCTCCGGAAGCTCCGATGAAATCATAATAATCGACATCCCCTGTTTTGCCAGCTCATTCATAATTCCATAAATTTCCGCTTTCGCACCGACATCCACACCTCGTGTCGGCTCATCCAGAATCAGCAGTTTCGGCGAAGTTGCAAGCCACCTTCCGATCATAACCTTCTGCTGATTTCCACCGGACAGATTTCCGATCGTCTGCTCCTGGCTGGGTGTCTTGGTTGCCATCATATCGATATATTTCTGCGTGATTTCTTCTTCTTTTTCCGCATTGACACGAAGTCTTCTGATAAACTCACCGAGCACCTCGATGGTGGAATTGAACCGGACGCTCTGCACTTTGTAGAGTCCCTCCAGTTTTCTGTCCTCAGGGACAAGGGCAATACCATATTTGATGGCATCTACCGGAGATTTGATTGAAACCTTCTTTCCATCCACATACACATCTCCCGTCGATCCCGGTGTCAGTCCAAACACGGCCTTCATCGTCTCACTTCGCCCGGCACCTACCAGTCCGGCAAAGCCGACGATCTCGCCTTTATGTACCTCGAAGGATGCTCCCTTCGCCATCTTTCCGTCTGCGATATTATCACATTTCAGAACAATTTCCTTGTTCTGGGGAAGGAAATCCCGTGTATAGTAGTTTGTCAATTCACGGCCAACCATCATCGCAATCAGCTTGTCTTTATTCGTCTCTTTCACGACCTCCGTACCTACATACATTCCGTCACGCATGACAGTGACACGGTCGCAGATCTGTTCCAGCTCACTCATTTTATGTGAAATGTAAATAATGCCAACGCCTTTCGCAGTGAGTGCACGCATGGTTTCAAATAAGAAACTTACTTCCTTGTCGGAAATGGAGGAAGTCGGCTCATCCATAACAAGAATTTTGGAATCATAGGAAATCGCTTTGATGATTTCCACCATCTGCTGCTGCGCAATCGTCAGATTCTTGACCAGAGTATCTGCTTTGAAATTCAGGCCATACGCATCAAGAAGTTCCTGTGCATCCCTCTCCATCTTCTCATGCTTCACCAGTTTTCCTCCCGCTTCTCTTCCGAGGAAAATATTCTCTGCCACAGTCATATACGGCACCAGTACAAGCTCCTGATGGATAATGGCGATTCCATTTTCATGGGAAGCATTGACGCTGTCAATGTTCACTTTCCTGCCATTGATAAAGATTTCTCCTTCCTCAGCGATATAGATGCCGCCCAGCACCTTGATCAGAGTGGACTTTCCTGCACCATTTTCCCCCAGCAGCGCATGTACCTCGCCTGCACGGAGTTCAAAATCTACCGCCTGCAGCGCTTTGACACCCGGAAAGGATTTATGTATGTTTTTCATTTGAAGCAATACGTGTTCACTCATAACTTCACCTGCCTGTTCTAATTAATAACCGTCTGAACGCTAAAAAATGTGCAGGCTCCCCATAAGGAGAGCCTGGCACAATTAAACTCTGATTACTGCCATCCATCTGTGCCGTAGTCTGCCACGTTGTCTGCTGTGATCAGGAAGGTCTCAACCGGATATCTGTCTTCTACTTCTTCTCCGTTGAGATGTTTGTACATGATATCAACTGCAGTCTCAGCGATCGTTACAGGAGACTGTGCACCGGTACCTGCGATCATGGAACCTTCTTTAGCCAGTTCTGCTTTGATGTCCGGAGAACCATCAACACCATAAATTAAGAGATCTGTGAAGCCCTGTCCTTTTGCTGCTGCCAGAGCGCCAAGAGCTGTCGGGTCATTTCCGCCGAAAATAGCAACTACATCTGGGTTTGCTGTCAGAAGGTCTTCTGCCAGTCCCTGTGCAACCTGAAGGTTACCTTTTGCATCCTGCTGTCCAACAATTTCAAAGCCTGCGCCGTCGATTGCTTCCAGGAATCCGTTGGTTCTGTCTGTTACAGACTGCATGGTCGGGGAGTCAAGAACAAGGATTTTTCCTCCGTCCGGGCATCTCTTCACGAGGTCTTCACCACAAACTTTACCAGCATTGTAGTTATCAGATCCTGCATAAGATACCAGATAAGACATATCTGCAACTTCTGTATCGAATCCGACGATCGGAATTCCGGCATCTTTGAGCTGATCCAGTGCCGGGAGGATACCTTCTGCATCAACGGGATTCATGAACATTCCGTCGATGTTCTGAACAATCAGGTCTTCTACCATCGGGATCTGTTTTGTAACATCATTTGCCGGGTCAACAGCAATCAGTTCGTCACCATTTGCTTCTACCATTTCACGCATTTTGTTCTCGATGGTAACGAAGAACGGGTTTGTTCCATCCATACAGGTGTAACCCAGTTTCAGACCTTCTGCAGAAACTGCTGTAGCTGGAATCATCATTGCTGCTGCCAAAACAACTGCACCTACCATTTTCTTGTTCATAACAAAATACCTCCTTTAATCCGTACTGTTTTTCGTACATTTTGTATAAAACAATTATAACATTCACAACATTTTTGTAAAGATGCACAATGTAATGACTTTTATATGACAATTATCATATTTTCTGCACAATTTTATGATTTTTTCACATTCGATAAAAAGCAACAAAGGCTCATGCTGCATCCCGGAACGCTTCCTCCGTTCCGGGAAAGTTCCGGACAAATCGTCTTGCAACGGCAGACGGTGACAATGTCCAATGTATTCAAAAATCAAAGGCATCCGCCCGCTTTAGGTGGATGCCTTATGATTTCCGCTGAATTCACTGTCAACGAGTTTTATTTTTCCTTCCTTCAGGCACTTCACAAATACCCGGACCAGTTCCGGATCAAACTGTGTTCCGGCACCTTCCAGAAGATTTTGTATGGCAAGGTCAAAAGAATACGCCTTTTTATAGCACCGCTTGGATGTCATTGCATCAAAAGAATCCGCAATGCACAGGACACGGGCCGTAAGAGGAATGTCCTCCCCTGCAATTCTCCGGGGATAGCCTTTCCCGTCATACCGCTCATGATGTCCAATGACTGCAGGAATAACATAGTCCAGAGAGGGCAGATGGCGCACAATATCGATAGATGCTTCCACGTGTCCCTTGATCACTTCATACTCATCGCTTGTCAGACGTTCCTGCTTATTCAGGATTACTTCCGGAATTCCGATTTTTCCCACATCATGAAGAAGTGCCGCCTGACGGATGATTTCAATCACATCTGCATTCAGTCCGATATAGGATGCCAGCTCTGTGGCATAATATGCGACATTGTTGGAATGACTGAAGGTATAATGATCTTTTGCATCAATCGCAGCCGTAAGTGCATATATGGTCGATTCGTACTCCTGATAAATATGTACATGATCCGTCTTCTTCTGGATTCCGCCCACGTTCTGGAACATGGCGTCAAATACCTGAATTCCGTTTTTCCCGCTGTGTTTCACATGATACACTGCAAGATCAACCGTCTCCACAAGCTCTTTGACATTTTTCGCGGCATACGGCGACGCACTGATCCCGGCACTGACCGTTACCGATTTCAATTTCATTTCCGAGTATCGGTTATTCATTTCATAAATCTGTCCTGCAACAGACTCAACCAGATTTCTTGCGGAATATATATCATATTTCGGGAGAAGGACTGCAAATTCCTTTCCACTGTAACGTGCCGTATATCCGCTGTCTCCCACACTTCTTCGTATAATATCCGCAATCCGGATCAGGCAGCGGTCCCCCTCTTTCTGTCCGTACAGCTGATTGTACAATTTGAAATCATCTACATTAATGATTGCCAGAGCAAGGGAACCATCCCGGTTTTTTTCAAATTCCTCATTCAGCACTTCGTAAAAATATTTCCGGTTCAGCAAGCCGGTCATTTCATCTGTTCTTGCCTCCAGATAAGCCCGCTCATACAATTTCGCATTTTTGATCGCAATGGATGCCACAGATGAAACGGAAGACAACATTTGAACATCCACATTCAGAAGTGTCTTTCGTGAATTTCTCGACGCGATCAGAATCACGCCGGTCAGAGAATGCGCATCCTTCAAAGCCACACAGCATCTCAGTCCCATTTTCTCAAGCTCGTTTTTCTCGCTTTCCCACATGGATTTATATTCCACCGTATATTTAAACTCCTGATAGATCAAAGGCTCATCATTCAGAAGCATCCACTGAATCATCGGATTCTGTTCCTCCAGAGAAACCGACAGATCATTCAGCGGTTTGTCACTGTACAGTGCGCGATACAGTCCCTGGGGCTGTTCCTGCATGCAGATATAAATGCTGTCCACATCCATGGTTTCTTTGATGATCCGGATCGTCTCACTCATGATTTCTTTCAAATCCAGGGTCCTGGAAACAGACAGGCTGAATTCCTTCAGCTTTTCTGCCTGGTGAAGCTCTTCCTTTACAAACACATTATTGACAAGCAGCCTCCACAGAAATGTAAAAGCAGTATAAATCACCAGAAACAACACTGCATAAAACAGCGGATAATATCTGGACGGAGCATACTGACCGATCAGTTCCTGCAGATACGGAGACAGATTAAAGAACAGAAGCAGGGACAGAAAAAGACCGACCGCATAGCACAATCCGGGCGATGCCAGCAGCTGCAGACGAAACAGTCTTCGCTTTATCAATGCATACAGCAGGAAAAAGGCATTGATCAGGCCGCACAGAAGGTCAATGGGAAAACCGGTGAAAAACGGAACAGCAATCAACATATTTCCTACAAACAGCACAAGAATCCCCGCGATGATCGGTTCATATTGTCTTTTCATATTCAGATTTTTTCTGCACAGACGATACAGAATCCAGAACATGTGAATCAGAAGGGCCGCCGCTGCGAAAAAGAAAACACATACATTTAAATTGATATCATAGACAAAAGAACGGACACCGTTCTTTTCCACAAGCTCGGGACTTTTCAGCAAAATTCCCCCGGGAATATTGATCAGGAAACACAAAAGGATGATGATCAGATATGCTTTGCCGGTCTTGTGTTCCCGCACGCCGCCAAACGCCAGCGTAAAGCGATAGTAGGCATAAGGAAGCAGCAAAATACCCAGAAGAGACACCTGAAACCAGAATTTATAGGAAGGCCATAATTCTGTACGCATGAAAACAGAGCCGCCTGTCCAGAAAATCAGTCCAACCAGCACAATCAAAAAACTGTTTACCAGCTTATTCCTTTTTGCAGCCAGAAATGTTAACAGCATAAAACCATAACAAAGCATGGCAATCATCGAAATGTAACCATATGTACCCATAGCTTCCTCTTATTTTATTATCTATAAGAATTTATCTCGTCCTGTGCTTCCAGCAGCTCTTTTAACTCGTAATAAGGAGGGCTCATCTGACGTATCTTTTTTCCGGTCTTCTCTTCGAATCTATGAAATGTGCCACAGCGAAGGATCGTCACCACAAGCGGATCCATTCCCAGTATTTTTTTCAGATCACGATAATCCTGATCGATATATTTAAAATAGGTACTGAGAAGCTCCTTCAGGATATCCGCACTCATCGCCTGCTTTACCAGGGCATCCGGCTCAAGCTCCACATACATGTGCAGATACGGGCGATTTTTATCGTTGTATTCCTTTGCCGCAACCCAGTTGCCGATCGGAAGTCCCGACAATTTTATGACACTTCGAATTCCATTTTCCGAAATTCTGGTAAAACCGGCAATATCAATGATCCACGGAACGCGGTCCACATACTCAAATCTCGGAATTCTGGTCTCGTCTTCCTTATTCTCAAGTCCGACGCAGCGATACATATCACCGCATCGATACCGGGCAAACGCTCCTCCCTTCAGAATGGTAAACACAAGCTCATACTTTTCTCCCGGATGAACCTCATCCATAAGATACGTTCTGGGAACAAACGAAGGATCTTCGTAATTTCTCAGCATATCCGCTTCGGTAATAAATTCATAAAATGCCGTATCCGGAAAAAAATACATTCCCTTCCTCGTCCACGTCTCTGTCCCGATAATGGATGGCTCCGTTCCTGCAAAAAGCTCCATTGGGCGGATTCCCCAGAGCTTTTCCAGATCATCTTTGTAACACTGATTGTCTGTTCCGGCCACCATAAAACCTTTTAACCGGAACAGGTCTTTCGGCATCAGCCCGCGCTTTTCCTGCCGGCATGTCTGTTTTGCTTTCAGAAGTCTTGCAATCATGTGCGGCTTACATTTTAACAGATCGGAGACATGTACCCCTCCACCGGAGCCGGTCATGGTGGACAGGCTCCGGCTCACTGCATAAGCCACACTTCCAAGCCCGAAGAAAAAGCCAAGATCTTTCTTCATCGCAAGCTTAAATCCGGCTTTATTTCTCTCGCTGAAGCTCATATTTACAGCGTCTTCCACTGCCGGCAGAAACTCAATGTCGATGTCCTCTCCCAGTGCAAGCGGAAACAGCCCCGTCGCATACGGCAGCGGTGCCAGACCATAGAGAAACGTATCGGTAGCTTCCACGTCAAACTTTCCTTTTTCCTCACTTGTAGACAAAATCAGGCACGCGACGACATTGTTGCGATATGTATCCAGCATGCTTCTTGTATAGGGTGCCACCTTGATCGGATGCTTGCCGCCCTCCCAGGTTGTCTGAATCCAGATGATCGGGTTTCCGGGAAGCATATCCGGCTGTTTTGACAAAAGAATATCTGCATAATCCTCATATTCCGTCAAGGGTACCATTTCCCTGAACTCATCCAGGTTTTTCGGGTGCTTTCCTTTTAAGATGGACTGTCCCAGTCCGCTGCTGCTCCAAAGCTGAATCTGTTCTTCCATCAGACGTTTCTGAATCTTCATATAACCGTCCATGGACAAATCCAAAAAACCGCAATACTGCTGCCATATTTCTTTATATTGTTGTTTTTTCAGCTTTTCCTTCAGATTCATATCTTTTTCACCTTCTGCCGCCTCTTCCGCTCTGCATTCCACTTCAGAAACGTTTTCATACTTTTTCTGTCCGGAACCAAAAAGGGCGTACTTCGTTTATACGCATCATAATTTGTGAATGTTGCCGGAAAAATCCAGACATCCTGAAGCACAATATAAAGACAGTCCCACAAAATCATGGAAATAAAATAGATTCCTCTGCTCAGATTCCCCGTCATTCCCCAGAAACACAGATAAGCCCCTGCGAACCACAGGACTCCCGGATGGCGGCATAAACAATAAACGCCCCCGGTGTATGCCATGCGCTTCTGATTTTTTTCCAGGTATGTTTCCTCGAAAGGCAACGCAAAAAAGAGCGTATAAATCAGCAATCCCAGAAAGCCGATACTTCCCGCTCCAAAAACGGCACAGACTGCCGGATGAGCCGTTCCTCCGCTCAGGCTCTCCCACAGCGCCCATATGGCAGAAATCGCGACGCAGGCACTTCCGACGACAAAAAATCTCTGCAGTACAGAATTTTTCCATGTGATACTGTTTACATCATACACAAAATACAGCAGGAATCCCACTGTCCCCAAAATGAATGCTCCCATGGTCTTCCATCCTTTTGACCCTTGGCTCATCATACGTTCAGTATACCAACTTTGTACATGAATAGCAAGCCAGGGCCGGCTAACTTATTACATTTTTTAACAAAATATTACAAATTATTCCAGATATCTCTCATCCGGCAGAACAGTTCTTCCCCATCTCTCACTTCCATATCTGCCAGACTCCTGGAATCCGGACATTCACGTTCCCTGTGATTCAGCCAGATGGAATGCCATCCGGCACTGTGAGCCCCCACAATATCGCTCTCATAAGAATCCCCGATATACCACGCCTCTTCCGGCAGGATTCTTAAGCACTCCTGAACCTTCTGGAACGCACGGACATCCGGCTTGTGATATCCAAGATCCCCGGAAATATACATTTTATCCGGCTCAAACCAGCGTTCCAGCTGAAGTGCGGATAGTTTTCTCCCCTGATTCCGGCGGTTCCCGTTGGTCAGAAGTGCCGTCGGGATTCCCTTTTCTCTGCAGTAGTCCAGAATATCTCTCATAAAATCGTACAGCTTGATTCTGCTCTGATAATACCGGTACTCCCTTTCAAAAGCATCACATTCTTCTCTGGAAATTGAAAAACCGGCTTCCTCACAGGTCATTTTCATTCGCTCATAGAATGCATCTTCCGGACGGATCAGTCCCTGCTTTTCCTTTTGCAGTATCACATCCGAATAAATTCTTGAACGCTGAAACAGCTTTTCACAGCCTGTTTTCGTCCGTCCGGAAAGAATCTGTTCATATGCCTTGCGAAACGGCCACATCAAATCATACATGGTATCATCTACATCAAAAATAAACATCATATCTTTATCCTTCGTTCCAGAGCCAGTCGGTGCCATCCGTCAGACTTTTGCCAGAGAAGAATTTCTGTATTCCTCTTCCTCTGTTACTTCACGAATCCGCTTTAAAAATTTCGGGAAACGAATTTCTTCGTCCGGATCCGATAATTCAATTTCAACAATCGCTTTATCCTTCCAGAATGGATATACATCTATTTCAAAATACTGATTGCCATCTGCCAGACAGTAACGGTCCTTTCGAATCGGTCTTCGCGTCTGGTCAGCATCCATCAGTCTTTCCAGATATTCCTCTTTTGTCAGTCTGCGTTCAATTTCAACACGCTTTAATCCGGTAACGGTCCTTTTACGGGTCTCAAAATAGATATAATTTCCTTTGGATCCACGCTGGCGGATGCGTACCTCCTCTCCTTCCGGCGAATTCAGATATGTCTGAATGATTTCAACCTTTTCACAGTTCGGAAGTGCAAGAAGCGTGTCGATATCCGGATACTCTATCAGGAATTTTCTTTCTATTTCATACGGCTCCGGCTCACCGAGAAACGTTGCTATCTCGGAAATCAGATGCTTCATCTTATCTTCAAACCCCAGAGTATTATCAATAATTCTCAGGTGCGGATGACCTGTCCATGCCGCAATCAGTTTATCATCCAGTGCTGCTGCCTGCTCAACCGTTTCGGTACGGGCCGAATTGTTGGCCGTTGTATAAAATTCCTCTGCTCCTTTCGCCGCTGTCACGAGATGGAACACCGCATCATAATTATCCCTGAGTTCTACTTCATTTGCTCCGATATACTGAACCGCAGCGGCAAATTCTGCCTCTGTCATATATGCTTTATTGTCCAGTGCACCTCTGTCACAGACGATCAGAATTTTTTCGGAATTCATTGTTTTCGCTGCATATTCAAACACTTTTTCTTTTTCCATCTGCAGCTTCAACTGGCATTTCTGATACTCGATATTCGAAGAACAGGTCCAGGGCGCGACTCCTCCGGATATCAGTTCCGTTGCTGTCTCCGGAATAAAAAGAACCGTATATCCTCTCTCGGTAAAAGCATTCTGAATCCAGCTCATTCCTGTTGTTTTTCCGGCACAGGGGCCTCCGGTTATCACTATTTTTTCAATACGCATAGCTTTCTTTTCCTCCCTCTTCTCAGGCAGCTCCTCCACGAGTTTCATATGTTTCAGGACTCTCCAAACTGTTTCAGATATTCCTCAACAGACCGTGTCATTTCTTTTGAAAAATCGCTGTTGTACTTGCGCTCACAGAACGCACGCATCCATTTCACATATGTCTTATCCTGGCTTCGGGGTTCCCACATGGCCTGTAATTCTTCTTCGGACAATTCCCGGTACCCGTTCTCATGCACCACATAAGAGAGATCGGCTCGTTCCGGCTTTCTGCGTGAAATCTGCTGCTGTGTCGGATAACCAAAGATGACCATTCCCACCGGGAACACATACTCCGGCAGATTCAGCAGCTCCCGCTGCCGTTCACAGTTTTCCATAATATCACCTATGTAACACGAACCGATGCCCATGCTCTCTGCGGCGACCACCGCATTCTGCGCTGCAATCATGGCATCGCACACTGCCAGCATCAGATCTCCTGCTCCCGGCTTTCGGGGACCGGCACCTGCATAACGGAAACCATCATACCATTTTTTACAGTCCGCACAGAAAATCAGTACCATTTTTGCTTTCGCAATCATTGGCTGATGGTCACAGGTAATCACAAGCTCTTCTTTGATCCTGTCAGACGTGATATCCAGAATGGTATACAGCTGCTGGTTTCCGGCAGAGGGTGCCTGCATGGCTGCAAGCAGGATTTCCTGCTTCTCCTCCGGGGTAATGTCCTTCTGTGTAAAACTGCGGATCGATTTCCGCTTCCATAATTGTGTGATTGTTTCATTTTTCATGAGTATTCACCTCATATTTCCAATTTGAGCACCACGGCTTATATCTCACTGATCTTTTTCTTCATATGCTTTATTCCATGAACCGATTTCGATGATATTTCCTTCCGGATCAGCAATAAAACAGGTCCGTTGTCCCCAGGGCTCCGTTGTCGGCTCCAATAAAGATGTCGCACCGTTCTTTATTGCGTTTTGATACTGCTCATCGACTTCCTCATATGTATCTACGTACAGCGCCATCTCAGAATGTGCATTTACACCTTTAAGATACTCATATCTTTTGCCTGTTAATTTTTCAAAATCATCTCTTCCATATAACAGGAATAATGTTCCATCTTTCAAAAGATAAACATTGTCTGTATTCTCATCTTCCTTTATCTCAAAGCCTAATACATCTCTATAAAACCGGATCATTGTCGGCATATCTTTGACAAACAATCCATATCCATCTAATCTCATTGTTTTTCTCCTTCTCGTGAAATGTCCTGTGGTGTCATGAAATGTCCTGCCTGTGGTGCCAGGCACTCTAAAAGACACTCTAAAAATCAATTAATAGAAATTTAACTCCCGTTTTATAATATTCATCAAAACTTTCGAGTACCTGGCACCGATATTTGCCGATATTACAGGCACCGATATTACACCGATATTACAGAGAACCGATCAACGGCTATTTTTTAACCTAACTGATGGCACAACTTCCATGCACTCGACCTTATTATTCCTAAAAATCCAGCAGCAAAAGAGAAAAGCAATCCTATTACTTCTTTGCATGTTTTTCCAATTCCAGCATGTACTTATCAAAGTCAGACATAAACAGTCTGTCCTGAATAACACGATATTTTTCAAATTCGATCTCAGCTTTTGCCTTGGCAATCTCTGCTGTGATTTTGCCTGCATCCTGAAGAACCTCTCTGTCATCTGCCATCAGAAATAGATCCAGACGCTTTGCCCAGTCTTCCATTGTCATCGGAATGTGACGCTCTGCACGGTCCTCTGCCAGATCCAGATACGCTGAAACGATACGCTCTATCGAACGCATTTCCTTCTCTGAAAGATAATTCTTCGCAACACTCACATCGCTTTTTACAATCTTACCTTCCGGTGCTGCCGCCCACGTGGTTAGTCCCATATGTGGCTTATCTGCATCTGCTCGCTCATAAATTAACTCTGCTGCCGTATGTCCGTGAACCGCATAATGCATCTTGTTTTGTACCTTTGCAAAGAACTGCTTTGTTGTTTTAGCTGTGCGGTCATAATCGAGAGCTGTAGCATAGATATCAGTTATCTTCTGATAAAACCTACGCTCAGATAAACGGATCTCACGAATCTGCTCAAGCAAACGGTCAAAGTATTCTGTTGTGAGCACGGAACCACCATTTTTCAGACGCTCGTCATCCATGACCCAGCCTTTGATGGTGTAGTCCTTTGCAATTTGATTTACCCATTTACGAAACTGCACTGCACGTTCAGAATTGACCTTAAAGCCTACTGCAATGATCATCTCTAAGGAATAGTGATTTGTGCTGTAGCTTTTTCCGTCAGCGGCAGTTATTCGAAATTTTCGAATAACTGAATCCTCCTGTAACTCACTGTCCTCAAAGATTTTCTTAATATGATAATTTATAGTGTTAGTACCGACATCGTACAACGTGGCCATCATTTTCTGTGTCAGCCATATATTCTCATCCTCATAGCGCATCTCAATGCTGTCCTGCTGATCGCCGACAGAGGCAACATAGGTCAGATATTCCGCAGCGCTGGAACGGATGGTTATTTCATCGTTTTTCTTTTTCAAATAGGAGGCCTCCTTTAACGTTCCAAAATCATTATTCTGCCTGTTAATCAAAGGATTGCTTCACAATTTCCATAATTTGATCTAATTCATCCTGATGCTCCATAAACAATTCTACATCACCATTTCCCCAGCGTCCTAAATCTGTAATATCTTTGCAGATACCGTTAGGATCATTAATCTCTGAAATCTTCATATTAATCGAAATACGCAATCTTTGTTTCTGGAAAACAATATCAACAAAATTAGTATCTAGCTTATAGGCAACATACAACTTTTTATATTCCTTCTTTACCGCTGGAGATAAGTTCATAATACGCTTATCCACATGCCTTGGTGCCAGGTACTCTAAAAATCGGCACTCTAAAAATCAATTAATAGAAATTTAACTCCCGCTTTATAATATTCATCAAAACTTTCGAGTACCTGGCACCAATATTCCGATATTGTTTTCAGGAATTCTTTTTTTGAAGCAATGTCACACATTCTGTATGGGTCGAGACAATGGCTTGAATGTCCACAGTACACGGGAATAAATCATATGCCGGTGTACGGGGGAACAAATCAACTTTATCATATCTAAGATTTTAGATTTAGAGTTCATTAGACACAGTAATGGTTATTATTGATAGCAGTCCTACAAGAATACAAAGAACCACCGCATATAACAAACTGTTGCTATATTTATTATCATATATTTCTTTAATGATTTCGGGCTCGTCAATGTCAATAGTAATATACAGTGTCTGCCCAACCTTA
>JALEJS010000047.1 GCA_022769545.1 Blautia sp. | reverse complement strand
TTCAATGGTAGAACACCAGCCTTCCAAGCTGGATACGTGGGTTCGATTCCCATCACCCGCTCTTATGCGATAGTGGCGTAGTTGGTAACGCGCGACCTTGCCAAGGTCGAGACCGCGGGTTCGAGCCCCGTCTATCGCTCTGAAGACTCTGAGAGAAATCTCAGAGTTTTTTTGTTTCATAGAAAATTCCTTTGGAATTTACCTATGAAATAAAAATGCTTTTGGATATAAAAATGGAGTGCTGCTCCACAGATGACATATTCCGTCTGTTTGCAGCACTCCATTTTGGCGTATTCAGCGCATATTCATTTTTATACCCCCTGCTGTTCGCTGTCTACCAGACCATAAAAGGTCAGCAGATACAAACCGCAGATTCCCACCAATCCGTAAATGATTCGGGAAAGCCAGCTCATGCTGCCAAACAGAAGAGAGACCAGATTCAGATCGAAAAATCCGATCAGTCCCCAGTTGATTGCGCCGATGGCAGAGATGGTCAGTGCAAAGTATTGTAAAAATTTGTTTCCCATAAGTCACCATCCTTTCTCATGGATAGTATTCCGGGATATAAAAAAAATATTCAGAAAAATTACTGGACGATAATTTTCTGGGTGGCAAGTTGAGAATCGCTGAAGCTGAAAGCTTCCCCTGCTTCCAGAGTCACATCAGACATATCGTTCAGAGAAAATACCTGGCAAACATTGGCTGTCTCGCCGGGCTGGATGGCATCAGACATATACCGGTCTACTGCTTCATCCTCTTCCTGCGGGATTGCCGGATCCAGAGAAATGCCGCCCTGGTAAGCCTTCAGAACCACATCAGCCATAGGGCTGGATGGAGAGGAACTGTTGTTGGTGTAATCATAATAAAACATCAGACAGGGACTGTCAGCAATATCGTTGGCAATACGGAACTTCGTGTACCGGATGGAAAATTTGTCATTGGAAAGAGAAATAATGTCTCCTTCTTCTGCGGTGGGAACACTGGAAACACCAGTCTCACCGGACGCATCTGACCGGGAATCCAGAGATGCCTGAATTTCGTCCTCTACACTTTTGAAATTAGCAGACATGATTTTGACGGTCTCATCATCGAGGGATACAATTTTCCAGCCGGAATCGGTTTTGATCACCGGATAAACGATATCGGCCTCCTGAAACTGGTCTTCGGTTGTCTGTGCCTTCTCATTCAGAATGGAGGCCAGAAGCTGTTGGGTACTCTCTTCATTCATCTCGGCACCGGAAAAGGCAGAAGACACAATCTGTTTCAGAAATTCTGTGGTTGTTTCTTTATAGATTTCCGAACCGTCGATGTAGCGGATGCGAACAGTCACGGATGCAGTGCCGTTGGCCATGTCAAATTGATTGCGCCTGATTTCATAGGTCATTTTGCGGTTGATTTCCCGGAAAAAATCTGCGTAGCTTTCGTTGCGGATATCGGCATTGTCCAGCGCTGACATGTCCTTACTCTGCAGAAGAGTTTCCATTGCTGTAAAATCCATATTCTGTACATTGGTCAGGTACTGTTCGACACAATTCACAGGCTGCTGACGCTGGGTGAAATAGAATACACCCAATCCGGCAATCAGGCAGAGGATTGCCAGAAGTACGAGAATCAGGCCTCTCTTTTTTTTCATAATAATCTCGATTCCTCCTTGTTCGATTCATATCGTAAGCGGCGATGCTGCGGGAAACTGTTTCCGCAGCATCACTTTGCGGTAGCTTTTATTATAGCATAGGACAGAATTGATTGACAATAGGGTTGCATGACCATATAATGGTTGTAGCTGACCGACCAGTCGGTCTGAAAACGGAAATGTATCAGAAAGGGGCAAAAAAATGATTTCACGATTTAGTGTAAAAAAGCCGTATACGGTTGTTGTGGCCATCGTTCTGGTGATCATTCTGGGCGTGGTTTCCTTCGGAAAGATGAATACAGACCTTCTGCCCAGCATGAATCTGCCGTATGCCATTGTCATGACGACATACCAGGGCGCCAGCCCGGAAACGGTGGAAATGGTGGTGACAAAGCCGGTGGAACAGTCCATGGCCACAGTCACAGATATTGAGAATGTAAGTTCACAGTCCAGAGAAAATGTATCTCTTGTGATTCTGGAATTTCAGGAAACTGCGGATATGGATTCTGCGACGATCGAGATGCGGGAAAAACTGGATCAGATCAGCGGCTACTGGGACGATTCCGTCGGGAAACCGCTGATTATGAAGCTGAATCCGGATATGATGCCGATCATGATCGCAGCAGTGGAGGTCGACGGACTGGAAGATACCCAGGTGACGGATTATGTGGAGAGTCATATCGAGGCAGAAATGGAGAGTGTCGCCGGTGTGGCAAGTGTTTCCACTACAGGAAATATTACGGAGAGTATCGATGTTCTGATTCGCTCCGATAAGATCAAGGCAGCCAATAAGAAGGTGATGGCTGCGCTGGATGACAAATTCAGGGAAAAAGAAGAAGAGCTGGAGGATGCTCAGAAAGAACTGGATGACGGAAAAAAAGAGCTGGAAGAAGGAAAGCAGAAGCTGGAAGACGGTCAGAGTCAGCTGGATGCAGGCAAGGACGCCATGGTGGGAGGCCTCGCACAGGGAGAGCAGTCTCTGATCGATGCGGAAAACAAAATCCAGGCAGGTCTTTCCCAGATTGACAGTCAGCTGGCACAGCTGGATAAACAGCAGGAGACCATTGATTCCGGACGGACGCAGGTGGAACAGGGACTCTCGGAAATCGCTGCCAGCCGCGGTCAGCTTCAGACAGCACTGGATGCACTGGTGAATCAGAGAAGCGAGACCGAAGCCGGGCTTGCCGGCATTGCGAATGCGGAAGCAGAGCTTGTGAATAATGAAAATGCCATTCTGGATGAGAACGGTGAACTGAACCAGGCAATTACGGCATTGCAGCAGCAGATTGATCAGCTGCAGGCACAGCTGAATGCAGGAGGCACCGGTGGCGGAGACGATTATTACGGAGACAATTATTACGGGGAAGATTACGGTGATGGTTATGGAGCGGGATCAGAAGCGTTTGATCCCGCAGCGATCCAGGAAATGATCACGCAGCTGACCAATCAGAAGGCAGAGCTGGAAGCGCAGAAACAGGGACATCTGGATGAGATTGCACAGGCGAGAGCACAGCTGCAGTCAAATCGGGAACAGATAGAGGCCGCGCTGGCGCAGATTGATGAACAGACGGCAGCAATGACCGCGCAGATACAGGCCCTGGATGAACAGACGGCACAGCTGGAAGCCAAAAAAGCATCTCTGGATGAGGCACAGAGCAAACTGGATGCCGGACGAAAGGAGCTTGAGACGTACCGCAGCAAGGTCGCTGCCGGCCAGGCACAGGTGGACGCAGGGAAGGTACAGATGACAACGCAGCAGGTGATGGCGTCGATCGAAATGAGTGTTGCCCAGGCAAAGCTGGATGCGAGCAGCATGCAGATCACCCAGAATGAGGCTTCTCTGGAGCAGGCGCAGACACAGATTGATGAAGGAAAAGATCAGCTGAAGGATGCAAAGAGTCAGACAAAAGAACAGACCAGCCTTTCCAATCTTGTGACGAAGGATCTTATTAAGGGGATTCTCGCCGGAGAGAACTTCTCCATGCCGGCAGGGTACATACAGGAAGGAAACGATGAGTATCTGGTCCGGGTGGGAGATAAGCTGGAGGGTACCGAGGATCTGGAAAATCTGGTCATCCTGGATCTCGGACTTGACGGACTGGATCCCATTCGTCTGAAAGATGTTGCAGATATTACAAGACAGGATGACAGTGATGAGGTATATGCCCGGCTGAACGGAAATCCGGGTGTAATGCTTACCATTGAAAAGCAGACCGGATATTCCACCGGAGATGTGACGGACCGTCTTCTGGAAAGAATTGAGGAAATAGAGGCTTCTCAGCCGGGGGTTCATTTTTCGGTGCTGATGGATCAGGGCGTATATATTGATCTGGTTGTGGATTCCGTTATGCAGAATATGATTTATGGTGCAATTCTGGCCGTTCTGGTTCTGCTTCTGTTTCTGAAAGATATTAAGCCCACCATCGTGATTGCGTTTTCCATACCGATCAGCGTTGTTGCAGCAATTGTTCTGATGTATTTCAGCGGTGTGACCCTGAACGTCATTTCCCTTTCCGGACTTGCGCTGGGAATCGGTATGCTTGTGGATAACTCTATTGTAGTGATTGAAAACATAGACCGTCTTCGCCAGAAAGGAGTACCGGCAAAAAAAGCAGCGGTTGAAGGGGCAAGACAGGTGGCTGGCGCAATTGCGGCTTCCACACTGACGACGGTCTGTGTTTTTGCCCCCATCGTATTTACAGAAGGAATTACCAGACAGCTGTTTGTGGATATGGGCCTTACAATCGCCTATTCCCTGCTTGCCAGTCTGGCAGTTGCCCTTACGCTGGTGCCCATGATGTCTGCGGGACTGCTGAAAAAGACAAAACCGAAGAAATTCCGGCTTCTGGATGCGATCACCAATGGATATGCAAAAATTCTGAGCGGTGCATTGCGGGTGAAGTTCCTGGTACTGCTTCTTGCACTGGGACTTCTGGTGGGAAGTGCAGTGACTGCTTTCAAAAAAGGAACTGCTTTCATGCCGCCTATGGAAAGTACGCAGGCTACCATGACCATATCGACAGGACCGGGAACCCCCTTCGGGGAACTGACCGGATATGCGGATGAGGTAATCGCGTCCATTGAAGATATCGACGACATTGAATCCATCGGTGCAATGTCAGGGGGAAGCAGTATTTCCTCTATGACAGGCGGCGGTTCTGACAGTCATTCGGTCAGTGTATATCTGCTTCTGAAAGAGGATAAAAAGCTGAACGGAGAGCAGCTGGAGAAGGAGATCCTCAGGCGTACGGAAAAGATTCCCTGTGAGGTTGCTGTCTCCACGCAGTCTATGGATATGAGCGCACTGGGCGGAAGCGGCGTGCAGATCCAGATAAAGGGAAAGGATCTGGATGAGCTTTCCGCAATTGCAAAGGATATCGCAAGGATCGTGGGTGAGACCGAGGGAACACAGAATGTATCAGACGGACAGGAAGAAGCAGACAAGGAATACCGTGTGATCATTCAGAAATCCAAAGCCATGGAACATAAGCTTACGGTTGCACAGCTGTATCAGGAGATTCAGGGACGTCTTGCCGAGGCGTCTTCCACGACGGTTCTGTCTACTCCGGATAAGGATTATAATGTGTATGTGCGGGATGAAAATGATGAACAGCTGACACGGGAAGATATCCGGAATATGAAGATCAAGGTGACAGATCAGGAGGGTGAGGAGACGGAAATCCGCCTTTCGGACGTGGCTGAATTTGAAGAGGCGACCAGCCCACAGACGATTACCAGAGATGCCCAAAGCAGATATATGACCGTTTCAGCGGAAATTGCGTCCGGATACAACATTGGGCTGGTCAGCAGTGAAATAGAGAAAAAACTGAAGGATTATAAGCTTCCTGCAGGCTATACCCTGGATATGGTCGGAGAGGATGAGACAATAAACAATGCGATGGAGCAGCTGACGCTGATGCTGCTGCTTGCACTGGTATTCATGTATCTGATCATGGTGGCTCAGTTCCAGTCCCTGCTTTCTCCGTTTATCATTATGTTTACGGTTCCTCTTGCGTTTACCGGAGGATTTCTGGGCCTGATCGTCACAGGAAAAGAGGTCAGTGTCATTGCCATGATCGGTTTTGTCATGTTGTCCGGTATCATTGTAAACAATGGAATCGTTCTGGTGGATTACACCAACCAGCTGCGGGCAGACGGCATGGATAAGCGGGAGGCACTGATACAGGCAGGCAGGGATCGGCTTCGCCCGATCGTCATGACGGCACTGACTACGATTCTCGGCCTTTCCACTATGGCGATGGGCCTTGGAATGGGCGGAGACATGGTGCAGCCCATGGCAATCGTGACAATTGGCGGCCTGATTTACGGTACGCTTCTGACATTATTTGTGGTACCATGTATATATGATCTTTTGAATCGGAAAAATTATAGAAAGGATGAACTGGAGGAGGCAGAGGATGGCATCTGAAACAAACGAGAAGGTTCTGGCGATGTACCGGGCAGTCCGTGAACTGCTGGAAGAGGGGGTAAATCCGGAACAGATCAAGGTCTCTGATGTGACCGGCCGGGCCGGGATCGGCAAGGGAACGGCATATGAGTATTTTCGGAGTAAGGAAGAACTGATTATGCGTGCAATCAATTACGACTTCCGCGTACAGTATGAAAAGCTGAAAGGCACGATCCGGGAAAGCGGTAATTTCAGGAGTGCAATGTACTCGGTATTCGACTGGATTGAGAATTGTGCCGGCAGGAAAAGAGTCATGGCGCAGATTCTGGATATGCCCCGCCTGAAGACACGCAATGAAGAGAAAAATGTGAAATGTCCGGCGGAAATGATGGACCGCTCTCTGGTCCGTGAAGTGATTTCTGATATGGTACAGATTGGGGTGCAGGAGGGCTGTATCCATGGTGGAATCTCCCGGCGGCTGATGGAACTGGAGGTATTCGGGCGCTGCATGCAGTATTTTGTTTATCTGATTTCCCGCACGGAAAAGAATAATGATGAAATTCAGGAGACAAAAGACTTCATTTATGATAGTATGATAAAGAGCCTGTAAAGATGAAATCAGATACCGAACAGGAGGGGAGAAGATGAAATACGAAGGCCGTTTTCTTTCGGAAGCAGACGGACTGCCAATATCCGTCCTGGCAGTCATTCCGGATGAGAAGCCGTATCGCGCAGTGGTACAGCTTGTACATGGGATGAGTGAACATAAAGAACGGTACCTTCCCTTTATGGAATATTTGAAGGAGAAGGGATATGTGACGGTCATTCATGACCATCGGGGACATGGAAAAAGCGTCCGAAGTAAAAAAGATCTGGGTTATATGTATGGCGGCGGAGCAGAGGCAATGCTGCAGGATATAAAAACAGTAAACGATAGGATTCATAAAAATTTTCCGGAGCTGCCGCTGATCCTGTTTGGACACAGCATGGGTTCGCTGGCAGTGCGGGCGTACACGGCAAAGTATGACAGAAGTCTGGATATGCTGGTGATCTGCGGTTCTCCGGGCAACAACTCCATGAGGCCGCTGGGAGAAGCGATCGCTCATCTGGAGAAAGGAATTCTGGGAGCAAGACATAAAAGCCGGCTGCTGGAAAAGATGTCTTTTGGAAGTTATGCCCTTCGGTTTCACGAAAACCATAACCCGAATGCGTGGATCTGTTCGGATCAGGAGGTTGTCCGGAATTATTCCGAATCGCGGGAGTGCGGATTTACCTTTACCGATGATGCGTATCTGGCACTGTTTGCACTCATGAAACAGGCATACGATGTGAAAAACTGGCATTGTACGAAACCGGAGCTTCCGGTACTGCTGATCAGCGGTGCAGAGGATCCGTGTATGGGAAATGTAAGAAAATTTGCCGCCGCGGTAAGAGCCATGAGGAGTGCCGGATACCGTGATGTCAGAGGCAGGCTGTATCCGGGAATGCGTCATGAGATCCTGAATGAGATTGGAAAAGAAAAGGTTTATCATGACGTATACATATACATGAAACGAAAGGGATTCTGAATGCCCGGAAAAAGAATAAAGATTTATTACGAAACAGGGGAGAAAGAGTTATGAGAGCCAGCGGAATTTTATTACCGATATCAAGCCTTCCGTCCAATTACGGAATCGGATGCTTTTCAAAGGAGGCATATGCATTTGTGGATCAGCTGATCCGGGCAGGACAGAAATACTGGCAGATCCTGCCGCTTGGTCCTACAGGCTATGGGGATTCTCCGTATCAGTCCTTTTCCACATTTGCGGGAAATCCGTACTTTATTGACCTGGAAGTGTTTATCCGGGAGGGGCTCCTTACCGAGGAGGAATGTGAAAGCTGTGACTGGGGAACAAATGAGAGCTATGTGGATTATGAGAAAATCTATGCGTCCCGTTTTCAGCTTCTTCGAAAAGCCTATGAGCGATATGACCTAAGGCAGGATGAAGATTACGGAACCTTTGTCCGGGAAAATGGTTACTGGCTGGAGGATTACTGTCTGTTTATGGCAATCAAAAATGACCAGGGCGGAAAAGGATGGGAAGAATGGCCGGAAGAACTGCGAAACCGTCATCCGGGCGCACTGGAAAGAGCCAGGGAAGAGCTTGCGGATGAGATTCAGTTTTATCGCTTTCAGCAGCACTGGTTTTACAAACAGTGGTGCTGGCTGAAAACCTATGCGAATAAGAATGGCGTGAAGATCATCGGAGATGTGCCGATCTATGTATCGGCAGACAGTGCGGATGCCTGGGCCAATCCCCTGCTGTTTCAGTTTGATGAAGAAAACCGCCCGATTGCGGTTGCCGGATGCCCGCCGGATGCATTCTCTGCGACCGGACAGCTCTGGGGAAATCCGCTTTACAGCTGGGAATACCACAGAAAGACGGAGTACAGCTGGTGGGTTCAGCGAATCACACACAGCCTGAAGCAGTATGATGTGGTTCGTATTGATCATTTCCGGGGATTTGATGAGTATTATTCGATTCCGTATAAAGATGAGACAGCGGAATTCGGACGCTGGGAAAAAGGACCGGGGCTTGAACTGTTTAAGGTGCTGGGAGAAAAGGTGGAACATCTGGAGGTCATCGCAGAGGATCTCGGCCTTCTGACAGAAAGCGTGCATCAGCTTCTGGAGGACACGGGCTTCCCAGGTATGAAGGTGCTTCAGTTTGCGTTTGATGAAAGTGAGGACAGCGCATATCTTCCCCATAAATATTCGAAAAACTGTGTTGTCTATACCGGGACCCATGACAATGAGACAACCAGAGGATGGTATGAAGGAATATCCGGGCATACCATGGAATTTGCCAGAGCCTACACAAACTGTGAGGACCGTCCGGTGGAGGAATGTGTGTGGGCGATGATCCGCGCGGCCATGTCCAGTGTGGCGGATCTTGCTGTGATTCCGATACAGGACTATCTCTGTCTTGGAAATGAGGCGAGGATGAATGCACCGTCCACGTTAGGGTATAATTGGAAGTGGAGACTGAAAAAGAATCAGATCACTCCGGAGCTCATTGACCGCATTTATGTAATGACGAAATTATATGGGAGAAAATAAAGGCGTAAAGAAACATGAAAAAGCTTCTTAGATTTTTAAAAGGCTATGAAAAGGAAACGATTCTGGCACCATTGTTTAAAATGCTGGAAGCGTCTTTTGAACTGATCGTACCACTGGTTGTGGCAGGAATCGTGGATGTGGGAATTCCCAGCCGTGATACGGCTTATATCTGGAAAATGTGTGCACTTATGATTCTGCTGGGAGTGGTCGGACTTACCTGCTCTCTGACAGCACAGTATTTTTCGGCGAAAGCAGCCATGGGCTTCAGTACCGCATTGCGCCGCGAAATGTTTGCCCACATCAACCGGCTTTCCTACAGAGAACTGGACAAGCTGGGGACACCCGCGCTGGTGACCAGAATCACCAACGACATCAATCAGGCACAGACCGGAGTCAATCTGGTGCTTCGCCTGTTTCTGAGATCACCGTTCATCGTGGTGGGAGCTGTGATTATGGCATTTACCATAGATGTCCGGGTGGCTGTGATCTTTCTGATTGCCGTACCGCTGATCTCAGCCGTAATCTATCTGATCATGGTCAGCACGGTTCCGATCTACAAAAAAGTACAGGCAGCTCTGGACCGGATCTCTCTGATGACACGGGAAAATCATGTGGGAGCGAGAGTCGTCCGGGCGTTTGGAAGACAGGAAGAGGAAAACAGGATTTTTTCAGAAGTCAATGATCATTATACCAGGATTCAGATTGCGGCAGGGAAAATTTCGGCGCTGCTGAATCCGGCAACCTGTGTGATCATGAATTTTGCAATCATCGGGATCCTGTGGATGGGAAGCAGGGAAGTTTACAGCGGAGCACTTACGCAGGGAAAAGTTGTGGCGCTGGTCAATTATATGTCCCAGATCCTGCTGGCACTGCTGGCACTTGCCAACCTGATTGTGGCAGTGACAAAGGCGGTCGCCTCTGCCGCACGGCTGAATGAAGTTTTTGAGACACAGCCGACACTGTCTGACAGTGATGCAATGACACAGAAAGAACAGCCGTCGGCGCCTCGTGTGAAATTTGAGGATGTGACTTTTACGTATGCAGGGACCCAGGAACCGGCATTGGAGCATATTTCTTTTACGGCGATGCCCGGCGAGACCATCGGCATTATCGGAGGTACCGGCTGCGGAAAATCCACGCTGGTAAATCTGATTCCGCGGTTTTACGATGTGACCTGTGGATCGGTCTGCGTGGACGGAAACAATGTGACAGAATATCCGTTTTCGCAGCTGCGCGGGAAAATCGGAATGGTGCCGCAGCATGCGGTACTGTTCAAGGGGACGATCCGTGAGAATATGAAATGGGGCAAGGACGATGCCACCGACGAGGAAATCCGTCAGGCGCTCGGGATTGCGCAGGCAAAGGATTTCGTCGACAGCAGACCGGAAGGTTTGAATACCATGATCAGTCAGGGCGGAGCCAACCTGTCCGGAGGCCAGCGTCAGAGACTGACGATCGCCCGGGCTCTGGTGGGAAAACCCAAGATCCTGATTATGGACGACAGTGCATCGGCGCTGGATTTCGCAACAGATGCCGCACTGCGCCGTGAAATAAAAGAAAAGACAAAGGGAATGACGGTATTTATCGTTTCCCAGCGTGCAACCTCCATTAAGCATGCGGATAAGATACTGGTTCTGGATGATGGACGGCTGGCAGGTATGGGGACACATCAGCAGCTTCTTGAGACCTGCCAGGTATATAAAGAAATCTGTCTTTCCCAGCTGTCGGAACAGGAGGTGGCACGGGGATGAAGAACAAAGATACCTGGAAAAGAATACTGAAATTTATCCGTCCATACAAAAGCCGGATTATACTGATGCTGCTTCTTGCGGTTGTGACGGTTGCCTTTACCCTGTATACCCCCATTCTGATCGGTCAGGCAGTGGATACCATTATCGGAGAGGGAAATGTCCTGACAGAACAGCTTTTGAAAATTCTCGGCATGCTGGCCGGGGCCATACTGATTACAGCGGTTTCCCAGTGGCTGATGAATCTTCTCACAAATCAGGTGACCTACCGTGTGGTGCAGGATATCCGAAGTCAGGCATTTCTGCATCTGCAGAAGGTACCGGTATCCTATATTGATTCCAATCAGCCGGGAGATATCCTGAGCCGTGTGGTTACGGATGTCAGTCAGTTTTCGGACGGACTTCTGATGGGCTTCACCCAGCTGTTTACCGGTGTGATCACCATACTGGGTACCATCGGATTCATGATTTCCATCAGCGTGAAAATTACTTTTCTGGTTGTGCTTCTCACACCGATTTCCCTGTTTGTGGCAAGCTTTATCGCCAGACATACGTTTCAGATGTTTCGGGAACAGTCGGAAAAACGCGCACAAATGACTTCACTGGTGGAAGAACTGGTGGGAAATCAGAGGATCGTTCAGGCGTTTTCTTATGAAGCGCGGGCGGAAGAACGTTTTGAAGCTGTCAATGAGGAGCTTCGTGTCTGTGGAATCCGGGCTCTGTTTTTCTCGGCGATGACCAATCCGTCCACCCGTTTTGTAAATGGGCTGGTATATACCGGTGTGGGTATTTTCGGTGCATTCACCGTGATCGGCGGAGGAATGACCGTCGGACAGCTGTCCAGCTTCCTGAATTATGCAAATCAGTATACGAAACCGTTTAATGAAATTTCCGGTGTGATTACGGAGCTGGAGAATGCGCTTGCCTGTGCAAAGCGGATATTTGATTTTATTGACACACCGGCAGCACAGCCGGATGCACCGGGTGCAGTCGTCCTGGAACGGGCTGACGGAAGTGTGGAGGTGGATGATATTTCGTTCTCCTATCTGCCGGATGTGCCGCTTCTGAAGGACATTTCCATTTCCGTAAAGCCGGGACAGAGAATTGCCATTGTAGGCCCTACCGGCTGTGGAAAGACAACGATGATCAATCTTCTGATGCGCTTTTACGATGTACAGAAGGGGCAGATTCGGGTCAGCGGATATCCGGTGCGGGAACTGACCAGAGACAGCCTTCGCAAAAGCTTTGGAATGGTGCTGCAGGATACCTGGCTGAAGGCCGGAACCATCCGGGAAAACATCGCCTATGGGAAACCGGATGCCACCATGGAGGAGATCATCGAGGCAGCCAGACATGCGCATGCCCACAGCTTTATTAAAAGGATGCCAAAGGGTTATGATACGGTGATTGCAGAGGACGGAGGAAATATTTCACAGGGACAGAAACAGCTTCTGTGCATTGCCAGAGTCATGCTTTTGAAGCCTGCCATGCTCATTCTTGACGAGGCCACTTCCTCGATCGATACCAGAACCGAAGTGCGGGTTCAGAAAGCATTTGCGGAGCTGATGGAGGGCAGGACAAGCTTCATCGTTGCCCATCGTCTCTCTACCATACAGGAAGCAGATTTGATTCTTGTCATGAAAGATGGTAATATCATTGAGCAGGGAAAACATGAAGAGCTGCTGAAAAAGGGCGGTTTCTATGCACACCTGTACGAGAGTCAGTTTGCGGCATCATAGAACAGAGCAGATAAAGGAGAGTCCAGATGAATGAATTGGAAAAAGAAGTAAGAGAAGAAACAGCAGAGGAGACAGTGGAAGAGACGGTATCTCCGAAGGAAGAAAACACACCGGCCGGCGGGACAGAACGGGGAAACAGAAGCCACATTCTGTGGCTGATCGCGGGAGCGTACCTTGTGTATAACGGCTTCACTCTGTGCAGAAATGTGCTGGAAGGAGCAGAAGGAACCAGTTGGGCTTTCGCGCTGGTTGGAATTGTTTTTATGGCACTCGGCGCAGGACTTGTGGTGCTTGGCCTGAAGGGGATGGTTGAGAAAAACAGGAAGGACAGAAATGCCTCTGAAAAACCGGCAGAGAAAACGGAAGAAAAGGAAGTGTCAAAGCCTTCCGATCCGTCCTCGGCGAAGATGTCTATTTCTCAGCGTGCCAGGATTGTGGAATCGCTGGGAGAGGTGAATGAAGAGGGCGAAGAGAGCCGGGCAGAGAACGAAGCGGAAAATGAGGAGGCTCAAAAAACAGATTCTCAGGAATAAAGAATTCAGGTCGAAAAACGGAGGGGTGTCCCTGCTGTTTTTCGACCTGAATCTGTTTATCTTCGTTTTCGCTTTCTTTTTTTTCTTCTTCCGTCAGGGCTGTGAAGTGTGGACCAGCAGAAGGCCTGGACCAGAAGAATTCCGATCAGTGCGCCGAGACTGTCAATTCCCACATCCTTTGGGGAAGCTGTGCGGGCAGCGACAAAAGACTGGTGATATTCGTCGAAGCCGGCAAAGCCTACGCAGATGATTCCGGCCAGAAGCATCAGCCAGATGCCGCGGATACGATATACATACAGCGGAAAGGAAATCGCAATGGCCAGAAGAAAATATTCGGTCATGTGAGCGCCCTTCCGGACATAGTAATGAAGGGACTCTGCCTCCCATGCAAGCTCGTCGTAGCTTTTATTTGTATTCAGCAATTCATTTTTTGTTTCTGCGATCTGATAACTGATCCGATAGCTTAATTCCCCGGACACCTCCCCGGTCTGGGCTGAAAATGTATAAATCAGACACATCATCAGGATTGCAGGCAAAAAGGAAAGTGGTTTTAGTAAAAAGATGATGAATTTTTTCATGTGACCTAATATAGCATGGCATTTTGGGATTGTAAAGAAGAAATTGCCTGTGAACGCTAGAAATGTTATAATATAGCAGACAAAGCAAAAGCAACGGAGGAGGCAGCAATGAGCTACGCAGACATATTGTTTAAAGAAACCTGCAGAGATATCCTGACAAACGGGACGGACACCAGGGGAGAAAAGGTCCGGCCGAAATGGGAGGATACCGGAGAGTATGCCTACACCATCAAAAAATTCGGGGTGGTGAACCGTTATGATCTTCGGAAGGAATTTCCGGCCATTACGCTGCGGCGTATCGCGTTAAAAAGCGCAATGGATGAGATCCTCTGGATCTATCAGAAAAAATCGAATAATGTGCATGACCTGAACAGTCATATCTGGGACAGCTGGGCAGACGAGAAGGGAAGCATCGGTACCTGCTACGGAGATGTGATCCGGCGGAAATTTCTGTATAAGGGAGAAGAGACCGATCAGATGGATTATGTGCTCCGGCAGTTAAGAGAAAATCCGTACAGCCGCCGGATCATGACGAATATGTATCAGTTTGAATATCTTCACTCCGGCGGGCTGGATCCCTGCTGTTACAGCATGACCTATAATGTGACAAAGGAGGGGGATTCGCTGGTTCTGAACGCGGTCCTTAATCAGAGAAGTCAGGACATGCTGGCGGCCAATGGCTGGAATGTGGCTCAGTATGCAATTCTTCTGATGATGGTGGCACAGGTGAACGGCATGGTTCCGGGAGAACTGGTGCATATCATTGCAGATGCACATATTTACGATCGCCATGTGCCGATGATCCGTGAACTTCTGGAACGGGAGGAATATCCGGCTCCCAGGGTATGGCTCAATCCGGAGGTGAAAGATTTTTATCAGTTTACCACGGAGGATCTTCATGTGGAGGATTATAAAACAGGAGAACAGATCCGCAATATTCCCATTGCCGTATAAGAATCACACGGAATGCGGATCGACCCGCGGCGTGTCAGAAGAATATATGGATTATGATACAGAAAACAGGAGGATACAGAATATATGAATCTCATTGTGGCAGCAGACAAAAACTGGGGAATCGGCAAGAACAATAAGCTGCTGGTAAGCATTCCGGCAGATATGAAGCTGTTTCGTCAGGAGACAACAGGAAAAGTGGTCGTTATGGGGCGAAAGACGCTGGAAAGTTTTCCGAATGGACTTCCGCTGAAGAACCGTACCAATATTGTTCTTACAAGAAATGAGCATTATGACGGAAAAGGGGCTCTGGTCCTTCATACCATAGAGGATGTGCTGGAGGAAATCGGAAAATATCCGTCAGATCAGGTGTACTGTATCGGAGGAGACAGTATTTACCGGCAGTTTCTGCCCTATTGTAATGTGGCCCATGTGACAAAAATCAATTTTGCCTATGAGGCAGACAGCTTTTTCCCCAATCTGGATGAGATGCCGGAGTGGGAGGTCACAGCAAGAAGTGAAGAGCAGACATACTTTGATCTGGAATATGAATTTGTAAAATACGAGAAAAAATAATACAGGATGTTTCAAAGGAGGAGGGCGTTATGGAGACGAGACCTTATGTATCGTGGGAACTGATGAATGATTTTCTGATTGAGGCGTTCAAAGGCTACGGCGTTCCGCAGGAGGATGCCAAAATCTGCGCGGATGTTCTGCTGGAATCCGACCGGAGAGGAATTGAAAGTCATGGCTGCAACCGGTTTAAGCCCATATATATCAATCGGATCGTGAACGGTACGCTCCTTCCGGTGACGAATACAGAAATCATACGGGAAACACCTACGACCGTTGTGATGGATGCTCACGACGGGATGGGAATGGTTGCCAGCCACCGGATGATGAAAATGCTCATTGAAAAAGCAAAAAAATACGGAATGGCAGGGGGCGCAATCAAGAATTCCACCCATTACGGAATTGCCGGATACTGGGCAACGATGGCAAGCAAAGAGGGAATGGTGGGAATTACCGGAACCAATGCCAGACCTTCCATTGCCCCTACGTTTGGTGTGGAAAACATGATGGGAACCAATCCGCTGACCTTTGCGCTGCCTACGGATGAAGAATTTCCGTTCTGTCTGGACTGTGCCACATCCATCGTTCAGAGGGGGAAAATTGAATATTATGCGCGAACCGGAAAGGACACCCCGAAAGGGCAGGTGATTGCTCATGACGGAAGTGCAATGACAGACAGCAGCGAGATTCTGAAAGCACTGGTAGACGGGACCGCGGCGCTGACACCGCTTGGCGGAATCGGGGAAGAGATGGCCGGATATAAAGGCTATGGCTATGCGGCAGTGGTGGAGATCCTGTCGGCGGCATTTACCGGAAGCCGGTTTATGAAGGCACTCACCGGAGTGGATGAAAACGGAAATCCGCAGATGTATCATCTGGGTCATTTCTTCTTTGTGGTGAATCCGGATGCATTTATGGGAAGGGATGTTTTCCGAAAGACAGCTGGTGATATCTGCCGCGCACTGCGTGCTTCCCACAAGGCACCGGGGCAGGACCGGATCTATACCGCAGGAGAAAAAGAGTATCAGGTGTGGCTGGAACGCAGGGATAAAGGAGTGCCTGTGGGAGAAGCCGTCCAGAAAGAAATTCTGGAAGTCAGGGACAAGCTGGGACTGCCGTTCCGGTTCCCGTTTGAATAATCAGATTCAAGCCGAACGCATGTGAGGCTTCTTCGACGGAAATAAAATCCTCCCGCAGGAAATACTGCGGGAGGATTTTTATTTCCATTGTCCATTGACTTATATTATTCGATCACTTTCAGCCAGCCTTCCGGTGCTTCCAGACGGCCCATCTGAATTCCGGTGAGTGTATCGTAAAGCTTCTGAGTAACAGGACCCATCTGTGTCATGCCGCTCGGCAGACAGATTTCTTTGCCGTGGTCAACGATTTTTCCGACCGGAGAGATAACTGCTGCGGTACCGCACAGACCGGCTTCTGCAAAGTCTTTTACCTCGTCAAAGAAAACTTCTCTTTCTTCCACTTCCAGGCCAAGATATTCTTTGGCAACATGGAGCAGTGAACGGCGGGTGATGGACGGAAGAATGGTGCTGGATTTCGGAGTGACAACCTTGCCGTCCTTTGTGACGAACAGGAAGTTTGCACCGCCGGTTTCCTCAACCTTTGTGCGGGTTGCGGAATCCAGATACATGTTCTCATCAAATCCCTGATTGTGTGCGTCAACAATTGCGTAAAGACTCATGGCATAATTCAGGCCGGCCTTGATATGTCCGGTTCCTCTGGGAGCAGCACGGTCATAATCACAGACACGAATGGTCAGAGGCTTTACACCGCCTTTGAAATATGGTCCAACCGGTGTGGTGAATACACGGAACTGATATTCGTCCGCCGGTTTTACACCGATTACCGGGTTGGTTCCGAACATGTACGGACGGATATAAAGGGTGGCACCGGAACCGTATGGCGGAACGACATTGGTGTTTGCCTTGACGGTCTGTACAACTGCGTCCACAAAACGCTCTTTGGGGAATACAGGCATCTGAAGTCTTCTGGCAGAATTTTCCATACGCTCTGCATTCAGATCCGGGCGGAAGGTAACGATACGTCCGTCTTCTGTCGTATAAGCTTTCATGCCTTCAAAAACAGTCTGTGCATACTGAAGAACACAGGCACATTCACTGATGGATACGGTAGCATCTGTGATCAGAGCACCCTCATCCCATGCACCGTTTTTGAAATTTGAAACATAGCGGTAATCTGTCTTCATATAACCGAAGCCCAGATTGCCCCAGTCGATATCCTTTTTTTCCATAATAATGATTCCTCCGTAGGTATTTTATTACTTTAACGTATATTGTAAAACTTTTGATTCCTGTGTGCAATGGGAAATTTCGAATTTTTTGGTGTCCCTTGTATTTTGAACGGTGTTTTTGTATAATGAAAACAGTGAACAGATGGGAGGAAACCATATTGGAAAACAATCAGTTTCAGGACCTGGAGGAATTGGGAAAGAACATCCAGGATATCATTGACAAAGCGGTAAATTCCCGGAATTACCAGAAGCTGAATCAGACAATCAATCAGGCGGTCAATCAGGCCGTGGATACGGGAAGTGAGGCAATAAAGAGGGCATTGCACACGACAGTGGATCCGGAGCATAATGCCAGGGCCTATGAGACGAGAAACGATCACGGCTATCAGAAACCGCCGTTTGGGGCACAGCAGAATATCAGAAAAAAGGAAGAATTGCCTGCGTTGTATGAAAATCCGCGGGGATATCATGTATCGGGAGTACTCAAGGTCGTATTTGGCGGCATTCTCACCGGAGGAATGGGAATCGGGCTTCTGACCACGCTGATCATCCGTGCATTCGGGATCGGCGGAAATCTGATTTTTGGTTCCATGGCAGTGATGGGGGCGGTGCTGGCCGGCGGTGTCGGGCTGCTGGCAAGCGGAATCGGAAATATGGGGAAGCTGAGCCGTTTTCGCCGGTATGTGAAGGCACTGGGGGAGAAAACCTACTGCAATCTGGAAGAGCTGTCCGGAAAGGTGGGAAAATCTGTAAAATACGTCCGGAAAGATGTGCGTGGGATGATTCAGGACGGCTGGTTCCGGGAAGGTCACATGGATAAAAAAGAAACCTGCCTGATCACCAGCAGTGAGACCTACCGGCAGTACGAGCAGGCACAGAAACAGCTGGAGCAGAGACAGAAGGAGCAGATGCCGGGAATTTCCTCTGATAAAAAGTATTCCAGAGGGGTACAGGAAGTTCTGGACAGAGGAAATACTTTTCTCAGGCAGATCCGCAGCAGCAATGATGCCATTCCCGGCCGGGAAATCTCCGACAAAATCGACCGTATGGAAACCATTATCCGGAAAATATTTGAACGTGTGCAGGAACATCCGGAAATCATCCCGGATCTGAAAAAGCTGATGAACTATTATCTGCCCATGACTGTGAAGCTTCTGGAAGCGTATGAGGATATGGACCGGCAGCCGGTGCAGGGGGAGAACATCAGGTCCTCCAAACGGGAGATCGAGGATACGCTGGACACGCTGAATCAGGCATTTGAGAAGCTTCTGGATTCCGTTTTCCGGGAGACGGCAATGGATATTTCCAGCGATATATCCGTACTTCACTCTCTTCTGGCTCAGGAAGGACTGACAGAGGATGATTTTGCAAGGATGAAGAAAGAGACCGGGAAAGATCATGTGGAGCTGACATTGTAAGCAGCAGATATTGCTAAAAACAGACAAAGGAGAAGACAAATGGCAGAAGAGTTTAAGGATTTCATTGAAACGGTTCCATCCGCACCCACACCTGCTCTGACACTGGAGCCGGAGCTGGAGACACCGGCGCAGATCCGGCCGGTGGAAAATAAGCCGGAGGAGCCTGCGGCAGAAGAAGCGGTTCTGACACCGCAGGAACAGAAAATGGTGGACGATTTTTCAAAGAAAATTGATGTGGAAAATACAAATCAGATTCTGCAGTACGGCGCAGGAACACAGAAAAAAATGGCAGATTTTTCTGATGCGGCGCTGGAAAATGTGAAGACACAGGATCTTGGTGAGGTTGGGGATCTTATTTCCGGCGTTGTGGGAGAGCTGAAAAATTTTGATGCGGCTGAGGAAAAGGGACTGTTTGGATTTTTCAAAAAGCAGGGATCCAAAATTGAGACACTGAAAAACCGGTATGCAAAGGCGGAAGTGAATGTGGAGCGCATTTCCGATGCCCTGCAGGAGCATCAGGTTCGTCTGATGAAGGATTCGGCCATGCTGGATCAGATGTATGAGCAGAATCTGGCGTATTTTAAAGAACTGACTATGTATATTCTGGCCGGAAAGAAAAAGCTTGGAGAAGTCAGAGACGGAAAACTGAGAGAGCTGGAAGCGAGAGCTAAAGCCAGCGGACTTGCAGAGGATGCACAGGCTGCCAGAGACCTGGAGGAAAAATGTCAGAGATTTGAGAAAAAAATCCATGACCTGGAGCTGACACGGACAATTTCCATGCAGACAGCACCGCAGATCCGTATGATTCAGAACAATGACACCAGCATGGTGGAAAAGATTCAGACCACTCTGGTGAATACCATTCCCCTGTGGAAGAGTCAGATGGTTCTGGCACTCGGCATTGCCCATTCTGCCGAGGCGGCACAGGCACAGCATGAGGTGAATGAACTGACGAATAATCTTCTGAAGAAAAATGCGGAGACGCTTCATATGGCATCGGTGGAGACGGCGAAAGAAGCGGAGCGGGGAATCGTGGACATTGAGACACTGCAGAAAACGAATGCGGATCTGATTCAGACGCTGGATGATGTGATGAAGATTCAGCAGGAGGGAAGAGCGAAGCGTCAGGCAGCGGAAGCGGAAATGCTCCGGATGGAAAATGCATTGAAAGCCAAGCTTCTGGAAATCCGTCATTAATCAGAAACATCGGGTGCTGCATGACAGCACCCTGTTTTATCTCAGTCGAAAAAGACTCGCACTTACTCATTTCTTAACAGGAGACAGGAGGAAAAGCAAGATGTATCGTGATCATACAAAGGTGATACATATCGGAAACCGTGTGATCGGAGGAGGAAATCCTGTTCTGATCCAGTCCATGACGAATACGAAAACGGAGAATGTGGAAGAAACAGCTGCACAGATTCTTGCTCTGGAGGCGGCCGGCTGTGAAATCATCCGGTGTGCGGTTCCCACGATGGAGGCGGCACAGGCACTGGCGGAAATTAAGAAAAGGATTCACATTCCGCTGGTGGCAGATATTCATTTTGATTATAAGCTGGCCATTGCTGCAATGGAGAACGGGGCGGATAAAATCCGTATCAATCCGGGAAACATCGGCAGTACCGAGCGTATCAAAGCAGTGGTGGATGTGGCAAAGGAAAGAAATATTCCCATTCGTGTGGGAGTAAACAGCGGTTCCCTGGAAAAAGAACTGGTGGAGAAATATCACGGCGTGACAGCGGAGGGCCTGGTGGAGAGTGCTCTGGATAAAGTGCACATCATAGAAGAATTGGGATATGACAACTTGGTGATCAGCATCAAATCATCGGATGTTCTCATGTGTGCAAGAGCGCATGAGCTGATTGCACAGAAGACGGATTATCCTCTTCATGTCGGAATTACCGAGGCAGGTACACTCTGGTCCGGAAATATCAAATCGGCAGCTGGTCTGGGAATCATTCTCTATCAGGGAATCGGAGATACGATTCGCGTTTCTCTGACAGGAGCGCCTCTGGAGGAAGTAAAATCGGCAAAACGGATCCTGAAGACACTGGGACTGAGAAAGGGCGGCGTGGAAGTAGTATCCTGCCCGACCTGCGGGAGAACGCAGATCGACCTCATCGGCCTTGCAAATCAGGTGGAAGATATGGTGCAGGACATCAATCTGGACATAAAAGTGGCCGTGATGGGCTGCGTGGTAAATGGTCCGGGAGAGGCAAAAGAGGCGGACATCGGCATTGCCGGCGGTGTGGGCGTCGGTCTTCTGATCAGGGGCGGCGAGATCGTGAAAAAAGTTCCGGAAGAAGAGCTTCTGGATATGCTGCGTGAGGAACTGCAGAACTGGGAGAAATAAAATTTTATGGAAAAAGAATTTTTTGATGTATTTCCCAGCCTGAAGCTGAAGGAGGAACTTCGGGAATGGCTGGAAATGGTTCAGGTCACAAGGGTTTCCTGCAATGCGGCCAAAACCAGACTGCGGGTATATATCAAAAGTGAACGATGGATTCATAAAAAACATATTCTGGCGCTGGAACAGCAGATTGAGAAGCAGTGCTTTCCGGGAATGGAGCTGTCCGTGACGGTCATAGAGCGTTTTTATCTTTCCGGACAGTATACACCGGAAAATTTTCTTGAGACGTACCGTTCCAGCATGGAACTGGAGCTGCGGGGCTACAATATTCTGGAATACAATCTGTTTAAACGGGCAAAAATTGATTTTCCATCCCCGTATACCATGCATATGACGCTTCCGGATTCCGTGATCGCCCGGGAAAAGAGTGCGATTCTGGAGGAGTATCTCCATAAGGTTTTCTGTGAGCGCTGCGGAATGAATCTGAAGATCGAACTGGATTATGAAGAGGCAAAGGAAAGCAAATACCGGAAAAATGCGGAGTTGCAGATCAGCCAGGAAGTGGAGAATGTGATCAGAAATGCCCGTATGGCCCGGAATATGCCGGAAAAGCCGGAAGAGAAAACGGCGCAGGAAAAAACTGCGAAAAAAGAGGAAACACCGGCTCTGCAGAAAACAGCTTCCGGGTCCCAGGAAAAACCAGCGGAGAAAAAAGCCTTTGAGAAAGGCGCCAGAGGAGAGTATCGGGGAAGCTTCCGCAAGGACAGCAATCCGGATGTGGTTTATGGAAGAGATTTCGACGGAGATGCCATCCCGCTGGAGCATATTACCGGTGAGATGGGAGAAGTGATCATTCGCGGCCAGGTCGTGGACGTGGAAGCAAGGGAGATCCGAAACGAAAAGACCATTCTCATCTATCCGGTGACGGATTTTACCGATACGATCGTAGTGAAAATGTTTCTGCGAAACGAGCAGGTTCCGGAAGTGACGGAGCACATCAAAAAGGGGGCGTACCTGAAAATCCGTGGTGTAACGACCATTGACCGATTCGACAGTGAGCTGACGATCGGCTCCGTAGCCGGAATCAAAAAGATTGCAGATTTTACATCCAAACGGACAGATACCAGTCCGCAGAAGCGTGTGGAGCTTCACTGTCACACAAAGATGAGTGATATGGACGGAGTAACCGATGCGAAAGCACTGGTGAAAAGAGCTTATGAATGGGGACATAAGGCCATCGCCATAACCGATCACGGTGTGGTGCAGGCCTTTCCGGAGGCAAACCACTGCTTTGATGCGTGGGGTGGCTGTGTGCCGAAAGAATCGGATTTTAAGGTTCTCTATGGAATGGAGGCCTACCTGGTAGATGATCAGAAAGGAATGGTTACCAACGGAAAAGGCCAGAAAATGGATGGCCGGTTTGTGGTGTTTGATATCGAGACCACCGGATTTTCTCCTCTTACCTGTCAGATTATTGAAATCGGTGCGGTGCGTGTGGAAAACGGTCAGATCACAGATCGTTTTTCCACCTTTGTAAATCCCAAGGTTCCCATTCCGTTCCGGATCGAACAGCTGACCGGGATCAGTGATGAGATGGTAATGGATGCACCGCAGATCGAGCAGGTGCTTCCGGAGTTTTTGAGGTTTTGTGAAGATTCCGTGCTGGTTGCCCACAACGCGGATTTTGATATGAGCTTTATCATGGAAAACTGCCGTCGTCAGGAAATTCCGGAGGACTTTACCTATGTAGATACCGTGGGAATGGCAAGATTTCTTTTGCCGGCACTGAACCGTTTTAAGCTGGATACCGTGGCGAAAGCAGTGGGCGTATCCCTGCAGAATCATCACAGGGCAGTGGATGATGCGGCCTGTACGGCGGAGATTTTTGTGAGGTTTGTGGAGATGCTCAAAGAGCGGGACATCTATGATGTGGATCAGCTGAATGCCCAGGGGGCAGTGTCGGCGGACACCATCCGGAAGCTTCCTACATACCATGCGGTGATTCTGGCAAAGAATGAGACAGGACGGGTGAATCTGTATAAGCTTGTAAGTCAGTCCCATCTGAAATATTATCACAGAAGACCCCGTATCCCCAAGAGCATATTTGAGAAGCACAGGGAAGGACTGATCATCGGAAGTGCCTGTGAGGCGGGAGAACTGTTCCAGGCGCTTTTGCGGAATGCGCCGGAGCAGGAGATTTCCAGGCTGGTGAACTTTTATGATTATCTGGAAATCCAGCCGCTGGGAAATAACTATTTCATGATCAGAGATGAAAAGAATGACATGGTTCATTCGGAGGAGGATCTGAAGGAACTGAACCGGAAAATCGTCAAGCTGGGAGAACAGTTCAAAAAGCCGGTTGTGGCGACCTGCGATGTGCATTTTATGGACCCGCAGGATGAGATTTACCGGAGGATCATCATGGCAGGAAAAGGATTTTCCGATGCGGATGAGCAGGCACCTCTCTATCTTCGTACGACGGAGGAAATGCTGGAGGAATTTTCCTATCTGGGCAGCGAAAAGGCAGAAGAGGTGGTTATCACAAACACCAATCTCATTGCGGATATGATCGAGAAAATTTCTCCGATCCATCCGGACAAATTCCCTCCGGTGATCGAGAATTCCGATCAGGATCTGAAGGACATCTGTTTTAATAAGGCACATGAAATGTATGGGGAAAAGCTTCCTGCTATTGTGGAGGAGCGTCTGAACAGGGAACTCAACTCCATCATTTCCAACGGCTATGCCGTGATGTATATCATTGCGCAGAAGCTGGTATGGAAATCTAACGAGGACGGGTATCTTGTCGGTTCCAGAGGATCGGTCGGCTCTTCTCTGGCAGCCACGATGGCCGGAATCACGGAGGTAAATCCGCTTCCGCCCCATTATATCTGCCCGAATTGCAAGTTCAGTGATTTTGATTCTCCTGAGATTCTGGAGTTTTCCGGAATGGCCGGCTGTGATATGCCGGACCGGAACTGTCCGAAATGCGGAACGCCTATGGAAAAAGCCGGTTTTGACATTCCGTTTGAGACATTTCTGGGATTTAAAGGAGACAAGGAGCCGGATATCGACCTGAATTTCTCGGGAGAATATCAGGCCAATGCCCATCGCTATACAGAGGTGATTTTCGGAAAGGGCCAGACCTTTAAGGCAGGAACCATCGGAACACTGGCAGAAAAAACAGCCTTTGGATATGTGAAAAATTATTATGAAGAGCATGGGCAGAGAAAACGGAACTGCGAGATGAACCGTATCGTAAAGGGATGCACCGGGGTGCGAAGAACGACCGGACAGCATCCCGGCGGAATCATTGTTCTGCCGAAGGGAGAAGAAATAGAGAAATTTACGCCGGTGCAGCATCCGGCGGACGACGTGAACAGTGATATCATCACGACGCATTTTGACTATCATTCTATTGACGGAAACCTTTTGAAGCTGGATATTCTGGGACACGATGATCCCACAATGATCCGTATGCTGGAAGATCTGACCGGTATTTCGGCACAGACGGTGCCCCTGGATGACAAAGGGGTTATGTCCCTGTTTTCAGGTACGGATGCATTGGGAATCAGGCCGGAGGATATCGGAGGCTGTCCGCTGGGATGTCTGGGAGTCCCGGAATTCGGAACCGATTTTGCCATGCAGATGCTGATTGACACAAAGCCAAAATATCTTTCCGATCTGGTGCGGATTGCCGGACTGGCTCACGGAACCGATGTGTGGCTGGGAAATGCACAGACACTGATCCAGGAGGGAAAGGCGACGATTTCCACGGCAATCTGTACCCGTGATGACATCATGATTTATCTGATCCATAAAGGGGTGGAGCATGGCCTGGCGTTCACCATCATGGAAAGCGTCCGGAAAGGGAAAGGACTCCGTCCGGAATGGGAAGAGACAATGGTGGAGCATGGGGTGCCGGACTGGTATATCTGGTCCTGCAAGAAGATCAAGTACATGTTCCCAAAGGCGCATGCGGCGGCCTATGTCATGATGGCCTGGCGGATTGCCTGGTATAAGGTGTATCAGCCGCTGGCTTATTATGCTGCCTTTTTCAGTATTCGTGCCACGGCCTTTTCCTATGAGACCATGTGTATGGGAAGAGAACGTCTGGATTTTTATCTGGGAGAGCTGCGGGCAAAGGGAGATGCCGCTTCGAAAAAGGATCAGGATACCATCCGGGATATGCGTATTGTCCAGGAGATGTATGCCCGTGGTTTTGAATTTGTGCCCATTGATTTATATAAGGCAAAGGCTCATCGGTTTCAGATTATTGACGGGAAGCTGATGCCGGCCATAGACACGATTGAGGGACTTGGAGAAAAAGCCGCTGATGCAGTGGAGGAAGCGGCCAAAAACGGAAAATTTCTGTCCAAGGATGATTTCCGCGACAGGACAAAGGTGAGCAAAACAGTCATTGATCTTATGGATGATCTGAATCTGTTCGGGGATATTCCCCAGTCCAATCAGATGTCACTATTTGATTTTACCGGCTGATTATGAGAAGGAGGATTTTTGCATGAAGAAAGAAGAACTACGCTATCTGCAGCGACTGGCGGAACTGTATCCCACGATTGGAAAAGCTTCCACGGAAATTATCAATCTCCAGTCCATTCTGAACCTTCCAAAAGGAACGGAGCATTTTCTTTCGGACATTCACGGGGAATATGATTCTTTTTCCCACGTGCTGCGCAACGGTTCCGGTGCGGTGCGTAAAAAAATTGATGATGTTTTCGGGCATACCTTAAGCAATCATGACAAACGTTCGCTGGCTACCCTGATCTATTATCCCAGAGAAAAAATGGAGTATGTCAAGAAGCAGGAAGAGGACATGGAAAACTGGTACAAGATCACATTGTACCGTCTGATCGAGGTCTGCAAGACGACGGCATCCAAATATACCCGTTCCAAGGTGCGAAAAGCACTTCCGTCAGACTATGCCTATGTGATCGAGGAACTGATCACAGAGAAGGCAGAAGTGCTGGACAAGGAAGCTTACTATGATTCCATTGTGAACACGATCATCGAGATTGGCCGTGCGGAGGATTTCATTATTGAGATGTCAGAGCTGATTCAGTGCCTGGTGGTGGATCATCTGCATATTCTGGGTGATATTTATGACAGAGGCCCCGGCCCGCATTTTATTATGGATAAACTGATGGACTATCATTCTCTGGATATTCAGTGGGGAAACCATGACGTGGTATGGATGGGTGCGGCGACAGGCCAGCAGGCATGTATCGCCACGGTAATCCGGAACAGTGTCCGGTACGGAAATCTGGATATTCTCGAGGATGGCTACGGGATCAACATGATGCCGCTGGCAACCTTCGCACTTCAGACCTATGGGGATGATCCCTGTGCGGTATTTGAGATGAAGGGGAATTCCAGCTACGATATCCTGGAGAAGGAGCTTGGCAAAAAGATGCATAAGGCCATCACGGTGATTCAGTTTAAGCTGGAGGGACAGCTGATCCGCAGGAATAAGGATTTTCAGATGGAAGACCGCTGCCTGCTGCACCGGATCGATGTGAAAAAGGGTACGATAACACTTCCGGACGGAAAAGAATACGAAATGCTGGATACCAGCTTCCCCACCATAGACTGGAAAAATCCATACAAGCTGACAGCCGCAGAGGCAGAAGTCATGGATCGCCTTTCTTCCGCTTTCCGGAACTGCGAGAAGCTCCAGAAGCATATGCAGCTCCTTCTTGACCGGGGCGGGCTTTATACGGTTTACAACGGAAATCTTCTGTTCCACGGAAGCATTCCGCTGAACAGTGACGGGTCTTTTAAAGAAGTGAAGATCTATGGAAAAACCTATAAAGGAAAAGAACTGTATGACGTACTGGAAACCTATGTGAGACGTGCTTTTTATTCTCTGGACAAAGAGGAACAGAAAAAGGGACGGGACATTCTCTGGTATATCTGGGCCGGACCGAATTCTCCGCTGTTCGGCAAGGACAAAATGACAACCTTTGAGCGCTATTTCATAGCGGATAAGGAAACACACAAGGAGACGAAAAATTCCTATTACCGCCTTCTGGAAAATGAAGAAGTCGTAAATGGAATTCTGATGGAATTCGGTCTGGATCCGGAGGAAGGCCATATCATAAATGGTCATGTTCCGGTTCATCAGAGCGAAGGGGAAAGTCCGGTGAAATGTGACGGTAAGGTGATTGTCATTGACGGCGGATTTTCCAGGGCATACCACAAGGTGACAGGCATCGCAGGATACACGCTGATCTACAATTCCTACGGATTGATTCTTTCTGCCCATGAGCCGTTTACTTCTGCGGAGAAGGCAGTTTCTCAGGAGCGGGATATCGTATCCAACCGTGTGGCAGTTCGGTATACATCCAAGCGCCGCCTTGTGGGAGATACGGATACCGGAAAGGCACTGAAGGAACGAATTGCGGAACTGAGACTGCTTCTGGATGCGTACCGGAAAGGTATTATCAAAGAGAAAAAATGATTTTTCGAAAGAATAAATTACAGAATCGGAAGGAAAATATAGTATACTGGCAGTACGGCAGAACCAGATATTTGACGGAATTTAAGGAGATTTACGTATGAGAAAAAAGGAGATTCTGAAGAAACTTCTGATTGTATTGCTGACGATATTTTTCCTTCTGGGTGTAGTTGTAATTTTTCTGTCCGGTCATCGAAAAAGTGTGGAGCGCCAGCAGAAGCGGCAGGAGGCACTGGAGGCGATTGAGAGGGCGACAGCAGTTACTCCGACGCCGGCTGCCACAGTGACACCGACTCCGACACCCACGCCGATTCCCACAGCGACACCGACTCCGATACCGACCATTCTTCCGGCCTTTCAGCCGGATGACTACTGGGATTACTGGTACAGCACAGACGGATATCTGACCGTTAATATCTATGATATCAGCCTGAAAAAAGCAGCGTTTATTGTTTCGCAGAAAAACAGCTACGGAGATGTGATATCCCAGGCGGATGTGACTGCAGAAGTGGCCGGAAATTCGGCAAAGCTGGCATTTACGGACTCTCAGGGAAATTATGTGACAGGAACGATGATTTTTGATCAGGGACAGTTGTATCTGAAGCTGGTGACCCAGGAGCAGGTGACAGACCCGGCACCACACGTGGATGGTGTGATGCAAAGAGAGCAGCCCTATGTGGAATGGCAGTCTGCAGCGACGCCCACACCGGTTCCCACACAGGCTCCGGAGGTGGTTCAGGACGGAGATTATATTATCCCGGAAAGCGGCAGCAGATATCTGACCGACGAGGAGCTGGCCGGTTACTCGGCAGAGCAGCTGGAGCTGGCAAGAAATGAAATATTTGCCCGTCATGGCAGAATTTTTGTGACGGATTATATTTCCCAGTACTTTAACAGCAAGTCATGGTATCAGGGAACCGTGGCACCGGAAGAATTTGATGCACAGATGGGAGCCATCTTCAATGAGTATGAGATGGAAAATATCAATAAGCTATCCGAATGGGAAGATCGGAAACGAAACGAGTAATTAAACAGAAATCAAGAAGGCCTGGCAGAATGTGTCAGGCCTTCTTGATTTCCAGGGAAACGCGCAGGATCGCATTGCGGCGGCTGATTATATACAGGATTTCGGGGGTGTTTTGTCGTTGGTTCGTCCGACGATATAGTCAATGCTGGTGTTGTAATAGTTGGCAAGTCGGATCAGCATTTCTACTGGAATATTTCTTGTACCGGTTTCGTAATGGGAATACGAACGCTGACTGATATGAAGAATCTCGCCCATCTGCTTCTGGGACAGATCCGCATCGGTCCTTAAATCCTGAATTCGCTGAAACTTCATGTCATCACCTCTTTCATAGCCGTTCTGTCAGGCAGAATGTAGTATCCAAAGTATAAGCCAGAACGAAATGCACTATTGAAAATGAGAGCAAAATGGGCTATCATAAATCACATACACATCTTTTTATCTATGACATGGTCGTCAAAAATCCCAAATGATTCGGCGCAGATATTCTGAGGGGATTCGGGGTCGGAAAATCTGCAGAAAGGAAAAAAATGTTTGCAAATGTTTTATCAGCTGCCATTCTGGGAATGGAAGTATGTCCAATCCAGGTGGAGGCAGATGTGAGTGACGGTCTCCCGTCCTTCACTATGGTAGGGTTTCCCTCTGCGCAGGTGAGAGAGGCGCAGGACAGGGTGAGAACGGCCCTGCGTAGCCACGGCATCAGCCTTCCTCCCAAACGTGTCACGGTGAATTTTTCGCCGGCAGATATCAAAAAAGAAGGGGCAGGATTTGATTTGCCTGTCGCGGCAGCCGTGCTGGCAGCAGCCGGAATCCTGGATCCGGAGGAACTGGACAATATTATGATGACCGGAGAATTGAGCCTGAACGGACAGGTTCATGCGGTGAGCGGAGTACTTCCGAGAGTCATCCGTGCCAGGGAGCTGGGCTGCAGATATTGCATGATACCCTTTGATAATCTGCCGGAGGCAAAACTGGTGGCGGATATGCCGGTAATCGGAGTCCGGAATCTGAAAGAGATGATTTCCGGGCTGAAAAACCCGGAATATTCTGAGATTCCAAGGATGGCTGATCCGGAAGAAGGTATGAGAAAAATGGTGGATTTTTCAGAGGTCTGCGGGCAGGACAATATCCGGCGTGCCGCAGAAATCGCTGTGAGTGGATTTCATAACCTCCTGATGGTCGGTCCGCCGGGTGCCGGAGCCTGTGTTAAAATAAGACTAAGTTAGCAGAGACCTTATAAATAAAGGGTTTGCGCTGATTTGGTCTTATTTTATTATACCATAAATGGTGCAAGATTTATAGCCTGGGAATAGATTTTGTGTGGAATAGGACCGGC
>JALEJS010000033.1 GCA_022769545.1 Blautia sp. | reverse complement strand
CTGCCTGGAAACCGGAAATTTCACGTTCTCCGGATCTGCAGTTACCCTGGATCAGAACAACTTTGCCGGTATCGGCGTTACGAAAAACGGCATGAAGGGAAATTCCTGGGAGACACCGCAGCTTGGCATCCGGGCACAGATACAGCACCTGAAAGCCTATGCATCTGACCAGAAGCTGAATCAGACTTGCGTGGATCCGCGCTTCACCTATGTAAAAAGGGGCAGCGCACCGTATGTAGAGCATCTTGGAATTCAGGAGAATCCTATCGGCGCAGGCTGGGCGGCCGGTGCCGGGTATGGATCGAAAATCATCAATATTTTGAATGCAATCCTGGCGATGCCGGGAGAAAAGGAGGGAAGCATGAACATCAATACCAGTTACATCAGCAACAACAACAGCTACGCCGGGCAGGTGCCGCTGTACATAGTAATTCATAATACGGATAACTACAATGCAGGCGCCAATGCAAAAGCCCACGCCAAAGCGCAGCACGACGGAAATTTTTCCGGGATGTCCGCGCATATCTATGTAGATGATAGAGAAGCATACCAGGCAATGCCGTACGATCGCGGAGCATGGCATGTAGGCGTAAACTATGGCGGCCGGCTCTTCGGCATCGTCAATAACCGGAACTCGATTGGCATCGAAATGTGTGTGAATGCCGGGTATAATTACGAACAGGCATTCCAGAATACAGTCCAGGTCTGCAGGCAGCTGATGAAGCAGTTTGGCATTCCGGCAGAACGGGTCGTGCAGCACTACGATGTATGTAATAAGAACTGTCCATCTGCCATCCGGGCAAAGAATGATTGGAACCGGTTTAAGAGCCTGATCGCCGGAGGATCGGAATCACTGGCGGTTGATAAGTATTACCGCATCCGGAAGTCCTGGGAAGATAGCTCCAGCCAGATCGGAGCATATAAGAGCCTGGAGAACGCCAAGAAAGATTGGAAAAATGGCTACGTGATCTACGACTGGAACGGAAAGCAGGTATATCCGGCAGAAGCGAAATCCACAAAAACCTGCAGCACAACAGACCCGCTTGCCCTGCAGCTGCCGGTAATCGAAACGGGCTGCACCGGTGTTGCCGTGAAGATGCTGCAGACGATGCTTGGAACACCGATAACCGGTACCTGGAACGAGAAGGATGTGAAAGCGTTCAAAGAATTCCAGAAGAACACCAAGCAGACGCAGGATGGAATCTGCGGGGAGAATGGCTGGATGGCAGTGGCAGCCCATATGAGGGCGAACACTCGGAAATAGTCGAACTATCACGAAAGATAGCAGACCAAAAGGAAGAATAATATGATACAATATCTACGTGATATATTTCCGGGCGCATAGCTCCCCGAAACAAAAGAGAAAGCCCCGCGGGAGATAATCCTGCGGGGCTGATTTATGAATTACGACTATTTCGATTTTCCGAGAATAGTTCTTTCATTATTTATTTTTTTCCTACATCTCTATTCATTATTATTTCAAGATATTTTTGACCCCTTTTTTGACCCGATTTGTGATTATTTTTCGTAATTTTTTGATGTTTTTGAATGTTTTTGGATTTTATTTAAAATAACCAAAACAGCCGGAACCCCGCATAAACACTGGACTTCCGGCTGTTTATATTAAGCTGGAAAAGGGACTTGAACCCTCGACCCCTTCATTACGAGTGAAGTGCTCTACCGACTGAGCTATTCCAGCTTGTGTCAAACACAAATGATACTATACCTTATTTTGAATAAAAAATCAAGCATTTTTGTAAAATCAAATATATTTCTTTCTTTCGTCATCTATGAAAGCCTGGTAATTGAAATTCCTGAATTCGTATGCTATAATTTCCAGTAGAATTCTGGTGAAAATATAGTTTCAGGAGGTACTTTATATGAATAAATCAGTCGACGTGACCGCCATCGGTGAACTTCTCATTGATTTTACCGAAAACGGAACCAGTGCGCAGGGAAATCCCCTGATGGAGGCAAATCCGGGAGGAGCTCCCTGTAATGTACTTGCTATGCTCCAGCGCCTTGGAAAACAGACCGCTTTTATCGGAAAGGTCGGAAATGATATGTTTGGCAGACAGTTAAAAGAAGCTGTCTGTGAAGTGGGAATTGATACAAGAAATCTGATCATGGATGAGGAGATACATACGACACTGGCGTTTGTTCATACCTATCCGGATGGAGATCGTGATTTTTCTTTCTACCGGAATCCCGGTGCAGATATGATGCTGACAAAGGACGAGGTGCAGGATGATCTGATTCGTACATCCCGAATTTTCCATTTTGGCACGCTTTCTTCCACACACGAGGGTGTGAGAGCAGCGACACGCCATGCGATTGATGTGGCAAAAGATGCCGGCTGTATTGTTACGTTTGATCCGAACCTTCGTCCCCCACTCTGGAAATCTCTGGAGGATGCCCGTGTGGAGATTGAGTACGGTCTTTCCAAATGTGATGTTCTGAAGATTTCGGACAATGAAGTGGAATTTCTGTTTGACACCACAGATTATGACAGGGGAGCTGCCCTGCTTCAGGAGAAGTACCATATTCCGCTGATTCTCATCACAATGGGAAAGGACGGCAGTCGAGCTTATTACAAAGATCTGCGTGTGGAGTGTGCCCCCTTCCTTCAGGAGAATACCATCGAGACGACTGGTGCCGGTGATACCTTCTGTGCCGGCATTCTCAATTATGTTCTAGATCATGGTCTGGAAGCTCTTACAGAAGAAAATCTTCTGGAGATGATGACATTTGCAAATGCAGCAGCTTCTCTTATTACCACCAGAAAAGGGGCACTTCGTGTGATGCCTGAAAAAGAAGAGGTTCTCTCGTTTATTGCTGAGTGCGGACGCTGATATATCCGGAAACAGCCGGAATCCTGTCTTTATTTTGGGGATTCCGGCTGTTTATTTTCATAGAAAATTCCTCTGGAATTTACCTGTGAAATAAAAATCATCGAAAGAAAAATGTTCAAAAAATAAAGGTTTTCAAATTCTTATGTATATGATAAAATGAAATTTGATATTGATTGTGAAAGGGGTAGTGACATGGAGCTTTTCAGTTGCCGTATCCTCGATAGTCGTGAGATGAGAACTGCAGCATGTGTTGCAGCTTTTTTTCGTGGACGGAATCTGAATGTGACAGATTGCCCTGCCCGTACCGGTGTGCGCGCAGAATGGATGGAACAGGATGGACCACACGTCACAATTGTGGGAGAACTGGATGCATTTTCAGCAGAAACACATCCGGAATCATTAGGAAATAACAGAAATGATATGGAATACGATACTATGCACAGGGTGCATCCGTCCGGATGCGGCAAAGATGCCTGCCCTTGGGAAAAGGGACTCTGGCTGGTACCGTATTTTTTTGCATTTTCAGCAGGAGAGACATATGGAAGATATTTCACTGGAACTGAAAAATATTGAGAAACACTTTCGGGATGGAAAAAATGTTCTGGACGGCATCAGCCTCTCGATCCGTCAGGGAGAGTTTATTACATTGCTTGGTCCTTCCGGATGCGGAAAAACCACGACACTGCGTATTATAGCGGGACTTGAAGTGCCGGACAGCGGGAGCGTATGGCTTGACGGGAAAGATGTGACAAATCTGGAACCGGAAAAAAGAGATGTCAATACGGTTTTTCAGAGCTATGCCCTTTTTCCGCATATGACCGTCGGAGATAATGTGGGGTATGGTCTGAAACTGAAGCGGACACCCAAAAAAATCATCCGGGAAGAAGTGGCCAGGGCGCTGAAGATGGTGCGCCTGGAAGGATACGAAAAAAGAAAGCCTTCACAGCTTTCCGGAGGCCAGAGACAGCGGGTTGCCATTGCACGTGCCATCGTGAATCATCCGAGAATCCTTTTGCTGGATGAACCACTGGGGGCGCTGGATCTGCAGCTGCGCAGAGCCATGCAGACGGAACTGAAGCATCTGCAGAAGCAGCTGGGAATTACCTTTGTCTATATCACCCATGATCAGGAAGAGGCAATCAATATGTCTGACCGGATCGCTGTGATGAAAAACGGGAAATTTGAGCAGATCGGCACGCCGGATGAGATTTATAACAGGCCCAGGACCAGTTATGTGGCGACCTTTGTGGGGAATGCCAATATTCTGCGGGGAAGGGTGGAAACCGTTCTTTCTGGCCAGGCATTGCTTCAGGTAAATGAGGGAAAAGTTCTGGTGGATACCAGAGAGGAAAAGCTTCAGATCGGTGAAGCAGTTACCATTGCGGTGCGCACGGAAAACATTCTCATGGATGAAGACTGCGGCTGTGGACTGAAAGCAGTCGTGGAGGAGAAAAGCTTTTCTGCCGGTCAGCTTCGAATGGTTCTTCGCCTGAATGACGGACAGCAGATCGTGGCCAGCCGGTATGGAATCGATGCAGATGTGAAAGTGGGCCAGCAGGTCTGCTGGAGGTTTCAGTCTGCGGATGCAGTGCTTGTGGATCGGGAGGAGAGGTATGCGTAAATCGGAAAAAAACGCAGTCTGGATGGTACTGCCGCTGTATCTGTTTACGCTGGTGTTTGTGGCAGGTCCTCTGCTGTATGTGGCGGCATTAAGCTTTGCGAAACCAAATGAAGGATACGGCGTAACCTGGAGCTTTACGCTGGAAAACTATAAACGAATACTGGAGCCGGTGTATCTGAGTACGTTCGCGGGATCGTTTCGTCTGGCTGTGACCAGCACACTGGCGATTTGTCTGATCGGGTATCCCTTTGGCTATTTTATGGCCAAAAGTCCGAAAAAGACCAAGAAACGTGCCATGCTTCTTCTGATGGCTCCCTTCTGGGTGAATTCGCTGATTCGTCTGTATGGATGGATTATTATATTGCAGAAAAAAGGCATTTTGAACTGGATTCTCAGAAAACTGGGATTGATTGAGAAGCCTCTGTCGATCCTTTACAGCTATCCGGCCATTGTCATAGGGATGGTTTATGTCCTGCTTCCCTTTATGGCGCTGTCGGTTTTTTCCAGTGCGGAAAAGATGGACTGGTCACTGGTGGAGGCGGCCAGAGATCTGGGCGCTTCCGGATTTCGTGCGTTCTGGACCGTCACGTTTCCTCTGACACTTCCGGGCCTGCTTTCCGGAGTAATACTGACTTTTATACCGTCGATGGGTCTGTTTTTTATTGCAGATATCCTGGGTGGAAATAAGATTGTTCTGGTGGGAAGTCTGATACAGGAACAGATGACAAGGGGAAGCAACTGGGCATTTGCGTCAGCGCTTGCCATGGTATTGATGATTCTGACCACACTGATCATTCTTCTGTATCGCAAGGTTTCCAATGTGAAAGAACTGGAGGAAATGCGATGAAAAAGAAAAAATTCCGTTTTTCCGGACTTTATATGGGAATTGTTTTTTTTATGATGTATCTGCCGATTGCTGTGGTGGTGATATTCAGTTTTAATGAATCGAAGCTGCCGGTACGCTGGAACGGGTTTTCCCTCCAGTGGTATGAGAAACTGTTTCAGAATCATGCCATGATGGAGGCACTGGGTAACAGTCTCATTCTTGCTGTTGCAAGCTGTCTTGTCTCTGCCGTGATCGGGACACTGGGAGCGGTGGGACTGTCACGGATCCACTGGAAGACGAAAGGGGTTCTGGAATATATTTCCCTTTTGCCGCTGATGATTCCGGAGATCATTCTTGGAATGGTTCTGATGGCGTTTTTCTATATGCTGGGAATTCCGTTTGGGATGCTGACTCTTCTGATCGGCCACACAGTATTCTGTGTTCCCTATATTCTCATGGAAGTGAAAGCCCGTCTTGCGGGAATGGATCCGGCACTGGAAGAGGCAGCCCGTGATCTTGGGGCCACAGGCTTTCGCGCTTTTTGGGATATCACGCTTCCTCTGATTATGCCTGCTGTTGTTTCCGGATCGCTGCTGGCCTTTGCCATGTCCATGGATGATGTGGTCATCAGTATTTTTATCAATGGTCCCAGGATTTCCACACTCCCCATCAAGGTTTATACGCAGATGAAAACGGGAGTCACACCGGAAATCAACGCATTGTGTACGATCATGCTGGGAATAACGTTTCTGATGATTATTCTGTATTCCATGCTCCAGAGACATAAGGAAAAGAAACAAAAGGGACGTCCGATCCGGCCATGAGTTTCTTCCGGATATTGTATCAGGAGAACAGATACCGAAAGAGAAAAAACATGGATACATTTTAAGGAGAGAAAATGAGTAATAAACTGATTGAAATCAAAAATCTGACGAAAAATTTTGATGACCAGCAGGTACTTCGGGGAATCAATCTGGATATTTATGAGAATGAATTTCTGACTTTGCTGGGACCTTCCGGCTGTGGAAAAACAACAACTCTTCGTATCATTGCCGGATTTGAGGAGCCAAGCGACGGACAGCTGCTATTTGACGGGATTGAAATATCCAAGCTGCCTCCGTATAAGAGAGAGGTAAACACCGTGTTTCAGAAATATGCGCTGTTTCCGCATCTGAATGTTGCAGAAAACATAGCCTTTGGACTGAATCTGAAAAAGGTGGATCCCTCTGTCATTCAGCAGAAGGTAAGCCGTATGCTGAAAATGGTGGGACTGGAAGGATTTGAAAAAAGAGATGTGACACTTCTGTCCGGCGGACAGCAGCAGCGTGTGGCCATTGCCCGTGCACTGGTAAACGAACCCAAAGTACTTCTTCTGGATGAACCACTTGGAGCACTGGATGCAAAAATCCGTAAACAGATGCAGACAGAGCTGAAAAAAATTCAGAGAGAAGTCGGAATTACGTTTATCTATGTTACCCATGACCAGGAAGAAGCCCTCTCCATGTCGGATACGGTAGTGGTTATGAATAATGGTGAAATTCAGCAGATCGGAACACCGACAGATATTTACAATGAACCGGAAAACCGTTTTGTGGCCGGTTTTATCGGGGAATCCAATATCATCGAAGGAATCATGGTGAAGGATTATCTGGTGCAGTTTGACGGCTTCCGGTTTGAATGTGTGGACAAAGGATTTCCGGACGGAGAGGAAGTGGAGGTCGTTCTGCGGCCGGAAGATCTTGATATTGTGGATCCGGATCAGGCTCAGATTCGCGGAATTGTCCGCAATATCACATTTAAGGGTGTTCACTGGGAAATTATGATTGAGACAGAAACGCGTACCTACATGGTACATACGACGGATTATGCGAAGGTCGGACGCGAAGTGGGATTGCAGTTCGGGCCGGAGGATATCCATGTGATGTGGAAGATGGGTGTCTACTGATGAAACAGTACAAGCATCTGATCAAACCGTATGTTATCTGGGCAGTTCTGCTTCTTGTCATCCCATTGTTTCTGATTGCGCTTTATGCGTTTACAGAAGAAGGCAATGAAGTACTGACACTGTCCTTTACTTTGGAAAACTTTGCAAAATTTGCCGAGGCAACGTACCTGAATGTGATTCTGAAATCCTTTAAACTGGGAATCATCACCACGGTCATCTGTCTGGTGCTGGGGTACCCGCTGGCCTTTATGATTTCCAGATATTCCGAAAAGGTACAGAATATTCTGATCATGCTGGTGACGATTCCCATGTGGATCAATCTGCTTCTGCGTACCTATGCCTGGATGAATCTTCTTGCAGATAACGGCATCATCAACCATATTCTGGAATATCTTGGAATCGGTTCGATTTCCATGATGTACACGGATTTTTCTGTGATTCTGGGTCTGGTATGCAACTTTATGCCGTTTATGATCATTCCCATCCATACGTCGCTGAGCAAGATGGACCGTTCCCTGATCGAGGCAGCGTATGATCTGGGAGCGAATAAAATCCAGACCTTCTGCAAGGTGATCTGGCAGCTGTCCATTCCGGGTGTACTGAATGGAATTATGATGGTGTTTCTGATGGCAATTTCCTCATTCGTAATTCCCAAGCTGCTGGGAGGCGGACAGTACATGCTGATCGGAAACCTGATCGAATCTCAGTTTATCTCAGTGGGCAACTGGAATTTCGGAAGTGCCATTTCTCTGATCCTTGCAGTCGTGATTCTGATATTCATGGGACTTATGAAACGCATGGACAAACAGGAAAAGCAGGACGACTGAGAAAGGCTGGTGGACACGGATGAATAATAAAAAGAGTATTTTTTCAAGATTTTATGTGGTACTGTGCCTGGCTTTTTTCTACCTGCCGATTCTGGTGACCATGATATTTTCCTTTAACTCCTCCAAATCGCTGACGAAGCTGACCGGTTTTTCTCTGCGCTGGTACCGGGAGCTGCTGAACAATGTGGAGGTAAGCAAGGCGGTGTATGTCTCTGTCACCATAGCGATTCTGGCGACCGTTATTTCCACTGTTCTGGGAACGATTACGGCAATCGGTCTTTCGAAATCGAGAAAGGTGGTCCGGGAACTGGTTCTGAACGTCAATAATCTGCCGATTCTGAATCCGGATATCGTTACGGCGATCAGCCTGATGCTTTTGTTTTCTTCCCTCGGCATGCGAAAGGGATACTGGACAATGCTTCTGGCACATATTGCCTTCTGTACGCCCTATGTGATCACCAGTGTTTATCCAAAGGTGCGCAGTCTGGATCCGAATCTGGCGAATGCGGCCATGGATCTGGGGGCAACGCCTTTGCAGGCTATGACCAAAGTAATCCTCCCGATGATAAAAGAAGGAGTATTTGCCGGGGCGCTGCTGGCGTTTACCATGTCTTTTGATGACTTTGTGATTTCTTATTTTGTATCCGGAAACGGTGTGAAAAACATATCGATTGTGGTATACAATATGACCAAACGAATCAATCCGACAATCAACGCTCTGTCAACCATTGTGATTGTGGTCATCATCCTGGTTCTTGTGCTGGCGAATGTGCTTCCGGTGCTGCTTGCAAAGACCAAAAAACGGAACCGCAGGGTGGAAAGAGGCATTACGATCCTGGTAGTGGCTGCCCTTACGGTTGGGCTGATTCGCTGGGGACATGTGGCCAATGGTTCCCACGTGCTGAAAATCTATAATGCCGGCGAGTATATTGATCTGGGGCTTCTGGAGAAATTTGAACAGGAATTCGACTGTACGGTGATCTATGAGACATTCGAATCCAATGAGATGATGTACACCAAGCTGGCAAGCGGAGAAGAATACGATATTCTGGTACCGTCGGATTACATGATCGAACGTCTGATCAAAGAAGAATATCTTCAGGCGCTGAACTGGAATAAGATACCGAATGCAAAGAATCTGATGGAAGAGGTCATGAATAAGAGCTATGATCCGGGAAATCGTTACGGGTGCCCTTATTTCTGGGGAACGGTCGGAATCCTGTATGATACGACCGTAGTAGATCCGGAGGATCTCAAAGACGGCTGGGAGCTTCTTCGGAATGAAAAATATAAGGGAAATCTCTATATGTATGATTCGGAGCGGGATTCCTTTATGATCGCTCTGAAGGCACTTGGCTATTCCATGAACACCACAGACGAATCGGAAATTCAGGAGGCTTATGAATGGCTGATTCAGCAGAGAGACAGCATGGAGCCTATCTACGCAGGTGATGATGTCATTGATAATATGATCTCCGGAAACAAAGCACTTGCCGTGGTATATTCCGGAGATGCGTCCTACATTATCAGTGAAAATCCGCAGCTGGATTATCTTACGCCGGATCAGGGAACCAATATCTGGACCGATGCCATGGTCATCACGAAGGACTGCAGTGAGGTGGATCTGGCCCATGAATTCATTAATTTTATGATGGATGAAGAAAATGCACTTTCCAATACCATTGAAGTGGGGTATACTTCTCCTATAGAGAGTGCATATGATGAAATGATCCACGGGGATTATGAGGGAATCAGTGCTTATATTCCGGAGATTGATAATCCGAAGAGTGAGTTTTTCGGATATCAGGAACCGAAAATCAAACAAAAATATGCTGAACTTTGGACAAAGGTGAAGGCGAAATAGGAGGTTAAAAATAATGATGCATTCAAAAAAGAGTGTTGTGCTTGGCTTGTGTGCCGCGCTTGCGGTGACCGGTGTATCAGCAGTTGCGGCAAATGCCGCAGAAAAGGAGATGGTTCTTTATACCTGGGAGGGAATGTTTCCGCAGGAGGTTCTGGACGGATTTGAAGAAGAGACCGGAGTGAAGATCATCTATTCCAACTTTGATACCGACGAGACGATGCTGGAGAAGCTTTCCATGGCAAAGGGCGGTGATTATGACGTTGTCATCGCAGATGATTACATTCTGGAGCAGGTGATTGCGCAGGGTCTGGCGGAAAAACTGGATACCGCCGCGCTGTCTAATCTCGGAAACGTGAATCCATTATATCAGGGACAGTTTTATGATCCGGCGGATGAATATACCGTTCCCTACGGAGCAGGAATTCCTCTGATCGTATATGATCCGGAGATGGTGGATCTGGACATCAAAGGCTATAAAGATCTGTGGGATCCTTCTCTGGAGGACAGGATTGCCATTATCGGGAATTACAGAGTCATTGCAGGCTTCACACAGCTTTCCATGGGAATGACCATGAATGAGGAAGATACTGAGGTGATTGCAAAGACAGGGGAAAGACTGAAAGAGCTTGCTCCGAACATCCGCATGATTCAGGATGACAACACGCAGAATGCACTTCTGAACGGGGAAGCGGACGTGGCACTTTTGTATACCTCTCAGGTAACGGCCGCACTGGCAGAAAATCCGGATCTGAAGGTTGTTTATCCGGAAGAAGGGCTCGGATTTGGTGTCATGGGAATGTTCATTCCTTCTGATGCTCCGGATAAAGAGGCTGCATATCAGTTTATCGATTATATCCTGTCACCGGAAATTGCGGCAGAATGCTTCAATTACATTGGATATTACTGTACCAATGCGGCTGCAGACGATCTGGTGAATCCGGATCTTGTGGTTCCGGAGGATGTGACCAGCGGAGAAGCAGTGAGAAATGTCAGTGCAGAAGCAGAAGAAGCATATAACCGTATCTGGACAGAATTCAAAGCTGCATGTGACTAAAAAGATAGGGGGATGTGGGATGGAAATTTACAGAGGAGTCCCTGCCTTTTCCGGAATAGCCATCGGCAAGATACTATATTATCACAGAGGGGAATACCAGATCAGGGAATATCTGATCTATAATGTAAAAAGAGAACAGGATTCATTTCGGGAGGCTGTTGCACAGGTTCAGCACGATCTGGAAGAACTGTATGATGTGTATCGTGTTACGGATACATCGGGGGCACAGGTCTTCCAGCGGCAGGTGCGAATGCTTCAGAAAGGAAGCTTTCAGCGGGCGGTGGAAAGTATGATCGCCACGGAGAAGGTAAATGCGGCATATGCGATCATGACAACCAGAGATGAGCTGAGCAACACCTTCCGGAATCTGGAAGAACCGATTATCCGGGACCGGATCGCGGATGTGCGGGATATTTCGGATCGCCTGATCCGTCTTCTCGGGGGAACCGGTAAAAAGATCAGTCTGGGAGAGAATCCGGTGATTCTGGCAGCGGAAACGCTTTCTCCGGGGGAAATTATGGAGATGGAGAAAGATAAGATTCTGGCAGTGGTAACCACACAGGGATCCAACTTTTCTCATACGTCCATTGTCACGAAAAATATGGAGGTACCGTCCATCGTTGAGGTTAAGGCGTCTATGGAATGGGACGGTCGTGAGGCCATTGTTGACGGATATGAAGGCGTGATCTATCTGGATCCGGATGAGGAAATGCTGAAGGAATACCGGGAGCGTCAGAATGCAGACCGGGAGGAAAAGGAAGAGCTTCTGAAGCTCCGGGATCAGGAAGACTGTACCGCAGACGGGAAGAAAATCTGCCTTTATGCAAATATCGGAAATCTGGATGATCTTGACAGCGTACTCTATTACGGAGCGACCGGAATCGGTCTTCTAAGAAGCGAATTTCAGTATCTCGGAAGAGAAAACTATCCCAGGGAAAATGAACTTTTCCGTGCGTACAAGAAGGTTGCACAGACGATGGGAGACAGGCTGGTGATAATCCGTACGGTGGACCTGGGGGCGGACAAGCAGGCGGAATATATGAATATTCCGCAGGAGGACAATCCGATCATGGGAAATCGTGGAATCCGTCTCTGTCTGGATCGTCAGAAGATGTTCAAGGCGCAGCTTCGGGCAATATACCGGGCAAGCCCGTATGGAAATCTGGCGATTATGTATCCGATGATCACTTCTGTGGAGGAAGTGGAAGAAATTGAAAAAATCGTTTCGGAAGTAATGCATGGACTGGATGAAAAGGGCATTCCTTATAAAAACATCAAAACGGGAATTATGATTGAGACACCGGCAGCTGTGATGCTCAGCAGTGAGCTGGCAGAGCATTCGGATTTTCTCAGCATCGGAACAAATGACCTGACCCAGTATACGCTTGCAATGGATCGTCAGAACCCGGTGCTTCGGAAAAAGTATAACGATCATCATCCGGCTGTCCTGAAAATGATTCAGATGGTCATTGAGGCCGGACATGCAAAGAGATGTAGGGTGTGTATCTGCGGAGAGCTTGCGGCAGATGAAAGTCTGACGGAACAGTTTCTGAGAATGGGAGTGGATGCGCTGTCGGTTGTTCCGGCGTGTATTCTTCCTGTGAGGAAAGCGCTGCGAAAATCAGATCTCAGTACAGAGAGGAATAGGAAATATGGAGAAGAGCAGAGTCGTCCTGATACCATGTGAAGAATATGAGGAAGAACAGATTTACAGAGGTCTGAGGGATGGGCTTGAGCTTCTGGGCGGTCTGTCTTCTCTGATCCGGAAAGATGAAAAAATTCTTCTGAAGCCCAATCTTCTGAAAAAGGCGGAGGTTGAGAAGGCTGTCATCACCCATCCGGTGGTGGTGGGGGCCATGATCCGAATTCTGCGGGAAGCGGAATATGGAGATATTGTTCTGGCGGATTCCTGTGGAACCGGTACAACCAGTAAAGTCATTGCAGGTACCGGAATGGATGAGTATCTGAAAAAATACAGCGTACCTGCCATTGATTATTCAAAAGGAATACAGGTTCCTTATCCGCAGGGAACACAGGCAAAATCCTTTGTTCTTCCTGAGGAACTGACCCGTGCAGATTGTGTGATTTCGCTTTGCAAGATGAAGACGCACGCACTGGAGCGTATCACAGGTGCTGTGAAAAACAGTTATGGATTTGTTTATGGGAAAAACAAGGCGGTTGGACATACCATGTATCCAAGTGCAGACAGCTTCGCCAGAATGCTGGTGGATCTGAACCGCTGTGTTCATCCGCGTCTGTATATTATGGACGGAATTGTGGCAATGGAAGGAAACGGGCCGGGTTCCGGGGATCCGGTTCCCATGAAAGTAATGCTGATGTCAAGAGATCCGGTGGCGTTGGATACGGTATTCTGCCATCTGATTCATCTGAAGCCGGAGCTGGTTCCCACCAACTATCACGGAGAGAAAATGGGACTTGGCATCAGTCGGTCTTCTGATCTGGAAGTAATGCTTCCGGACGGGAAGGAAATCTCCCTGGAAGATATGGTGGAGCAGTATGGAAAGGCAGATTTCAATGTCGACCGGACAGTTGTCAGAAACAATATCTGGACCAGAATGGCGCGCGCTTTGAATCTGTTTCAGAAAAAGCCATATATCGACAATGAAAAATGTATTTCCTGCGGTGTCTGTGTGAACAGCTGTCCGGTGCCGGGCAAGGCGGTACGCTTCCGGTACGGAAAGGGAAAGCCGCCTGTGTATGATTACAAAAAATGTATCCGGTGCTTCTGCTGTCAGGAAATGTGCCCGAGGAAGGCCATTCAGGTAAAATAGGCAGACAACAGGAAAAATAAAACATTCCGCAAATAAGGCTATTTCTTGACAAATGAAGGCATGCAGACTATAATGGAACGTGTATGAAGGACAAAGAGGTCTGAATTATCGGGATACTTTGTCCTTTTTTTGTTCAATGCGTGCATAATGCAAAAGAATTATAGAGATCAGGAGGTTACATTATGAACAAGAAAGCATTAGCAGTAACTCTTTGTGCAGCAATGACTGCATCTGTGCTGATGAGCACAACCGCATTTGCAGAGGAGAAGACCTGGGTTGTTGCAACAGACACCGTATTCAAGCCATTTGAATACACCAACGCAGACAATGAATTTGTTGGTATTGATGTGGATATCCTTGCAGCAGTTGCTGAGGATCAGGGATTCACTTATGAGCTGCAGAGCCTTGGCTGGGATTCCGGTGTGGCAGCAGTTCAGGCAGGACAGGCAGATGCGCTGATCGCCGGTGCAACGATCAAACAGGAACGTATTGATTCCGGCTGGATTTTCTCTGATGGTTACTATAATGCAACACAGACATTTGTTGTTGCAGAGGGAAGCGATATTGCATCCTTCGAAGATCTGGAAGGGAAAAATGTTGCTGTTAAGAACGGTACCGCAGGTGCTGACTTTGCAAACAGCCTGAAAGACGAATATGGTTTCACTGTGACAACCTTCGAAGATTCACCGACCATGTACCAGGATGTTCTTCTTGGAAACAGTGCTGCATGTGTAGAGGATACTCCGATTATGGCAGCTTCCATTCAGGACGGCGATCTGGCACTTCAGATTCCGGAAGGAATGGAAAGTGAAGGTGCTCCTTACGGATTTGCCATCATGGATGAAAAGAACCAGGAGCTCCTGGATATGTTCAATGCAGGTCTGCAGAACATTATTGCAGATGGAACATACGAAGAGATCATTGCAAAATACCTTGGCGAGGATGCAGCGAAATCCGCAGTCGCAGCATTTTCTGCTTCAGGTGTGCAGGAAGTAGAACCGGTGGAGACAGAAGCAGCTGAGGTAGAAGAAGCTGAGACAGAAGAGACAGCAGCAGAATAATTCTGATTCCATTCATAACCGCGGGGAACATTGCGTCCCCGCGATTTTTCTAAAAGGAGTGAGAACATGATTGCAATTGTGCAGACATATTGGAGCATGCTTTTGCGGGCACTTGGACAGACTTTGCTTCTGACACTTCTGTCCCTGATTTTCGCAATGATCATTGGTATGATTTTCGGACTGATGAACGTCGGAAGCAATCGGGTGCTCAATTTTATCGGAACCGTATATGTGGATGCGGTACGTGGAGTGCCTCTGATCGTACTTGCCTACTTTATTTATTTCGGTGTTCCGGCAGGAATCAAGATGATGGGCATCCAGGATTTCCGGCTTTCGGCGCTCCAGGCAGGAACCATTGCGCTTTCCATGAACTGTGGTGCCTATATGGCAGAGATTATCCGTGCTGGTATTGAGAGTGTGGACAAAGGGCAGATGGAGGCCAGCCGCAGTCTCGGACTGACCTATGGAAAGAGCATGCGTCTGGTAGTCCTTCCTCAGGCGATCCGGACCATGATTCCGTCAATCATCAATCAGTTTATCATTACGCTGAAGGATACATCGATCCTGTCTGTTATCGGTTTTCCGGAACTTACCAATATGGGTAAGACCATCAGTGGAAATACCTTCAAATCCCTTCAGACGTGGGCAATCGTCGGTATTATGTATATGGTTGTAATTGTTACGCTCAGTAAGATTGCAAAGCGGATAGAGAGGAGGACCAGTCTTGGCAGATAAAAAAGTAATGGTTCATGTGCAGAATCTGAAAAAGAGCTTCGGTAAGCTGGAGGTCTTAAAGGACATCAGCATTGATATTACCGAAGGAGAAGTGGTTGTTCTGCTGGGACCGTCCGGAAGCGGAAAGTCCACATTTCTTCGCTGTCTGAATCAGCTGGAAACTGCGACGGCAGGAACGATTCTGATTGCCGGTGCAGATGTGACAGACAAACATACCGATATCAACAAAGTTCGCGAGAATATCGGAATGGTATTCCAGCATTTTAATCTGTTTGCGCACAAGACGGTGCTGCAGAATATCACCATGGCGCCTGTGGAGCTGAAAAAGATGACAAAGGAGGAGGCACAGGCCGAGGGAATGCGTCTTCTGAAGCGCGTTGGAATGGAGACCAAGGCAGACTGCTATCCTTCGCAGATTTCCGGTGGCCAGAAACAGCGTGTTGCGATTGCGAGAGCACTGGCAATGAAGCCGGATATCATGCTGTTTGATGAGCCTACTTCCGCACTGGATCCGGAAATGGTCGGTGAAGTACTGGCGGTAATGAAGGAACTGGCAGCGGACGGCATGACGATGGTCGTGGTTACTCATGAGATCGGATTTGCCAGAGAGGTGGCTGACCGGGTGGTATTCATGGATGACGGATATATTGTGGAACAGGGGACACCACAGGAGGTTATCAACAATCCAAGGGAACCCAGAACCATAGATTTCCTGAATAAAGTGCTGTGATCCGGCACAAAAAATGAAAAGTGGGGGCTTTTATGAAAAAGATCATTACAATCAGCCGAGAATTCGGTGCAGGTGGCGGAACCATCGGCCATGCGGTAGCACAGGAACTGGGATATGAGTATTACGACAAAGAGATTATCCTTCAGGCTGCCAGATCGGCAAATCTGGATACGGAAACCCTCCTGAAATGGGATGAAAGGGTGCCTGCAAATTTCGGATTTGCGCAGAGTCTTTTTGATTTTTATAACAAACCGCTGGGCGAGAAAATATATGCCATACAGGCACAGGTTATCCGAAAGATCGGGGAAAAAGGAAACTGTGTCATTGTGGGAAGAAATGCAGATGATATTCTGAAGGAATATGACAATACACTTCATGTATTTATCAGTGCGGATTCCTACTGGCGCATGGAGCATATGCAGGCAAAAATGCCGGATGTTTCCACATCCAAAATCGCAGAGGAGCTTCGCACCATTGACCGTGCAAGAAAGAAATACTGTGCGTATTTTACAAACAAAGAGTTTGGGGAAGCATCCTCTTACGATATCTGCCTGAGCTCTTCGGCGCTGGGAATACAGACCTGTGTGGATATTTTGTGCAAAATTGCGAGAGAAGAGGCATAAGGATATAAGGATTTTTGTTTTAGGCAAATGATGAGAGAGAATCAAACCGGTCAGATGATGTCCGAGCTGCGAAAAAGGCAGTGTCGGAAACAGGATCTGACCGGTTTTTGCTTTACAGATTCAGAAGGGAGGAAACGGCACGGATATACTCCGGTGTTGTACCGCAGCATCCTCCGAGGATCGTTGCGCCCTGGCGGGAAAGCTCGAGAAGATGACCTGCGAATTCCTGAGGTCCCATATGATAGATGGCATTACCCTGATCATCGATAAATGGCATGCCGGCATTGGGTTTTGCAATCACAGGAACAGAGACGGTTTCCCGGATATTGCGGATCACACTCACCAGCTGATCCGGACCGACCGAGCAGTTGACACCTACGGCATCGGCACCGGCGGCTTCCAGAGCGGCAACTGCTTCGATAATATTTCCGCCGCTGAAAATACTGCCGTCAGCTTCCACCGTCATGGTACACATTACCGGAAGATCACATACGGATCTGGCAGCGTCCAGAGCGGCCAGAGTCTCTTCAATATTGATCATGGTTTCTGCCAGAATCAGATCGGCTCCCGCATCACGCAGAACCGAGAGCTGCTCGCAGTAAACATCAAACGCTTTTTCGTAAGTCATTTCTCCGGATGGCTGCATCATTTTTCCTGTGGTTGTGATATCGCCGGCGATGTATGCCCGCCCCTGTGCAGTTTCCTTTGCATAAGACAGAAGTGTCCGGTTCATCTCCTCCAGCCGATCCTGAAGTCCGTGAAGAGAGAGACTGATCCGATTTCCGCCAAAGGTGGGTGCGCAGAGAATACGGCTGCCGGCTTTTATATACTGATCCTGAAGGTTCTGAAAGATTTCTTTGTGATCCAGAATCCATGCCTCCGTACAGATTCCGCGCGGCATTCCGGCGGCCATCAGGTTTGATCCGGTGGCACCGTCCAGAAGAACGGTATTTTGTGTGAGCTGCTGAAATTCCTGTTTTGTCATGAGAGAACACTCCTATTCAAGTTCTTTTAAATATCGGGCCAGTGCATCCTGCCATGCAGGAAGGAGAGAAAATCCCATTTCGGTAAGCTTGTGTTTGTCCAGACGGCTGTTGAAAGGACGTGCAGCCTTTGAGATGCCATATTCCTGTGTGGTAACGGGAATCACATGGACTTTGGCATACTCTGTATGACCTGCCGCACAGGCCTGTCGGAAAATTTCTTTCGTGAAATCATACCAGCTGATATAGCCGCCTTCGTTTGTGGCATGGTAATACCCATATTTGTCTGTAACGATCATATCCACCAGCAGTCTTGCCAGATCGAAGGTGTAGGTTGGTGTACCGATCTGATCATTGACTACGCGAATGGTATCGTATTTCTGTCCCAGATTCAGCATGGTTCGGATAAAGTTTTTGCCGTTTTTGCCGAATACCCATGCGATGCGGACAATGAAATATTTATCCAGAAGAGAAGAAACAGCCAGTTCGCCGTCCAGTTTACTCTGTCCATATACATTCAGAGGGCGGTAATCCTTACAGTCCGGCTGCCAGGGTGTTTCCCCCTGTCCGTCAAACACGTAATCCGTGGAAAGATACAGCATCTTCAGGTCCCGTTTTTTGCAGATACGGGCGATGTTTTCGGTTCCGACGGCATTGATCTTATGCACTTTCGGCTGATTTTCTTCTTCCTCGGCTGCATCGACAGCGGTCCAGGCGGCGCAGTGAATGACGGCATCCACATTGGCGTCTGTGATGACTTTTTCCACAGAAGCTGCGTCTGTGATATCCATGGGAACATACGGCATGGCGGTCACGGCAGAACCATCCGCGATCCCGCTGTATTCAGGTGCAAGATCACTTCCCACACCTTCCATTTCTCTTGCGGCCAGTTCGTTCATGACATCATGTCCCAGCTGACCGGCAACACCGGTAACAAATACTCTCATGCTTTATGCCTCCCCGCGGTTTCCGTACATTTTTTCATAATAGTTCTGATATTCTCCGGAAATGATGGTTTCCCACCATTCCTTGTGATCCAGATACCACTGAATGGTCTTCTTGATTCCGTCTGCAAATTTTGTTTCGGGCAGCCATCCCAGTTCACTGTGAATTTTTGTGGGATCGATGGCGTAGCGCATATCATGTCCCTTACGGTCTGCCACATAAGTGATCAGACTTTCCGGCTTTCCAAGCTCTTTGCAGATGATTTTTACGATATCAATGTTCTTCATTTCGTTGTGACCGCCGATGTTGTATACCTCACCCACACGGCCGTTATGAATAATGAGGTCGATGGCTTTGCAGTGATCCTCTACATAGAGCCAGTCACGGACATTTTCTCCTTTTCCGTAAACCGGAAGAGGTTTGTCATTCAGTGCGTTGGCAATCATCAGCGGAATCAGCTTCTCCGGGAAATGATAGGGGCCGTAGTTATTGGAGCAGCGGCTGATGGTGACGGGCAGACCATAGGTTCTGTGGTATGCCAGAACAAGCAGATCGGCACCTGCCTTGGAGGAGCTGTACGGGCTGCTGGTGTGAATGGGAGTTTCCTCGGTGAAGAACAGATCCGGTCTGTCCAGCGGAAGATCTCCGTATACTTCATCGGTGGAAACCTGGTGATATCTCTGGATTCCGTATTTGCGGCAGGCGTCCATAAGGACAGCCGTTCCGATGATATTGGTGTTCAGGAAAACTTCCGGATTTTCGATGGAACGGTCCACATGACTTTCTGCTGCAAAGTTTACTACCATATCCGGTTTTTCTTCCTCAAAAAGTCTGTATACCGCTTCCCGGTCTGTAATGCTTTCCTTCACAAAACGGAAGTTCGGGTTGTCCATAACCGGTGCCAGCGTGGAAAGGTTTCCGGCATAGGTCAGACAGTCCAGACATACGATACGATAGTCCGGGTATTTGTTCAGCATGTGAAAAATAAAGTTGCTTCCGATAAATCCGGCACCGCCGGTTACTATAATTGTCATAAAATATCTCCTTTTATCAGTGAATAAAGAATAAAAATGATCAGTGCAGAACATCCATGTATTTTCCGTCCAGAACATCTTTCAGATACTGGCCGTACTGGTTTTTCTTGAGTACCTCATACACCTTGAGAACTTCCTCTTTTGTGATCCAGCCGTTCAGATATGCGATTTCTTCCAGACAGGCAATTTTTCGGTGCTGATGGCTTTCTACGGTTTTTACAAAGTTGGTGGCTTCCACCAGGCTTTCGTGTGTTCCGGTATCCAGCCATGTGAATCCCTGTCCCAGAAGCTCCACATTCAGCTCTGCATTTTCCAGATAAATGCGGTTCAGGTCTGTAATCTCCAGTTCTCCTCTGGCACTGGGTTTCAGGCTTTTGGCATACTCCACCACCCGGTTATCGTAAAAATAAAGTCCTGTGACGCAGTAATTGCTCTTCGGATGCTCCGGTTTTTCTTCGATGGAAACCGCTTTTCCCTCTGCATCGAATTCCACGATTCCGAAGCGCTCCGGATCATCGACATAATACCCGAATACGGTGGCACCTTTTCCGGTTTCCGCATTTTCCACAGCCGCTTTCAGCCGCTTGGTGAGTCCGTGGCCGGAGAAAATGTTGTCCCCCAGAACCATGGCAACGGTGTCCTGTCCGATGAATTCCTCGCCGATCAGGAATGCCTGTGCCAGTCCGTCCGGACTTGGCTGAACTGCGTAGCTGATCTTAACGCCAAACTGATGTCCGTCACCGAGAAGCTCACGGAAGCGGGGGGTATCCTGTGGGGTGGAAATAATCAGAATATCCCGGATGCCGGCTTTCATAAGAACCGCGAGCGGATAGTAGATCATTGGTTTATCATAAATCGGCAGTAACTGTTTTGAGGTGACCATGGTCAGCGGGTAAAGGCGTGTACCGGAACCTCCAGCTAATATAATACCTTTCATAAGTTTTCTCCTTTTTTATTTGATACATTCATTATAAAAGGTGACCTTAGGTCACCTTCAAGAACTTTTTCAAAAAATTCATAAATTTGTAACTTTTTCACAAAGAAATATGCCGGCATCCTTGGAAATGTAAAAGCCTTTGTCGGTTTTTCTGGCAACAAAGGATCGGAAATCCTTGTACTTATCCAGAATGTACTGGTTCTGATTTCCATGGCAGGAAAGAATGTAGGAAATCAGAGGCTCTGCCTCCGTGACCAGAAGAGAATCTTCATAGGAATGCCATTGCACATCAAAGAAATCTCTGCACAGAATCTCCCTGCCGTTTTCCCGGCCAAAGCGTTCGTAGAGATATTCCGCTGACAGAACAATATTTTTATCGTAATCCTGTACAAGCTGACTGATTTCCTTCATGTGACCGGAACCGTAGGTACTGCACAGAAAATGTCCGCCGGGTTTCAGAACACGGGATACCTCCTGACAGACCTGGCGGATATTGCTGCAATAAAACAGCACATGGTTTGCGATGACCAGGTCAAACTGTCCATCCTCCATGGGGATACTGTGGCAGTCGAAGGAGGCAAAGGTAAAGCGGGGATCCTCCGCACCAATGGCCCGCCGGGCATCGCGCAGCATTCCCTCGGAAACATCAGACAGTGTGATGGATACCTGGTCAGGAAGAAGGGAAAGATTCTGTGTCCACAGTGCCCCGTCGCCGCAGCCGATTTCCAGAATCTTCATTCCGGGAACAATCCGGCACTGCTGATAAACCCATGGGAACCATCCCTGCTTGTTCTGGGAATACAGACTGTGGAGATGGATCCGTGCCGAAATGTTGCTGGCATTCTGGTACTGATTTTTCAGACTTTTTTCCATGCTGGTCAGGTGGATCAGGTTCAGCATGCTGCTCCAGTCTATGGTGTGGCGGTCGGAGATGGCTGCCGCCGTATCCATGATCGCCGCTTCCACCAGCTGCATCTGTTCAATGCGTTCCCGGACCAGCTTCAGCTGGATGTTCAAAGAATTCAGCATGAAACGGTAGTCTGTGTCGTCGATGGTCATTTCCCGGATGTCATCCAGAGAAAAGCCAAGATATTTCAGAAGGAGAATCTGCTGAAGACGGGCAAGATCCGTATCGGTATAGAAACGTGCTCCGGAAGGCGCCACGTAAGATGGTTTCAGGATATCATGTTTGTCGTAATAGCGGATGGTCCGCAGCGTGACATGGGCCAGACGGGCGAATTCGCCGGATGAATAATAACCTTCTTTTTTCATGTGAGACTCCAATCCTGGAATAGTATCAAATGAGCCAGGGGATCCATAGACATAAAAACGCATGCAGGCATTTTATGTCCATTTGTCCCTTGACTCATTATATATCGAGGTATTTCAAAACACAATAAAACAGTCGGATTTCTGATAAAAGATTTCTGTAAACTATTAAATTCTTTTCATATACCTTTTTTCCAGCAATCCCAGAACGGCATACAGCATCATGGCAATGATACACAAAATCACGATCGACATGATGACCCAGTTCAGCTTAAAGGTCTGGCTTCCGTATATGATCAGATACCCAAGACCTTCCCGTGCTCCAATGAATTCGCCGATCACAACACCCACCAGGCAAAGGCCGATATTCACCTTCATCACACTCAGAATCAGAGGAATGGAAGCAGGAAGAACAATCTTAAAAAGCTGATGCCGGCGGTTTCCTCCAAGTGTGGTGACCAGCTTCAGCTTTTCTGTATCTACATCCTGGAATCCGGTATATAAATTGATGACAGAACCGAATATTGCGACAGAAATTCCCGCAACGATAATAGTCCGCATATTTGCACCCAGCCATACAATCAGCAGAGGGGCAAGAGCGGACTTTGGGAGGCTGTTTAATACGACGAAATAGGGTTCGGCAATCTGTGAGGCTTTCGGAAAAAGCCAGAGAAGTATGGCAATACCGGTTCCGACCGTAACCACAAGAAAAAAACTGATCAGTGTTTCTTCCAGGGTGATAGAAATATGGTGCATCAGATTTTCACTCAGGCACATCTGGAAAAAGGTTTTCAGAATCCGTGAGGGACTGCTGAAGATAAACGAATCGATCCAGCCGCATCCGGAGGCAATTTCCCAGAGCAGGAGAAACAAAAGAAAAATCAGCACCCTCACGGTGCAGACGATATGTCTTTCCTGTCTTCGTTTTTTTATATACTGCTGCTGCAGAGGAGAAAGCTCAGACATTCTGGTTCAGCTCCTTCCATATCAGATTAAAATAATATTTGAAATCCGGGGCACTGCGGGAGGAAAGCGGTGTTCGGTCCGGAATATCCAGCCGGATGGGTATGATCCGCTGAATGGAGGCCGGACGATTTCCAAGGATGATGATCCGGTCTGCCATACTGATCGCCTCGGAAATATCATGGGTTACCAGAATGGCCGGTTTGGCTGCCTTTTTTAATAAGCGGCCAATATCATCACAGACGCGAAGGCGTGTCTGATAATCCAGTGCAGAAAACGGTTCGTCCAGAAGAAGAAGATCGGGATCCGGTGCAAGTGTGCGGATCAGAGCGGCTCTTTGCCGCATCCCGCCGGAAAGCTGGGAAGGCTTTGCATCCCTGAATTTATCCAGCTCATAGGCCTTCAGCATCTGGTCAACCGTGGACAGATTCTGTGTTGTCAGTTGATTGCGTATTTCCAGTCCGAGTATGACATTCCGGTATATCGAGCGCCATTCCAGCAGATGGTCTTTCTGAAGCATGTATCCGATCCGTGATTTCTGCAGCGCTACCGGTGAATCATCCATTAAAATGGTACCGTGTTCCGGAAGCGACAGTCCGGCAATCAGATTGAGAAGGGTTGTTTTTCCGCATCCGGACGGCCCTACAATTGCCAGAAATTCGTCCGGCATCAGATCAAAGGAAATGTGAGACAGTGCCGGAGTTTCGCCGAGAACTGTGTGATAGGACAGACAGACATCCCGGACTTCTAAAAGCGGTTTCATGTGATTACCTCCTGTGTCATATAGTATAGCTTATGCGTCTGGAAAAAACTGGTTACTGTTTGCAGGAAGCCGGATCATGTGGAACATTTGCAGAAACGGATGTTTCAAAAGATTTTGATCAGTATGTGAAGTTTTCTGTCTGTCTGTGGACATCAAAAGGTGGGTATGGTATGATAAAAAGAATAAAAAAGAGGTGATCGTACGAATGAGAATTGAATGGAAACCGGATGGGGAGACACAGGAACAGCCGACAGAACCTGTGATTCACGAGTCGGATCTGACGAAAGAACAGAAACGACAGATGGAAAAGCAGAAGCTCAGGGAAATGAGCTGGGGAAAACGGATCCAGTATATCTGGATGTATTACAAGCCGGCAATGGCAGCAGTGCTTGTCATCGCGCTTCTGATTTATATTGTTTCCGTATCCTATCGAAATTCTAAAATTGATACTGTTCTTTCGTTTGCGGTAGTGGAATCCCGGATGGAGGATACGACAGAGGTATCGGGCAAAATACGGGAAACGCTCGGATGGGACAGCAAATACCAGGAAATCACGATTGACAGCAGTCTGTTCCTGGATGAGGAAAACAAACTGAATTATTCCAGCCAGATGTCATTTTCCACAAAGGTCGGTGCAGCTTCCATCGATGTTGTGCTGATGCCGGAAGAACTGTACGAAAGCAGTTTTCATACCGGGGACTATTTCCTGAATCTGGAAGAGCTTCTGGATGCGGATACCTGTGAGAAGCTGGGAGAATCCCTGCAGGGTGAGCGCCTGGTTCTGCAGAACAGCAGTGTGGCGGAGGACTTTTCGCTTCCTTACGAACCGACCATTGTGTGCGTGGTGGCAAATGCGCCAAACCCGGAGCATGCCATCCGGTGGATCGAAGAGTTCTGCATTTCTTAAAAATGAGAGGTTGGTATTTTGAATCAGAGAAACTATCAGAAAGAACTGGAAACATGCATCGAAAAGCTGCAGGAAGAAAACAGGGTACCGCGTCTGTTTCTCCACAGCTGCTGTGCACCCTGCAGCAGCTATGTTCTGGAATATTTGTCCAGATATTTTGAAATTACGGTTTTTTATTATAATCCGAACATATCTCCCCGGGAGGAATACGAAAAGCGTGTGGAAGAAATGCGCAGGCTGATCCGTGAGATGAAATTTGACCATCCGGTTTCTTTTCTGGAGGGAGAATATCGTCCGGAAGTTTTTTTTGAGATGGCGAAAGGGCTGGAGGATCTGCCGGAGGGGCAGGAACGGTGCTTCCGCTGTTATCGTCTTCGCCTGGAGGAGACTGCAAGACTGGCAAAGGAATATGGCTTTTCGTGGTTTACGACGACACTCAGCATCAGTCCGCTGAAGAATGCATCCATGCTCAATCAGATTGGCGAAGAACTGGGAGAAATCTATCACATTTCTCATCTTCCCTCCGATTTTAAAAAGAAAAACGGCTACAAGCGCTCTACAGAGCTTTCAAAGGAATACGGTCTGTACCGGCAGAATTACTGCGGCTGCGTTTTCTCCAGAAGGGAAGCTGCACTAAGAGAGCGGAAAAAACTTGCAAATTAAAGAAAATATGGTAAACTAACACACATAAAATTAAGAAACGAGGAATCAATATGGCACAGTTGTGGGGCGGACGCTTTACCAAGGAAACAGATAAGCTGGTATATAATTTTAATGCATCGATTTCATTTGATCAGAAATTTTATGAGCAGGATATTCGGGGCAGCAAGGCGCATGTGCAGATGCTTGCCCGTCAGGGGATTCTGACAGAACAGGAAAAAGAAGAAATTCTGGGTGGTCTTGACAGTATTCTGAAGGATGTGCAGGACAAAAAACTGGAAATCTCATCGGAATATGAAGATATTCACAGCTTTGTGGAGGCAAATCTCATAGACCGAATCGGGGACGCAGGAAAGAAGCTGCATACCGGAAGAAGCCGAAATGACCAGGTGGCTCTGGATATGAAGCTGTATGTGCGGGATGAGATTGATGCAATTGACGAGGAAGTAAAAAATCTTCTGAAGGAATTGCAGAAGATCATGGAAGACAATGTTCACACCTATATGCCTGGGTTTACGCATCTGCAGAAAGCGCAGCCGGTGACGCTTGCACACCATGTGGGTGCCTATTTTGAAATGTTTCGGAGAGACCGCGGACGGCTTAAGGATATCCGGAAGCGGATGAATACCTGTCCGTTGGGGGCGGGTGCACTGGCAGGAACGACTTATCCGCTGGATCGGATGTTTACTGCACAGCTGCTGGATTTTGATGAGCCTACCCGGAACAGTATGGATTCGGTGTCAGACAGAGATTATGTGATTGAGCTTCTTGCGGCACTTTCCACGATTATGATGCATCTGAGCCGATTCTGCGAGGAAATCATTCTCTGGAATTCCAATGAATACCGCTTCGTGGAAATTGATGATGCCTACAGCACCGGCAGCAGTATTATGCCGCAGAAGAAGAATCCGGACATTGCAGAGCTGGTGAGAGGAAAGACGGGAAGAGTATACGGTGCGCTGATGTCTCTTCTGACGACGATGAAAGGAATTCCGCTGGCATATAATAAAGATATGCAGGAGGACAAAGAGCTCACCTTCGACGCGATCGACACGGTGAAGGGCTGTCTTGCACTGTTTACCGGAATGGTATCCACGATGCAGTTCCGGAAAGAGAATATGGAAGCAAGTGCCAAAAATGGCTTTACCAATGCCACAGATGCGGCTGATTATCTGGTAAACCACGGCGTACCGTTCCGGGATGCCCATGGAATCGTGGGAAGACTGGTTCTTTCCTGTATCGAAAAAGGAATTTCGCTGGACGAATTGTCTCTGGAAGAATACCAGGCGATCAGTCCTGTTTTCCGGGAAGATATTTATGAAGCCATCAGCATGAAGACCTGTGTGGAGAAGCGTATGACACTGGGAGCGCCTGGTCCGGATGCAATGGAAGCCGTTATTTCGGAGAATAGGAAGTATCTGGAAGAAAATTAAGTGGATTTTCATAAAAAATGTATTGATTTTTTGTCTAAAATGTTATAGTATTTATCGAAAAGACAAGTGTTCGCCATAGAAAGACGAACACGCGAAACGAGGAGAAAGATTATGAGTGGAAAATTGAAAGTAGGTATTTTGGGAGCTACCGGAATGGTAGGACAGAGATTCATTTCTCTTTTGGAGAATCATCCGTGGTTTGAGGTTGTGACGGTTGCCGCAAGTGCAAGAAGCGCAGGAAAAACCTATGAAGAAGCTGTGGGCGGACGCTGGAAAATGGATACACCGATGCCGGAGGCAGTGAAGAAGCTGGTGGTCATGAATGTCAATGAAGTGGAAGAGGTTGCCGCTACGGTGGACTTCGTCTTTTCTGCAGTTGATATGTCCAAGGATGAGATCAAAGCCATTGAGGAAGCATATGCAAAGACCGAAACACCTGTGGTATCCAATAACAGCGCGCACAGATGGACTCCGGATGTGCCGATGGTTGTGCCGGAAATTAACCCGCAGCACTTTGACGTTATCGAATTCCAGAAAAAGCGTCTTGGTACGACACGCGGCTTTATCGCTGTGAAGCCAAACTGTTCCATTCAGAGCTATGCGCCTGTACTGACTGCCTGGAAAGAGTTTGAGCCTTATGAAGTAGTTGCGACAACGTATCAGGCAATTTCCGGAGCAGGAAAAACGTTTAAAGACTGGCCGGAAATGGAGCACAATATCATTCCGTATATCGGCGGAGAAGAAGAAAAGAGTGAAAAAGAACCATTAAGAATCTGGGGTGAAATTAAAGATGGCGTGATCGTTCCCGCCACCTCTCCGGTAATCACCTGTCAGTGCATCCGTGTGCCGGTGCTGAACGGACATACGGCTGCCGTATTTGTAAAGTTCCGCAGGAAACCGACGAAGGAGCAGCTGATTCAGGCGCTGCGGGACTTCAGCGGATTCCCGCAGGAAGCAGAGCTTCCAAGTGCACCGAAGCACTTCATCCAGTATCTGGAAGAAGACAATCGTCCGCAGGTGACCGAAGATGTGAATTATGAAAACGGAATGGGTATTTCGGTTGGACGTCTTCGTGAGGATACGGTCTATGATTATAAATTTGTAGGACTTTCCCACAATACGGTAAGAGGAGCTGCCGGCGGAGCTGTGCTCTGTGCGGAGACACTGAAGGCAAAGGGATATATCCAGGCAAAATAAACAGACTCATACATAGAGACCGGGGAGCTGGTAAACAGCTTCCCGGTCTTTATTCATTTCTTAGGTAGTAATTACTCCAATTTGCTCTGCAGATGAAAAACTGGATTTCCTAAGAATCATACAGCCAGGGAGACTCCGTGCAGGAAAGCGGTTGTGAAAAGAAGTCACAGATGATATAATACCTACTGTAACGATGAAGTGACAGAAAGATGAGAGTTAGAATGCCAAAAGCTTTATATATTGCGGAGAAGCCGTCAGTGGCCCAGGAATTTGCAAAAGCACTGAAAATCAACGGGCAGAAGCGGGACGGCTGTCTGGAATCGGAGAATGCGGTGGTAACCTGGTGTGTGGGTCATCTGGTTACTATGAGCTACCCGGAAAAATATGATATGAAATACAAAAGATGGAGCCTGGATACGCTGCCATTTTTGCCTGAGGAATTCAAATATGAGGTGATTCCGGCTGTGAGCAAACAGTTCCAGATCGTAAAAGGGCTTCTGAACCGTCCGGATATTGATACGATTTACGTGTGTACCGACTCTGGACGTGAGGGAGAGTATATATACCGTCTGGTTGCACAGATGGCAGGCGTAAAGGGAAAAGAGCAGAAGCGTGTCTGGATTGATTCTCAGACAGAAGAGGAAATTCTTCGCGGGATTCGGGAGGCAAAGGATATTTCTGCTTACGATAATCTGGCTGCATCTGCATATCTGCGGGCAAAGGAAGATTATCTCATGGGAATCAATTTTTCCAGGGTACTCAGCCTGCGCTATGGAAACAGCGTATCGGGTTATCTTGGAACCAAATATCAGGCAATTTCTGTGGGACGTGTCATGACCTGTGTCCTTGGAATGGTGGTGCGAAGAGAACGGGAAATCCGTGCATTTGTCAAAACACCCTTTTACCGTGTCCTCAGTTCTGTGATGCTGGAGGGGGAAAGCTTTGAGGGAGAATGGCGCGCAGTGGAAGGCAGCCGGTATTTTCAGTCTCCTGCTCTGTATAAGGAAAACGGTTTCAAGAAAAAAGAAAAGGCACAGGAGCTGATTACATATCTCAGGGAAGAGACACCGCTGACCTGCTGTGTGGAAAAAGTGGAACGAAAAAAAGAAAACAAAAATCCGCCGCTTCTGTTTAACCTGGCAGAGCTTCAGAATGTCTGTTCCAGACTTTTCAAGATCAGTCCGGATGAGACCCTGCGTGTCGTGCAGGAACTGTATGAGAAAAAACTGGTAACATACCCAAGAACCGATGCACGTGTTCTGTCGACAGCGGTGGCAAAAGAAATCTACAAAAATATTTCCGGACTGCGCAGCTATCCGCCAGTGGCAGATGCGGCGGCGCAGGTGCTTGAAGAAGGGACATACAAAGGGATTGCGAAGACAAGATATGTGAATGATAAGCAGATTACGGATCATTATGCGATTATTCCCACCGGTCAGGGAATCCGCGCGCTGTCGGGGCTGCCGGTGACTTCGCAAAGAGTCTATGAAACCATTGTCCGTCGTTTCTTATGCATCTTTTATCCGCCGGCAGTATACCAGAAGATCAGTCTGGTGACAAAGATCCGGGAGGAAGCTTTCTTTTCTTCTTTCCGGGTACTCCTTTCGGAAGGGTATCTGAAGATTGCAGTGAATTCTTTCTCGGATAAAAAGCCGGAAGATGCAGGCGGTTCCCGGGACGAGTCTGGAGAGGTTTCCTGTGATCAGGCACTTCTGAATGCGCTGCAGAAGCTGAAGAAAAAGGATGTCCTTCCGGTTGCGGACCTTGTGATCAAAGAAGGGGAGACATCACCGCCCAAACGATATAATTCCGGTTCCATGATCCTTGCCATGGAGAATGCCGGGCAGCTGATCGAGGATGAAGAATTAAGAGCACAGATCAAAGGAAGCGGAATCGGAACCAGTGCCACCAGGGCAGAGATTCTGAAAAAACTGTTTCATATCAAATATCTTTCTCTGAATAAAAAGACGCAGATCATTACACCAACGCTGCTGGGAGAAATGATTTTTGATGTGGTGAACTGTTCCATCCGACAGCTTCTGAATCCGGAGCTGACTGCCAGCTGGGAAAAGGGGCTGACGTATGTGGCAGAGGGAACCATTACGGAACAGGAGTATATGGATAAGCTGGAGCGGTTTGTCCGTGTTCGCACGGAACAGGTGGAAGCAAGTAATTTCCAGCCGGTACTGCGGCAGTATTTCGACGCAGCGGCACAGTATTATAAAAAGCCGGCTGCCCGGTCCGCGGCAGGAAAGGCACCGGCCGGAAAAGGAGGAAAATAGATGTTAAAAGATTTTACCATTGAAAATCTGCTGGATCTGAAGGAGACCATTGCAGCGGAACTGTTTCTGGGAAAGACGTATCCCTGGGAAGTGCTTCCGGAAATCGGAGATTTTATCTGCAGACTGGGACAGACCCTGAATCCGGAGGAATACGAATACCGGGAAGGAGATATCTGGATTGCAAAAAGTGCAAAGGTTGCTCCCACAGCCTGCCTGAACGGACCTCTGATCATCGGAAAAGATGCAGAGGTGCGTCATTGTGCCTTTATCCGGGGCAAGGCAATTGTGGGGGAAGGAGCAGTCGTGGGAAATTCTACGGAACTGAAAAACTGCGTATTATTTAACAAAGTTCAGGTACCGCATTACAATTATGTGGGGGATTCTGTTCTTGGATATCGGGCACACATGGGGGCGGGATCCATCTGCTCCAATGTGAAATCGGACAAGAAAAATGTGGTCGTAAAGGAGAAAGACGAGACGGTTCAGACCGGCATGAAAAAATTTGGTGCAATGCTGGGGGACTGCGTGGAAGTGGGATGTGGTTCCGTATTGAATCCGGGTACTGTAATTGGAAGAAATACAAATATCTATCCGCTTTCACCGGTTCGGGGATGTGTTCCGGCGGATTCCATCTATAAAAACGCAAATGAGATTGTTGCGAAAAATTAGGTTGATGTTACAGGTATTCTGTGGTAAATTTATCTCAGTTGGAGTTCAATCTTCGACTTAAATTAAACTGACAGTATGGATCCGGCAGAAACTTTAGGGTTGGTTTTGGCAGGAACTGTGGTCAGTAAACACTGTATCATTGAAAAATGGTTTCAGAAAAAGGAGGAAATTGATATGTACGAAAGTGACATTGATGCAGTCTGTTCAACAGCCAAAAAGAAAATTGATTTCATGGATCACAATCTGAGAGGTATGTTCCTGATGTCAATGATGGCAGGCGTGTATATTGCTCTCGGAAGTATTCTCATGGGTGTTGTGGGAGGAGTGTTCACAGGCGGCGGCGCATACTCAACCAAACTGGCATGTGGTATCGTCTTTTCTGTAGGTCTTTGTATGGTGACAATGGCTGGTTCGGAGCTTTTCACCGGAAACAATTTTGTTCTGGGTGTGGGCGGTATGAGTAAGGCGGTCAGCTGGGGAAAAGTTGCCAAGTACTGGGTAATCTGCTGGCTGGGAAATCTTGTCGGCTCTGTGATTTCCGCTGCAGTCTTCACAATGACCGGTATTCCCGGAAGCGGTGATATCGGAACGTTCTTTGCCAACGCAGCTTCTTCCAAGATGGCAGGAACTCCTGCAAACCTGTTTGCAAAAGCAATTCTCTGTAATATTTGTGTCTGCGTTGCAATCTGGTGCGGAACCCGTCTGAAAACAGAAACTGCAAAAATCATGATCAATTTCTGTTGTGTGACAACCTTCGTTACCTGTGGATTTGAGCACAGCATTGCAAATATGACGTTCCTTTCCATCGGTCTTATGAATCCGAATGGTTTTGATGTCAGTCTGATGGGAATGATCTACAATCTGGTGATTGTAACCCTGGGCAATATGGTTGGCGGCATTCTCTTTGTTGCGGTTCCGTATACCCTGACTGCAAGACATAAATAAGATCAGGATTTTTGATGTATGAAATTCGAAACTGCCTGTTTGAAATCGTCTGATTTCAATATGGTAATTGGGAGATACATAAAACAATAACAGAAAGCAGTGGATCACCCGGATGGAATCTTCCGGGGACATCCGCTGCTTTTTCTGCTTCAAGTCGAATGCATGTGAGGTTGGCGACAAATATTTTTATTTGATGCAATATTAACTTGCGAAATTAATCTGTGTCATTTAATATATAATTATCCAGTTTGTTTATGAAGGAGGAATGTTGCGTCATGAAAAAAATTACAGCTTTATTACTTGCAGTATTGCTTGCCTTCCCGTTGAACGGACTGACTCAGGCAGCCAGTGTTTTTGCGGAAGACATTTCAGACCAGAATGTTCAGGAACTGTCTCTGGACAGTGTGGAAGATGCCAGGACTGCAGAACCGGTTCCTGAGGAAGAATCGCAGGAGCAGCCGGAAGAAGAAAATTCATACACAGAGTATGATACAGAGTCTGATTTTGTGGATGAATCCGGAGAATTCCAGGAAGAAATCGTTTTTGAGGAAGAGACCATTGTTCCGGAAGGGGAAATCTGGAGCGAAGAAACAGTGGAAGAGGACCCACAGGGGGAACTGTCCGATTCTGAATTTGCGGAAGAACCGGAGATGGGCGAAGAAGCGGTCATGGAAGAAGATGGATTTATTCTGTCTGAAGTATCCGATCAATTGAATGCCGGAGATCTGGTCCTGAGCAATAACAGTGTTACCATTGCCGTCGGGGATACCTATCCTCTGTATGTGATGGACAACGGAACGATTGTCAGTGCACAGGCATGGGCTACTTCGGATCCTTCGGTAGCAACGGTTTCCAACAGCGGCGTTGTCACCGGTGTGGCGAAGGGCTCTGCTGTCATTACTGCAATTTACAATGGTACCAGTATTGAATGTATTGTGTCTGTAGTCAGTCAGACAACTGCCACGACGACTCGGTATAATGTACTGATTCTGGATGCATCAAACAGCATGAAGGGAACACCGCTGGAACGGGAAAAGGAAGCTGCAAAGCAGTTCTGCAAGAAGGTTCTCAGTTCAGATGGAAATAATTATCTTGCAGTGGTTGCATATTCTGACAGTGCAGGCATCGTTTGCTCCATGACAAATAACCTTTCTGCTTTGAATGCGAGTATCGATAATGTTTCTGCCGGTGGGAATACCAATATGAACGAGGCATTCCAGCTTGCAGGAAATATTCTTGATGCACAGCCGAGCGGTGCCAAAGTCATTAAAAATGTCATCCTGTGTTCGGATGGTCTTCCAAACACCGGCAGTTCTGTTACATCCGGACGTTACACTTCTTCGGATCACAGTAGCAAATATGCCTTTGCAAATGCTGCCTATAATACAGACGTAGAACTGAAAAACAAAAATTATTTTATTTATGCTCTGGGCTTTTTCCACAATTCAGAAAGCAATGATCTAGTTTTCGGAAAACGCCTGATGAAGGATCTTGCATCGAAGGACAAGTATTACGTCATTACAGATCCGGGGGATATTGGCGATGCCTTGGATGACATTGCGGATAAGATTACGAATATCACGTTAAACAAGACAAGCATTACGGTCAAGGTGGGCAGTACTTATCAACTGAACGTGACAGAAAACGGTGCAGCGGTGAAGGCTGTCTGGAAATCCTCAGATACGTCTGTCGCAACAGTAACTTCTTCCGGAAAGGTGACCGGGAAAAAAACGGGAACTGCCACGATCACCGTTACATATGGCGGAAAAACAATGAAATGTAAGGTGACGGTTGCCAATATCACTCTGAACAAGAGCTCTGTCAGTATATATAAAGACTGTACATATACACTGACTGCAAAGGTATCCGGCAAGAGTCAGACTGTGACCTGGAGTTCTTCGGATAAATCCATTGCAACGGTGACAACCAGTGGCAAAGTGACTGGAAAAAAAGCGGGAACGGTGACGATCACTGCATCTGCTAACGGAGTAAAAGCAACCTGTACGGTGAAAGTTCTGAACCCTACCATCACACTAAATAAAAAGTCTACGAGTATTTATAAGGATTGTTCCACCACTCTGACCGCTACGGTGAAAGGAAAGAGCAAAACCGTGACCTGGAGCTCTTCGGATAAGGCGGTTGCCACGGTCAGCAGCAGCGGAAAGGTGACCGGAAAGAAAGTAGGTACCGTTACCATTACTGCAAAAGCAAACGGGGTAAAAGCGACCTGTACCGTTAAAGTACTGAAACCTACAATTACGTTGAATAAAACGAAGCTTACATTGTATATCAATACATCTGAAAAATTAATTGCTACGGTAAAAGGAAAAAGCAAAACCGTCACCTGGTCATCCAGCAGAACATCAGTTGCGAAAGTAAGCAGCAACGGAACGGTGACAGCACTGAATGACGGTACGACAACAATTACTGCTTCCTGTAACGGCGTTAAGGCGACCTGTAAAGTGACGGTTATCCGAAAGCATCCGTCATATGCACAGTATTTCATTTTCAAACCGACACTCTGCTCCTATGGCAGCAAATACATTGACGAGATGGGAGAGCGCCTGATTCTGAATGCCGGTGCAAAGATTCGAAAATGTGCATGCTTCATGGAATACAGATATGACAGCCAGTACAGACAGAAGATTCCGTATTTTACCATTGCCTGTGTGGGAGATGATATAACGTCTGCCAGATTTGAGGGATATTTCAGTTATCGTTCCAAACTGGTATACACTCCGTCGAATGTAAGTAAAATTAATAAATTTACAATGTACAAAAACAGTGACGGAATTTGGACCCACAATAATTATGCTATGATCAGATATAATTTTGAAGATGCCAAAGGCAATAACCTGGCTGTCCGGTGTACCGGCGTATCCGGTAAAAATATGAAGCTGTTTACGGACAAACAGGCGATGATCGACTGGCTGAAGTCGTAATTTCAGACAAACTGAAAAAAACTTGTACCTTTTGCCGGAAGTGATATAAATAATAAGAAACAGAAAAAAAGTCAGGAGAATGATATGACAGAAAAGCAGTTGACATATTCGGGGGCCACGCCGTGTTTTCCGGAAAAATTCAGGATCTTAAGCGGAAGTGCACTAAAAATGATTGCGATGATCACCATGCTGATCGATCATATCGGAGCGATTATTCTGTATCGATATCCTCCGGCAAATGTACCGGTGTTTGAATTGTTTGGAAAAACGCTGTCGATGTACCGGCTGTCCCGGGATATCGGGAGAGTGGCATTTCCCATATTTTGTTTTTTACTGGCAGAAGGATTCCTGCACACACATGACCGGCTGAAATACGGCAGAAATCTGCTTCTGTTTGCCTGTATTTCAGAAATTCCGTGGAATTTTATGCACACAAATACATGGTCTTACGAAAAACAGAATGTGTTTTTTACATTATTTCTGGGATATGTGGGTATTTGTGTCATAGAGTATTTTCGGGAACGGCAGTCGGTCCAGATTCTGCTTCTTCTGTCTCTGTTCTGGTTTTCTACTGTACTGAAAGCAGACTATGGCTGGAAGGGATTCATTTTTATTCTGCTTCTTTTTGCTCTGCGGGAGCAGATGGCGGTACAGGCACTGGTGGGAAGTGCATGGCTGCATTATGAATGGAAGGCATGTTTTGCATTTCTGTCAATCAACATGTATAATGGAAAACGTGGGTTTATCCGGGGGAAATGGGGAAAGTATTTCTTTTACGCATTTTATCCGGTACATATTATCATTCTGACCCTGATTTGCAACAGAATGGGGCTGATGTGACCGGAGACATTTTCATGTCGGAAAAGAGGAGGAAATGTTATGAGGACAATGGAATTTTCCATAGAAAACAATGGAAACATGCTCACCATCGGGCAGATGATCGGTATTAAGGAATATCAGACAGCCAGCATGTACAGCTATATGATCGATGATGCGATCGGAATGAGTAAGCCGTTTCCGCCCGGAGAACGTTTGAAATCCACCCAGGGCAAAGTGCTGGAGGTGAAAAAGACAGACCGGTTCAATATTGCTGTTCTGGAGTTTGATGAGTAGAATGAATGAAAAGATATGATAATGATTTTAGAAACAAAAAATCCGGGAATGGCTTTTGCCATTCCCGGAATATTTTACGCCATTTTTTAGAATTTGCCTGCGTCAGCAGCCTCCTGGATGGAAACAGCGACAGCAACTGTCATACCAACCATCGGGTTGTTACCTGCACCGATCAGACCCATCATTTCTACGTGAGCCGGTACAGAAGAAGAACCTGCGAACTGTGCATCAGAGTGCATACGTCCGAGAGTATCGGTCATACCATAAGAAGCCGGGCCTGCAGCCATGTTGTCCGGATGAAGGGTACGTCCTGTACCACCGCCGGAAGCAACGGAGAAGTATTTCTTGCCTGCTTCGATACGCTCTTTTTTGTATGTACCTGCAACCGGATGCTGGAAACGTGTCGGGTTTGTGGAGTTACCTGTGATAGAAACGTCAACGTTTTCTTTCCACATGATAGCAACGCCTTCCGGTACACTGTTTGCACCATAGCAGTTAACTTTTGCGCGAAGGCCTTCGGAGTAGGATTTGCGGTAAACTTCTTTTACTTCGTTTGTATAAGGATCATATTCTGTCTCAACAAATGTAAATCCGTTGATCCGGGAGATGATCTGTGCAGCATCTTTTCCAAGACCGTTCAGGATGACACGAAGTGGTTTCTGACGAACCTTGTTTGCTTTTTCTGCGATACCGATGGCACCTTCCGCAGCAGCGAAGGACTCATGTCCTGCAAGGAATGCGAAGCATTCGGTCTCTTCTTCCAGAAGCATTTTTCCGAGGTTTCCATGACCAAGACCTACTTTACGGGTATCGGCAACAGAACCCGGGATACAGAAAGCCTGAAGACCTTCACCGATTGCTGCAGCAGCGTCAGCAGCTCTGCGGCAGTCTTTTTTGATTGCGATGGCAGCACCTACGATGTATGCCCAGCATGCATTTTCAAAGCAGATCGGCTGAATGCCTTTGATCTGATTGTATACGTCAAGACCAGCGTCTTTTGTGATTTTTTCAGCTTCCTCAATAGAAGCGATTCCATAGCTGTTTAAAACGGAATTGATTTTGTCAATTCGTCTCTCGTATGATTCAAATAAAGCCATTGATTTGTCCTCCTATTATTCTTTTCTCGGGTCGATGATCTTAACAGCATCCGCTACACGGCCATACTGACCTTTTGCTTTTTCCCAAGCAGTATTCGGGTCATCACCTTTTTTGATGAAGTCTGTCATTTTTCCAAGGCTTACGAACTGATAGCCGATGATCTGATCATCTTCGTCAAGAGCGATACCTGTAACATAACCTTCAGCCATTTCCAGATAACGGGGACCTTTTTTGAGTGTTCCGTACATAGTACCAACCTGAGAGCGAAGTCCTTTTCCAAGGTCCTCCAGTCCGGCGCCTACTGCAAGTCCGTCTTCGGAGAAAGCAGACTGAGAACGTCCGTAAACGATCTGCAGGAACAGTTCTCTCATAGCTGTGTTGATCGCGTCACAGACAAGGTCTGTGTTCAGTGCTTCCATAACAGTCAGTCCCGGAAGAATTTCGGATGCCATAGCAGCAGAATGAGTCATACCGGAGCAGCCGATGGTTTCAACCAGTGCTTCCTGGATGATACCTTCTTTTACATTCAGGGAAAGCTTACATGCACCCTGCTGAGGAGCACACCAGCCAACACCGTGTGTAAAACCGGAAATATCTTTAACTTCTTTTGCCTGTACCCATTTTGCTTCTTCGGGAATCGGGGCAGCGCCATGATGCACGCCCTGTGCCACTGGACACATTTCTTCTACTTCGCGTGAATAAATCATTTTAAAACTCCTTTCAAGTTTGATTGACTGTGATGTTGTGGAAATAAACCTAACATCCTAGCATCATTCTCTCACAAAACAGTGAATTCGTCCAGTCATAATTTGTAATTTTTTTGTTTCCTGACGAAGAATGCGTCGGGAGAACAAAGAGAAAAAAGAAGGAACAGATAAACTGACTGGAATATATTACGGATTATTTAAATTTGCTGATATTTTTGAAACAATAATTGAATTTTCTGGGAAAAAGTGATATGCTATATGTATGAATTCACGAAAAATTCACAGAAAGGAATGAGAAGTATGAAGAAAAAAATAAGCAGAATGCTGGTATGCTTTCTGATGGTGTTTACGCTTGTTGCGGGAACTGCAGTAGAGGCATCTGCAGCGATCAGTTTCCAGGGTATCTACGCTTTGTCAAATGGAAAGGTTCGTTTTAAAATCAGCAAAGCGACGAAGGGTGAGGCAAAGGTAAAATACACCTTCCAGAATATTTACAACGGAAACAAATATTCAAAAACGACCACGTACACTACATTGGATTATGCACTTGCAAGAAACATGTGGTACAGAACTACCGTTACCGGTTATAACACAAGCGGAAAGAAAGTCAGCTCCAGAACGCTTTATACATGCAATGCTCCAAAAGTCTCTCTCAGTCTGTACGGAAGCAGCCGCATGAAAGTTACATGGCCGCGTGCATACGGAAGCAGCGGATATATGGTATATATGTCCACAGATGGTGGAAATACCTTCCGCTGTGTGAAAGTGACTACCGGAAATACCTATATTACCGGAACACTTACCAAGTATAAAAATTACTATTTCTTTGTAAGACCATATAAAAATTATGGTGGAACAAAGTATTATGGTGCAAAGCCGACTTATTCTTATGGAGCATATATTTATACAACATACAGATAGGAAAAAAGTGCAGGCGTCCGGATTATCCGGACGCCCTTTTTATGCACATGCTTCATATTTTCAGAGACCATTCCTGGCAGTTCCAGACCTTTGTGACCACATCCAGATAAAACTCCGGCTCGTGGCAGATCAGGAGAATGCTGCCCTTGTATTCCAGAAGTGCCCGCTTCAGCTCTTCTTTTGCGTCTGCATCCAGATGATTGGTGGGCTCGTCCAGAAGGAGGATATTGGTGGGACGGTTCATGATTTTGCAGAGGCGGATCTTGGCCTGTTCGCCTCCGCTTAAGACCTGGACCTGACTTTCAATATGTTTTGTGGTCAGACCGCATTTTGCAAGAGCGGCGCGTACCTCATACTGCGTGTAAGCCGGAAATTCCTTCCATAGCTCCTCGATACAGGTGCTGCGGTTTCCCTCCGGCGTTTCCTGTTCAAAATATCCAACCTCCTGATAGTCGCCCAGTTCCACCGTGCCGGAACAGGGGGAGATCAGACCGAGGATGCTTTTGAGAAGGGTAGTTTTTCCGATTCCGTTGGCACCGGTGAGAGCGATGCGCTCGCCGCGTTCCATATGCAGGTTCAGGGGTCTTGTGAGGGGTTCCTCATATCCGATGACAAGATCCCTGGTGGTGAAAATATCTTTTCCGGAAGTCCGGGCCATCTGGAAATGAAATTCAGGCCTGGGTCTTTCCCGGTCGAGTTCAATGAGATCAATTTTATCCAGCTTTTTCTGGCGGGCCATAGCCATGTTTCTCGTGGCAACACGCGCCTTATTTCGGGCTACGAAATCCTTCAGATCCCGGATTTCCTGCTGCTGGCGATTGTAGGCGGCTTCCAGCTGAGACTTTTTCATGGCATAGACCTCCTGAAACTTGTCGTAATCTCCGGGATACCGGTCCAGACGCCGGTTTTCCATGTGATAGATCAGATTGACTACGCTGTTCAGGAACGGAATGTCATGGGAGATCAGGATGAACGCATTTTCATAATCGTTCAGATATCGTTTCAGCCATTCGATGTGCTGTTCGTCCAGATAATTGGTTGGCTCATCCAGAAGAAGAATGTCCGGTTTTTCCAGAAGCAGCTTTGCCATGAGAATCTTGGTACGCTGCCCGCCGGACAGCTCTGTGACGTCCCGGTCCAGCCCGATCTCGATAAGGCCAAGGGCCCGGGCAACTTCTTCCACCTTCGCATCGATCATGTAAAAATCATGATGCTCCAGAAGCTCCTGAATGGTTCCGGTTTCCTCCAGAAGGGTTTCCATTTCTTCCGGGGTGGCTTCCGCCATCCGGTCAAACATACGGTTCATGTCTGACTCCATCTGAAAGAGAAAATCAAAAGCGGAACGAAGCACATCCCGTATGGTCATGCCCTTTTCCAGAACTGCATGCTGATCCAGATAACCCACACGGACATGCTTCATCCACTCGACGGTACCCTCGTCCGGCATCAGTTTTCCGGTGATGATATTCATAAAGGTCGATTTCCCCTCGCCGTTTGCTCCGATCAGGCCGATATGTTCGCCTTTCAGAAGGCGAAAGGAAACATTTTCAAAGATGGCACGGTCTCCGAAACCGTGACTTAAATTTTTTACATTGAGAATCATGAGTATACCTCGCAATTATAATCAAGAAGAACAAAAAGACATATTCTTCTGTATCTGGAGTCTATCATTGAGACATCTGTACTGTCAAGGAAAAGCGGGGATTGTCGAAAAATGTCCGGAAAGGTTTTTCTGCATGACCGTGTAAAAAGAAGAGAAGTCGGTTGACATATAAAATAGGCTCTTATACAATGAGAAAAGAAACGATTTAGGAAGGATGGGGAAGAAAATTGCTGGAAGAACGCAGGATGTATCAGGAAAATAAGATGGGGTATATGCCGGTGGCCAGACTGCTGATCACCATGTCTGTGCCTATGATGTTATCCATGCTGGTTCAGGCATTATATAATATTGTAGACAGCATTTTCGTTGCAAAGGTTGGGGAGAGTGCCCTGACGGCTGTCTCGCTGGCGTTTCCGGTGCAGAATCTGATGATTGCCGTGGGAAGCGGTACCGGTGTGGGTATCAATGCGGTGGTATCCAAGGCTCTCGGTGAGAAACGGCACGAGTATGCCAACCGTGCGGCGAATACCGGTATCTGGCTGGCCGGTGGAAGCTTTGTAGTGTTTGCCGCTATCGTCATGATCTTTGGCAGAATGTTTGTAGGTGGACAGACGGCAAATGCTTCGGATCCCATGATCGCGAAATACAGTCTGCAGTATATCCGGATCATTGGACTTTTTTCTTTCGGTCTGTTTTTTCAGATGATTTTTGAGCGGCTTCTGCAGTCTACCGGTAAGACCGTCTGCTCCATGGTCTCACAGATGGCCGGTGCAGTCATCAATATTGTACTGGATCCCATTATGATTTTTGGCCTGTTTGGCTTTCCGAGACTGGAAGTAGCCGGAGCTGCACTGGCTACGGTTACCGGGCAGATAATCGGCGCGGCACTTGGACTTGCAATGAACTGCAGGGTGAATAAGGAACTTCATATTGCGCCGTTCCGTTACCGTCCGACCATAAAGCTGGTGAAACATATCTACAGCGTGGGAATTCCGTCGATTGTGATGATGGCGATCGGCTCTGTCATGAACTACGGGATGAATAAGATTCTGATGGGATTTTCATCCACAGCGGCAGCTGTATTCGGAGCATATTTTAAGCTGCAGAGCTTTATCTTTATGCCGGTGTTTGGTCTGAACAATGGATTGATTCCGATCATTGCCTTTAACTTTGGTGCGAAAAAACCGGAGCGGATCGTAAAGACAATACAGCTGAGTGTGATGTATGCCACAGGTATCATGATTTTGGGGTGTATTCTTTTTCATGTATTGCCGGAGACACTGCTCGGAATGTTCAGTGCCTCGGAGGTCATGCTTGAAATCGGGATTCCTGCGCTGAAAACCATCAGTCTCAGTTTTCTGCTTGCCGGCTTTGGGATTACTGCCGGATCCGTGTATCAGGCGTTGGGGCATGGAATGTTAAGCTTGTTTGTTTCTGCGCTGCGGCAGCTGGTGGTGCTTCTGCCCTGTGGCTTCCTGTTTTCCAGAATCGGCGGTCTGTCAAGCGTGTGGTGGGCGTTTCCGGTATCGGAGATATGTTCGTTCCTGTTCAGCGCCTCGCTCATGCGCTATGTCTATCGAAAGGAGATTCGGCCGTTATCATTTGTAAAAAATGAATAAATATTTTGAAAATAATTATATATTTTCTACAATTAAACAGAAAAACGCAAAGATAAAAAAATAGGATTGACTTTTTTACTTTGCTGTTGTAAACTACACACATGTTAAGCAAAGGTGCCAGGAACATATCCCGGCACCTTTTGTATTTAACGGGCGAAACAATGGCGTTTTGCAGCTGTGTCAGCTGAAACTCCATGTTTCGCCTTATTTTTTTAGGAATGAGGAGGAGATTATTATGACACAAGAAATTATGGATGCAATAAACAGCAATCTGTTTGCTGTCTGGTTCCTGATCGGAGCCGCGCTGGTTTTCTGGATGCAGGCCGGTTTTGCCATGGTGGAGGCCGGTTTTACCAGAGCAAAAAACACCGGTAACATTATCATGAAGAACCTGATGGATTTCTGTATCGGTACCTGCACCTTTATCCTGATCGGATTTGGACTTCTTTTAGGAGAAGATATGATGGGTATCATCGGAAAACCCGGATTTGACATCTTTTCTGCGTACGCAGAATTTGACTGGTCCAATTTTGTATTCAACCTGGTATTCTGTGCGACGACAGCAACGATCGTGTCCGGTGCCATGGCAGAAAGAACAAAATTCCTTTCCTACTGTGTGTACTCTGCAGTGATTTCTGCAGTGATCTATCCAGTGGAAGCACACTGGATCTGGGGCGGCGGCTGGCTTTCTCAGATGGGATTTCATGATTTTGCCGGTTCCTGTGCCATCCATATGGTAGGTGGTATTTCCGCACTGATCGGTGCAGCAATTCTTGGACCGCGTATCGGAAAATTCAACAAAGACAAAAACGGCAAGGTTACAAAAGTCAATGCATTTCCCGGTCATAACATTGCACTTGGTGCGCTTGGTGTCTTCATTCTCTGGCTTGGCTGGTATGGATTCAACGGCGCTGCAGCCACTTCGGTAGAGCAGCTGGCATCGATTTTCCTGACGACGACCGTTGCACCTGCAGTTGCAACCGTTGTATGTATGATTTTCACATGGGTTCGCTATGGAAAACCGGATGTTTCCATGTGTCTGAACGCATCTCTTGCAGGTCTGGTAGCAATTACGGCACCCTGTGATGTGACAGATGCTTTTGGTTCCATAATCATTGGCGCTGTTGCAGGTGTTCTGGTTGTATTTGGTGTATGGCTTCTGGATTACAAGCTTCATATTGATGACCCGGTTGGTGCTGTGGCAGTTCACTGTATGAACGGTATCTGGGGTACCATTGCAACAGGTCTTTTCGCAACAACTACTGCACCTGGCAATGATTCTATCGTAGGTCTTTTCTACGGCGGCGGTTTCCATCAGCTCGGACTGCAGATTCTTGGTGTTCTGGCCGTTGGATTATGGACGACCGTTACAATGACTATTGTATTCTATGTAATCAAAGCAGTATTCGGGCTGCGTGTCACAGAGGAAGAGGAAATTGTCGGTCTGGACTCCATGGAACATGGTCTTGCATCTGCATATTCCGGTTTCAGCATCATGGATGTGTCTATGACAATGGAAGAAAACGAACATACAAATCTCGGAAACGACAATTATGTAACCGCTTCTCAGGCAATGAAGGATGCTTCTGTTCCGGTTGTAAAACAGCCGAATCTGTCCGGCATTTACAAAGTGGTTATCGTTGCAAAGCTGTCCCGGTATGATAAGCTCCGCAGAGCTATGAATGATCTCGGTGTTACCGGTATGACGGTGACACAGGTTATGGGCTGTGGTATTCAGAAGGGTGCCGGCGAGAAATATCGTGGTGTTGAAATTGATGCGACCCTCCTTCCGAAGATTAAGGTGGAAGTGGTAGTAAGCAATATTCCGGTTGACAGCGTGATTGAGGCAGCCAAGAAGGTTCTTTATACCGGACATATCGGAGACGGAAAGATTTTCGTATATGATGTGGAACGTGTGGTTAAGATCCGTACCGGAGAAGAAAATTCAGATGCCCTTCAGGATGTTGAATAAGCAATCTGTTATCCGGTTCAAAAGCCACAACTGAATATGTGTTTGATACAAAAATGCCGCGGTGCCTGTACTGCGGCATTTTGACTGCCTATGGCAGTCCGCATCTGGCGCGTAAAGCGGAGCAAGTCCCTCAAGAATTGAGGGATACAGGGAGTTCGAAGCGGACTTGTCCGCTTTATTCTAACAGCCATTTTTTAAAAAAGAAATTCTTTTTGTTGTCTATCAGAATAATCTGTGCTATCATAGCTCTGGATTGGTATGTATTAAGAAATGTTGGAGAAATACATGAGAATCGATAAAATACTTGTGATATGTTCGCTGTATTTGTTTGTTGCTGTGCTGATTTGTTTTCCATCGGCAGAGTGTTTCGGGAAAGAAGCCGGAATGGATCAGGAAAAGATTTCGGTAACGGTCTGTGATGCTTCCGGAAACCAATGCTATTCCTGCCTGGTTCAAAAGGGCAGTGCCTTTCGGATTCCCGGCATGGAAGAACCGCAGGGATATACATTGCTGGGATGGTCTGACAGGCCGGGAAAGACTTCTGATCCGGAGTATCAGGTAGATGAGGCCATTGTGTTTGAGAAAGACATATCTCTGTTTCCGGTTTTTTTTAATGTACAGTGTGAAATCAGTCTCACGAGGGATCAGATCGTTCCGCTGGATACGGCACGTTATTCCCGCCTGATTTTCGTGGGAGATTCCCGGACAGATCTGATGAAAAGTACGATGGAGGATCAGTTTGGAAGCTCTGTATTTGAAAATATATCTTTTGTGGCGAAAAGGGGCGGTATGCTTCCATGGCTGAGAGCTGTAGGATATCCGGAGCTTCTCAGGAATCTGGAAACGCTTGGAGACGGTACAGAAGAGCGGCCGGTGGCAATTGTGTTTCATATGGGGATCAATGATCCGGCAAATCTGTACAATTATATTTCATTTATGAAAAAAATTGCACCGCAGCTGCAGAAACATCACTGCAGACTGTTCTTCATGTCTCTCAATCCGATTAATCTGAAGATGATTCAGGCTTACGGCATGGTGGACCGGCATCGTTCAGAAAGTGCAGTACGCACATTTAATTCCAAAATGTGTGTGTTGCTTGGAGATGAGTATCAATATATTGATACTTATTCCCGCTTGATCAGAATCGGTTTCGGATTTGACAACAATGGCACAGATGACGGCCTGCACTATACGGCCAATACATACAAACGAATTTATAATTATGCGGTTCATGACGTGAATACGATGTAAAGCATGATCGGAGGATATTCATTGAAGTCAGAAAATAAAGTTAAAAAAATCAGTTTTGTTCTTCTGTTTATACTGCTGTTTTGCTGTGCAGGATCCGTCAAAAAGGTTCAGGCAGTTTCCGGAAACAGAGTCAGCATTACGTTTTTGCACTGTAACGGGAAAAGCAGCTCCTATTACGATTCCATCGGGCAAAATGTCGTAAAGGGTACCCGGGTGCTTCTTCCGGATGCTTTGGAAGTGAATGGATACAGAGTCCTCGGCTGGTCACGTCAGCCAGGTGCGTCTTATGCAGATTATAAGGTTCATTCGTATCTGACGCTGACAGAAGATATGACACTTTATGCCGTGTACCGACAGATTCAGTACAAAATTACATTTAACAATCAGGACGGAAGCAGTTCCAGTGCATATTATTCGTCTCTGAATACGACAGCAGTCAGGAATCAGAAAATCGTTCTTCCGGAAATTCCGAAGATCGACGGGTACGATACCGTTGGCTGGACGACGAAAAAGGGTGGCAGTCCGCCGATCTATAAGCCGGGCAGTACCTATACGGTTCAGAAGAATACGGCATTTTATGCGGTTCGGGAAAAAAGAATTACCATTACCTTCTATAATAATGCAGGAAAGAAATACGGATCCTATCGGGTAAAATACGGAAGCAGTGTCCGCATGCCTGGAATATCCAATCCTTACGGATATACATTTCTTGGATGGAGTATGGCAAGGGGGAGACAGACGAACCCACAGTATCAGGTGGGAGAGGAGATTGTGTTTTCAAATAATGTGAATCTTTATCCGGTTCTCTTCCGAAAGGCGAATGAAGTAAACCTGACGCAGAATCAGGTTGCAAAGCTGAATACAAAGAAATATACACGGCTCATTTTTGTGGGAGATTCCAGAACCAACCACATGAAAAATACCATTGCCATTCAGTTTGGCAGTTCCTTTGATAAAAATGTGTCCTATGTGGAAAAACGGGGCGGCATGCTGTCCTGGTTCCAGGAGACGGGATATGCAAATCTGATCCGTAATCTGAAGAAAAACGGCGGAGGAACGGCACAGAGACCGGTTGCAGTCGTGTTTAATCTTGGAGTAAACGATCCTGCAAATCTGTACAGTTATATTTCGTTTATGAAGAAAATTGCACCGGAGCTGAAGAGCTACAACTGCAGGCTGTTTTTTATGTCACTGAATCCAATCAATATGAAAATGATTCAGGCTTATGGTATGGTAGACCGGCACAGAGCGGAAAGCTATATCCGGTTTTTTAATGAGACCATGAAAAATACGCTCGGGAATACTTATACCTATATTGATACCTATTCTGAACTGATCAAAAAAGGATTTGGATTTAATAATAAAGGCATTGATGACGGACTGCATTATCACAGTACCACTTATAAAAGAATTTACAATTATGCAGTACGTGCTGTGAATCGTGCCTGATTCGTATGCAGTGTTTCAGGAGGACTGGCAATGGATTATCAGGTAGTTGTTTTTGTTATGGAAATAATTGGAACGATTGCGTTTGCTGCTTCCGGAGCAATGGTTGGTGTTGAGAAAAAGATGGATATCTTTGGTGTGGCTGTGCTTGGGGTCGTAACAGCTGTAGGAGGCGGGATTATCCGTGATATTGTCCTTGGAATTATTCCTCCTGGTGTATTTCAGAAAGGAGTCTATGCAGCGGTTGCATCGGTGACCTCTTTTGTCGTGTTTCTGATTGCATATTATAAAAAAGAAATTCTTTCTTCGGAATTCCGGACGACGTATGACAAACTGATGCTGCTGATGGACTCTGTGGGACTGGGGATATTTACGGCAGTGGGAGTGAATACGGGAATCCGTCAGGGCTTTCTGGACAATACATTTCTCCTGGTATTCCTCGGGACGATCACAGGTGTGGGGGGCGGTCTTCTGCGTGATATGATGGCCAGCGTGCCTCCCTATATATTCTTTCGCCATATTTATGCCTGTGCTTCGATTGTGGGGGCAGCTGTATGTGTATTTGTATACCGGGCAGCCGGTCTGCTTCCCGCAATGCTGGCATCTTCTGTGTGTGTGATGCTGATCCGCTTTCTGGCTGCACACTACCGGTGGAATCTTCCTTCGGCATAATGGAAAAAGAGAACGCTGCAAAACAGACGAGTGATCTGCTTTGCAGCGTTCCCTTTTATATGTAAAACAGAGGATATCCGTATATCGTGTGGTTAATGGATGAGGAAATCGATAATGAATTATGAAGTAGAGTTCATAAAGGATATCCCCTGAATTTACCTTTTAGATCGAAAATAACAGTTTTCCGTAAGTCGGATAGGGAAGTAAGCTGTCCGGAATCAGAGCCTCTGCTTTGTCAGCTGAAGTTCTCAGCTCCTGCATATCTGCAAGAACAACAGACTGATATGCTTTGGCAGAATCCTGCGCATCTTCTTCCGCAAGTGCAGCTGCGGTATCGGTTTTCAGCTTATCCAGTCCTTTGACCATCTCACCGGAAAGCTGAGTCAGTTCTTCCAGAAGAGCGGACTCTGTTTCCACAGAAATGCCGGAAACGACAGATTTCTTCAGGGTTGCGGTCTGAGAAACTTCTTCCATATATTTGAATACAGACGGAAGGAGATCCTTCTGTACCATCTCAACCATTGTATTGGATTCAATGTTGATGGTCTTGATGTAATTTTCAAGCCAGATCTCATAACGGGAGTGAAGCTCACCCTCTGTGAAAATCTTATGCTCGGTAAAGAGCTTCACATTTTTATCTGCGATCCACATTGGAAGGGCATCCGGCGTGGATTTCAGATTGTAAAGTCCGCGTCGTTCTGCTTCTTCAATCCATTCGTCTGTGTAGCCGTTGCCGTTGAAGATGATCCGTTTGTGTGCGGAAATGGTTTCCTTGATCAGCTCATGAACCGCGCTTTCCATATCTTCCGGAGCAACGTTTTCCAGTTTTGCAGAGAACTGACGGAGAACTTCTGCAACTGCCGTATTCAGAACGATGTTCGGATTTGCAACAGATGCAGCGGAGCCAAGCATACGGAACTCAAATTTATTTCCGGTGAAGGCAAACGGTGAAGTTCTGTTTCGGTCGGTATTGTCTTTGGTAAAGTGCGGAAGTACCTTTGCACCGATATCCATCTGCACTGATTTTTTCGCGTCAAAATACTCGTCTTTCTCGATGGATTCCAGTACTGCCGTAAGCTCGTCACCAAGGAAGATGGATACGATTGCCGGCGGTGCTTCATTTGCGCCAAGACGATGGTCATTTCCTGCACTTGCAACAGAAATGCGGAGAAGATCTGCGTAATCATCGACTGCCTGGATGACTGCTGTCAAAAATACAAGGAACTGTGTATTTTCAGCAGGTGTTTTTCCGGGATTCAGCAGGTTTTCACCGGCATCCGTAGTCATGGACCAGTTGTTATGTTTGCCGCTTCCGTTGATTCCTTCAAATGGTTTTTCATTGAGAAGACAAACCAGTCCGTGCTTTTCCGCAACCTTTTTCATAACTTCCATTGTAAGCTGGTTGTGGTCGACGGCAACGTTGGTTGTGTCAAATACCGGAGCAAGCTCATGCTGTGCAGGAGCGACTTCGTTATGTTTTGTTTTGGCTGGAATGCCAAGCTTCCAGAGCTCTTCGTCAAGGTCATGCATAAATGCGGAAATACGCGGTTTCAGAGAACCAAAATAATGATCCTCCATCTCCTGACCTTTCGGTGCCGGAGCACCGATCAGGGTACGTCCGGTGAAGACGAGATCCTTTCTCTGTTTGTATAACTCTTTTTCCACCAGGAAGTATTCCTGTTCCGGACCAACGGTTGTGGATACATTTTTTACCGACGTATCTCCCAGAAGGTGAAGCATTTTAACAGCTTCTTTATTCAAGGTTTCCATCGAACGAAGCAGCGGTGTCTTTTTATCCAGCGCTTCTCCTGTATAAGAACAGAAAGCAGTGGGGATGTAGAGTGTTCCGTCTTTGATAAATGCCGGTGAAGTCGGATCCCATGCAGTGTATCCTCTTGCTTCAAAGGTGGCACGCAGACCGCCGGATGGGAAGCTGGATGCATCTGGTTCACCTTTTACCAGTTCCTTGCCGGAGAAATCCATGATAACCTCACCGTCACCGGTGGGAGAGATAAAGCTGTCATGTTTTTCTGCTGTTACATTGGTCATTGGCTGAAACCAGTGCGTATAGTGGGTTGCCCCGTTTTCAATTGCCCATTCTTTCATAGCGACGGCCACGGAATTTGCCACATCCAGTTCCAGATGTGTTCCGTTCTGGATCGTCTTTCGGAGGGCTTTATACATGTCTTTCGGTAATTTCTCACGCATGATCTTATTGTTAAATACAAGACTGCCGTAGAGTTCTGGAATATTCTGTGCCATATAGGTACACTCCTTTCATGATTACTCCATAGAAAACAGAAAAAGCGCTCTGGAGATTTCTCCAAAGCGCCTTTGCTTATGTGACGTAGTATACACGAAAAAATAAGATTGTCAATGTCTTTTTTGAAAAAAATGAAAAAAACTTGACAAATTTTTAATGCTCATTATAATTTTCAGTATAGCAAAGGCGCTTCCATCGGGTGAAGTGTCTTTTTTGTTTCTACATTTTATTTAATTATTTAAATCAATCATTTATGGAGGAAATCGATGGCAGAGATCAAAGAAGCCTGTGGCGTGTTTGGAATTTATGATCTGGATGGAAATGATGTGGTTTCATCTGTTTATTACGGCCTGACGGCACTGCAGCACAGAGGACAGGAATCCTGCGGGCTGGCAGTATCAGACACAGCTGCAGAAAGAGGAAATGTTCAGTTTCACAAGGACCTTGGACTGGTAAGTGAAGTATTAAAGGAAGAGACGCTTTCCAAAATGTCCGGCGATATCGGACTGGGGCATGTCCGTTACTCTACGACAGGAGCATCGGTAGCAGAGAATGCGCAGCCGCTTGTCCTGTCCTATATTAAGGGAACACTTGCACTTGCGCATAATGGCAACCTGGTGAATACTCAGCAGCTGAAGTGGGAACTGATCCAGAACGGAGCCATTTTCCATACGACTACAGATTCGGAAGTCATCGCATTTCATATTGCAAGAGAGCGTGTGCATTCCAAAACGGTGGAAGAGGCAGTCTATAAAACAGCACTGAAAATTCAAGGGGCTTATGGCCTTGTCGTCATGAGCCCGAGAAAGCTGATCGGTGTACGTGATCCCTACGGTCTGAAGCCGCTCTGCCTTGGAAAGCGGGACAATGCCTATGTACTGGCGTCAGAAAGCTGTGCGCTGACCAGCGTGGGCGCAGAATTTGTGCGGGATATTTTTCCGGGAGAAATTATTACGATCACGAAAGAAGGAATCCGGTCCCAGATGCTTCCCGAGGTAAAAAAATGTGCACACTGTGTGTTTGAATATATTTATTTTGCCAGACTGGACAGTGTCATGGATGGCGTGAATATCTATAATGCACGTATCCGCGGAGGAAAATCGCTGGCAAAATCCTATCCGGCAGACGCAGATCTGGTGACCGGCGTTCCGGAATCCGGACTTCCTGCAGCAAAAGGATTTTCGGAAGAATCCGGTATTCCATTTGGATTTGCATTTTATAAGAACAGCTATATCGGCCGTACATTTATCAAGCCCACTCAGAAGCAAAGAGAATCCAGTGTACAGATGAAGCTCAGTGTGCTGGGATCGGTTGTGAAGGGAAAGAGAATCGTTCTGGTAGATGATTCCATCGTGAGGGGAACGACGATTGCAAATCTGATCCGTATGCTGAAAGAAGCGGGAGCCACAGAAGTTCACGTCAGGATCAGTTCCCCGCCATTCCTGCATCCCTGTTATTTCGGAACCGATGTTCCGTCCAATGATCAGCTGATTGCAGCAAGCCACAGCGAGGAAGAAATCCGGAAAATGATAGGTGCAGATTCTCTTGGATACATGCAGCAGGAATATCTGGAAGGAATGGCAGGTGGTCTTCCGCTGTGCAAGGCCTGCTTTGACGGAAACTATCCGATGGAAATTCCGGCAGATTCGCCGGATATTGGATGTTGACAAACCTGTGGAAATGGGGTATAGTAATCCATATTTCAGATTGAGGAAAACTGACAAAGGAGTCAGAAACAGATAACAGGGCAGTGGCTTGTTATCCGCTTCTGGCTCTTTTTTCTTGACAGATGTGGTTCTGTCGGGAAGACGGAGGAGGAAATCAAAAATGGCAGTAAAATATGTATTCGTTACCGGAGGTGTGGTATCCGGTCTTGGAAAAGGAATTACCGCAGCATCGCTCGGGCGCCTTCTCAAGGCGCGTGGTTATCAGGTTACCATGCAGAAATTTGATCCCTATATCAATATTGATCCTGGAACCATGAACCCGATTCAGCATGGAGAAGTATTCGTGACAGATGACGGCACGGAGACTGATCTGGATCTGGGACATTATGAGCGTTTCATCGATGAGAGTCTTGACAGGAACTCCAATGTGACGACAGGAAAAATATACTGGTCTGTTCTTCAGAAGGAACGTCACGGAGATTACGGCGGGGGAACGGTGCAGGTGATCCCGCACATTACCAATGAAATAAAAGGGCGTTTTTATCGTGCGAAATCTCCGGATGAGGAACGCATTGCGATCATTGAGGTCGGAGGGACGGTGGGTGATATCGAAAGTCAGCCGTTTCTGGAATCCATCCGTCAGTTCCAGCATGATGTGGGAAGAGATAATGCGATTCTGATCCATGTGACACTGATTCCCTATCTTCGGGCATCCGAAGAAATGAAGACAAAGCCGACGCAGGCCAGTGTGAAAGAGCTTCAGGGAATGGGAATTCAGCCGGATCTTCTGGTTTGCAGAAGTGAGCATGCCCTTACCGAAGAACTGAAGGAGAAAATCGCACTTTTCTGTAATGTTCCGGTCACACATGTCCTGCAGAATCTGGATGTGGAATATCTGTATGAAGCGCCTCTTGCAATGGAAAGAGAGAAGCTGGCGGATGTGGTACTGCAGAGCCTTCGTCTGGAAAACAGAAAACCGGATCTTTCCGACTGGGAAGAAATGGTGGAACGTCTGAGAAATCCGGACAAGGTTGTAAAAATTGCCATGGTCGGCAAATATACACAGCTGCATGACGCGTATCTGAGCGTGGTGGAGGCACTGAAGCACGGCGGTATTTCCTGCCGGGCAAAAGTGGAAATCGAGTGGGTGGATTCTGAGGAACTGGATGAGAAAAATCTGGATCAGAGACTGCACAGTGTGGATGGAATTCTTGTTCCGGGCGGATTCGGAAACCGCGGAACAGAAGGAATGATTCTGGCCGCATATTACGCAAGGGTTCACAAGATCCCGTATCTGGGTATCTGCCTCGGGATGCAGATGGCCATTGTGGAATTTGCCCGTCATGTACTGGGTTATGCGGACGCAAACAGCATAGAACTGGATCCTGAGACTACCCATCCGGTGATCGCACTGATGCCGGATCAGGAAAATGTGGAGGATCTGGGCGGAACTCTGAGACTGGGCAGTTATCCATGTGTTCTGCGTGAGGGTTCTGTGTCAGAAGGCCTGTTTGGAAAACATGAAATCGAAGAACGCCACAGACATCGCTATGAAGTAAATAATGCATACCGTGAAGAGCTGGATGCGAAAGGAATGCGCATTGCAGGAACTTCACCGGATAAACATATCGTGGAAATGATTGAAATTGCGGATCATCCGTTCTTTGTGGGAACGCAGGGACATCCGGAATTTAAGTCAAGACCCAATCATGCACATCCGCTGTTCCGTGGATTTATTCAGGCGGCAGTGGAAAAGAACAGGAAAGGATGAGGAAAAATGAGTGAAGTGAGGAAGGAACCGTGTGGACTGTATCGCCCGGAATTTGAGCATGACAACTGCGGAATCGGAGCCGTGGTCAATATCAAGGGAAAGAAGACGCATGAAACGGTGGAAAATGCTCTGAGGATCGTTGAAAATCTGGAGCATCGTGCAGGTAAGGATGCAGAAGGAAAGACCGGTGACGGTGTTGGAATCCTTCTGCAGATTTCCCATAAATTTTTCAAAAAAGTCTGTAAAAAAGATGGAATTATCCTTGGAGGAGAAAGAGAATACGGAATTGCCCAGTTTTTCTTTCCGCAGCATGAGATCAAACGTGCCCAGGCGAAAAAAATGTTCGAGGTGATCCTGAAAAAAGAAGGTCTTGAGCTTCTCGGCTGGAGAACCGTACCGGTATTTCCGCAGGTACTGGGACATAAGGCGAGAGAATGCATGCCCTGCATTATGCAGGCTTTTATTCAGAAGCCGGAGGACGTGGAGAAGGGACTTCCTTTTGATCGGAAGCTGTATATTGTGCGTCGGGAATTTGAGCAGAGCAATGACAATACCTATGTGGTATCTATGAGCAGCCGTACAATTGTATACAAGGGCATGTTCCTTGTGGGACAGCTTCGGACATTTTTTGAAGATCTTCAGAGTCCGGATTATGAATCTGCCATTGCCATGGTTCATTCCAGATTCAGTACAAATACCAATCCGAGCTGGGAACGCGCGCATCCGAACCGTTTCATGGTTCACAACGGTGAGATCAATACCATTCGCGGAAATGCGGACAAGATGCTGGCACGGGAGGAAAATATGGAATCTCCGTACCTGAAAGGCGAGCTGCACAAAGTTCTTCCGGTGGTAAACCGGGCAGGTTCGGATTCGGCCATGCTGGACAATACCCTGGAATTTCTTGTCATGAGCGGCATGGAGCTTGCACTGGCAGCAATGATCTGTATTCCGGAGCCATGGGCGAACAATGATACCATTTCCCAGGAAAAGCGTGATTTTTATCAGTATTATGCAACGATGATGGAACCGTGGGACGGACCGGCATCCATTCTGTTTTCTGACGGCGATGTCATGGGTGCGGTTCTTGACCGGAACGGTCTGAGACCGTCCAGATATTACATTACGTCCGACGGATATATGATTCTTTCTTCGGAAGTTGGTGTTCTTCCGATTCCGGAGGACAGGATTGTTCTTAAGGAACGTCTTCATCCCGGAAAAATGCTTCTGGTGGATACGGTCAAAGGAAAGGTGATTGATGATAACGAGCTGAAGGAAGGCTACGCTCATGAGCAGCCATATGGAGAATGGCTGGACAGCAACCTCGTGGAACTGAAAAGCATCAAAATTCCGAATCAGAGAATGGTCGAATACACAGAGGAAGAGCGCTCACGTCTTCAGAAAGCCTTCGGATATACCTATGAACAGTATCGGACATCGATCCGTAATATGGCAATGAACGGTGCCGAGAGCATCGGTGCCATGGGTACCGATACTCCGCTGGCTGTTTTTTCCAGGGAAAACCGTCCGCTGTTCGATTACTTTAAACAGCTGTTTGCGCAGGTTACCAATCCGCCGATCGATGCGATCCGTGAGCAGATCGTTACCTCCACCAGCGTTTATGTGGGAAAAGACGGCAATCTGCTGGAACTGAAACCGGAAAACTGTCAGGTACTGAAGATCAACAACCCGATCCTCACCAACACCGATATGCTGAAAATCAAAAACCTGAACAGACCCGGATTTAAGACAGCGGTTGTCTCGACGCTTTATTACAAGAGTACCAAGCTGGAAAGAGCCATTGACCGCCTGTTCGTGGAAGTAGATAAGGCTTTCCGTGAGGGAGCAAATATTCTTGTCCTTTCTGACCGCGGCGTGGATGAAAACCATATGCCGATTCCGTCTCTTCTGGCAGTTTCGGCAGTACATCAGCATCTCGTAAAGACGAAAAAGAGTACCTCCCTTGCGATTATTCTGGAATCCGGGGAACCCCGTGAGGTACATCATTTTGCGACACTTCTCGGCTATGGCGCGAGTGCGATCAATCCATATCTCGCGCAGGAGACCATCCGGGAGCTGATCGATAATCATATGCTGGATAAGGATTATTATGCGGCTGTGGATGATTACAATCATGCCGTACTGAGCGGAATTGTAAAAATTGCTTCCAAAATGGGTATTTCTACCATTCAGTCCTATCAGGGATCTCAGATTTTTGAGGCGATCGGTATTTCTCAGAAAGTGATCGATAAATACTTCACCGGAACCGTCAGCAGAGTGGGCGGTATCACGATGGAAGACATCGAGAACACGGTAGAGAAGCTTCATTCCGAAGCCTTTGATCCGCTGGGGCTGGCAACAGACCTTACGCTGGACAGTATGGGAGCGCATAAATCCAGAAGTCAGGGAGAAGCACATCGCTACAACCCTGCAACCATTCATCTTCTTCAGCAGTCTACTTGGACCGGAAGCTATGCGCTGTTCAAAGAATATACCGCAAAGGTGGATGCGGAAAACCATGGAAATTTAAGAGGAATTCTCGACTTCAAATATGCCGAGACACCGGTTCCCATGGAAGAAGTGGAAAGCGTTGATGAGATCGTGAAACGATTTAAGACAGGAGCCATGTCCTATGGTTCCATCTCACAGGAGGCCCATGAGACACTGGCCATTGCCATGAACCATCTTCACGGAAAATCCAATACCGGTGAAGGCGGAGAAAGTGATGAGAGAATTGAATCTGCCGGCACAGCCAATGACCGTTGTTCTGCGATCAAACAGGTTGCGAGCGGACGATTTGGTGTGACCAGTTCATATCTTGTATCGGCAAGAGAAATTCAGATTAAGATGGCACAGGGTGCAAAACCTGGAGAAGGCGGGCATCTTCCGGCTAAAAAGGTGTACCCGTGGATTGCGAAGACACGTCATTCCACGCCGGGCGTCAGCCTGATATCTCCGCCGCCGCACCATGATATTTATTCCATCGAGGATCTGGCACAGCTGATCTATGACCTGAAAAATTCCAATAAATATGCGGATATTTCCGTAAAACTGGTATCGGAAGCCGGTGTGGGTACCGTTGCTGCCGGTGTTGCAAAAGCAGGTGCACAGGTGATTCTGATTTCCGGTTATGACGGAGGTACCGGTGCTGCTCCGAGAAGCTCCATCCATAATGCCGGACTTCCGTGGGAACTTGGACTGGCAGAGACACATCAGACACTTCTGATGAATGGCTTGCGCAATCGTGTCCGTATTGAGACAGACGGAAAGCTGATGAGCGGACGTGATGTTGCAATTGCAGCACTGATGGGCGCAGAAGAATTCGGGTTTGCAACGGCACCGCTTGTAACCATGGGATGTGTCATGATGCGTGTCTGCAATCTGGATACCTGTCCGGTAGGTGTTGCCACACAGAGCCCGGAACTGCGCAAACGTTTCCGCGGAAAACCGGAATATGTTGAAAACTTCATGCGCTTTATTGCGCAGGAGCTGCGGGAGTACATGTCAAAACTCGGTGTTCGTTCGGTGGATGAGATGGTCGGACGCACGGATCTTCTGGTTCAGTCCCAGACTGTGGAGGAACCGCATGTGGGAAAGGTGGATCTCTCCGCCATTCTGAACAATCCGTATGCCGGAGAAGGGAAAAAAGTAACGTTTGACCCGAAGGCACAGTTCAACTTTGAACTGGAAAAGACACTGGACGAAAAGGTTCTTCTGAAAAAATGTCAGAAAGCTCTGCTTCAGGGAAAGAAAACCGAGCTGAGTGTAAATGTTTCCAATACAGACCGTACGGTCGGCACGATTCTCGGGGCTGAAATTACACGAAACCATAAGGAAGGTCTTCCGGAGGATACCATCGTGGTTCACTGTACCGGTGCCGGCGGACAGAGCTTTGGCGCATTCATTCCGAAAGGTCTGACTCTGGAACTGACTGGTGACAGCAATGACTATTTTGGAAAGGGACTTTCCGGAGGAAAACTGATCGTAAAGGTTCCGGAAAATGCGTCGTATAAAGCAGAAGATAATATTATCATCGGAAATGTGGCTCTTTATGGTGCCACCAGCGGAACCGCGTACATCAATGGTGTGGCCGGTGAACGTTTTGCAGTTCGTAATTCCGGCGCCTGTGCTGTTGTGGAAGGCGTGGGAGAGCATGGCTGTGAGTACATGACCGGCGGTCGTGTCGTGGTTCTCGGAAAAACCGGGAAAAACTTTGCAGCCGGCATGAGCGGTGGTATTGCATATGTTCTGGATGAAGAGAATGTACTGTACCGCAACATCAATAAAGCAATGATTTCCATTGAAAAGGTGGAAAACAAATATGATAAGAAGGAACTTCATGATATGATCGAGGCCCATGTGGCAGCGACCGGTTCCAAACTGGGTGCCAAGATTCTGGCAGACTTCAACTACTACCTGCCTCATTTCAAAAAGCTGATTCCGGATGAATACAAACGGATGATTACGCTGAGTGCGAAGCTGGAAGAAAAAGGTCTGACAAGCGACCAGGCACAGATGGAAGCTTTCTATGAAAGCATCGGATCAAAACGTTAAGGAGGAGCCAGTATCATGGGAAAACCAACAGGATTTTTAGATTATAAAAGAGAAACTGCAAAAGTGCTTCCGCCAAAGGAGCGGATAAAGAATTTTCATGAATTTCGTACACCGTTAAGCAGAGAGAAGCAGACACTTCAGGGTGCACGCTGTATGGCCTGCGGAGTGCCGTTCTGCCAGTCCGGTGCCATGCTCGGGGGTATGGCTTCCGGGTGTCCGCTGCATAATCTTGTTCCGGAGACAAATGATCTTGTCTATACAGGAAACTGGAAACAGGCATATCTTCGCCTTTCCAAGACCCACAGCTTTCCGGAATTCACCTGCCGTGTCTGCCCGGCTCTGTGCGAGGCAGCCTGTACCTGCAATCTGGACGGGGAGCCGGTGTCCACGAAGGAGAACGAACGTGCCATCATTGAGACCGCCTATGCAGAAGGCTGGGTGAAACCGCAGATTCCAAAGGTTCGTACCGGAAAAACCATTGCCGTTGTGGGAAGCGGACCCTCCGGTCTCGCGGCTGCTCAGCAGCTGAATCGAAGAGGTCATGATGTTACGGTATTTGAACGCAAGGACCGCATCGGGGGACTTCTTCGATATGGAATTCCGAACATGAAGCTTGAGAAATCGGTCATTGACAGAAGACTGAAGGTGATGGAGGAAGAAGGGGTCAAATTTGTCACCAACACCAACATTGGTGTGGACATCACGGCTGAGGAACTGATGGAAAAATTCGACCGAGTGCTTCTGTGCTGCGGAGCCTCCAATCCCCGTGACATTAAGGTTCCGGGAAGAGAGTCAAATGGTATTCATTTTGCAGTGGATTTTCTGGGAATGGTAACAAAAAGACTTCTGGATTCCGATTTTGAAAATGTCCCGTATGAGCTCGCAAAGGATAAGCATGTCATTGTCATCGGCGGAGGTGACACCGGAAATGACTGTGTGGGAACCTCCATTCGTCTTGGGGCCGCTTCCGTGACGCAGCTGGAGATGATGCCCTGTCCGCCTGTGGAACGGACACCATCCAATCCGTGGCCGCAGTGGCCGAGAGTCCTGAAGACGGATTATGGCCAGGAAGAGGCCATTGCCGTATTCGGACATGATCCGCGCGTATATCAGACAACCGTAAAGGAATTCCTTGCAGATAAAAAAGGAAATGTGAAGCAGGCGGTTCTTGTAAAACTGCAGAGCGTGAAGGACGAGAAAACCGGAAGAATGAATATGGTTCCGGTGGAGGGCAGCGAAGAAACGGTTCCTGCAGATCTGGTACTGATTGCGGCAGGCTTCCTGGGCAGTCAGAAATACGTTACCGATGCGTTTAAGGTGGCGATTAACGGAAGAACCAATGTACAGACAGAACCGGATAAATATGAAACCAGTATTCCGCGTGTATTTACAGCAGGCGATATGCACAGAGGGCAGTCGCTGGTTGTCTGGGCGATCCGGGAAGGAAGAGAAGCTGCGAAAGCCGTAGATGAATCTCTGATGGGTTATTCTTATTTATAAAAATGATTGACAAAGTTCATGCAGGTTGCTATAATACCTGCATGAACAAAGGCGTTCTTATGTGGGGAAACCCTGCGTAAGTGCGCCTTTTTCTTTTCAGGAGCCGATTTTTATGAAATTGATGGTATCTTTTGATCCCGACATCATCAAAATGAAATTATAGTATTAAGGAGAGACTATCATGGGTAATTATACCAGGGAAGAAGTTCTGCAGATGGCAGAGGAAGAGGATGTGGAATTTATCCGGCTGCAGTTTACAGATATGTTTGGCAATCTGAAAAATATTGCCATTACAGCGAGAGAGCTTCCAAGAGCACTGGACAATAAATATAAGGTGGACAGTTCTTTTATTGCCGGCCTTGCCGTGGAAAAAGAACCGGATATGTATTTGTATCCGGATCCGAATACTTTCATTATTCTGCCCTGGAGACCGCAGCAGAGCCGTGTCGCAAGAATGCTTTGTGATATTTACCGTCCGGATGGGACGCCGCTGAAAAGAAGCTCCCGTTATATTATGAAAAGAGTGGCGCAGGAAGCGGCGGCAGATGGATACACCTGTTATATTGATCCGGAATGCGAGTTCTTTTTGTTTCACACAGATGAGAATGGCGTTCCCACCACAGTAACACATGAGAAGGCAGGTTATCTGGACATCGGTCCGGTGGATCTGGGAGAAAACGCCAGAAGAGATATGGTGCTCAATCTGGAAAATATCGGTTTTGAGGTAGTATCCTCTCACCATGAGACGGCTCCGGCGCAGCATGAGATTGATTTCCATTATGGGGAAATGACAGAGATGGCCGATTCAATCATGACATTGAAAATGACAGTCAGAACCATCGCCAAACGTCATGGACTGCATGCTACATTTATGCCAAAGCCCAGAGAAGAATTAAACGGCTCCGGTATGCATATTCATTTTGCCTTATTTAAAGATGGAAAGAATATTTTTGACGATCCTGACGGAGAAGACGGACTGAGCAAGGAGGCATTTTGTTTCATCGGAGGTCTTCTGAAGCACAGCCGGGAGATGGCGCTGATTACCAATCCGCTGGTGAATTCATATAAACGGCTGGTACCCGGATATGAGGCTCCGACCGAACTGACCTGGACCAAATACAATCAGAATTCTCTTGTGAAGGTATCCTATGAACGTGGCGCAGATACGAGAATTGAACTGCGTAGCCCGGATTCCGCATCGAATCCCTACCTTGTATTTGCTGTATGTCTTGCCGCAGGACTGGATGGAATCAAAAATGAAATTCAGCCTGTGAAATCTGCGAACTGTTCTGACGATGAAGACAGTGAGATGAGACATTCCATCGAGAATCTTCCGGAAAATCTGGGAGAGGCGATTGCACTGTTTGAGGAAAGTGAATGGATCCGGGGAATACTCGGAAACGAATTCTGTGAGGAGTATGCGGCTGCAAAGAAGAAACAGTGGCGTAAATATAATCGACAGATTACGGAATGGGAAATTCAGCAGTATCTGTATTGTATATAGAAATCGTTTAGTAACCGAAAGTGAGTGGCATAAGTATGAACTGCAGCATTGTGATTGCATTGCCGAAAATTGAAGATGCGAAAAAAATCCGTTCGATTCTCAGCCGATACGGTTTTTCGGTGACTTCGGTTTGCAATACAGGTGCTGCGGCACTTGCCGGAATGTCAGGTGTGGATGCGGGAATCCTTATTTGTGGTTATCGGCTTTCCGATATGTATTATCTGGATATTCTGGACAACAAACCGGATTATTTCGAGTTGCTTTTACTTGGCTCCCGCCGTGTGATCGAGGAGGCACCAAATTCTGTCATCACAGTGGAAATGCCGCTTCGGGCTTCCGATCTGGTGAATACGGTGGATATGATGGTCACACAGCTGGACCGGAGACTGAAAAAACTCCGGAAAAAGCCCAAAAAGCGCAGCAAAGAGGAAGAAAATGCCATTGCCAGCGCCAAGCTCCTTCTGATGGAGCGGAACCATATGAGTGAGGAAGATGCCTATCGGTATATCCAGAAAAACAGTATGGATTCCGGAACCAATATGGCGGAGACCGCGCAGATGATTCTGATGCTTCTTAATGATGAGGTATAGATAATAAGTAATAATCATTTAAATAGCACAGAGGGATTACAAAGACGTAGTCATGATATCCAATCCTGGAGAACCCCAGGCTTTTTGGGGTACCCCGGGATTTTTTATTTTATGTGAATGGAGGATGAGGAAATGGAATTTATGGATGGAACATGGAAAAAAGAAGTCAGCAGCTGGGAGGATATAGTGAACGATCAGAATCTGAACCGGCAGGCCTTAGTAGAGGGCGCGGTCCACAGCATTCGTAATATGGGAGATGTTGCATTCGTAATTCTCCGACGGAGGGAAGGACTGTTTCAGACCGTGCTGGAAAGCGGAACGGGAAATGTGACAGTTCATGAGCTGAAAGAGGCAATGACTGTGAGAATGAGTGGAATACTCAGAGAAGAGGAGCGAGCTCCTCACGGGAGAGAACTGAGGATCCGTCAGGTTGAGATTCTTTCTGCTCCTGCAGAGCCTTTGCCGCTTCCGATTGACAAATGGAAACTGAATACGTCTCTGGAAGCAAAACTGAATTATCGTTCTGTGTCGCTGCGGAATATTAAGGAGCGTGCGCATTTTAAAATTCAGGAGGGACTGACGAGGGCATTTCGTGACTATCTGCATGGACAGGGGTTTACCGAAATTCATACGCCGAAAATCGGTGCCAGAGGAGCTGAGGGCGGTGCCAATATGTTCCGGCTGAGTTATTTTCATAAGCCGGCAGTGCTTGCCCAGAGCCCGCAGTTTTACAAACAGATGATGGTCGGGGTGTTTGACCGCGTGTTTGAGACAGGCCCTGTATTTCGTGCCGAGAAGCATAATACAAAGCGTCATCTGAACGAGTATACCAGTCTGGATTTTGAGATGGGATATATCGACAGCTTTGAGGAAATCATGGCCATGGAGACCGGTTTTCTGCAGTATGCGATGAGACTTCTGGAGAAGGATTATGCGAAGGAACTTGAGATTTTAAAAATAGAACTGCCGGACGTATCCAGAATTCCGTCGGTACGGTTTGATAAAGCTAAGCAGCTGGTTTCGGAAAAGTATCACCGGAAGATCCGGAATCCTTTTGACCTGGAACCGGAAGAGGAAGCGCTGATCGGCCAGTATTTTAAGGAAGAATACGATGCGGATTTTGTTTTTGTCACACATTATCCGTCAAAGAAACGTCCGTTCTATGCTATGGATGATCCACAGGACAGTCGTTATACGCTGAGCTTTGATCTTCTGTTCCACGGCCTGGAGGTTACCACGGGCGGACAGAGAATCCATGATTACCGGTGTCTTCTTGAAAAGCTGGAGGCACGGGGGATGGAACAGGAAGGAATGGAACAGTATCTGGATACGTTCAAGCACGGTATGCCGCCGCACGGAGGACTGGGAATCGGTCTGGAACGACTGACCATGCAGCTTCTGGGCGAAGATAATGTGCGGGAGGCGTGTCTGTTTCCGCGGGATATGAACCGTCTGGAGCCGTAAGGGTTCTGGTACAGGAATGAAAGGAGAAAAATATGGCAGGAATCATAGATGACGCAACAATGGAAAATGTCTGCATCCTTGCAAAGCTTTCTCTTACCGAGGAAGAAAAAGTGAAAGCGGCAGCGGAAATGCAGAAAATGCTGGATTATGTGGAGAAGCTGGATGAGCTTGATACCAGAAACGTGGAACCTCTTTCTCATATTTTCGGGGACCGGAATGTATTTCGGGAGGATGTGGTGACAAATGGGGACAACAGTGTCAGTATGCTGGCAAATGCACCGAAATCCAAAGAAAATCAGTATCAGGTACCAAAAACCATAGGATAGGAGAGCGTATATGGAACTGGAGAAATTAACCGCTTTGCAGCTGTCAGAAAAAATACGGCAGCATCAGATCACCTCTGTAGATGCGGTGAAAGCTGTGTTTGACCAAATTGAAAAAAAGGATAAAGGGATCCATGCATATCTGGAAACCTATAAAAAAGATGCATATGCAAGGGCGAAAGAGGTAGATAAAGGAATTGCATCCGGAAAGTATACCGGACCTCTGGCCGGGGTTCCCATTGCAATCAAGGATAATATATGTATTGAAGGAAAAAAGACGACCTGTGCTTCCAGAATACTGGAAAATTTTGTGCCTCAGTATAATGCGGAAGTGATTGACCGGATCAATGAGGCAGGAATGGTCGTGATCGGAAAAACGAACATGGACGAATTTGCCATGGGAAGCACCACAGAGACCTCTGCGTATGGAATTACCAGAAACCCATGGAATCCGGAGCATGTTCCAGGAGGTTCTTCCGGGGGATCCTGTGCAGCGGTTGCCGCGGATGAGGCGTTTCTGGCACTCGGCTCCGACACAGGCGGATCCATCCGTCAGCCCAGCTCCTACTGTGGTGTGACCGGACTGAAACCGACTTACGGGACGGTTTCCCGTTATGGACTTGTGGCGTATGCGTCCTCTCTGGACCAGATCGGTCCTGTCGGCAAGAATGTAGAAGACTGTGCGGCACTTCTGGATGTGATTGCCGGACAGGATGAGAAAGATGCCACTTCCATCGGAAGAGAAAAATATGCGTTCCGGGAGTCCCTTTCGGATCATGTGCTGGGAATGAAATTTGGAATTCCGAAAGAGTATCTGGCGGAAGGGCTTGATCCGGAAGTAAAAGAAACGTTCATGGAAGCTGTGAAGGTGCTGACCGAAAAAGGTGCGATCGTGGAATTTTTTTCCATGAAGACAACGGATTATATGATTCCGGCGTATTATATCATCGCCAGTGCGGAAGCCAGCTCAAACCTGGAACGTTTCGACGGTGTAAAATATGGATTCCGTGCAAAGGAATACGACGGACTGCATGATATGTATAAGCGTACGCGTACAGAAGGGTTCGGAGAAGAAGTGAAAAGAAGAATCATGCTCGGCTCCTTTGTTCTGAGCTCCGGATATTACGACGCTTATTATCTGAAGGCGCTTCGTACAAAGGCACTGATTAAAAAAGAATTCGATGCGGCGTTCGAAAAGTATGATGTAATTCTGGCACCGGCATCTCCCACTACCGCACCGAAGGTGGGGGAGAGTCTGAAAGATCCCATGGCCATGTATCTGAGTGATATTTATACCGTAGCAGTCAATCTCTGCGGACTTCCGGGAATCTGTGTACCCTGTGGAAAGGATCACCAGGGACTTCCTGTCGGAATCCAGATGATCGGCGATTGTTTTATGGAACAGAAGATTCTGAATGCTGCGTATGCATTTGAAAAAGGAAGAGGAGCTTTCGGAGAGCCCGGGGAAGGAGGAAGAGCATGAAGCAGTATGAGACAGTAATCGGCCTGGAAGTACATGTGGAGCTGGCGACCAGAACAAAAATTTTCTGCGGATGCTCAACAGAATTCGGAGGTGCCCCGAACACGCATACCTGTCCGGTTTGTACCGGTATGCCGGGATCTCTTCCGGTATTAAACAAGAAAGTCGTGGAGTTCGCCTTAAAAGCGGGACTTGCCACAAGCTGCAGGATCAACCAGTATTGCAAATTTGACCGGAAAAACTATTTTTATCCGGATAATCCTCAGAATTATCAGATTTCTCAGCTGTATCTTCCAATCTGTCATGACGGATCTGTGGAAATCGAGACCTCCGCAGGGAAAAAGACCGTGCGGATACATGAGATGCATATGGAGGAAGACGCCGGAAAGCTGATCCACGATGAGTGGGAGGACTGCTCTCTGGTGGATTATAACCGGAGCGGGGTCCCGCTGATTGAAATCGTATCAGAACCGGATATGCGCAGCGCGGAAGAAGTGATCGCATATCTGGAAAAGCTTCGCTGCATTATGCAGTATCTTGGTGTTTCGGACTGTAAGCTTCAGGAAGGATCCATGCGTGCGGATGTGAATCTGTCAGTAAGAGAAGTGGGCAGTGATCTGTTCGGAACACGTACGGAGATGAAAAACCTGAACTCCTTTAAAGCAATAGCCAGAGCGATCGAAGGGGAGCGGGAACGGCAGATTGAGCTTCTGGAGGAAGGAAAAGTCGTGGTTCAGGAGACCAGAAGGTGGGATGACAATAAAGAATCTTCCCATGCGATGCGATCCAAGGAAGATGCAAAGGATTACCGATACTTTCCGGATCCGGATCTGCCGCCGATTCATATCAGTGATGAATGGATCAGCCAGATTCGCTCATCTCTTCCGGAATTCCGGGAGGAAAAGCAGCTGCGCTACCAGGAGGAATTCGGACTGCCTCCATATGATGCGGGAATTCTGACCGAATCCAGGCATCTGGCAGAGCTCTTTGAGCAGACGGCAGCATGCTCTGTTTATCCGAAAAAGGTGGCAAACTGGTTTATGACAGAGGTCCTTCGTCTCATGAAGGATCAGGGAATGGAGCCGGAACAGATCCGGTTTACGCCACAGCATCTGGCGGCTCTGATCGACATGGTGGAGAAAAAGGAAGTCAGCGGCAAAAATGCGAAGCTGGTATTTGAGAAGATCTTTCTGGAGGATACAGATCCTGTGGCTTATGTACAGGAGCATGGTCTTAAGATCGTGGAGGATACCGGACTTCTGGAAAGTACTGTCGGTCGTATTCTGGATGAGAATCCTGGGCCGCTTGCAGAGCTTCTGGGCGGCAAGGATAAAGTTATGGGATTCTTTGTCGGTCAGATCATGCGGCAGATGAAGGGAAAAGCAAATCCGGATACAGTACGTGAGGTTCTGCTAAGAGAAGTGGAAAATCGCAGATGATCTGTGAGAGTATAGATACAATGATAAAATGATGAGGAGATCAGAAATGGTAACAGTAAACAGAAATTATTTAAAGCTTCCGGGAAGCTATCTTTTTTCCACAATCGGGAAAAAGGTAAATGCTTATCAGTCGGAAAATCCGGACAAAAAAATCATTCGTCTTGGAATCGGGGATGTGACGCAGCCACTGGCTCCGGCGATCATCGAATCCCTTCATGAAGGCGTGGAAGAGATGGCGCATGCAGAGACATTCCATGGTTATGCGCCGGATCTGGGATATGAATTTCTCAGAAGTGCTATTTCCAGAAACGATTATCAGGCCAGAGGCTGTGATATTTCGGAAGATGAAATCTTTGTGTCGGACGGCGCAAAAAGTGATTCCGGAAACATTCAGGAGATTTTCGGAATCGACAATAAAGTAGCAGTATGTGATCCGGTTTATCCGGTGTATGTGGATACCAATGTCATGGCAGGCCGCAGCGGAGAGTACAATCCCGGAAGAGAAAATTTTGACGGAATCATTTATATGCCCTGCCGTGAGGAGAATGGATTCCTTCCGGAATTTCCGTCTGAAGTACCGGATCTGATTTATCTGTGCTTCCCAAACAACCCCACCGGGTCTGCAATTACAAAAGATGAGCTTCAGAAATGGGTGGATTATGCGAACCAAAATGGTTCTGTGATCATTTATGATGCGGCATATGAAGCATATATTTCGGAAGAGAACATTCCGCATTCCATTTATGAATGCGATGGTGCAAAGACCTGTGCGATCGAGCTGAAAAGCTTTTCCAAAAATGCAGGTTTTACCGGTGTCCGTCTTGGATACACAGTCGTTCCGAAAGCTCTGGAACGGGATGGTGTAAAGCTGCACAGCTTGTGGGCAAGACGTCACGGTACCAAATTCAATGGTGCTCCCTACATCGTTCAGAAAGCCGGTGCCGCTGTGTATTCAGAAGCAGGAAAAGCACAGCTGAAGGAGCAGGTGGCATATTATATGCGCAATGCAAAGGTGATCTACGAAGGTCTGTCTGAGGCAGGATTTTCCGTGTCCGGAGGTGTGAATGCACCTTATATCTGGCTGAAAACACCGGACAGAATGACTTCCTGGGAATTCTTTGATTACCTTCTCGAGAAGGTGAATGTGGTAGGAACACCGGGTTCCGGATTTGGTGCACACGGAGAGGGATATTTCCGGCTGACTGCTTTCGGGACTTACGAGAATACGGTGGAAGCTATTGAGAGAATGAAGAAAATGTGATAGAATGAGTCTGTCGGGATAATGATTCCGGCAGATTTCTTCTTTTACAGAAAATTGAGAGTAACAGGAAATCAGAAGCGGATTTGTCCGCTTTATTCATCGGGAGGAAATAAGATGCATATCAGAAGAGTGGAAAACATGTGCGGCGGTGCCGGTCATGTCATTATCAAAGAGATCCTTGAACAGGAACAGCTGGGAAAGAGCAGCAGGCTGTACGCGGAGGTGACGCTGGAACCCGGATGTGAGATCGGATATCATGAACATCATAACGAGAGTGAGACTTATTATATTATGAGTGGTCTGGGAATGTATAATGACAATGGAAAGATCCGTCAGGTGAAACCGGGCGATATTACGTTTACGCCGGACGGGAAAGGCCATGGCCTGAAAAATACCTGCACAAGCAACATGATTCTGATGGCGTTGATTCTTACAGATCAGAAATAATAATGTATAGGACAGCCCCGGGGAGTTTCAATGGTTCCCTGGGGTTTTTTGGAGATTGAAAATGGGACAGACAACAAACAGAAAATTACTGGATTTTATTGAAAAAGCACCGACCGCATTTCAGGCGGTGGAGCAGATGGAGGAACGCCTTTCGACGGCGGGATTTCAGGAAGTCTTTGAAAACCGTTCGTGGAAAATTGTGCCGGGTGGGAAATATTATGTGACGAGAAATCATTCGGCACTGATTGCATTTTCTGTTCCGGAGAACATTCTGGAGAAGAGTGATCTGTGCAGATTTCATATTATGGCAAGTCACAGTGATTCTCCGTGCTTTAAAATTAAGGAAAATCCGGAAATCAAGGGACCTGGAAGCTATGTGAAGCTGAATGTGGAAAAATACGGAGGGATGATTATGTCCTCCTGGCTGGACCGGCCGCTGTCTGCCGCCGGAAGGATTGTGATTCGCAAAGACGGGCAAATTGTTGAAAAAAATATTCAGATTAAAAAGGATCTGATGGTGATCCCCGGACTTGCCATACATATGAACCGGGAAGTGAATGACGTATGCCGTTATAATGCGCAGAAGGATATGCTTCCGCTGTTTGCCGGAGATGGAAAAACAGGTTTTGGCGAGCTTCTGGCCAGAGAAACCGGGATCTGTGAAAAAGAAATCCTGGGAATGGACATGTATTTATATAATCGTATGCCGGGCTGCGTCTGGGGAGCCGCAGAAGAATTCATCTCTGCACCCAGACTGGATGATCTGCAGTGTGCCTTTGCTTCTTTGGAGGGCTTTCTGTCTGCAGACCGGAAAGGCAGCATTGCGGTGCACTGTGTCCTTGACAATGAGGAGGTTGGAAGCGGTACGAGACAGGGCGCGGCTTCTGTCTTTTTGCGGGATACACTCCGCAGAATCCTTCTGAATCTGGGAATGGATGAAGAACGGTATATGATGGCGATGGCAGACAGTTTTATGGTATCTGCGGATAATGCACATGCGGTTCATCCGAATTACAGCGAAAAATGTGATCCCGTCAATCAGCCGGAGCTGAATAAAGGAATTGTCATCAAATATCATGCGGGACAGAAATACTGTACCGATGGTGTTTCGGCAGCTGTTTTCCGGGAGATGTGTGAAAAAGCCGGGGTTCCGTATCAGACCTTTGTGAATCGGTCGGATATGGCGGGCGGCTCTACGCTGGGAAATATATCCAGTACACAGGCTCCTGTAAAAGCAGTGGATATCGGACTGCCGCAGCTGTCCATGCACTCGGCTTTTGAGACCGCCGGGGCAGCAGATACGGAATACCTGATACGGGCAGCAAGAGTGCTGTTTGCCTGACAGAGAATGCGTATGATTGGGAGAGTGAAATATGGGAACGAAAAAAGCAGTGTTTTTTGATGCGGACGGAACGATATGTGATATTGAAAAGGGAGTTCCGGGAAGTACGGTGGATGCGGTTACGGCACTGATCCAAAACGGACATGAGGCATGGCTCTGTACCGGAAGAAGCAGAGCCTTTGTGCCGGATTATCTGGAGCAGATACCTTTTACAGGAATGATCAGTGCCTGCGGTGCCACGATCGAGCGGGATGGGAAACGCCTCTTTAACAAAGAAATGACGCCGGAAATCGCAGAATATTCCGTTCGTGTGCTTCGCGAAAACGGCCTGGTACCGGTGATGGAAGGTGCCGATTATATGTACTATGACAAAGACGAATACACCACGCAGGTGGACTGGTATGCAGATCTGATCACGAAAGCATTGGGGGAGCGTTGGAAACCGATTACCGGAAACGAAGAATGTATGCGGATCAATAAAATCAGCGCAAAGATACAAAACGGAAGCCGGACAGACAGGGCACTGGAGCTGCTCAGTCCCCATTATGATATCATCCGGCATGAGAGTCATTCTTTTGCGGGAACGACCGTTGAATTGATTCCGAAGGGCTGCAGCAAAGCGGTCGGAATCGCGGCGGTGATCCGGATTTTCGGCATTCCGTGGGAGGACACGATTGTATTTGGAGACAGCAATAATGATCTGTCCATGTTCGAATATGCAGCTTATAAAGTTGCCATGGGAAACGGATCTGAGAAAATTCTCCAGCTGGCGGATTATGTGACAGCAGACATGTTTCATTATGGAATACGTGATGCGCTCAGATATCTGAAGCTGATTGGCTGAGGGAAAGATTCCGGAGGAAAAGAAATGGTTCAGAAATATGAAGCAGAACTTATAAATTTAAGAAGACATTTTCACCGTAATCCGGAGCTGGGACTGGAAGAATTTGAGACCAGCAGGTTTATCAGAAATTATCTGGAACCGCTTGGCTATGAAATAAAGGGTGTGGATCCGACAGGGCTGATTGCAGAGCTGCCGGAACTGAGAAGCAGAACAAGAACGGTCGTATTGCGTGCGGAGATGGATGGCCTTCCCATTCAGGAAAAGACCGGTCTGGCGTATGCTTCTTTGCGGGATGGCTGTATGCATGCCTGCGGACATGATGCGATTCTGGCCAGTGCGCTGATTCTGGCAAAGATCATTTCAGAGGAAAAAGAACATTTTCCCGTGTGTGTACGTTTTCTGTTTGAACCGGCGGAGGAAATCGGGGAAGGAACCCTGCGGATGCTCCGGGCGGGGGCATTGGAGGATCCTGTTCCGGACGGTTTTCTGATGTTTCATTATGCAGCGGATCAGACTTATGGGATGGCTGTTCACGAAGGACAGGCATCGGCCATGATTTCAGGCATGCAGATTACGGTAGACGGGAAGTCCAGTCACTGGTGTCAGGCAGAGCAGGGAATTGACAGTATTTACGGTGCTTCCCTCGTCTGTCAGGCGGTACATGATCTGAATGAAACTTATGTTCGTAAGGGCCCCTGCATTGTCGGAATCGGTACGGTGCATGGGGGAAATTATCCGAATATTATTGCAGATCACGTGGAATTGACGGGCGGAATCCGTGCTGCCTATGAAGAAGATTTTTACGGAATGAAAAATGCACTGGAGAAAGAGCTTCATAGAATTGAGAAACAGACGGGAACACACATCCGCATGGTATTTCCAAAGGATCCCATTCTGGCATTTGCCAATGATCCGGAGTACACAAAAATTGCAGCCGAAGTGGGAAGACGGATTTTCAAAGACCGTTTTCTGCTGGAGGGTGAGGAGGAACTGTTTTTGTCCGGGGACAATGCATATCGGTATTTTCAGCATACGCGGGGACTGTTCTGCGTATTTCTGGCAGCGGTTCCGGAAAAAAGGTATCCCCTTCATCATCCATGCTTTGTGATCGATGAAAAAGTGCTTCCGGACAGTGTGGAAGCACTTTATGAGATCATACGTTCCATATAGATTTCAGATGACGCCCAGGGATCGGCAGAGAAACAGCCAGAAGGACAGGGTGAAGGAGCTGAGCAGAGTGGTGATCATAACGACACCGGAAGTAAAGGATCCGTCATGCCCCATATTTCTTGCCATGATATAGCAGCTGACAGTGGAGGCAGATCCGAGCATGATGATAATTGCCACAAGGGTTCCGTCCGTGAAGCCTGCGCGAATCGCCAGCGGCAGAAAGAGAATTTCGAACCCCATAAGCTTCATGGCCGAGCAGACGATGGCTGCTTTCGGCCTGGAGAAAGCCGTCCGGAAGGACAGTGCACCGCCCATGGCCATCAGGCCAAGCGGAGTAGCCGTTTTTCCCAGATTCTGAATCGTGGAAGACAGAATGCCGGGAAGAGGCAGACGAAGAAGCGACCAGACAAGGCCGGCAAGGATGCCTAAAATAATGGGGTTGGTAAGAATGCCCTTTATTGTACCGACTAGGGCTGCCTTGTCAAAACTGCCGCGGTCCGGCCGGAATATGGACAGTACAAGGACCGCCATGATATTGTAGAGCGGAACACTGGCAATGATCATCAGCGGTGCCATACCGGATTCCCCATACATATTCTGAATGATCGCGATTCCGAGGATCGCGGCACTGCTGCGATAAGAGGCCTGGATAAATTCCCCCTGTATTTCGCCGGTTTTCAAAAGAAAGGATAATCCCAGGGAGATAAAAATGCTCACCAGTGTCACAAAGAAGCAGAAGAGAACCATTTTGGTATCCCAGGCTTTGTAAAAGTCAGAAGTGGCGATATCCCGGAAAAGAAGTGCCGGCAGGGCTGCCTGAAATACGAGTTTATTCAGACGGCTGACAAAGGCATCGTCGAAAAGATGAACCTTCCGAAAAAGGACACCGAGCATCAGTGTGAGAAAAATAGGAATCGTTGCGTTCAGACAGTAAAATAAATTTTCAATCATTGGTTGTAGGACCTTTCTGTGAATTTGGGCATTTCTGCCATCTATCATTCATTATATTCCTGCGGCGTGAATTGTCAAATAAAGGAATTTGTGATATTCTAAATGAAACACTGGCTGCTGCCGTATACAAAGCAGCCGGTAACGGTATGACAACTGAAAAAAAGGGAAATACAGGAGAGGGCCCGAAGGACCTGGAGGATACGTATGAAATTTGGAAAGATTCGCATAGAAGACGGACAGCTGATTTATATCCGGCATATGATTTGGAATCATATGCCGTGTAAGGATATCGTGTGGGCTTATAAAAGACGGGAAATGGTACAGGAGGGGATGAGCGGCAATGACTTGTCCAAGCAGATGGTTTCCTACTTCCTCGTCATTTTCACAAGACGCCAGAAGCAATATGAGTTCAGCATGTCTGAGAAAGAGGTAAATGATTGTATCGGTCTTCTGTGTGCTCTGAATCCGGATATGGTAACCGGATTTCCGCAGGGCGGCAGAGTGCCTCTGCAAAGTCAGAGCAACACCAGGGATCTTGGCGGCTATACTGCGTCAAACGGAAGATATATTCTTCCGCAGAGACTGCTTCGCAGCGGAGATCTCTATCATCTTTCCAATGCGGACAAAGAGCTTCTGGTTGATGAGTATAAGGTCAGAACCGTAATTGATCTCAGGTCGGATATGGAGCGGGAGGAGCGTCCGGACACCATCTTAAAAGGTGTGGAGTATTATCATGTTCCGGTTTTTGAGGAATCCCTGGCCGGAATATCCAGAGAGAACAATGGAATCATGGATGCGATTTCGGCAATGGGCGATACCCCGTCCGAATTTATGATCAAACAATATGAAAAATTTGTGACAGACCAGATGTGTGTAAAACAGTATGCCAAGTTTTTTAACATTCTGCTGCATCATGAAAATGGTGCAGTGCTGTGGCACTGCAGTGCCGGGAAGGACCGCGCCGGAATTGCAACGGCTCTGCTCATGAGCGCGCTGGGGGTGCCAAGAAAAACGATCCGTGAGGATTACAGAAATTCGAACCGTTTTCTCGCGGAGGACAGAGAATACGCGATTCGTTATCTGGAAACCAAGACGATCGTGGACGGTAGAGTCATGGAGCTGGTAGGAGCGATGTACCATGTACAGGAAGCGTACCTGAACAGGGTTTTTAAGATTATTGATGAGCAGTATGGAAGCATGAGTCAGTTCCTGAGAAAACAGATGTATCTGACACCGAGATCCATCGAAGAACTAAAGAAAAAATTTTTGATTTAAAGAACAAAGCGGACAAGTCCGCTTCGAGCTTTCTGTATCCCGCAGTCCTTGAGGGATTTGCTCCGCTTTGCGCGCCAGATGCGGACTGCCGTAGGCAGTCAAAATTCTATATGCATCTGGTCGCATCCTTGCGGAGCGTTTTTGTTTCTTAGGAAATCTTGTTTTTCATCTATAGAGCAAATTGGAGTTATTTCCTAAGAAACAAAAAAAGGGGGGAACAGGACCGTCTTCAGAAGACAATCCTGTTCCGCCCCTGTTTTTTTCCAAAATAAAGCTTGTCATCTGCATTTTTGATCAGATCCACAAGACTGGAGGAGTAATCGTATTCTTCCATGCCGAACGTCATGGTGACGCTGCAGCTGTATTCCTGGTAGTGAATGATCGTATTTCCTACTGCAGTGTGTATTCCCGCAATGATCTCATAGGCCTCGTCGATATTCATATTCGGAAAATAGAAGAAGAATTCCTCGCCTCCCCATCGGCAGACATACCCACGGTCACCGATTTTTTCTTTAAACAGCTGGGAGAGATCCCGAAGAACCTGATCGCCGAAGTTGTGTCCGAGGGTATCATTGACTTTTTTGAACAGATCGATATCACCCAGCGCGATGGCAAATACATCCTTCGGGTGTTCGGTGATCTGCTTTTCCAGAATATCCATCATAAAACGCCGGTTATACAGCGTGGTCAGAGGATCTGTGAGCGCCTGCTTCTGGAGCTCCTGATTGGTAATGCGCAGTTCTTTTTCTGCTTTCTGAATGTTTGTGCTGAACAGCATACAGGCATAGGCGATATTGAAAAAGAAAAACAGTGTATTGATGATCTGGAAAATGACATACGGTACGGTTTCCAGAGGATACAACGGTTCCTGCATCCGACAGTAGCAGTACAGAAACATTCGCAGAGCAAACAGAAGCACGATGATGAAAATCTTGTGGGCTGTGGAAAAATGAATATAAAATAAGGCAATGACCATCAGCGGCAGGATAAAATTGTGTCCGCCGCAGTTCCAGCCGTACATAATTGTAAAATGAATGACCCAGGAAACGATGATCGCAGAATAAAACAGCAGATTCCATCTCTGGGAAAGATAATTGTTCGCAAATGCTGCGGCAACTGACCCGGCCAGCCAGATCAGAACCAGCATAGCCTCCTTTGTGTAGCCCATAATGGAGGCAAACAGGATCTGGCTGACAAAGTATGCGCACATGACGATACAGGAGGATTTCAGCGCCTTTGTATAATAAAACGGCGCGTTTTCTGAATCCGGATTGTGATTGTTTATATTTTGTAAAAGCACTGTCATGGTACTTATCTCCGCTGCTGAATGTTTAAAATCAGTTTCTGTGGAACATATTATGAATCAAGGGACAAATGGATATCAGATACATGTCTGGACGGCAATATCCATATCCGTTTATTTCTCGGGTTCTGATATCATTATAACAGAAAAAAATGGTTTGTGGGAAAGAATATGGGGAATTCACGACATTGCGCACAAACAGCAGATATGATATAAATATATCAGGCAACAGACAGCTCCTTAAGCTGTCATGCGTTCTGCAGCATATCCGGCGGCGGAACGCGGCAGAAGAGGAAAAAATACGGAGGAAGCACAATGAATATAGAAAAGGTAAAAGCATATGAATTGATTCAGCAGGAACCACTGGGAGATATCCATTCCGTAGGATATCTTCTGCGCCACAGAAAAACGGGCGCGCGGGTTTTGCTGATCGAAAATGAGGATGAGAATAAAGTATTTAACATTGCATTTCGCACACCGCCCCAGAACAGCACGGGAGTGGCACATATTCTGGAGCACAGCGTACTGTGCGGTTCGGAAAAATTTCCTCTGAAAGATCCGTTTGTGGAACTGGTAAAGGGGTCTCTGAATACGTTTCTGAATGCAATGACTTATCCGGATAAGACCTGTTATCCTGTGGCAAGCTGCAACGATCAGGATTTTCAGAATCTGATGCATGTTTATCTGGATGCGGTTTTTTATCCGAATATCTACAAAAAGGAAGAAATCTTTCGTCAGGAAGGGTGGAGCTACCATCTGGAAAATCCGGAGGGACCGCTGACTTACAATGGTGTGGTGTATAACGAGATGAAAGGGGCATTTTCCTCTCCGGATGATGTCCTGGAACGGGAAATCATGAATGCGCTGTTTCCGGATACCGCATACGGATGCGAATCCGGAGGAGATCCGGAGAAGATTCCGGATCTGACCTACGGGGAATTTCTGGATTTTCATCGCAGATATTATCATCCATCCAACAGTTATATTTATCTGTATGGAAATATGGATATGGAAGAAAAGCTTACATTCATGGATGAACAGTATCTGAGCCGGTTTGATATGCTGTATGTGGATTCGGAAATCCGTAATCAGGAAGCATTTGATGGAATCCGCTATGTGAGTAAACCGTATCCCATCGCAGAAAATGAATCTGAGAGAGACAACACATACCTTTCGTACAACATGGTTGTGGGAAATGCCAGAGACCATGTTCAGTGCATGGCATTTGAAATTCTGGATTATGCGCTTCTTTCTGCACCAGGTGCGCCGCTGAAAAAGGCACTTCTGGATGCACAGCTGGCAAAGGATATCTACGGCTCTTTTGATGACGGAATTCTGCAGCCGTATTTTACCATCATTGCAAAAGGATCCAATCCGGAAGAACAGGAGCGGTTTGTGACGGTGATCCGTGAAGTGCTGAAAAAAATTGCGGATGAAGGAATCGACCGGAAAGCGGTAGAGGCCGGTATCAATTATTTTGAATTCCGATACCGGGAAGCGGATTTTGCATCTTATCCGAAAGGACTGATGTATGGACTTGATATTCTCGGTGACTGGCTGTATGACGGTCAGCCCTTTGCCCAGGTGAAGCAGCTGGAAGTGTTTGAATATCTGAAAAAGGCACTTCATGAAGGCTATTTTGAAGAGCTTATCCGGAAATATCTTCTGGATAATCCGCACGGCTGCGTTCTGATGCTGACGCCCAGCCAGGGGCTTGCTGCCCGCAGGGATCAGGAACTGGCAGAGAAACTGGAGCAGTATCGTCAGTCTCTTTCGGACGAAGAGCGTCAGTGCATGGTGGCAGCCACCGCCCATCTGACCGAATATCAGGAGGCGGAGGAAGATCCTGAAAATCTGGGGTGTATTCCCATGCTGAAACGGGAAGACATCGGGAAGGAAGCAGCCAGACTGTACAATGAGGAGCTGGATGCGCAGGGAAGTCTGTTTCTTTATCACGATGTGTGTACAAATGGAATCGGATATATTGACCTGATGTTTGAGATTACCGATATGACGCTGGACAAGGTTCATGATCTTGGACTTCTGAAGTCCGTGCTGGGTGCCATTGACACAGAAAAGCATCACTATGGAGATCTTTTTAACGAGATCAACACCCGTACCGGCGGAATACAGTATGGTATGGAAGTATTTGAGGATGTACAGCAGCAGGATTCCTTCCGGGCTTTTTTCTCTGTGCGTGGAAAGGCACTCTATCCGCAGATGGAATTTCTCATGGAAATGGTGAAGGAGGTTCTTCTCACTTCCCGCCTGGATGACAGCAAACGTCTGCGGGAAATCATTGCACAGAGTAAGTCCAGAGCACAGGCCGGTCTTGTCAGCGCGGGTCATTCCACTGCCGTGCTCAGGGGCGCTTCCTACGCATCGCCTATGGATTTTTTCCAGGACGAAATGTCCGGCATAGGCTATTATCAGTATCTGGAGAAGCTGGACAGGGATTTTGAAGAAGAAAAGGAAGCACTTTCACTGCGTCTGAAAGCTCTCACTGAGACTGTTTTCCAGCCGCAGAAGCTGAAAATCAGCTATACCGGAGAGCGGGAATCGGTGGAGGCTGTTCGCAGTCTCTGTGTTTCTCTGAAAGAGGAGCTGTTTGCGCAGAGTGAATCTGTCGATATCCCGCTGCCCAAGTGCCGGAAGAAAAACGAAGGCTTTACCACGGCAGGACAGGTGCAGTATGTTTCACAGACCGGAAATTTCCGCAAAAAGGGGTATTCCTATACCGGAGCGCTGGAAATTCTGAAGGTTGCACTCAGCTATGATTATCTGTGGATCAACCTTCGGGTCAAGGGAGGAGCCTATGGCTGTATGAGTGGATTCAAACGAAGCGGCGAGAGCTATTTTGTGTCTTACCGGGATCCGCACCTTCAGAGAACACTGGATGTTTTTGCCGGTGTTCCGGATTATATCCGTGATTTTACGGCGGATGAAAATGAAATGACGAAATATATTATCGGAACCATCAGCGGCAAGGATACGCCAAAGACGCCCCGCGCAAAAGGAGATGTTTCAAAGACGGCGTATTTCTGCCATGTCTCAGAAGAAATGCTTCAGAGAGAAAGAAATGAGATTCTTGAAGCGACGGTGGAAGACATGCGTGCGCTGGCTCCGCTTGTGGAGGCAGTTCTTGATGACAGGCAGATCTGTGTGGTGGGAAGTGAGCCTGCCATGAAAAAAGCCGGAGATATTCTGACAGAAATCAAACCACTGATCCGATAAGCTTACGAATGAGAGGACATTATGAACGAACAATTTAAATCCGGATTTGTTGCGATCATCGGACGTCCCAATGTGGGAAAATCAACACTGATGAATCATCTGATCGGACAGAAGATCGCAATTACATCCAAGAAGCCTCAGACTACCAGAAACCGGATTCAGACGGTGTATACCTGTGAGGAAGGACAGATTGTCTTTCTGGACACACCGGGAATTCATAAAGCCAAGAACAAGCTGGGAGAATATATGGTACAGGTTGCGGAGCGTACCCTGAAAGAAGTGGATGCCATATTATGGCTTGTGGAACCGACGACATTCATCGGCGCGGGAGAGCGCCATATTGCACAGCAGCTGCAGAATATCGGTGTACCGGTCATTCTGATCATCAATAAATCCGATACGGTGTCAAAGGAGGAAATCCTCCCTGCAATCGAAACCTACCGCAAGGTATGTGATTTTGCGGAAATCATCCCCTGCTCGGCACTTCGGGGACAGAATACCGGGGAAATTATTCCCAGCATCATGAAATACCTTCCGTATGGTCCGATGTACTATGATGAGGATACGGTGACGGATCAGCCGCAGAGACAGATTGCTGCAGAAATCATCCGGGAGAAGGCTTTGCATGCACTGGATGCGGAAATTCCGCACGGGATCGCAGTGGCAATCGACACCATGAAGGAACGTCCCGGAAAAAATCTTCTGTATGATATCGAGGCAACCATTATCTGCGAGAGAGATTCCCACAAGGGCATCATCATCGGCAAGCAGGGTGCCATGCTGAAAAAGATCGGCAGCAATGCACGGTATGAGCTGGAGCGCATGCTGGAGGCAAAAGTGAATCTGAAACTCTGGGTAAAAGTGAAAAAGGACTGGAGAGACAGCGATTTCCTGATCAAAAACTTCGGTTACGATAAAAAAGAAATATAATTCGGTTGAAGGACGAGCGAAATGAGTGATCTGATTACGGTGCAGGGGGTTGTGATTTCTGCCATGGATGTGGGGGAGTACGATAAAAGAATCGTACTCCTGACCAGGGAAAGAGGAAAAATATCGGCATTTGCAAAAGGGGCCAGAAGGATGAACAGCCCCTTTACCGCAGCGGCGGATTCCTTTGTTTTCGGAGAATTTACGTTGTATGAAGGGAAGAGCAGCTATAATCTGAACCATGTAAATATATATCATCATTTTGTGGAGCTTGCCTCCCGGCAGCCGGAGGTGTTTTACGGTTACTATTTTCTGGAACTGGCTGACTATTTCGGGCGGGAAGGCACGGATGAAAGGGAGATGATGAACCTTCTCTATGTGACCGTGAAGGCGCTTCTGAACCCGTCCATCGACAATCATCTGATCCGCTGTGTTTTTGAACTTCGTACCATGGCAGAGCAGGGGATGATGCCGCAGCTCGGAGCGTGTGTTCTTTGTGGTTCAGACGCGGGGACGAAGAGCAGCACATTCTGGTTTTCGCAGGAAGAGCATGGACTGGTCTGCGATGACTGTCTGAAACGTTCACCGGACGCTGTCCGTATTTCAGAATCGGCTCTGTATGCCATGCAGTACATAGTGAGTGCACCCATTGGAAAACTGTACACGTTTGCGCTGTCGGATGCAGTTTGCCGGGAGGTCTCTCATCTGGTGCGGATCTACACAGCCAGAAATACAGATCGGAAATTTAAAAGTCTGCAGATTCTGGAGATGATGGACTGAAGGAATTTCATCACAGGCTTGAAAATACAGATGGATGCCTGTATAATAATACCAATTGGCGGTTTGGGCGCAGTGCGATGTCTGAAGCGGCAGTATAGTGAAAAGAGGAGAACAGATATGGAAAAAACAATGGAAAAAATTGTTGCTCTGGCGAAGGCAAGGGGATTTGTTTATCCTGGTTCCGAGATTTACGGCGGACTTGCAAATACCTGGGATTACGGAAATCTGGGCGTGGAGCTGAAAAACAATGTAAAACGGGCGTGGTGGCAGAAATTCATTCAGGAATCACCCTACAATGTCGGAGTGGACTGTGCGATTCTGATGAACCCGCAGACATGGGTGGCATCCGGTCATCTCGGTGGATTTTCAGATCCTCTGATGGACTGTAAGGAATGCCATGAACGTTTCCGTGCGGACAAGCTGATTGAGGATTACTGTGCTGAAAAAGGAATTGAACTGGAGGGCTCTGTGGACGGATGGTCCCAGCAGCAGATGATGGATTTTATTAAAGAGCATGCGATTCCGTGTCCTACCTGCGGAAAACATAATTTTACGGATATCCGTCAGTTTAATCTGATGTTCAAAACGTTCCAGGGCGTTACCGAGGACGCAAAAAATACGGTATATCTGAGACCGGAAACAGCACAGGGTATTTTTGTAAACTTCAAAAATGTACAGAGAACATCCCGGAAGAAGCTTCCGTTCGGTATCGGACAGATCGGAAAATCCTTCCGTAATGAGATTACTCCGGGGAACTTTACCTTCCGCACACGTGAATTTGAACAGATGGAACTGGAATTTTTCTGTGAGCCGGATACAGACCTGGAATGGTTTGCATACTGGAAGCAGTTCTGTCTGGACTGGCTGTCCAGTCTGGGACTGAAAAAAGAAGAAGTTCGTTACCGTGATCATGATCCGGAAGAACTGGCCTTTTACAGTAAGGCGACCACAGACGTGGAGTTCCTGTTTCCATTCGGATGGGGTGAGCTGTGGGGCATTGCCGACAGAACCGATTATGACCTGACACAGCATCAGAATACCTCCGGACAGGATATGAGCTATTTCGACGATGAGAAAAAGACAAAATATGTTCCTTATGTCATCGAGCCGTCTCTGGGAGCAGATCGTATGGTTCTTGCGTTCCTGTGCAGTGCTTATGATGAGGAAAACATCGGAACCGAGGAGAAACCGGATATGAGAACCGTTCTTCATTTTCATCCGGTACTGGCACCGGTGAAGGTGGGAGTTCTTCCGCTTTCCAAGAAGCTGAATGATGGTGCCCTGAAGATTTATGAGACGCTCTCCAAAAAGTGGAACTGTGAGTTTGATGATCGCGGAAACATCGGCAAGAGATACAGAAGACAGGATGAGATCGGCACGCCGTTCTGTGTGACATATGACTTCGAATCGGAGAATGACGGATGCGTGACAGTTCGTGACCGTGATACCATGGAGCAGGTTCGTATTAAAATTGATGATCTGGAAGCATATCTTGCGGAGAGAATTACATTTTAAGAAAAAACAGAAGCATAGTGACATACAAAAAACGCGCCTCTTTCCGGCGCGTTTTTTATTTTCTGGAAAAGGACTCCAATTTGTTCTGTGCCATGGAACAGAATCATCCGTTCTGCGGCGTTTTTTCGGACAGAAGCAGCATAATGACAGCTCCGATCACGGCACAGGCAGATGCAAAGATAAGCATGGCATTGACTCCGGCAGCATCGATCAGCCAGCCTCCGATGAGTGCTCCCAGCACACTGCCGAAAGTATAGGTCATGGTCATATAGGCCTGCCCCTTGATGGCATCCTCCTTTTCCATTATAGCATTGACGTAATAAACAGATGCCACGGTCATCAGTGCCCATCCCAGCATCTGTAAAAGCTGTACACCATAGAAAAACGGGATGTTTGGGGCAAGAAGTGTACCGATCGCTTTCAGCGCAAAGAATATGCCGCAGAGACGGAACCAGATGTCACAGCGGACCTTTTTCACCATCCAGGAAAACAGAAACAATGTGGGAAGCTCAATGCATGCTGCCAGTGCCATGGAGAAGCCCATTTCCGGACTTCCGCCTCCTTTGGACTGCACGATCTGAAACGTAAAATTGTTCAGAAGAATATGACTGATGTAAACAAGCGTTGTGCCGGACAGCACCATACTGAAGCGTCTGTATTTCCGGAAAAAGGCAGCAGGACTGCCGGAACCGGAACGGTCTGGCTTTTCCGGGGCGGCTGCCGTTTCAGCAGTTGTCTTCCGGAAAGGAAAGGTTACCACCGCAGCAAACATAAGTACAAATCCGATCACGATGGAAACAGGAACGGAACGTGCGGTTGTTTTTTCCACAATGATGCCAAGAAGATATGCGATGATGGCATAGACCAGGGATCCCATTCCGCGGGCGATTCCCCAGTTCAGCTTACGGCCCTGATTCATGCTTTCCGTTCCAAGAGAGTTCACAAGCGGGAGCATCAGCTGAAGAAGTGTGATGCTGCCTCCGTAAAGGAATCCGGTTAGGACAGATGAACGGTGGTATAAAAGCAGGATACAGGCGTTTACCGAAAGAATGATCAGGCAGATCACTGCGACGATCCTGCGCAGAGATGCAGAGGACGGACGGTCTGCATAACTGGCAACAACGGGCTGCAGAATGGCAGAAATGATGCCGGCTGCGGCAATGATCATTCCGATCTGCGTGTTGGTAATGCCGCAGTCCAGCAGATAAATGCTGGAAAAGCCCATGATCGCGGCAAAATTCATCCAGAAAAAGCTCTGGATCATAGAATAACTTATCGTTAGATTTTTTTCTGTTTTGGTCGTATTCATAAGATTCCTCTGTTCTGTTTAGAAGATACGGATGCTGTAGGTGCTTGTGAAGGTGTTTCCGGGATCCACCTGATTGATGCCGGGTTTGTCCGAAACATCTCCCTCAAAGCCACAGTCATCGCAGCGTCCCATCCATGGCTCCAGACAGATGAATGGAGCTCCGGGAACGGACCAGATGCCGAAATTCGGGAATCCCTTACAGGTCAGCTCCAGATAAGGCGTTCCGTCCGGAAATGCAATTCCGGCTTTCTGAATGACACCGTCGCTGAAAATCAGTGCATCTTTGTCAAACATGTGGGGGTGAATCCGAAGCTTTCCGCAGTCGGGGTCCAGCCGGTACTGCGTTCCTGTCTGTGCGGTACCCCAGACAGGATCCAGCAGAAGGTACGGAATGGAAGTCTGATCCTCAAAGGTGAGGTAATAATCTGTCTGCTCTGTTCCTTCCAGAACCGGAACATTGAATGCAGGATGTCCGCCGATGGTAAAATACATTCTCTGAGAGCCTGTGTTCTGAATATTCCACCGGATGAGAATATCGTGACCGGCCAGAGTATGCGTAACTGAAAATGTGAAATCAAAGGGGTAGGATTCCCTGGTTTTGTCCGTGGATGTCAGAAGATGCGTGACAGAATCCGTTGTCTTGGCCGTGCAGGAAAAATCCATATCTCTGGCAAAGCCGTGTTGTCTGGAGTCATAACAATCGCCGTTCAGGCGCCAGCAGTCCTTATAATGACGGCCTACGTTGGGAAACAGAACCGGGGCGTGCCGTTTCCAGAAGACAGGATCTGCCTGCCAGAGTATTTCCCGTTTGTTATCCTTGTCAAATATGCTGCACAGCTCTGCTCCATGATCATCCACGGTGATGCGAAGCCGGTCATTTTCCAATGTATGGTTCATGATTCTTCCTCCGAATTCATTCATATTTTTTATTGCGTACACACTATAACTGATTATATCATATATTGCTGTTGGGGTCAAAAGATACCACACGGATTGTTTCGCATTTCATGCTCCCACAATCCTGCAAAACATTCGGAATTCGTGAGGCCCCTGCCCCACTTCTTCCTCATGTTTTGGCGGGTCCCAAGGTCATTCATCCACGATCGTGCAAGCACGATGTGGTTTCAGACCTTTTGCCCCTGGTATTATATATTGTAAAAAATGACGATAAGAATGTAAATTTCCGGCAAAAGATTCACAGAAAGCCGGGATTTTTCAGTTGACGAACAGATGGGCAATTGATAGAATAGAAACGATGTTTTTGTACGTTTAAGAGGAGGAAATATTATGGCAAAAAAGAGAAACATAATTGTGGGACAGTCTGGAGGCCCCACATCAGTAATTAACTCCAGTCTTGCTGGTGTTTACAAAAACGCCATCGAGCGTGGCTTTGACAAAGTGTACGGAATGCTTCATGGCGTTCAGGGTCTGCTGGACGGAGAGTACATTGATCTTTCCACACAGATTCATTCCGAACTGGATATCGAACTTCTGAAGAGAACACCTTCCGCATTCCTTGGTTCCTGCCGTTTTAAACTGCCGGAAATTCATGAAGATAAGGCAATTTACGAAAAGCTGTTCCAGATTCTTGAGAAGCTGGACATCGATACCTTTATTTATATCGGTGGAAATGATTCCATGGATACGATCAAAAAGCTTTCTGATTATGCGATCCTGACAGGTCAGACACAGAAATTCATCGGCTGTCCGAAGACCATCGACAATGACCTTGCTCTGACCGATCATACACCTGGTTTCGGAAGTGCGGCAAAATATATCGCAGCTTCTACAAAAGAAGTCATCCGCGATGCGGAAGGTCTTACGTATAAGAAAAATATGATCACAGTCATGGAGATCATGGGACGTAACGCCGGCTGGCTGACAGGTGCAACCGCTCTGGCACAGACAGAAGACTGCGACGGACCGGATCTGATCTACCTTCCGGAGGTTCCGTTTGATATTGAGAAATTCCTTGCAAAGGTAAAAGAGCTTCTGGCTAAGAAGTCTTCTGTTGTGGTTGCTGTATCGGAAGGAATCAAACTTGCAGACGGCCGTTATGTATGTGAGCTTGGCAGCGTTGGCGATTATGTAGATGCGTTCGGACACAAACAGCTTCAGGGTACCGCCACATATCTGGCAAACTTCCTGGCTGCAGAGTGCGGATGCAAGACGAGAGCGGTGGAGCTTTCCACACTTCAGAGATGTGCATCTCACATGGCATCCCGTGTGGATATTGATGAGGCATTTATGGTTGGCGGTGCCGCTGTGAAGGCTGCAGATGAAGGAGATACCGGTAAAATGGTTGTTATCGACCGTGTGTCTGATGATCCTTACATGGCTTCCACCGGAATCTATGATGTTCACCGTATTGCAAATGAAGAAAAACTGGTTCCGAGAAACTGGATGAACAAAGATGCATCCTATGTGACAAAAGATTTTGTGGATTATGTAAATCCGCTGATCCAGGGAGATTATCAGCCGATCATGGTAAACGGTCTTCCGAGACATCTTGTACTTTCCAGAGGCAAAAAGCGCGGAAAATAGTAATTTCTGGACGAAAGCAGGCAAATCTGCTTTCGTTCTTTTTGTTTATGTGTCGAAAAAGTCACGAAAAAAACTTCTCGATTTTGCCAGATTAACCTTGACTATTTATGCGATAATTTATACAATAATTATGTACGTATAAAACATTTTATGTTTAAAGAACAAAAATTAGGAGGAAAATGTAAGATGGCAAAATGGGTTTACATGTTTACAGAAGGTAACGCTAATATGAGAAACCTTCTGGGTGGTAAAGGTGCCAACCTTGCTGAAATGACAAGCCTTGGTCTCCCGGTACCGCAGGGCTTCACAATTACGACGGAAGCTTGTACGCAGTACTATGAGGACGGAAGACAGATCAATGACGAGATCATGGGCCAGATCATGGAAGCAATCACCAAGATGGAAGGAGTTACCGGAAAGAAATTCGGTGACAAAGAAAATCCTCTGCTTGTTTCCGTACGTTCTGGTGCAAGAGCATCTATGCCTGGTATGATGGATACCATCCTGAACCTTGGCTTAAATGAAGAAGTAGTTCATACACTGGCTGAAAAATCCGGAAACCCACGTTGGGCATGGGACTGCTACAGAAGATTTATCCAGATGTATTCTGACGTAGTAATGGAAGTTGGTAAAAAATACTTTGAAGAACTGATCGACAAGATGAAAGAAGAAAAAGGTGTGAAGCAGGACGTTGAACTTACTGCAGAAGATCTTGAAACACTTGCAAATCAGTTCAAAGCTGAATACAAAGCAAAAATCGGTTCTGATTTCCCGACTGATCCGAAGGAACAGCTGATGGGCGCGATCAAAGCCGTATTCCGTTCCTGGGACAACCCGCGTGCAAATGTATATCGTCGTGACAACGATATCCCATATTCCTGGGGTACTGCTGTAAACGTTCAGATGATGGCATTTGGTAACATGGGTGATGACTGTGGTACCGGTGTTGCATTTACACGTGACCCGGCTACAGGTGAAAACGGTCTGTTTGGTGAATTCCTGACAAATGCACAGGGTGAAGACGTTGTTGCCGGTGTTCGTACACCGATGCACATTTCCGAGATGGAAGAGAAATTCCCGGAAGCATTCGTTCAGTTCAAAGAAGTATGCGGCATTCTTGAAAAACATTACAGAGATATGCAGGATATGGAGTTTACGGTTGAGCATGGTAAACTGTATATGCTTCAGACACGTAATGGTAAGAGAACCGCTCAGGCTGCTCTGAAGATCGCCTGTGACCTTGTTGATGAAGGCATGAGAACAGAAGAAGAAGCAGTTGCAATGATCGATCCTCGTAACCTGGATACACTTCTTCATCCTCAGTTCGATGCTAAGGCTCTGAAAGAAGCTGCTCCGATCGCAAAAGCACTTGGTGCTTCTCCGGGAGCTGCATGCGGTAAAATCGTATTTACAGCAGATGATGCTGTAGAATGGGCTGCAAGAGGCGAAAAAGTTGTTCTTGTTCGTCTTGAGACATCTCCGGAAGACATCACCGGTATGAAATCTGCTCAGGGTATCCTGACCGTTCGTGGTGGTATGACTTCTCATGCAGCCGTTGTTGCTCGTGGTATGGGTACCTGCTGTGTATCTGGCTGCGGCGATATCGCTATGGATGAAGAAAATAAGAAATTTACACTTGCCGGTAAAGAATATCATGAAGGAGACTGCATCTCCCTTGATGGTTCCACAGGTAATATTTACGATGGCATTATCCCGACCGTAGATGCTACGATCGCCGGTGAATTCGGCAGAATCATGGCATGGGCTGACAAATACAGAACTCTGAAGGTTCGTACAAATGCAGATACTCCGGCTGATGCGAAAAAAGCCCGTGAGCTTGGTGCAGAAGGTATCGGTCTTTGCCGTACAGAGCATATGTTCTTCGAAGGAAACAGAATTGATGCATTCCGTGAAATGATCTGTTCTGAAACAGTAGAAGAAAGAGAAGCTGCTCTTGAGAAGATTCTTCCGGAACAGCAGGGAGACTTCGAAAAACTGTATGAAGCACTGGAAGGAAATCCTGTTACGATCCGTTTCCTGGATCCGCCGCTTCATGAGTTTGTACCTACTACAGAAGAAGACATCCAGAAACTTGCTGATGCTCAGGGCAAGACTGTTGAGCAGATCAAGACGATCATCGATTCTCTTCATGAGTTTAACCCGATGATGGGTCATCGTGGATGCCGTCTGGCAGTTACTTATCCGGAAATTGCCAAGATGCAGACAAAAGCAGTTATCCGTGCAGCGATCAATGTTAAGAAAGCACACGCTGACTGGAATGTATGCCCGGAAATCATGATTCCGCTGGTAGGCGATGTAAAAGAGCTGAAATATGTTAAGAAAGTTGTTGTTGAGACAGCAGATGCTGAGATCGCAGCAGCAGGCGCTGACCTGAAATATGAAGTTGGTACCATGATCGAAATTCCGAGAGCTGCCCTTACAGCTGACGAAATTGCAAAAGAAGCTGACTTCTTCTGCTTCGGTACAAACGACTTAACACAGATGACATACGGATTCTCCCGTGATGACGCTGGTAAATTCCTGAACGCTTACTATGACGCTAAGATCTTCGAGAACGATCCGTTCGCAAAACTCGACCAGACAGGTGTTGGTAAGTTAATGGAAATGTCTATCAAGTTAGGCAAACCGGTGAACCCGAACCTGCATATCGGTATCTGTGGAGAGCACGGTGGAGACCCGACATCTGTTGAGTTCTGCCACAAGATCGGTCTGGATTATGTATCCTGCTCACCGTTCCGTGTTCCGATTGCTCGTCTTGCAGCAGCACAGGCAGCTATCGCAGAGAAATAATTAATAATCTATTTTTGTCACAGGGTAAGGTGATTTATCCTCGTAAGAGGTAAAATTGCCGACCAACAGAATTATTGTTCAAAAATAAAATTGACCTTGAAGGTCTGAGAAATCAGACTTTCAGGGTCTTTTTTGCTTTATAGGAAAGTTCGACGAAAGTCGAACTTTCCTATAAAGTAAAAAAACCGCCTGCCGGAAACCGACAGACGGCATACTTTTTACACTGTAGTCATCCACAGGCCGTGGAGATTGCAATAGGCGTAAACCGCAACCGCTTTATCATCTCCCAAGCAGAAGGTGACATTGGGTTTGTCATCGGGTTTCAGAGCCTTGCGCTGCCCACCGTTTTCGGTCTGGACATAGACCCACTCGATGAAGTGT
>JALEJS010000015.1 GCA_022769545.1 Blautia sp. | reverse complement strand
GTACACCTTCTTTTTGAAAAATTTAGAGCTACCCTTGTTCATGACATGACTGAGCAGCAGTTTGCAGATATGTACGCTCAGACTGTCGTTTATGGTCTTTTCTCTGCAAGATGTATGGATGAGAGCCAAGAGGACTTTAATGCTTCGGAAGCAGTGGAATGCATCCCTAACACCAACCCATTCCTTAAGGGTTTGTTACAGGAGTGCTTGGGTTCTAATAGCGCCAAAAGCAAACTTTCCTTTGATGAACTGGAAGTTGGAAATATCGTAGATCTGCTTCTGCATACTAAAACAGACTCAATCATCACTGATTTTAACAGACAGACTGGTGGCGGTCGTGAAGATCCTGTAATACATTTTTACGAAGAATTCCTGTCTGAGTATGATAAGACGCAACGTGTGCAGCGAGGAGTTTATTATACCCCACAGCCAGTAGTAAACTTCATAGTGCGTGCTGTAGATGATATTTTGAAGCACGAATTTGATGTACAAGATGGACTTGCATCTACTGAAATCAAAAAAATTAAATATAAACGTGAAAGCAAAAAGCGCAGAGACGGCTATTTTAAGACTATGGTCGAAGATGAAATGGAAGTTCCTGCAATTCAAATTCTTGACCCGGCAACAGGAACTGGAACGTTTTTACGGCAAACCATTTTGCAAATATACTCCAATTTCTGTGCCTCCAGGAAGGAAATGCCAAGAGAACGCATTCAGGCTGAGTGGAATCAATATGTGCCAGAACATCTTTTGCCTCGCTTAAATGGGTTCGAATTGATGATGGCTCCTTACGCTGTAGCGCATATGAAATTGGCAATGATACTAAAAGATACTGGATATAATTTTGAAAGAAATGAGCGTCTCCAAGTTTACTTGACCAACTCGTTGGAGGAACCTGGTAATTCTGATAATCAGATCAACCTTTTTGAAGATCCGCTTGCTTTCGAGTCCGTATCAGCTAATGCGGTAAAGAAAAATACAGGAATCAATGTCGTTATAGGAAATCCACCGTACAGCACAGAAAGTTCTAACAAGGGCGAGTGGATTACTGATCTAATGGATACATACAAATATGAGGCTGATGGTCGCACTCGATTACAAGAAAAAAATTCTAAGCCGCTCAACGATGATTACATAAAATTCATTCGTTTCGGCCAGAGTGTAATTGATGCAGGCGCTAACGGGGTGGTTGGATTTATCAATCCGCACGGTTTTTTAGATGGCCCCATTTTCCGTGGAATGCGTTCATCCCTGCTTGGTGCATTTGATTGCATTTATGTACTTGATTTGCACGGTAATGCAAACAGGCAGGAAATTGCACCAGACGGAGGTAAGGATGAAAATGTGTTCGATATCAAGCAGGGTGTTTGTATCATCTTCTTGATAAAAAACAAGCCTGGCAAAAAGCATAACGCCAAACTATATCGCGCCGATATTTGGGGATTGAGAGACGAAAAGTACAGCTATCTTAATAAAGCTACAATTTCTACTATTCAGTGGAAAGAAATTTTTCCTCAACCGCCGCTTAATATGTTCTTTGCCGAAGATCACGCAAAAAAAGCAGATTATCAATCTGGTTTCTCCATTCGTGATCTTTTCAACGTCAACGGTACGGGTGTATTAACCAAACGAGATGAACTTTGCATTCATTTCACGCCGGAGACAGCCTTCGCAGCTGCAAAAGCTATGGCGTGTGAAAGTGAAGCGCTGGTTAAAGCAAGATACAACATCCCAAAAGATGTCCGTGACTGGAAATATGCATGGGCTAAGAAAGATATCGAAATGACAGGTTTAGACGAGCAGAAGGTCAAGGCTATTACATATCGCCCGTTTGACCAGCGGTATGTTTACTATACAGGCCACTCACGCGGGTTCTTAGGCTGGCCGGTTCATGCGGTTATGCAGCACATGATTAATACCGATAACATCGCCCTGGTAACAGCAAGAAGTAATAAATCGGGAAACAGCACACACTTCTTTGTAAGCACAAATATAGTCGAATATAAATGTGGTGAGCGAACCACAAATTCGAGTGTTTTCCCGCTTTATGTATGTGAGGATGGAGCATTTAGTCGCACCCCTAATTTCAATGCTGCCGCATTGAAAAAAATTGAACAGTCCCTGGGACTTCGTGCATCCGAAACTCAGATTGATAAATCTCGTTATTTCACTGCACGAAATCTCTTTAACTACATCTACGCTTGCCTGCATTCACCTTCATACAGAGAAAGATATGGTGAATTTTTGAACCGCGATTTTCCTGTGATTCCGTATCCGCAGTCCACCGAATTGTTCTGGAAATTGGAAGAAATGGGTAGTAAACTAATTTCTTTGCACCTGCTGTCTGATTATAAGGCCGGATCTCCAGCTTTCGTTGGTACTGATACCACTATCGATAAAATCACTTTTAAAGACAATCGCGTCTACATCAACAAGAACTGCTATTTCTCTGATGTAACGGAAGATGTTTATAATTTCATCGTTGGTGGATATCAGCCTTGTAACAGATGGTTACGAGAAAGAAAGGGCCGAACTCTCACTGCTGAAGGATTAATAACTTACAGAGGTATCGTTCTTTCGATTACAGAAACCATTCGAATAATGGAATCCTTAGAAGCTATTATCTCCTTCTAATCACGATTAATGAAGACCACATAATTTTAAAGCAGGTGCAATCAATTACGGCTGCACCTGCCTTTTTATTTACTATTTTCCATCAAAGCCCAACTTCTATCCACAGTATTGATGGTAAGTTTCCGCCCTCTGATTACTAGTTTCAATCTTGTTATTTATTGATATTTAATGTATGGTACATAAAAAATGAAATTTTAGAAAGTTATTTTACAGATATTATTTTCAATTTTTGATCGTACATACGAATAAAAATTCCATAAATTTGCTTTTACCGGAAAATCCTTTCTATATATAAATTTCGTTTTATATTTTATTTTTTGCACAGTACACCACCTGTATAAATCTTTCATTACAAAATTCTCCCCTGCATCTATTCGTTTCGATAAATATAAAAATTTAGCTATATCCAATTCGGATTGCAATTGTAAATAAAACCAGACATTATAGTAGCGTACCGCTACAATCCTATTTTCCATATTTCCTCCATTTCGCTAAATGTTTTTTTCGCTATAATGTTTCTCTATTTTGCCAAATTATTTAAGAAATCCCACACCCCCTCGAAACCTCCAAAAGGACAATCGCAAAAAATGAAGCTGAAAATCACCAAAAATAAATGTAAATATAGGGAAAGAAATCCGCCAGAAACGGCGTATTTACGGGCTTTTTCAAAGCCACATATATGCCAAGAATAAAGTTTGAACACCGGACACAGCAAACAAATGCATCATTCCGCTCATCTGATACCGCATACGAGTCTCTTCCTCCATACCGTTCTTATCTCCCAGCAGCATTGCCGCAAACAGAGGGGCATCCTCATCTGCAGCTGCATCCAGAAGCTCTCTCATTTCCCGGCGCAGCGCCTGAAGGCAGCCGCGCAATGTTCTTCGCTCTGCTGTCTTTTTCAGAATTTTTCCGTTTTTTATCTGATAATAAATATGGCTGCAGGCATAATACTGCCGGCTGTCAAATTCTCCCGGATTTCTGCTCTGCGCAATCCGCTCCAGTTTTCCGGACACCAGAAGAAAAGTTCCTGCCGGAACCTGCTCATCCAGATATAGTTTCACATTTTCGATGGGAATATTTTTTGAATTGTAAATCAGATTTGTTTTTTTCAGATAGACAGACTGAGAATATTCTGTTTCCTCACACCGCTCCACCTCCCCGCAGATGGTGACATCCGGGTGTTCCTCAATCCACCGGTCCAGAGCCTGCGGCAGAGGGCTTCCGGTAATCAGCCCAAAGCCCAGTTCCTCTGCCAGCCACAGACCAAGTATCAGAAACAGACACAGAAGACTGACCGGTCTTCTCATTCTGAAATTTCTTCCTCCTCTTGTCTGATCAGTTTCTCATTCCAGCTGTAAAAATGATACAGCTGCATATTTTCACCATATGTTTCCTGTGTTTCCCCATTCACCAGGATCTGTACACGCTGTGCATCTCCTGCCGCCAGAAGGGAATCTACTACTGCATAGACTGCCACATCCTCAGAGACAGCCAGTGGAGAATCCACAAAAGCCCGGTTCAGATCGGCATAGCACACGCCATCTGCCATGGTCACCCCCACCACTGCCGTATTCTCGGAAATGACCGGATAATGCCCTTTTTCCATGGGACCTTTTGCAAGCTGCTCCAGAATCACGCGTTCTTTCGGAATCGTTCGTTTATAATAAACACTTCTTTTTTCTTCCACAAGGCAGGTTCCCGTACTGTCTGTAAAGTAGAGCGTGAAACAGTCATAGCTGTATGCATCGCCGTCTGAACCCTCCATTTCCACAAAAGAAGCCTCTGTAAGAACCCCCACCGTCTGTCCTTTTGTGTCCGTCAGAGGTTCCTTGCCCACATAGATTTCCACGGAATCGATCCCCGGAACCTGTACAAAGGTTTTCACAATGCCGGTTCGCGTCAGAATTTCCCGCGTTCTTCCCATCTGCGTATAACGCAGATTAAACTCCAGATGAAGAAGCGTATCCCGAATCTCATAGGAATCAATGTGAACTCCCTCCGGCAGCAGACTGGCTTTGTCGGAAAGCCGCTGCTCATCATTCAGACGTGTGATCAGCTCCTGCAGCATATATTCTGCCGTCTCTTCTTCCGGATCGTATGCTTCCGGAAGAAGCTGGGTTTCATCACCATTTACATAATAATAACGATAGCTGTTTTTATCCTGCTCATCCATTTTTGCATAGATACCGGAACCCCATATGATCAGAAGAATCGCCACGACAAGAACCATAACTCCCGGTTTGATCATTTTTTTCATCGCGCACCTCCTACGGAATATAGGACAAAGGAATCTTTACCGTAAAGGTCGTCCCCTCGCCCTCTTTGCTGGATACTTTGATGGTACCGTGGTGCATGATTACTGCGCTTCTCACAATGGCAAGCCCCAGACCGGTTCCTCCGATCTCCCGGGAATGGGATTTGTCCACACGATAAAAACGCTCAAAAATACGATCAATGGAATCCTCCGGAATTCCCAGGCCGGAATCCGCAACCGTCACATAAAAGAACTGATAATCTGCATCCAGCGTCACTCTGACCCAGCCGTCATCCACATTGTATTTGATACCGTTTTCCACCAGGTTGCTGATCACCGAGGAAAACTTTACCTCATCCACATCTGCCTCCACCGGCCGGAAGGAATCGAGAATGAGAGAAATATTTCTCTTTTCCGCAATCGGACGCAAGCGCTTCATGATGTTTTCCAGAAACTGATTGATATTGATCCTTGTAATCGTCAGATCCGCTGCCTTTTTGTCCATTTTTACAAGAGTCAGCAGGTCTGTGATAATCTTGTTTTCCCGGTTGATCTCCTCCGTAATATCTCCCAGGAATTCCTGGTAAAGCTCCTCCGGTATTCCCTGCTGTCCCACCAGAGAATCCGCCAGGACTTTCATGGATGTCATCGGCGTCTTCAGCTCGTGAGACACGTTGGAAACAAATTCCTGCCGCGATTCATCCAGCACCTTCATACGGCTGACCATTTTGTTAAAAGCCTCGGAAATCAGACGGGTTTCCGTGTAATCCGGCACGGAGATCTCTTCGTTCTGATAACCATCCGTATAATCTTCAATGGATTTCGTGATTCTGGCAAGTGGCCTCACCAGAATTCCGGACAGAAGCACACCCAGCGATATGGACAGCACTGCAATAATTCCGAGTACCATAAACAGTTTCTGCTCCAGTCTCAGCACCGTCTCACGTATATCACTGCAGGATACATAAATCAGCATGACTCCCTGCAGCTGCCTGACTTCCGGACTTTTTACCGGAATTGCAAGCGTCAGAATCTGACAATCCCTGTCGTACCGGGAAACCTCCTCGCCCTTAAAGCATTTCAGAACGACAGGCGTTGCCAGAAATTTTCCCTCGTCTTCCGAATACGTATCCTTTACAATCCTGAAATCTCTGTCAATCAGAAAAATTCTTCCGCCGTAAATATTAGACAATAACTCCAGCTTGCCGTTGGCCACCTGCGAGCTGGAGTCATTGAGATAATTTTCTTTGATTAACAGATTGCACAAAATACTGCCCTGCTCTCTCACTGTTTCCTCCCGGGAAGCGATGATACGGTCTTCATAGTTTTTCAGCCCTACTTCAACCACCGCAGCACTTGGTACAATTCCCAGAACAATCAGGATTACCAGAATACGAAACCGCAGACTTTTAATAAAGTTTGCTTTTTTCATAAATTACGCCTGAAAGTAGTAGCCTACGCCCCACTTTGTGTGTACATATTTCGGCTCACTGGGATTCGCCTCAATTTTTTCCCGCAGACGGCGGATATGTACATCCACGGTTCTCACATCGCCCGGATATTCGTATCCCCAGACAATGTTCAGCAGGCTTTCTCTGCTGTATACCTTATTGGGATTAAAGACCAGAAGCTCAAGCACATCAAATTCCTTCGCCGTAAGATTAATTTCCTTTCCGGAAATAAATACCCGGCGGCTTTCACAATCCATACGAAGATCGCCCACCTCAATGGTTTTCGCCTTTTCCTTTTCCTCGTGATCGCTGCCTGCGCGTCTCATAATTGCCTTGATGCGGGCTTTTACTTCCAGAATATTAAAAGGTTTGGTAATATAATCGTCCGCACCGTATTCCAGGCCCAGGATCTTATCCATATCTTCCCCTTTGGCCGTGAGCATTACGATCGGCACATTGGAAAACTCGCGGATCTGCTGGCACACCTCCAGTCCATCCATCTTCGGAAGCATCAGATCCAGAAGAATAATATCATACTTCTTTTCCCTGGCCTTCTCCACAGCCTCTTCCCCGTCGTATGCGCAGTCCACTTCCATATCATCCTGCTCCAGACTGAAACGGATGCCTTTTACAATCAGTTTCTCGTCATCTACTACCAAAACCTTCTTGCCCATGTTTTCTCTCCTTATTCCACTGCAATCTCATCTTTTATTTTCTCATAGGTACCTTCTTTGATACCCGGTACATTCATAATTTCATCAGTGGAAGAAAACGCTCCGTTTTCCTCCCGGTAGGTAAGAATTGCCTTTGCCTTTGCCTCACCGATTCCGTTCAGGCCGATCAGCTCTGTCTCATCTGCTGTATTCAGGTTCACTTTCGTCCCGTCCTGTTCTGAAGCGTTCTGCATTTCCCGGGACTGCACCACTCCCTCTGAAGCAGCCGGTCCGGCCTGCTGTGCCTCATCCACAGTCGGAACATAAATCTGCTGCCCATCCTGAAGAGGCTGTGCCTGATTGATGCAGTACCCGGCCGCTTCCGGGAGATATCCTCCCGCCGCTTTCACTGCCTCAAACACCCGGCTCTCTGCCGGAAACGTATATACGCCCGGATGTACCACTGCGCCGCACACATCCGCGAATATTTTCTGCGGCACCGCCGTCGGCTCCACCATCTGAGGCTCTTCCTCCTGCTTCTTCTCTTCCGCTTCTTCCGGAATCGCTTCCTCTTTTGACTTCTCAGAAACAGAATCTTCTGCAGAAAGGGCCTTCGCCTCCTCCAGAAACACCTTCTGATCCCGGGAGACACAGCCACAAACCCCGCCCCCGAACAAAAACACCGCAAGCAGGCAATAAGCAATCTGTTTTTTCTTTCCTGTTTTCATTTTCCGGTTTCACTCCTGTCACATTCCTGTGAAGTCATTTTCCGGAATCATACCATACCTTAGCTCATTTTAACGAAGTATTACATTTTTTACAATAGTAATTTAACTTTTTTTCAAAAATATTAGTCTTTGTTCAATCATATGATAATTTCATGAACAAAAAGAAACAAAACTATTCCCATTTAAATATTACGATTCCTGCCATTGCAATCAGCATCCCGATGATCTTACGCCACTCGAATCCCGTTTTCTCCATGCCAAACAGCCCAAACACCTCTATGAGATAGGCCACTGCCAGCTGCGATACCACAATCAGCATGGCTGCTCTCGCAGGTCCGAGGCTGCCCATGCTCTGAATCACAGTAACCGTAATAAATGCTCCGATCACACCTCCCAGCAGAGTATATTTATGATCCACCTGCCAGAGTGCTCCGATGCTCCCCCGTCCGGTAAAAAACCAGGCCAGCACACAGACGGCAAACGCCGACAGCTGCACCCAGCCGGTGGATACCCAGAGGCTGGTCTGTTTTGTCACCTCCGTATTAAATACCCCCTGCACACTCATCAGCGCACCGGAAAGCAGCGCCACCAGAAATCCCCACATAACCCATTCCTTTCTTTGCTTTTTTTATCAGCATATCCCTTTTGGGGAAAAATATGTTACCTGATTCAGAAAAAACCGGAGGAACAGCCTGTATCAGGTCTGTTCCTCCGGTCTGCTATGTCACAGGATATTTCTGCTGCACCGTCCGCCTTTACAGACAACGCTCCAGAATATCCGCCATACGGTCAATATGCTCTTTTTTTATAATCAGCGGCGGAACGATCCGAAGCACATCCTTCCCGGCAGAGATCACCAGCAGCCCTTCCTCCAGAGCTTTCGTCACGATTTCTCCCACCGGACGGCCCTGAATTACCAGTCCCTGCATAAATCCCTTTCCTCTGCGGCCAGCCACACAGGCATGCTTCTGAACCAGTTCATCCAGCCGTTTCTCCAGATATGGAGTCAGTGCATTCACATGGGCAAGGATCATGTCCTTCTCATATATCTCAAAAACCTTATTTACTGCCGCGCACACAAAAGGATTTCCTCCGTATGTGGTCCCGTGATCTCCCGGCTGAAGCGATGCCGCTGCCGCTTTTTCATTCAGGACAAAGGCACCAACCGGAACACCGCAGCCCAGCGCTTTTGCACAGGTCATAATATCCGGCTGCACACCGTATTCCTGCCATGCAAAATAATGTCCGGTTCTTCCCATTCCACACTGGATTTCATCAAAGATCAGCAGGATATCCCGTTCGTCACAGATCTGGCGGAGTCCCTCCAGAAACTCCTGTGTCGCGGGGTAGATGCCGCCTTCTCCCTGCACCACCTCCGTGATGATCGCACAGGTCTTCGGCGTGATCTGCTGTTTCACGCTTTCCAGATCATTGAAATCCGCAAACCGTACCCCGCCCATCAGCGGCTCGAACGGTTCCCGGTAATGAGCCGTCCCGGTTACCGACAACGCTCCGATGCTGCGTCCGTGGAAGGAATGATTCATGGCGATGATCTCATGGTCTGCATACCCGTCCCGCAAATACGCATATTTTTTGGCTGCTTTCAGAGCCCCTTCGATAGCTTCTGTTCCGCTGTTGGTAAAAAACACCTTGCTCATATGACTTGCCTGGACAAGGCGGGCTCCCGCCGAAATAATCGGTTCGTTATAATACAGATTGGAGATATGCATCAGCTTGTCAATCTGTTCCTTCAGCGCCTCATCGTAGCCGGGATAATGATAGCCAAGCGCATTTACCGCGATTCCCGCCGCAAAGTCAAGATATTCCTTTCCCTGTGAATCATACAGGAAGCATCCCTCTCCCCGTTCAAACACAACCGGAAAACGATTGTATGTATGCAGAATACTGCTCTCGGCTTCTGCCATCTGTTCATTCATGTTCATGATCGAATTTCTCTCCCTCATCTCTTAAAATAGCCGTTCCGATACCTTTGTTTGTAAAGATTTCCAAAAGGAGACTGTGCGGAATTCTTCCGTCCAGAAGATGCACCCTGTTTACCCCCTTCTCAATCGCTTCCATACAGCCCTGCAGCTTCGGAATCATTCCGCCGCCCACATAGCCTTCCCGGATCAGCGCCTCGGCCTCTTTCACACGAAGCTCGGAAATCAGGCTGGAAGGATCATCCTTATCCCGGTATACGCCTTCCACATCTGAGAGAAATGCCAGTTTCTCCGCATTTACCGCCTGTGCAATGGCGCAGGCTGCATCATCAGCATTAATGTTATAGCTGTCAAAATGGTCGTCATAACCAATGGGATAGACAATCGGCAGGAAATCCTTTTCCAGAAGATCGTACAGTACCTTCGGATTCACCTCCACGATGTTTCCGACATAACCAATGTCCCCTCCGTCCACAACTTTCTTTTCACATTTCAGCAGACCGCCGTCCTTTCCGCAGACGCCGACTGCCTTCACTCCAAGTGACTGAACCATGGTCACAAGACTTTTATTCACCTTCGCCAGGACCATTTCCGCGATTTCCATCGTATCCCGGTCAGTGACACGAAGCCCGTTTACAAACCGGGGCTCCATCCCCACTTTGCCCAGCCAGCGGCTGATTTCCTTTCCGCCGCCATGAACGATGATTGGCTTGAAACCGACCAGCTTCAGGAGCACCGCATCTTCGATCACATTCTTCTTCAGTTCTTCATCCAGCATGGCACTCCCGCCATATTTGATCACTACGATTTTTCTGTTAAACCGCTGGATATACGGGAGCGCCTCAATGAGAACCTCCGCCTTATCCAGATACATCTGCTTTACCATCTTTCTCTCCTCTTATCTGCTGATTCGCCTGACCGCCCTGCATCTGTCAGCTGCGGTAGTCGGCATTGATCTTGATATAATCATACGTAAGGTCACATCCCCAGGCTGTCGCCTGCGCCGTACCCATCTTGATGTCTGCAATGGCCGTAACCGCCTCCTGTGAAAGGATTTTTGTAGCCTCCTCCTCACTGTAGCCGGTCGACACACCGTTTTCGATGATTTTCAGTTTTCCTGCTTTGCTTTCAAAATAAAGATCCACCTTCTCCGGATCAAACTGTGCCCCGGAATATCCCATGGCACACAGAATTCTTCCCCAGTTTGCATCATGGCCGTAAATTGCCGCTTTTGTCAGAGAGGAGGTCACCACCGATTTGGCAAGGGTCACTGCCTGTTCCTTGCTCTTTGCTCCCACAATTTTCACCTCAAACAGCGCCGTCGCACCTTCCCCGTCCCCGGCAATGCTTTTTGCCAGTGTGGTGTTCACATAGCTGAGCGCCTTGCAGAAAAGCTCAAAATCCTGATTTTTTTCTGTAATTTCCGGATTTTCCGCTTTTCCGTTTGCCAGCAGGAGCACCGTATCATTGGTGGAGGTATCGCCATCCACAGACACCATATTATAGGTATCTTTTACATCCTCACTAAGAGCCAGCTGAAGCATTTCTTTGGAAATCGCCGCGTCCGTGGTCACAAACCCCAGCATGGTGCACATATTGGGATGGATCATTCCGGAGCCTTTACACATTCCTCCCACAGTCACCGTTTTTCCGCCGATTTCCACCTGTACCGCCACTTCCTTTTTTACCGTATCTGTGGTCATGATTGCCTTTGCCGCCTCCGTTCCGGCCTCCAGTGTATCCGCAAGCACAGGCACCATCATTTTCACTCCGTTTACGATCCGGTCAATGGGGATCTGCATTCCGATCACACCGGTGGATGCCACCAGAACGCTTTCCGTCGGAATTCCCAGAATCTCTGCCGCCGCTTCCGCAGTCTGCCGGCAATAGCCATAACCCTCTTCCCCGGTACAGGCATTAGCGATCCCGCTGTTGCAGATCACTGCCTGTGCAGCCGGATGGTGATATACCACATTCTGATCCCACTTTACAGGTGCCGCTTTCACCACATTGGTGGTAAAGGTTCCCGCGGCCACACAAGGCGTTTCACTGTAAATCATTGCCATATCGGTGCGGCCCTTGTATTTGATTTCTGCCGCAGCAGCTGCTGCCCGGAATCCCTTCGCTGCTGTGACACCTCCTGTAATTTCCTTTACTTCTTTCACTTCTGCCATTTCTTCCTCCTTACGGGAACATCGGCGCCAGCATCAGGCCCTCTGCCTCATCAAATCCAAACATCAGGTTCATATTCTGCACTGCCTGACCGGCCGCTCCCTTTACCAGATTATCCATCGCACCCATCATGATCACACGTTTCGTTCTGGGATCGATTTTAAAGTTCACATCTACGTAGTTGCTGCCTTCCACCCACTTGGTCTGCGGACAGACATCCTTTTCCAGAACTCTCACGAAGCGTTCTGTGCTGTAATACCTGTCATAAGCAGCCTTTACTTCCTCATAGGATACCTCTCTCGCAAGAGATGCATAAGCCGTGATCAGAATTCCCCGGTTCATGGGAACCAGATGCGGAGTGAAGTTTAACACCACCTCCTGGCCGCTGGCATAGCTCAGCTGATCCTCAATCTCCGGTGTATGCCGATGGACAGCCACCCCGTATGCCTTGATGTTTTCATTTACCTCACAGAAAAGATTATCCACCTTCGCTCCGCGTCCTGCCCCGGAGGTTCCGGATTTTGCATCGATGATGATCGTAGACGGATCAATCATCCCTTCCTTTAATAAGGGATAAATGGATAAGGTGGAACAGGTGGGGTAACATCCCGGATTTGCGATCAGGCGGGCTTTTTTTATGTCTTCCCTGTTAATTTCACAAAGACCGTATACGGCCTCTCCCACAAACTGCGGTGCCTTATGCTCGATCCCGTACCACTTCTCATACTTCGCCACATCCTTGATCCGGAAATCCGCGCTGAGATCGATCACCTTCGCCCTGGAAAGAATTCCTTCATTAATTAAGGAAGCGCAAAGTCCCTGCGGTGTTGCTGTAAAGATCACATCCACTTCATCCGCCAGTGCTTCCATATTATCATCCATACATTTTGCATCTACCAGCTGAAAATAATTCTGATAGATATCCGCATATTTTTTATCCACATAGCTTCTGGAACCATACCAGGCAATTTCCACTTCTCTATGTCCCAGCAGCAATCTTACCAGCTCTGAACCGGCATATCCGGTTGCCCCGATAATACCTGCTTTTATCATAACCATTACTCCTTCTCTGACATTAAGCTTTGTCCCCCTCCGGAGACGATGAGTAGATTATACATCCATCATGCATAATATGCAACACCCAAAAAGATTTTTCATTATTTTTATATTCTTCTATTGCATATTATTAGGAAATGTTGTATATTATCCATTGTTGACACTGGGCGGATGATTTCCCCTCTCTGTCGATGCATATTTATTCATTTTTTATGCATAATTTCATTCTCTTATGCAGAGTGATACATAAAATATCAGGAGGATAAAACGATGAAAGAAAAAGTTGTACTGGCATACTCTGGCGGTCTGGACACCACAGCACTGATTCCATGGCTGAAAGAGACCTTTGATTACGAAGTTGTCTGCTGCTGTGTAAACTGCGGACAGGGAAACGAGCTGGATGGTCTGGATGAAAGAGCGAAACTTTCCGGCGCTTCCAAATTGTATATCGAAGATATCGTAGATGAGTTCTGCGACGAATATATCATGCCCTGTGTCAAGGCAGGTGCCGTCTATGAAAATCAGTATCTTCTTGGAACTTCCATGGCACGTCCCGCCATCGCTAAGAAACTTGTGGAAATCGCCCGGAAAGAGGGTGCCGTTGCCATCTGCCACGGAGCTACCGGAAAAGGAAATGATCAGATCCGTTTTGAGCTTGGAATCAAAGCACTTGCTCCGGACATCAAGATCATCGCTCCATGGCGTATGACGGACGTATGGACCATGCAGTCCCGTGAAGACGAAATCGAATTTTGCAAAAAGCATGGCATTGACCTTCCCTTTGATGCAAGCCACAGCTACAGCCGTGACCGCAATTTATGGCACATCAGCCACGAAGGGCTGGAACTGGAGGATCCGTCTCTGGCTCCGAACTATGACCATATGCTGGTGTTAAGTGTAACCCCGCAGAAGGCACCGGACAAGGAAACCGAAATCACCATGACTTTCGAGGCCGGCGTTCCCACTTCCTTGAACGGAAAAGCCATGAAGGTTTCTGAAATCATTACCGAACTGAACCGTCTGGGCGGAGAAAACGGAATCGGTATTGTTGATATTGTGGAAAACCGTGTGGTCGGTATGAAATCCAGAGGTGTATACGAAACACCTGGTGGAACGATTCTCATGGAAGCACATAAGCAGCTGGAAGAACTGATCCTGGACCGTGAAACCATGGAAACAAAGAAAAAACTGGGCAGTCAGCTGGCTCAGGTAGTCTATGAAGGAAAGTGGTTCACACCCCTTCGTGAAGCACTGCAGGCATTTGTGGAATCCACTCAGAAATACGTGACCGGTGAAGTGAAACTCAAACTTTACAAAGGAAATATCATCAAGGCAGGAACCACCTCTCCTTACAGCCTGTACAACGAATCTCTGGCATCCTTTACCACAGGCGATATGTATGATCACCATGATGCAGACGGATTCATCACACTGTTCGGACTTCCGCTGAAGGTTCGTGCCATGAAGATGGCTGAGGCCGAGAAAAATAAATAATGAAAAACAAGTATCAGAAAACCATTTATGCCTGTTTTATCGGCTATGTCGTTCAGGCGATCATCAATAATTTTATCCCGCTGCTTTTTCTGACATTTCAGAAAAATTACGGAGTCCCCCTGTCCCAGATCACATTTCTGGTGACCTTTAACTTTGGCGTTCAGCTTCTGGTGGACCTTCTGGCCGTCTCCTTTGTGGACCGCATCGGATACCGCGCCTCCATGCTGATCGCCCACGGGGCGGCCGCCCTTGGTCTGATTTTCCTGACCATCCTGCCCGCCGTTTTACCCAGCGCTTTTGCCGGACTTCTGATTTCCGTCTGTGTTTACGCTGTAGGCGGCGGTCTTCTGGAGGTACTGGTCAGCCCGGTTATGGAATCCTGTCCCACAGAAAACAAAGAAGCTGCCATGAGTCTGCTCCACTCCTTTTACTGCTGGGGCCATGTCGGTGTCGTACTGATTTCCACGGTTTTCTTCCGTTTTGTCGGAATTGAGCACTGGCGTGCACTTGCTTTGCTCTGGGCCATTGTCCCGCTCTTTAACGGCTTTCTGTTTCTCACGACACCGATCGCGCCGCTGATCGAAGAAGGCGAAACCGGTCTCTCCCTCAAAGAGCTGTTCCGGTTGAAGCTTTTCTGGATTTTCATGCTGATGATGGTATGTGCCGGTGCCAGCGAACAGGCCGTCAGCCAATGGGCCTCCACCTTTGCGGAAAAAGGTCTCGGTGTCGCAAAAACCATCGGAGATCTGGCCGGTCCCATGTCGTTCGCGATTCTGATGGGTACCTCCCGTGCTATTTACGGGAAATACGGAGACCGCATCGATCTGGATCATTTCATGGTCTGCTCCGGTCTTTTATGCATTGTGTCCTATCTGGTGATTGTATTCATTCCCAATCCGGTCTTCGGACTGATCGGCTGTGCTCTGTGCGGATTGTCTGTGGGCATCATGTGGCCCGGAACCTTCAGTAAGGGCTCCGCCTCCATCCGAAACGGCGGAACCGCCATGTTTGCTCTGTTTGCACTGGCCGGTGATGTGGGATGCTCCGGAGGCCCGACTCTGGTCGGACTGATTTCCGGCCGCTTCGGGGACAATCTGAAAGCAGGAATCCTGGCAGCCGTTATTTTTCCGGTTCTTCTTCTCATCGGAATCTATCTGTGCCGTAAAACCAAAACAGACACCGCACCTACCCCGTAAGCTTCCGGTGTTTCATCCATACCAAAAACAGGTGCTGCCCATCGGACAACACCTGTTTTTGTGCTTTTTAACTGTTTATGGAATAGTTTAGTCTGTTAAAGCGGTATCACGCCACCATGCAAAGTATATTCTATTTCCCTTTTCTTGTCAATAATTATGGTGTATAATGGGGAAATCCGGGCATTGGTTCCGATGTCTCCCATTCATTTTACATAAAAAAGAGGTATATATCATGCAAAAACAGGTTTCTCTGAAAAACTCCCTTATCCTGCTTCTCACAGCGACCATCTGGGGCATTGCTTTTGTGGCCCAGAGTGTGGGAATGGATTATGTGGGTGCATTTACTTTCAACAGCGTCCGTTCTCTGATCGGATCTGTCGTTCTGATCCCGGTGGTTCTTGTTCTGAACAGCCGAAAGGCTCCCGGTTCCCTGAGCCCTGCGCAGAAAAAGCAAAACAGGAAAACACTGATCTCAGGCGGTATCGCCTGCGGGATCTGCCTTGCTCTTGCGAGCAATTTCCAGCAGTTTGGCATCAAATACACCACCGTCGGGAAAGCCGGATTTATCACCGCATGCTACATCGTGATCGTTCCCATTCTCGGCCTGTTTCTCAAAAAGAAATGCAGTCCCTATATCTGGGCAGCTGTAGCCATGGCGCTTGTGGGCCTGTATCTGCTCTGTATCAAGGATGGCTTTACCATCGGAAAAGGTGACATACTGGTCATGATCTGTGCTCTGCTTTTTTCTTTTCATATTCTGGTCATTGACTATTATTCTCCAAAGGTGGACGGCGTGGCCATGTCCTGCATCCAGTTTCTGGTGTGCGGAATTCTGTCCGGCATTCCTGCCCTGCTTCTGGAAAATCCGCAGATGTCTGCCATTCTCTGTGCATGGCAGCCCATTCTCTACGCCGGCGTCATGTCCTGTGGTGTTGCCTACACACTGCAGATCGTAGGTCAGAAAAACATGAATCCCACCGTGGCCTCCCTGATTCTCAGTCTGGAATCCTGCATTTCCGTGCTGGCCGGATGGGCCATTCTTCGTCAGAGCCTGAGCCGCCGGGAAATTTTCGGGTGTCTCATCATGTTTGCCGCGATCATCCTGGCACAGCTGCCGGAAAAATCCGCAGCGTGACACGGAAATGTGATACAGGGCACCGAAAAATCATCGGACAGATGATTTTCCGGTGCCCTGTATCGCTTTATTTTTTCAGTTTTGCAGTTGCGGGAATATTCTGTACGATCCATTTATAACATAATAAATGTCTCGACTGATAAATCTTATCGCCGATCTGATAGCTGTTGCTGGTATCCTTCTGATCCAGGATCAGAGATTTCCAGAGTGCTAAGATATCGTTTTTGTTTGTGGCTCTTCTCACCACACGCTCCACCGCTTTTGCCCCGCCAAGGTGTTCACATTCTGCCATAAAAAGTGCAGCTCTGACATTGGTAACACCCAGACTGCGGATATGCTTCAGATATGTATCCGTCAGTTCTACCGCACGTAAATTCTGAATATATCTCGCGCCGCTCTTCTTGCTGATAATATTCTGAATCGCCTTTGCCTTCGCTGTCCCCGCATATACACGATAGGGATTGGAATCAGACCAGACTCTCTTGATATCATTCGCAATATTTGCTGTGTCATATTGTTTGAAATGTCTCGGATATTCCTTCTGTATGCGCAGAAGCAGCTGGCGAAGATTCTCCCCATATTCCTGGAATGCACCAGCCGTACTGCTGTATTCGTTGGGCGAGGATGCCCCCGGCCCGGCAAAGGCTGCATAGTTCCGTTTTCCATACACCTGTCCGCCGCTCTCCACCGCGCCCAGGATATTCAGCATCACCACTGCATAGGAATTTTTCAGATATGCACTGTATGTCGTACTTCTTACATTCACTACACAGATCAGCTTCTGGCCATTTGTCAGTGTGGCGTACACCTTACAGCTTCCTTTTTTCTTCGCCGTTACCACACCCTTACTGTTAACCGTCGCAATCGATGTATTGGTTGATTTCCAGGATTTTACCGTACCGCCCGTAACCCGAAGCGTTGCCGTTTTTCCTTCATACATCTGACCTTCATAACAATTCAGCTTCGCTGCCGCCGATACGTTCTTTGCTCCGGCTGTTCCAAGCAGAACCGCCAGTGCCGCGATCAGCATCCACTTACAGATTGATATTTTTTTCTTCATTCTACCCCTCGTTTCATTCCGTTCTTTCATTACACCTCTATAGTAATATATCTGTAATAATTTTGCAACATCTTTTTTTCTGTCACTTTCCCCGGAAATACCTATTGACAACAACCATCGATTTCTTTATAATTAGTTCGCGTGCGAACAGTTCGGTTTCGAACTTTTTTTTGTAAATCGCTGTCCGTTCCAAAATCAGTACACTGGAGGTGAAAATTCCATTGAAACGACGACAGGTCATCGGATTCGAAATCCATACACTAGACAAGATGATCGGACGAATGATCTTTTCTTTTTCCGGGCAGCAGAACGAGCAGGATGCCTGCAGCCGACTGCAGGCATGGATCGTAAAATATCTGTATGAAAACATGGACCGGGAGGTTTTCCAGAAGGATATTGAAGCCCGTTTTAAAATTGCCCGCTCTACCGCCACCGGCATCCTGCAGGCCATGGAAAAAAACGGTTATATTGAACGCAGGTCTCACCCCTCTGATGCAAGACTGAAGCAGCTGGTACTCACGCAGAAGGGCATTGACCAGGAACAGGCGCTTCGTCAGTATATGCAGGACATGGAAGCACTTTTCCGAAAAAATATTCCGCAGGAACAGCTGGATACTTTTTTTGATGTCATACACCAGATCAAACAGAATATAGAAAGCAGCAGAAAGGAGTAGATATCATGCTGAAAACACTTCTGGGACAGGTAAAGCAGTATAAAAAAGCCTCTTTCCTGACCCCCATATTTATGATTCTGGAAGTTCTGTTCGAGACGATGATTCCTCTCGTCATGGCTTCCATTATTGACAAGGGTGTGGAAGCCGGAAATATCAGCCATATTTTCAAAATGGGAGGACTGATGCTGGTACTGGCCCTTGGCGGCCTGATTACCGGTGTCCTGGGCGGCAAATACGGTGCTCTGGCATCCACCGGCTTTGCCCGCAATCTGAGAAAGGCCATGTATACCAATATTCAGACCTTTTCGTTCTCCAACATTGACAAATTCAGTACCGCCGGACTCATCACCCGTCTGACTACCGATGTAACCAATCTGCAGAACGCCTATCAGATGATCCTGCGGATGTTCACCCGTGCCCCGGCCAGCCTGATCTGTGCCATGTCCATGGCATTTCTGATCAACGCGCGTCTGGCCAGCATCTATCTGATCGCAGTCGTTTTCCTGGCCTGCGTCCTGGCATTTATCTTAAGCCGCGCCACACGCTATTTCCGTGCGGTATTTGAAAAGTACGACGATCTCAATGCCAGCGTACAGGAAAATGTCAGTGCCATTCGAGTCGTAAAGGCATATGTGCGGGAAGACTATGAAACCGGCAAATTTCAGAAAGCATGCAACAAACTGTATGAAATGTTCGTACGCGCCGAAAAGCTGGTTGTGATCAATATGCCGCTGATGCAGTTTACGGTCTACGCCTGCATTCTGGGCATCAGCTGGATCGGTGCCAAAATGATCGTGGGAAGCAGCCTCACCACAGGAGAGCTGATGAGTCTTCTTACCTATTGCATGAACATCCTCATGAGCCTGATGATGCTCTCCATGGTCTTCGTCATGATCACCATGAGTATTGCCAGCGCTGAGCGTGTCTGTGCCGTAATCAATGAGCAGGCAGACCTGAAGGATCCCCAGAACCCTGTCATGGAGGTTCCGGACGGAAGCATCGTTTTCGACCATGTGAATTTCAGCTATAAAAAAGACAGTCAGGAGCCGGTCTTAAAGGATATCAATCTTTCCATCCGCTCCGGAGAGACCATCGGTATCATCGGCGGAACCGGAAGCGCAAAGTCCAGTCTGGTCAGCCTGATCAGCCGTCTGTATGACGTCACGGAGGGACAGGTTCTGGTAGGCGGAATCGATGTCCGCAGATACCATCTGGAAACGCTTCGCGATCAGGTATCCGTCGTTCTTCAGAAAAATGTCCTTTTCTCCGGAACCATTCTGGAGAATCTCCGCTGGGGAGATAAAAATGCCAGCGAGGAGGAATGCCGTCACGCCTGTCAGCTTGCCTGTGCTGACGAATTTATCGAAAAAATGCCTGATAAATATCAGACTTATATCGAACAGGGCGGAAGCAACGTATCCGGCGGCCAGAAACAGCGTCTGTGCATCGCCCGCGCTCTTCTGAAAAAACCGAAGATCCTCATTCTGGACGACTCTACCAGTGCCGTAGATACCGCCACCGACGCAAAGATCCGCCAGGCTTTCGCACAGGAAATTCCCGATACCACCAAGCTGATCATTGCACAGCGTATCTCAAGCATTCAGAACGCCGACCGCATCATCGTTATGGAAAACGGAAATATCAACGGCTTCGGCACACATGAGGAGCTTCTGAAGACAAATGCAATCTATCAGGAGGTTTATGAATCACAGACCAAAGGCGGCGGCGATTTCGACCATTCAACAGGAGGTGTTCAGGCATGAGTGAAGGAAACAGAAATCAAAATGTAAGGCCGATGAAGGGCGCCCACGGAAAACATGTGCCGCGCGGTATGAAACCGCAGGTTGAACATCCCTGGGCACTTCTGGGACGTCTGTTCCGGTATGTCATGAAACAGTACAAAATCCAGATCGTTATCGTCATTGCCTGCATCTTTATCAGTGTTCTGGCCAATGTACAGGGAACCATGTTCACCAAAACTCTGATCGATCAGTATATTCTTCCGCTCCTTGGAACTCCGGATCCGGATTTCGGACCGCTGGCAATGGCAATCGGAAAAGTGGCCTGCTTCTACGCCATCGGCGTTGCTGCTACCTTTCTTTACAACCGGATCATGATTTATGTCAGCCAGGGTTCTCTTCGGAATCTGCGAAACGATATTTTTGCCCGTATGGAAACACTTCCGATCAAGTATTTTGACACCCATCCCCACGGCGATATCATGTCCATTTATACCAACGACATCGATACGCTCCGGCAGATGATCAGCCAGAGTATTCCGCAGCTTCTGTCCAGTTCTATTACCATTGTCAGCGTAGTGGTAAGCATGATTATTCTGAATGTTCCTCTGACCATTCTTACGCTGCTGATGGTGGGTGTCATGCTGACCGTCAGCCGGAAGCTGGCCATGCTCAGCGGGAAATATTTTCTGGCACAGCAGACCAACCTGGGCACTGTGAACGGCTATATCGAAGAAATGATGGAAGGCCAGAAAGTCGTAAAGGTATTCTGTCATGAGCAGGAGAGTCTGGATAAATTCAATGAATTAAATGACAGGCTGTTTGAAAGCGCCAACAATGCCAACAAATTTGCCAATGTCCTGATGCCCTGTGTGGCTCAGCTCGGAAATGTAAGCTATGTTTTCTGTGCCATCTTCGGCGGAGTCCTGGCGATTAACGGCTTCGGCGGCTTCACCCTGGGCGGTCTTGCCAGCTTCCTTACCTTCAACAAAAGCTTTAACCAGCCCATCAACCAGGTCAGCCAGCAGTTTAACAGTATTGTAATGGCACTGGCCGGTGCCAAGCGAATTTTCGATCTGCTGGATGAGGAACCGGAAGCAGACAACGGCTATGTATCTCTTGTAAATGTCAAAGAGGAAAACGGAACGCTCGTCGAATCTGACAAACATACCGGACACTGGGCATGGAAACATTTCCACCAGGCCACCGGCACCACCGATTATGTGGAGTTGAAGGGAGATATGGTTCTGGATGGTGTGGATTTCGGATATACTCCTGAAAAAATTGTGCTGCACGATGTGAAAATGTACGCACAGCCGGGACAGAAAATCGCATTTGTCGGCTCTACCGGTGCAGGAAAGACCACGATCACCAACCTTCTGAATCGTTTTTATGACATTCAGGACGGAAAAATCCGATACGACGGAATCAATATCAACAAGATCCGCAAAGGTGATCTCCGCCGCTCTATGGGAATTGTTCTTCAGGACACCAATCTGTTTACTGCCACAGTAAAAGACAATATCCGTTACGGAAAACTGGATGCCACCGACGAGGAAGTCATCGCCGCTGCAAAGCTTGCCAATGCAGACGGTTTTATCCGTCGTCTTCCCAACGGCTATGACACCATGCTTCAGGGGAACGGCTCCAATCTGAGTCAGGGACAGCGTCAGCTGTTGTCCATCGCCAGAGCCGCGATTGCCGATCCGCCGGTACTGATTCTGGATGAGGCCACCAGTTCCATTGACACCCGTACCGAAAAGCTGGTACAGAATGGTATGGACCGGCTCATGCAGGGACGAACCACCTTTGTGATCGCCCACCGGCTGTCCACCGTAAGGAACAGTGACTGTATCATGGTTCTGGAGCAGGGACGCATCATTGAACGAGGCTCTCACGACGAGCTCATCGCCATGAAAGGAAAATACTATCAGCTGTACAACGGATAACGGAGCTGTTGCACAGATAGACCACTCCCTATGGCAGTGATTCCATGAAGGCTATGGAATCGCTGCCGTGGTCTGATTCCTATTATATATAGGAAGTTATTCCAAATCGTTATTTATCGTCTCCGGTCAGCCGCAGCACACCGCGGATTTCTTCCACATCCATATCCAGAATGATTGCCAGCTCTTCCACGCTAAACTGAGGTTCTTCTCCATCTTCGTCCTCCGTCAGTTCCCTGACGGCAGATTCCAGATTTTCCACCTTTGCCACCAGACAGTCATCTTCAAATTTCCGTCGGCTGTTCTCCTGAAGCACCTGACGGAGTCCCTTCTGTATTTCACCCAGCAGCCACGCCTCATCGGCCTGCCTGTTTTCCGTCTCCAGAGCCATTAAAAGACAGATATTGGCTTCCTGAATCAGATCTGCAAGGGGAAGCTCTTCACAGTTCATGCCAGCCGCAAGCTGCGCCGCATCTCTCATAAAACTTCTTGCAAGTCCCTGTTTTCCGGATTCCAGTCCTTCCCGGTATTCCCGAAACAGCTGCTCACGCTCCCGGGCCGTCCCCGAAGCCTCCAGTCCGGACAGATACTCCTGCAGATATTCCTGCTCCTGCGGTGTGAGTGGAATTCCGGATACTTCCGGTTCCCGGCTCTTTTCCTCTTCCGCCTTTTCCTCTCGAATCTGCTCCATTCCTTCTATAGAGATACCTTTGATCTGCAGATACTGCAGAACCTTTGTCATCTGGCTGCTGTCCAGACCGGCACCGGAAAAGAACGACCGAAGCTGTTCCTGTGTCAGCTTTTTCCCGTTTTCCTGCGCAATTTTGCATATGTTATTTAACAATTCCTGAAATTCTGCAACTTCCATATTCTCTCGTCATTCCTCCGTTCTTCTGCACGGCAGAGATCTTTTTTGAAAAAATTATATCAATCTCTCTGCGTTTTGTAAAGAAATGCGGCAGGCGGATTTCAGATATCTGTTTATGACCGAACGGTTTCATTTTTCCAAAAAACCCCAAAAAACACAAAAAAATTTCCAAAAAAAATATTGACAATTCGATTCTTCTATAATATAATATGCATTGCGTCAAGCGTCAAAGCGTTTTATAACTGAATAGATAATTACACGTAATGTCTTCAGCGGGGTGTGGCTCAGCTTGGCTAGAGCGCCTGGTTTGGGACCAGGAGGCCGCAGGTTCGAATCCTGTCACCCCGACTGCTGTAAAACAACATTACCGTTTCAGCGAAATGCGGGTGTAGTTCAATGGTAGAACACTAGCCTTCCAAGCTAGATACGTGGGTTCGATTCCCATCACCCGCTTC
>JALEJS010000020.1 GCA_022769545.1 Blautia sp. | reverse complement strand
TGTGTGCATCGCACACTTCTATCCTTACTTCGCTTGATTAATACAATTCTGATGAGAATTAACTGTGTCAAGGCTGCCGCAGGCACCTTTTTAAAGCTTTGGCCTTGACACAGCTAATTTCATCAGATAAAAAGCACCCAGGCGAAGTAAGGATAAAGATTTCTGCATCTGCAGAAATTTCCTTATAAACAATCAAAAGGCCGGAGTCCTACGCAGTTGGATAAGTTCCATACCATTCCCTTTAGGGGTGGAAATCACTAACTCTTACCAGGACCAAGTGAATTCGACTTCTCATTTTGATGCGCATTTTTCCGGCTTTTGGTTTATTATAGATGCTTTTTGACATAAATACCACCATTTTTGAAAGAAAAAACTTCCACCCCGTGGAATTTAGTCCTACAAGGTGGAAGTTACCCTTACAAAGTGGAATTAACTTTTACAAGTAACAATTTTTTCATGCACTATTTTTCATACTGACGGTACCGCAAAACAGCGGTACCGTACTCCTCTCCAGCCTTCTCAGTAAAGCTCCGCAATCCGGCTGACCGCCACGTAGATCTCCTGAATTTTGTACCAGGTCTGATAATCCACAATTCCCGTCTGCGGCAAACCGAAAATATTCTGGAATTTCCTCACAGCGTCCTTCGTGCGCGAACCATAAATTCCGTCCACCGCAATCTGCGGCAGCGCCGGATATGCTTCCGAGATCGTATTCAGCTGTTCCTGAATCTGCGTCACCTTGTTCCCGGAAGAGCCGATATCCAGAATATATCCCGGCCAGGAAGCCGGAATCCCCGATATCTCCTCCGCCACATTCACATACATATCATTTCCGTAAAAGCTGCGGATAATCTCAATGGCAGAATAGCCCCGGTCTCCCAGTTCCTTACTTCCCCACTGCGTCATCCAGCCGCGGTCCTGACACTGCACCCGGTTGCCGTCACAGTACTGCGTCAGAATCGGCTGCCGTACATTCGGTCTGGAAAGATAATTTTCAAAAAGATCATCCACAATCCGGTCAATGGAATCAAACGTATTTCTTCCGCTGATCCACTTATGGTCATATGCCGTGGATGAAGTGATGGTAAAATCGTAGCCTTTGTTCCGATACCATTCCGTGTAAACCCGGTTCAGAGTAAACGACATAATCGCAAGCACATTTGCCCGGATGGTATCATCCGGCCAGGTGGCGTAAATCTCACTGCTGGCCACATTTTTAATGTAATCACGATAAGGTACATAAAAATTCTGTGCGGAATTATCATTTACCGGCCCGTCATGAACCACAATAAATTCCGGAATCACCACACGGCTCAGAACAATCTCTCCGGTTTCATTCACCGGTTTGATTTCTTCCTCCGGAATCTTCGGAGGGTATTCCGCAAACAGCGTATGCGGTCCGATCACTACACGCTGGTAAAGGTCCTCTCCCGCCGGCTGCAGCCGCAGCCTCGCAGTCTGCTCCGCCTGTACCTGCGGAAGGACTTCCGTCCCCGCAATCACCTTTGGCTCATATCCCTCCGCTTCAATATTCACCGTGTATTCTGCATAAGGCTGTTCCTCCACAGGCTCCATGCTGTACTCCAGCGGAGGTGTCTTAAGCTCCAGAAGCGGACTCTGTCCGGACGAATCAGAGCTTACCTCCTCCACCGTACTGTCCGGAGCACCGGTATAGGAAATCCTGATTCTTGCATTCTCAATGGGATGATTGTTTTCATCTACCACTGTCACCTGCAAAATGCCCTGATCCACATTTTCCTGCTGTACGCGCACTTTTCCATATGGATAATACATCCTATCCTCCAGCTGTACGTTTCATAACAGTATATGCAGAAAAAGCCGGAAGCGTTCCGCCGGCTGCAGCCGCAGCCCGGCAGTCCGTTCCGACTTTACCGCAAAAGGACTTCCGTCCATCAGATCAGCTTCATAATATCATTATACATCACAAAAACCATCAGCATCATCAAAAGCATCAGACCGGCAAAATGAATCCTTCCTTCTATCTCCCGATTCACCGGTTTTCTGCGAACTGCCTCCAGCACGAGAAATACAAGACGTCCTCCGTCCAGTGCCGGAATGGGAAGAAGATTCATCACACCCAGGTTTGCCGAGAGGAGCACTACCATGTTCAGCATATTCAGCAACACGATCAGTGCGCCCTCACTTTTACTCTGCTCATAAGTCTGACCGATGGCATCCACCACACCTACCGGTCCGCTCAGATCCTGCATACCCAGTCCGCCGGTAACCAGCTCTTTCAGACTGAGCAGTGTGGTCCTTATCATATATTTCACTTCGATCAGACCATATTTCAGTACCTGCAGTCCCCGGGCTTTCACACTTCCCACATTATAGGAAAATCCCATGTCCGGACTGCTGTACTTTGCAGGTGTAATCTGCGCTTCATATTCCAGTCCGTCTCTCTCATACACAATGTCAACCGGTGTCTCGGAAAGCGGATGCTCTTCGAGATATGCATCGTAGTCCTCACCGTTTTCAATTTTCACTCCGTTGATGCCGGTGATCACATCCCCAGGCTGCACTCCGGCTTCCTCCAGCGGCAAACCACTGATCAGTGAATCCACCTTCATACTGCTGCTGTCGCTGCGGTTAAATCCCAGAAGATACCGGATGTTTTCATCCGGCTGATAACAGATCTCTATCGTCTCTCCATCCCGATTCACCTTCATGGAAATCGAATCCGATGTCACCTCATTCAGGTACGTATAAACATACAGATCTCTTCCCAGGTCAATGTGGTATCCCTGGAATTCCGTAATGATATCACCCTCCTGCAGCCCGGCCTGCTCTGCCGAAGAACCTTCTTTCACTTCCATGATTTCCGCCGGATCATAGCCTGCCAGCGCAACGATCACCGTCGCAAAAATCAGCGCCAGAATAAAATTGAACACCGGTCCCGCTGCCACGACAGAAATCCTGCCCCAGACAGAAGCCGCATTGAATGTCCCCTTCTCCTCATCTTCTGCCGTGTCTTCCCCGAGCATGGCACAGGAGCCGCCCAGCGGAAGCGCTTTCAGAGAATACCGTGTTCCGTTTTTTACCGTGCTGAAAAGCCTGGGACCCATTCCCAGCGAAAACTCCGTCACCACAATTCCGTTTTTCTTCGCCAGAAGAAAATGTCCCAGTTCATGGAACAGAATCACCGCACTGAAAATCAGTAAGGCCAAAATAATACTCAAACTACCACCTGCTTTCGATCCAATTGTATGTATCTTCTTCTATACGGAGAATATCATCCAGACCCGGATTCTCAATGGTCTGGTGTCTCTCCATAGATTCTCCGATAATATCGTAAATATCCAGGAAACCGATTTTCTGATTCAGGAATTTGCGAACCGCCGCTTCGTTTGCCGCATTATAGACGGTAGGCATGCTGCCGCCCTCCCTGGCTGCCCGGATCGCCATGGGCAATCCCAGAAATGTCTCCATATCCGGCTCTTCGAAGGTAATCTCCTTCAGGGCGGCAAAATCAAGACGTTCCCCATCCAGAAACCGACGCTGCGGATAATAAAGTGCATACTGAATGGGAAGCCGCATATCCGGGGTTCCCAGCTGCGCCATTACCGCTCCATCCTCAAATTCCACCATGGAATGTATGATACTCTTCGGCTGAACCACCACCTGAATGTGGTCCAGATCCACTCCGAAAAGCCATCTGGCTTCCATCACTTCCAGTCCTTTATTTACCAGTGTGGCAGAATCCACGGTGATCTTCTGTCCCATCACCCAGTTCGGATGCTTCAGTGTATCTGCCAGCGTCACGGTCTTCAGCTGCTCTCTGGTTTTTCCGCGGAAAGGTCCACCGGATGCCGTGATGAGCAGCTTATGGATCTGCCCTCTGTTCTCTCCGTGAAGCGCCTGGAAAATAGCGCTGTGCTCACTATCCACCGGAAGAATCTGCACTCCGTATTTCTCTGCCATAGGCATGATCAGATGCCCTGCCGTCACCAGCGTCTCCTTGTTGGCCAGTGCAATATCTTTCCCGGCACGAATTGCTTCCATCGTCGGCCGGATTCCGATCATCCCGACGATGGCCGTCACCAGAATTTCCGTTTCCGGCATGGACGCCAGCTCCAGAAGACCATCCATTCCTGTCACAATCTTCACGCCGGTGTCCGAAACACGTACCGCCAGATCCTTTGCCGCAGCTTCCTCCCAGACAGCCACAAGTCTGGGGGAAAACTCCCGGATCTGTTCCTCCAGACGTTCAATATTTTTCCCCGCGCTGATTCCGAGAACCTCAATATCTTTATTTTTACGCACAACATCCAGGGTCTGCGTTCCGATGGAACCGGTCGAACCCAAAATTGCGATTTTTTTCATACGATTACCATTTCCTTTCCGGAAGCTGCCCGCTCCGGACCACTTCCGTTTTTTTCGTTTTTACAGGAATCTTGCCAGATAATATATAATCGGGGCTGTAAAGATCACACTGTCAAACCGGTCCAGAATTCCTCCGTGCCCCGGAATCAGCTTTCCGTAATCCTTGATATCACGGTTTCGCTTAATGGCAGAAGCCGCCAGATCTCCCACCATGGAAATCAGAGCACCCACCGCACAGATCAGCGCATACTCCCACGCTTTTCCGGCCGTCAGCGCGCCGAAAACCGCGCCGAGCAGTGCTGCACCTGCCACACCGCCCACGGCACCCTCCACAGATTTTTTCGGACTCAGCACCGGCGCCATTTTATGTCGTCCGATCAGCATTCCCACACAGTACGCACAGGTATCGCAGCCCCAGGAGCAGATAAAAATCAGCCACACTGCAAAATGCCCATCCGGAAGATTTCTGGTAAGATAGATAAAAGACAGCATCACAGCCACATAGATCATACCGAAATATGCTGCCATCACCTGTTCCGCTCTGTATTTCGGATAGCAGAACACATAGACAAACATCAGGATCACAAGACCGAGGATCAGACCCATGAATCCATATTCCTCAAATCCAAGATACAGTGTAAGGTAATACAGGACCGCAGACAGGTACGAAGCAATTTCCAGACTGTTAAACCGTTCCCCACGCACCCCCATCGCCTTATATAATTCCTGCATACCGATCAGCGATATTCCAAGAAGTGTGCAGAACAGTATGTAGCTTCCGCTGATGATGGTTACAAGCGCCACTGCCACCAGAAGAATCCCACTGATAAGTCTTGTCTTAAACATTCTGCTTCTCCTCCTTCACTCCGCCGAATCTTCTGTCTCTCTCATTATATTTTTCGATTGCTTTGATTAATTCCTCTTTGTTGAAATCCGGCCACGGCACTTCGGTGAAATAAAACTCTGTATATGCCATCTGCCACAGCAGATAATTGGACAGCCTGAGTTCCCCGCTGGTACGGATCATCAGATCCGGATCCGGAATTCCCGCAGTGTCAAGATAACTCTCAAAAACCTTTTCATCGATTTTCTGAGGATCCAGTTTCCCGTCAACCGCATCCTGTGCCAGTCTTCGCACCCCCCGGACAATCTCATCACGACTTCCGTAATTCAGCGCAATCTGAAAATGAAGCTCTGTATAGTCTTTGGAAAACTCCTCCAGCTCACGGATTTTGTCCTGAATATCCTGATCGAAGGCCCGAATGTCTCCGATGACCTTTACCCGCATCTTATTTTTTTCGGATATCCGGATGCATTTTTTCAGATAATTGCGGAAAAGCTTCATCAGGCCATCCACTTCCTCCCTGGAACGCTTCCAGTTTTCCGTGGAAAAAGCATATACCGTGAGATATTTCACTCCAAGTTCTTTCATATCGTCACAGATCGTTTCCAGATTGGCACAGCCCTTCACATGCCCGTAGCTTCTGGGCATCCCTTTCGCTTTCGCCCATCGCCCGTTTCCGTCCAGAATAATCGCTATATGATTCGGTACATTCATCACAAAACCTCCTGCATTCGTTTACGCGCAAAGAGAGCCCTTCCGCGAGCTCTCTTTTTCATTCTTTCCAAAGCGGTCTGACCACAAATTAAACGGTCAGAATCTCCTTTGATTTTTTCTCTACCGATGCATCAATCTGTTTGATGAACTTGTCGGTTGCCTTCTGAATCTGCTGTTCCAGATCCTTTACCTCATCCTCAGAAATCTCTTTCGACATCTTTTTGAATGCATCATTGGCATCACGACGGATATTGCGTACTGCAACCTTGGCAGCCTCTCCCTTTTTCTTTACGTCCTTCACCAGTTCCTTACGACGCTCCTCTGTCAGCTCCGGGAACACCAGGCGAATGGATTTTCCGTCATTATTCGGGTTCAGTCCGAGATCGGAAGTGAGAATTGCTTTCTCGATTCCCTTGATCAGGCTGGACTCCCATGGCTGGATCTGAATCATTCGCGCCTCCGGTACAGTGATGTTTGCAACCTGCTGAAGAGGTGTCGGAGATCCGTAATAGTCCACGGTCAGTTTGTCAAGAATGTGCGGGTTCGCACGGCCGGCACGGATCGTAACCAGATCACTGTCCAGGTTGCTCAATGTCTTCTTCATTTTGTCTTCATATTTCTGAATTCTCTCGTCCATATTTTTTCTCCTTCACTGTTGATTTTTATCTACACGGTCACTTTTGTACCGGAGAATTTTCCGTGAACGGTATTCACGATGCTGTCCTTTTCATCCAGCCCGAATACCAGCATGGGCATTTTCTGCTCCAGACACATAATAGATGCCGTCAAATCCATGGCCGCCAGTTTCTTATCCACCACTTCCTCAATGGAAATCTCATCGTATTTTACCGCATTCGGATTCACCTTCGGATCACTGTCGTAGATGCCGTCCACTGCTTTTGCCAGCAGTATGGCATCCGCCTCAATTTCCACTGCCCGAAGAACGGTAGCCGTATCTGTGGAAAAATATGGATGGCCCGTTCCGCCTGCAAAAAAGACAACCTTTCCCTGTGCAAAGCTTTCCTCGACAGCATCCTTGGAATACAGCGTGGTAAACGCTCCGCATATGAAGGGTGTGAAAACCTCCGTCTTCAGTCCCACATACCGGCACAGATCCGATACATAAATACAGTTCATGATCGTCGCCAGCATTCCGATCTGATCTGCCTTGTTCCGGTCGATCGTCTCGCTGGTCCGTCCTCTCCAGAAGTTTCCGCCTCCGATGACGATGCCGACCTGCAGACCCTCCTCCACGATCGTCCGGATCTGCGCTGCAACTCCAAGAACCGTGCCTTCGTCAAAGCCGGTCTTCTTCTCTCCTGCAAGTGCTTCTCCGCTCAGCTTCAGTAATACCCGTTTCATACTCTTCCTCCCTGTTTTCAGTATACTCCTGCAACGATTTCGTTTCCGTCCTCATCCACAGTTGTCGATACGGTAAATCCGTCGTAATAATGATATCCGGTTTCACCGGATTCCGGTTCATCCTCATAAGAGCTGCCGCCGGTGGCATCTCCCACCGCATTGATCAGACTGTCCAGAGGCTGTCCGATATACTGCTTCGCCGTCTCTGCTCCTTCTGTCGTCTGGTCCATCGGCTGGAAATCATCGTCCGAGGGCTGATCGTCATAAGAAGGATCCGGTTCCTGCGTCTGCGTTCCGTCACCATTTCCCTGTGAATCCGAATCGGAGCTGTCCGGAGCCGGTGTCGGAGAAACGCTGCTGCCTGTATCTGTGCTGTCTGCATCCTCGTCATCCTCCTCATCCAGAAGACCGAGGCGCTGCTTTACCTCGTTCAAAGTGGAATACTCCCTGTTCCCGCTGAAATACCGGGCATACGGAATTCCATCCTCACCGCTGCCTTCCATACACAGACTGACCTGTGTGACCGAAGTGAGCGGGAGCTTGCGGAAGAAACAGTCATTCCGCTCCTCATCCTCAAAGGTCACACAGATATCATAATATTTATCTCCTGAGGACGCATCCAGATAATACACCGCCTGTCCGCCGTTTTCCAGAGTGAAGGCACCGTCAATCAGTTCCTCTCCCCACTCGTCATCCTCTGCATCCGATGAATTCGGCCGCACATAAAATCCGGTCACCGCATCGCCCATTTTATTGATTACCGTGATCTTCGACGCTGAAGCGGACTTCGTGCCGATTACATTTTTCTCTTCTGCCGCCGGAGTCGATGCCACCTGCTGCATCTGTACAAGATTATCATCACTCTTTGCCGCCTGTGTGGGAGCTGTCGTGGGCTGCGTCTGAGACGGAGCGGTCTCCTGCGCCTTTCTGCCGCATCCGGCAAGTACCATTCCCGCTGCCAGCAGGCAGGTCAGTATGATCTGTCTTTTTTTCATATTTTTCGCCTCCCAATTCTGGTATCCATACCGCAATTATCCGGCAAAACACCTGGAAATGCTCTGTCAAATATATCTTCATTATTGCAGAGTATTCAATTCTTGTCAACCAAGGGCCGGGGAAATTCACAGAATTTTAAGACTCTCACAGAGCCCATCGGGCCGTACTGCCATCCTTTTTTCTTGTGACCAGAAGCTTCGTTTCGATCTGTTCTTTCAGCTCTGTGACATGGGAAATGATCCCGATCAGCCGGTGCTCTCCTGCCAGCTCATACAGCGCCCGGACCGCCTGCTCCCTGGAGGTATCGTCCAGAGAGCCGAAGCCCTCATCGATAAACATGGTGTCCAGACGGATCGCTCCTGCTCTGCAGGAAATGGCATCTGCAAGTCCCAGTGCCATGCACAGCGCCGCCATAAAAGACTCTCCTCCGGAAAGCGTCTTCACATCCCGGACACTGTCCGTAACCACGCTGTACACATCCAGATCCAGTCCTCCCTTTCCTCTTCCCGAAAGCTGGTCCAGCTCTCTGCAACGAAGCAGGAACTGACCGGAGGCCATCTGGAGAAGTCTCTGATTTGCATAGCGGATCACCTGCTGAAAGTAACGCCGCTGTACATAGGACTCAAAATCGATCTTCGCATTTCCCGCCAGATTTCCTCCGGCAGTCTGGCTCAGATGACGTATCCTCACATACTCCTCCTGCAGCGATTCATAATCCTGCTCATACCGCTTCAGCACATCCCGTGTCTTCTCATTTGAGCGAACCGAACTGTAAATTTCCCGGTAGTTTTTTTCCAGAATCGTACCTTCCGATTTCAGCTTATCCTGCATCTGTTTTGCCTCTTCCGCCAGAAGGGCAAGCGCTTCATCCGAAGGAACTTCTTTCTGATTATAGCCTTTGCCAAGACGCTCCTCGTATTCTGCAGATGCCTTTCTCTGTCCCCGGATGTGCTCCGCCTTCCGGATGAACGTTTCTTTTCGGGCTGTAATGTCCCTGAGCTCTGCCGTCTTTGCTGCAAGCGTCTCCTGTTTCTGCTTCATCTGTATCTTTGCCTCCTGCAGACGCACCTTCTCTGCCATACGGCAATCCTGCAGGTTCTTTTTACCCTGCGCAAAGGCCTCCCACGTGCGCTCACGCCACTGCAGCTCTTCTGCGGCAAACGCTTCCCCGAACATCGTTTTTCCTTCCTGCGTCAGACTGCCCAGCGCCAAATGCCCCAGCTGTGTCTTTTTCTGACAGTCTTCCTGTGCCAGGCTCTGCTCCTGCTCTGCACGCTTCACCTCCTGCCGGGCCATCCGCACCTGCTGATGATTCGGCGCATCTTCGGCCGGAACCGCCTTATGCGGATGACTTCTGCTGCCGCATACCGGACAGGGTGTATCCTCCTTCAGATCTCTCGCCAGAATCCCCGCCTGCTCCCGGAAAAACGCTTCATACATCTGCTCATACCGTTCCTGTGCTCTGGCATACGCCCTGTTTTTCTGTCCCCAGAATTCTGCCGCTTTCTTTCGGTCTTCCTCCGCTCTGCCGGCATCCTCCCACAGCTTCATAAGCCCCTGTATCCGCGTCAGCTGTTCCGCCAGCTGTTCCTCCCTCTCTAAGAAGCTCCTGCGGGCGGCTTCCAGCGCACTCTCACACTCCCGCACCACGGCCTGTGCCTGCTCCAGAGACTGTCTTGTCTGCGTCTCCTGCCGGGACAGTTCCTGCTCACCGGAAGCATTTTCCTCAAGCCACCGGTCATACTCCCGGATCTTCTTTCTGAGCTCCAGAATTTCCTCTGCTCTCTTACCGTCTTCGGACGCCTTCTGCATATCCTTCCGGTTCTTTTCCAGCTGTCTGAATAATTCTTTCTCCCGTTTCCGGTACTCCCTGATCCAGTCTTCCAGAATCGGAAGAATCTCTTTCAGATTTCCTTTTTCCCTGGCATGTTCCAGCATGGTATCATGTTCGCCGTCTTTCCGGAAGAGAATCCTTCCCGTCTGCTCCGAGATCGCCTGTTCTCTTTCCTTCAGCGCAACATAACTCTCCTTTTCCATTCTGCGCAGTTCATTCTGAATTTCTCCACAGATACCTGTATCGAAAATCCTCGAAAAAATCTCCTTGCGCTCTTCCGATCGTGCATGCAGAAGCCGCATGAAATCTCCCTGTGCCAGCATTGCCACCTGCGTGAACTGCTTCGCATCCAGCCCGATAATTTCCTCAATTTTTCCGTTGATCTCTTTTTTGCTCCCGCGAAACGAAGAGCCATCCGGAAGAAACAGCTCCACCCTGGATTTTTCCTGCGTCAGCCGGGAATTTCCGTCTTTGTCTTTGCGCCGGCTTTCCCGGACGTAATCCGGATTTCGCAAAACCCGGTATTCCTCTCCCCTGCAGGAAAAAACAAGCTCCACATAGGTGGGAGAAGAAAGCTTCGCATAGGCGCTGCGCATCATGTTTCCGTCACGGATTCCCCCGCTGGTCCGGTCATACAGCGCATAAACGATCCCGTCAAAAATCGTTGTCTTTCCGGAACCGGTATCCCCGGTAATCAGAAAAATTCCCTGGTCCATTCCGGAAAAATCAATCACTTCTTCTCCTGCATACGATCCAAATGCAGACATGGTCAGACGAATCGGTTTCATTGCATTTCCTCCTGTATTTTACGGATGACCCGTTCCATCAGCTCCGTCTCCTGTCCGTCCATCTCTTCTCCCTGTATCTCCAGGAAAAAGCGCCGGAACATCTGAAGAGGATCGTCCGGCAGCTCCGGCTGTTCCTCCTTTTCCAGTGTCCTTCTGGCAGCCGGATTATCCACCCGCAGCTCCAGAAGATTGGGAAAAACCTGTGCCAGCTGTTCTCTCGGCTGATATGGGACTTTTTCATCGGTCAGAGTGATGCTGACATAATCTTCACTGCCCTGAAGCATCAGCTCCTTCAGATATCCGCGAAGACGCAGCACATCCCTTGGCGGATGGAGCGGAAGCACCTCGATCCGGGGCGGCGTCCCTTTTTCTTCCAGTGTCACCATGGTAAGCCCTTTGACATCCCCGCTCTCGGAAACGGAATATTTCAGAGGGGTCCCACAGTACCGGAACTGCTCTCCTCCTATGGACTGTCCCTTGTGGATATGTCCCATTGCCACATAGTCAAACTGCTGCACCGCAGAAACATCCACATTTCCGGCACCGCCCACATACACAGCTTCCGATTCACTTCTGGCCGGCTCCCGTCCGGATGCGGTATAAAACTGATGCGTCACAAGAACGTGCCGTTCCTGCTCCTCCCGGCTTTCCCGTTCCAGCAGTGCACGAATCATGTCTGTATAGGACAGTCCCGGTCCGGTGATCCCGCTGACATAAGACGGCTTCACAAACGGCAGAAGCCAGAAATTCACCGGCCCGTAAGCATCCTGCAGCCGCACCTTGCGAATATGATCCTGCGGCTGCATCGGAGGAAGCCCTGCCATATGCAGGTTCTGTTTTTCCAGCAGGCTGCTGGCAAAATCCAGACGCTCCGGGGAATCATGGTTTCCGCTGATCACAAGAATCTGCACCCCTGTTTCGGAAAGCTTTCGAATAAATTCATCAAAAACAGCCACTGCCTCCGCAGAGGGGACGCTCTTATCGTAAACGTCCCCCGCGATGACAATGGCCTGTGGTTTTTCCCGGTACACATACTGCACAATCTCTTCCAGAATCCTTCTCTGGTCTTCCTTCAGAGAATAAAAATGCAGCTGTCTGCCGATATGCAGATCCGACAAATGAAAAAACTTCATAATGCCTCCTTAAATCCGCGCTACCCCTGTATCTCTGGCCGCTTTCGTAACCGCACGGGATACCGCATCCACCACCCGTTCATCAAACGGATTCGGAATAATATAATCCGGATTCAGTTCCTTCTCATCGATCAGAGATGCGATCGCATAGGCTGCCGCAACCTTCATCTCGTCATTGATATCTCTGGCACGTACATCCAGCGCTCCGCGGAAGATTCCCGGGAATGCAAGCACGTTGTTGATCTGATTGGGGAAATCACTTCTTCCGGTACCCACGACCGCTGCTCCGGCTGCCTTCGCCTCATCCGGCATGATCTCCGGAACCGGATTTGCCATGGTAAACAGAATGGGATTCTCTGCCATGGTACGGATCATGTCCTGCGTAATGGTTCCCGGCGCGGATACACCGATAAACACATCTGCATCCCGGATCACGTCCTTGATCGTTCCTTTTTCCATATTGCGGTTGGTGATTTTTGCCATTTCCTGCTTTTCAGAATTCAGGCCTTCTCTGCCCTCGTAGATCGCACCGGTCCGGTCACACATGACCACATTTTTCAGTCCCAGACTCACCAGCAGCTTAATGATGGCAATTCCTGCCGCGCCGGCACCTGTAGTCACTGCCTTGACTTCCTCCAGTTTCTTTCCGGTAAGCTTCAGTGCATTGATCAGTGCCGCGCAGACCACCACTGCCGTTCCGTGCTGATCGTCATGGAAGATGGGGATGTCACAGCATTCTTTCAGCTTCCGTTCGATCTCAAAGCAGCGCGGTGCGGAAATATCTTCCAGGTTGACACCGCCGAAGCTTCCCGCGAGAAGACTTACGGTCTTAACGATATCATCCACATCCTTGCTGCGCACACACAGAGGAAATGCATCCACATCGGCAAAGCTCTTAAACAGGGCACATTTTCCTTCCATGACCGGCATACCGGCCTCCGGTCCGATATCCCCCAGACCCAGTACCGCCGTGCCGTCTGTCACAACCGCAACCATATTGTGACGGCGGGTATATTTGTAGGAAAGATCCACGTCCTTTGCAATCTCAAGGCACGGCTGTGCCACGCCGGGTGTATACGCCACCGAAAGATCCTCCGGGGTTTTTACCTGTGCACGGCTGACCACTTCGATCTTTCCGCCCCATTTTTCATGCTGCTGCAGCGCAAATTCCTTTTTATCCATAATAATTTTTTCCTCTTTTCGTTATTGTATATACGCCTGATCACTCCTGCGTTTTTTCCCTGTCCAGTATAACCGCAAAAGGATGTCACGGTCAATAGAGATTCTTCACTTTGAAATCCCTTTCCGCCTCTCTTCTCTGATCCTTTTTGGCAATATCCTGCCGCTTGTCGTACAGTTTCTTTCCTCTGGCAGTGCCGATCTCTACCTTAACGAGACTGTCCCTGAGATATACTCTGAGCGGAACCAGTGTCAGTCCTTTTTCCTTCAGCTTTCCTTCCATCTTCCGGATTTCCTCACGATGCAGCAGAAGCTTTCGCACCCGCAGCGGATCCTTGTTGAAAATATTCCCCTTTTCATAGGGACTGATGTGCATTCCGTATACATACACTTCCCCGTTCTCAATGCGGACAAAGGCCTCCTTGATGCTGCATTTTCCCATACGCAGAGATTTCACCTCTGTCCCGGCCAGGGCGATTCCCGCCTCATAGGTATCCTCTATGAAATAATCATGGTATGCTTTTTTATTATTGGCAATGAGTTTCATGCCTGTCTTTTTTGCCATAACTTCCTCTCCCTTGTCATTCCGGCTCCTGTACCAGAACAAAATCCACGGTTTTTGTGACGGTATCCGCATCTGCCACCCGAATCCGTACCTTCTGTCCCAGCCGGTACACTCTGTGTCCCGATTCCCCCCGGAGTTCGAAATTTTCCTCATCATAAATATAATAATCATCCCGCAGGGTGCTGACATGCACCAGACCTTCCACCGTGTTTGCCAGCTCCACATAAAGTCCGAAACCGGTCACGCCGGAAATGATACCGTCAAATTCTTCTCCCAGATGATACGACATGTATTCTGCCTTTTTCAGCCGGTCGGATTCCCGCTCTGCCTCCTGTGCACGCCGCTCACAAATACTGGACTGACTGGCAACTTCCTCCAGAATTTCCCGGTAATGCTCTGTCTTTCCTTCTCTTTGCAGTCTTCCCCTGAGATTGTCCCGGATGATCCGGTGTATCTGCAGGTCCGGATAGCGCCGGATGGGAGAAGTGAAATGACAGTAATACCTGGCCGCCAGCCCGAAATGGCCGCTGCACTCGGTCGTATATTTTGCCTGTTTCATCGTCCGAAGTGTCAGACGGCTGATCTGTGCCTCGCTCGGAAGCCCCGCGATCCCTTCCAGAATCTCCTGAATCTCCTTCGGAGTGATCCGGGCCATTTTCTTCTGCACCGGAATCCCCTGATTGTGAAGAAGTGTCAGAAGGCTCTCCACCTTTTCCGGATCCGGATTTTCATGTGTCCGGTAAACAAACGGATAATCTCCGGTACAGTATTCCTGCGCCACCGTCTCGTTTGCCAGCAGCATGAAATCCTCAATGATACGAGTCGCCACGTTGCTCTCATAGGGTCTGACGTCGATGGCTCTGCCGGCCTTGTTCAGTATGATTTTACTTTCCGGAAATTCAAAATCAATGGACCCGCGGTGATGACGTTTTTCCCTGAGAAGCTCCGACAGTTCCTTCATCAGAAAGAACGTGGGAATCAGCTCCCGGTATTTCTCCTTTGCCTGTTCATCCCTGTCCTCCAGAATATTTTTCACATCGGTATAGCTCATACGCTGATCCACACAGATCACCGTCTCTGCAATCTGATGGGATATCACTCTGCCGCTCCTGTCAATGTCCATCAGACAGCTCAGCGTCAGACGATCCTCCCCCTGGTTCAGAGAACAGATACCGTTAGACAGCCTGGTGGGCAGCATGGGGATCACCCGGTCCGCCAGATACACACTGGTTCCCCGCTTCAGCGCCTCCCGGTCCAGTGCGCTTCCTCCCTGCACGTAATTGCTCACATCTGCGATATGCACGCCCAGATGATACATGTCGCCCTCCCTGCTAAGAGAAATGGCATCATCCAGGTCCTTGGCGTCCTCCCCGTCAATGGTTACCGTGAGAAGATGGGTCAGATCCATTCTCCCCTCCCGGTCCGCATCCAGGACGTGGTCCGGCACCCGGTCTGCCTGGCGGAGCACCTTTTCCGGAAACTCGGTGGGAATATTGCAGCTTTTGACAATTGCCAGGATATCGGTTCCCGGCAGACGGCTGTTTCCCAGATTTTCCACCACGACGCCCTCCGGACTTTTCTTACGGTTTCCGTAATCTGTGATCTTCACAACGACCTTGTCATTGTTTCTCACTCCCTTCGCATCCCGCTGGGCCACAAAAACATCTTTGGAAAAACGGGGATTATCGCTGATCACAAAGCCATAATTGTGATTATACTGGAATGTGCCCACAACCTGCGGCATGCCCCGTTCCAGAATTTTCATCACGACACCTTCCTTCCGTTTCCCCTCTTTCTGCTCTTTTTTTACAAGAATTTCCACACGGTCCATGTGCAGAGCGGATCCGGTATCATCCGCCGGGATAAAGACATCTTCCTCTTCCCCCTCGATCTCCACAAATCCAAATCCTTTTGGATGGCCGATGAAAATTCCTTCTTTTTTATTCTTATTTCTGCTCAAATTATCTCTCCTATTACAGAAAAAACACCCTTGCATTTCACAAGAGTGTTTCCCGTTTTCCTAGAAATTCAGGTTCAGTACAACTGCCAGTACAAAGAACAGAATTGCCATTCCTGTGGTAGCCTTTACCAGACCGCCCTCCATGGAACGTCCCTTGTTCTTACCCCAGTAAGTGTCTGCAGCGCCGGCGATGGATCCAAGTCCCTGGGACTTGCCTTCCTGCATCAATACCACTGCTGTAAGGGCAATACAATCTATTACGAATATAATGGTCAGAATAACTCTTAATACTCCCATGCGGTTACACCTCCTAATCAACTAGGGTTCATTGTATCATAGGAACTGAATGATTTCAACTGTTTTTACAGGTTTTTTCATTCTCTTCAAAGGGATTTTTGTATTCTGCCAGCTCACCCAGATGCTCACGGATCCGAAGCAGCTGGTTATATTTCGCATTCCGATCCGATCTGCAGGGAGCTCCGGTTTTGATCTGTCCGGCTCCTGCTGCAACTGCCAGGTCCGCGATAAAGGAATCTTCTGTCTCTCCCGACCTGTGGGAAATCACCGCACGGTATCCTGCATGCTGTGCCATCTCCACCGCATCCATCGCTTCTGTGAGCGTACCGATCTGGTTCACCTTTACCAGAATCGCATTTCCTGCTCCCAGCCGGATCCCACAGCGAAGTCTGCGGATATTGGTCACAAACAGGTCATCTCCTACCAGCTGGACTTTCCCGCCAAGCCGTCTGGTCATTTCCACCCATCCGTCCCAGTCATCCTCATGAAGACCATCCTCAATAGAGACAATCGGAAATTCCGCAATCAGCTTCTCATAATAATCGATCATCTCTTTGCCGTCGCGCAGAACCTCCTCTCCCTTCATTCTGCTCTCTCCCGGAAAAACATACACACCCCGTTCTTCCTCGTAAAGCTCGCTTGCCGCTGCATCAATCGCAATTCCAATCTCTTTTCCAGGTTCATAACCTGCTTTTTTCACTGCCTCCATGATAAGGATCAGCACCTCCCTTGCATCTGCAAGATCCGGCGCGAAACCTCCTTCATCCCCCACACCCGTGGACAGATTTCGCTCCTTCAGAATGATTTTCAGGGACTGATAGATCTCCGCACACATGCGGATCCCGCTCTCAAAATCATCCGCTCCCACCGGCATGATCATAAATTCCTGAAGATCCACGGTGTTGTCTGCATGCTTTCCCCCATTCAGAATATTCATCATCGGTACCGGCATCCTGCCGGTATGACACCCGCCGAGATACTGATACAGGGGAATGCGAAGGGCTGAAGCCGCAGCTCTGGCCACTGCCATGGACACGCCCAGGGTGGCATTTGCTCCCAGGCTGCTTTTGTTTTCTGTCCCGTCCGTCTCTGTAAGAAGTGCATCAATAAACATCTGATTCAGGGCATTTTCTCCCAGAATCACCTCTGCGATTTTTGTATTTACATTGTTTACCGCTTTTGTAACTCCAAGACCGATATATCTGCCCTTTTCTCCATCCCGAAGCTCCACTGCCTCAAATTTTCCTGTGGAGGCACCGGATGGAACCATGGCTCTTCCGGTATATCCATTCATCCCGATCACACCTTCTCCTACCGTAACTTCCACTTCTACCGTGGGATTGCCCCGGGAATCCAGCACTTCTCTTGCGTGCACCTGTCGAATAGGAAGATAGCGTAACATATTCTTACCTCCTGAAGATTTACTATAAAAGTCCCGGACAGCAGCCATGTGGCGAAGCATGCCCGTCGACTTTTATGACTGGTGATGTCTGCGCAATCAGACATTTCCGTTTATGTCACTATCCTTCCCCGATACACAGATTTTTATTCCGATCACCCGAAAACAACGGCCACATGCCAGACATCCGGCACGAACTGCGTTCACCGTTTAACCTCCAGACTTATACTTCCAGCGGAATTTCATATCCCCAGGATTTCCGGATCTCATCCATAATTTCCAGCACCTTGATCGTCTCCTCATGAGGCATTTCCGGACATTCCAGGTCGCCGTTTGCAATGGCTCTGGCACACGCCTCCACCTCATACTCATATCCGGTAATCTGTTCCGGCGGAAGATAAACTGCTGTTTCCTTATGATTCGTGTCATATACGGAGATGATTTCCGGATTATTGATATTCTGCACTTTTATATATCCCTTCGTGCCGAAAATACCGCCCATACGGTCAGATGCCCCGCACACGCTGCTCTGAAGTGTGGCTACTTTATCTCCCTCAAAATTCATGACGATACTGTCCGTCATATCTACGCCGTCCTTAAAAAGAGCTGTTGACTTTACTTCCTTCAGGGTATCTCCAAAGACCATGCGTGCAAAGTTGATGGGGTATATTCCCACATCCAGGAGTGCACCGCCAGCCAGCTTCGGATCCCAGATTCTTTTGCTCTCGAACAGAGGATAGCTCAGATTTGCAGACAGAGAGGTCACCTCTCCGATCACACCGCTTGCAATGATATCGTCGATCATTTTTCTGGATGGCATATATCTTGTCCAGATTGCCTCTGTGATCAGCAGCTTTTTCTCTCCTGCCAGTGTAAAGAGTTCTCTGGCCTGATCTGCAGTCACAGTGAAGGCTTTCTCACACAGTACATGTTTTCCTGCTTCCAGGCACATTTTTGCGTGTTTAAAATGATGAGAATGAGGAGTTGCAACATATACCAGGTCAATTGCTTCGTCTGCCAGCATCTCCTCATAAGAACCGTATGCTTTGACAAATCCATGCTCCTTTGCAAAGGACTGTGCTCTGTCCAGATCTCTGGCCGCAACTGCATATGCTTCTACATCTTTCATTCCGGCTATTGTGTCTGCCATCTTGATGGCAATTTTTCCTGCTCCTAAAATCGCAAATTTCATTTGTTTTTCCTCCTTGATTTCTTTTTAACATCATTTCACTACATACTTCTGTTGGGTGTAATAACCATCGCATTTTGTTCATAGGATGAATCGAGATCAGTTCGGAGGTTTCTCATGGAAAACGACTCCCGCTGCCTGTATTATCTGAAGCTGACCACCCTGTTCGGATGCATGTTCTGTCTCGGTGTTTTCGCGGCCAGAATCACCAGTCATTTTTTCGGAGCTTCCGTTCCTTCCAGTTCTTCCTCCACCGGCTGGGGGCTGAGCTTTCAGAAAGAAGGGGAACGCCCCCAGGGAAACGCAACCATAGAACAGCTGAAAGCGTACAATGCCTGGTATGCCCGGGACACCGACGAGAAGATTCTGTACCTCACCTTCGATACCGGATATGAAAGCGGAGACACACCTGCCATTCTGGAAGCACTGAAAAAGCACCATGTGTCCGCGACCTTTTTTGTGGTGGGCTCCTACATTTCCTCCCATCCGGAACTGATCCGGCAGATGGTTCAGGAAGGACACACTGTGGGAAATCACACCATGACACATCCGGATATGTCCGGCATTTCCTCTCCAGAAACATTTAAAAAAGAGCTGTCCGACGTGGAACAGCTCTATCAGGACGTCACCGGCTCCGAGATGACGAAATTCTATCGTCCGCCTCAGGGCATCTACAGTGAATCCAATTTATCCATGGCCAAAGATCTGGGCTATCATACCTTTTTCTGGAGTCTGGCCTATGTGGACTGGTACCGGGACCGGCAGCCTTCCAAAGAGGAAGCCTTCAGCAAGCTGCTCACGCGTATCCACCCCGGAGCCATCGTACTCCTTCACAGCACCTCTTCCACCAATGCAGAAATTCTGGATGAACTTCTCACACGCTGGGAAGAGATGGGGTATTCCTTCGGCACACTTCAGGAGCTGATCCGGGAATCCTGAACATCAGCCGATAATGCGCGTCATCTGATCTTTTGTGAGTACCAGATTTACCCCCATCGGATTGAAGGTAAAGGCATACGCCTTCTCCATCAGAACCTCCGGGAGCTTGACAAATGGAATTTTCGCAATGCGCAGCTTCTTTCCCCGTGTGAATTTACCCATCTCGATCACGTCGGAAAATACAGGCTGGAGAATCTGCTCTTCCTTGTTTTTCAGATAAGGAAGGTTCATCTTGGAAGGATCCTTGGGATCCACATCCATTACCATAAGAAATTCCGATCTTCTCAGGTTGGCCAGAACCTCCTCCTCCAGCTCACGCAGATTGACGGTACGTTCCTCTTTTTTCAGCGGTCTTCGCAGCTCCTGCATAAAGTAGATTGCAGAAAGCTGAAAGCTCTCATTGTACAGAGGGCGCTTGCTTTCCTCAAGCTTGCTCATATCCGCACGCTTTGCAATATCGGTCAGTTCTACCTCCAGGCTGTCATCCCCGTCTGTCCAGACGACGCTGTTCACGCCAAGGGAATACAAAAGGCCGTAAAATTTCGTATAATCCGCCCGGTTGTAGCGCATTCCCATAATCAGGATCTTATCCTTTAAAAGCTCCTGCCCGTAAGCCTTAATCTGCTCCTCAGAAGCAAACACCCGCACCTGGTCATTAAATGATTCTTCGTCGCAGACCACATAGGGAAGCTTTGTAAACTGTGAATATGCCACATAAAAGTTTTCCCTGGTCTGCAGTTCTTTGATTGCCTGCTGTTTTGTAATTGCCATCTTCTTGTCTCCTGTTTATGCATTTCGGACAGATCAGGCCTCATCAATGGCCTTGCCGATGTCATGTCTCATATATTTGTTGGCAAAGGTGATCCAGTTCGTCGCCTCGTATGCATTTTTTCTGGCTTCCTTCAGATCCTTGCCTTTTGCGGTAATGCCGAGAACACGGCCTCCGTTTGTTACGATCTGACCGTCCTTTCTGGCTGTACCGGCATGGAAACAGTAATACCCTTCCCTGCCCTGAAAGTTCTCAAAGCCCTGGATGGGAATTCCCTTTTCATATTTTACCGGATAGCCGTCGCTTGCCAGAACCACACACACAGCTGCATCCGGTTCGAATTCCAGCCGGATCTGATCCAGTGTTCCGTCCACACAGGCTTCCATCACTTCAAGAATATCATTTTTCATGCGCGGAAGCACAACCTGTGTCTCCGGATCTCCAAAACGGGCATTGTATTCCAGAACCTTCGGTCCGTCTTCTGTGAGCATCAGTCCGAAAAAGATGATTCCCTGGAACGGACGTCCTTCTGCCGCCATGGCATCCACGGTTGGCTGATAGATATATTTCTGACAGTATGCGTCGATTTCCTCTGTATAAAACGGACTTGGAGAGAAGGTACCCATTCCTCCGGTATTCAGACCGGTATCTCCGTCTCCGGCCCGCTTGTGATCCTGCGCAGAGGTCATGGTCTTAATGGTCTTTCCATCCACAAAGGAAAGCACCGACACCTCGCGCCCGGTCATGAATTCCTCAATTACCATGGTATTTCCGGCACTGCCGAATTTTTTGTCTTCCATGATCTCCTTCACACCGTCTTCTGCCTCTTCCAGCGTGCCGCAGATCAGAACACCCTTTCCAAGTGCCAGACCATCTGCCTTCAGAACGATGGGGAATCTGGCCTGCGTTCTCAGATATTCCAGCGCCGCCTCCGGGTCCGTAAAGTTTTCATACGCTGCCGTAGGAATGTGATATTTCTTCATGAGGTCCTTGGAAAAGGCTTTGGAGCCTTCCAGAATGGCGGCATTTTTCCGGGGTCCGAACACACGCAGTCCACGCTCCTCAAAAACGTCCACAACACCTCCCACCAGCGGATCATCCATGCCGATAATGGTCAGATCGATTTTTTCCTGCTGTGCAAAATCTGCCAGTTTTTCAAATTCCATGGCCTTGATAGGTACACATTCTGCAATTTCTTCAATCCCGGCATTCCCCGGAGCACAGTAAATTTTTTCTGCCTTCGGGCTTCTCGCAACACTCCAGGCAATTGCATGCTCTCTTCCGCCGCTGCCAACGATCAGTATTTTCATCTTTTCTTTCTCCTTTATTCTTCCACCCAGGCGGTTTTTCCCTCCACATGAACCCTGCCGTTTGCGATCAGGTCTATGGCTCTGGGCATGATCACCCATTCTGCTTCCTCCATAACCCTGCGCTGAAGGATCTGCGGAGTATCGTTATGCTTCACTTCCACTGCTTTCTGAAGAATGATGGGACCGGTATCCGTGCCTTCGTCCACAAAGTGCACCGTAGCTCCCGTCACTTTTACTCCCCGTGCAAGCACTCCCTCGTGCACCTTCAGACCGTAATACCCGGTTCCGCAAAAAGAAGGAATCAGCGCCGGGTGAATGTTTATGATCTTATTGGGAAATGCCTGAACCATTTCCTTCGGAATGACCACCAGACATCCGGCCAGAACGATCAGATCCGGGGCATATTCCTTAAGCGTTTCCAGAAGCGCCTGGTTAAAGGCCTCCCGGCTCTCAAACATCTTCGGTGACACACATTTCGCTTCAATCCCGTGCTTTTTTGCTCTCTCCAGTGCATAAGCACCCGGATTATTGCTGATCACCACACGGATTTTCGTATTTGTGATGGTTCCGTTTTCGATCCCGTCAATGATAGCCTGCAGGTTTGTTCCCCCGCCGGACACCAGGACTGCGATATTCAGCATAAGGTCACTCCCTTTTCTCCGGCCTCAATACGGCCTACCACATAAGGAGTATCCCCTGCAGCGCGGATTGCTTCCATCGTCTTTTCCACATCTGCGGGATCCACTGCCACAATCATTCCGAGACCCATATTGTAGGTATTGTACATCATCTTTTCCTCAATGTTTCCTTTTTCTGCCAAAAGGCGGAAAATCGGAAGCACCGGATAGCTGTCCTTCTCAATCACTGCATGTGTTCCTTCTTTTAACATACGGGGAACATTTTCATAAAATCCACCGCCTGTGATATGGCTGCATGCATGAACGCGGACACCGGCACCACGAATGCTCTTCAGTGCTTTTACATAGATTCTGGTAGGTGCGATCAGCGCCTCACCCAGTGTGGTCCCCAGCTCCTCATAATATGTATCCAGGGATTCCTTTGTCATCTCGAATACTTTTCTTACCAGGGAAAAGCCGTTGCTGTGAACGCCTGTGGATGCCATACCGATCAGTACATCTCCGGCCTTCAGCTCCTCACCCGTGATCATATCCTTTTTATCCACAACACCAACCGCAAAACCGGCCAGATCATACTCATCCTCCGGCATGAGTCCCGGATGCTCTGCAGTCTCTCCGCCGATCAGTGCTGCATCTGACTGACAGCAGCCCTCTGCCACACCGCTGACGATAGAAGCGATCTTTTCCGGATAGTTCTTTCCGCAGGCAATGTAGTCCAGGAAAAACAGCGGTTCTCCGCCTGCACAGGCAATGTCGTTCACACACATCGCCACGGCATCGATTCCGATGGTATCATGCTTGTCCATGATAAACGCCAGCTTCACCTTCGTTCCGCATCCGTCGGTACCGGACAGAAGCACCGGCTCCTCCATCTCCCGGATCTTTGCCAGAGAAAATGCTCCGGAAAATCCTCCGAGTCCGCCCAGAACCTCTTCCCGCATCGTCCGTTTTACATGTTCCTTCATCAGCTCCACGGATCTGTATCCCGCTTCAATATCTACGCCCGCCTTCTTGTAATCCATTTTTTCTCTCCTTCGTCCTGTGAGTCTGTAATCAGTAATTTTTATATCCAACTTCCTGCAGTCTGGCATCCTTGGCCTCAACCTGCTCTTTCAGCTCGCGGCTGTATGCTTTCAGTCTGCCCAGCAGCTCCTCATCAGAGGTCGCCAGAATTTTCGCTGCCAGAAGTCCTGCGTTTGCCCCGCCATTGATGGCAACAGTGGCTACCGGAATGCCGCTCGGCATCTGCACGATGGAGTACAGAGAATCGCGTCCTCCAAGGGAAGTGGTATGCATGGGAATTCCGATCACCGGCATGGGGAAAATCGCAGCACACATACCCGGCAGATGCGCTGCCTTACCTGCTCCTGCAATAATTACCTTAAATCCTTTTTCCTCTGCGGTTTTCGCATATTCAAAGAACACATCCGGTTCTCTGTGTGCGGAAATAATCTTCATTTCATAATCGATTCCCAGCTTGTCCAGAATGTCTGCCGCCTTGCTCATCACCGGCATATCTGAATCACTGCCCATTACAATTCCAACTTTTGCCATAACTGTTCTCCTTTTTTATACCGTTTCCTCCGCATCATTCAGGCACGGAAGTACTTCTTATAATCGAGATTCTACTAAGATTCCATTTTTCTGTCAATAAAATCAGGAAAAAAGTCTGTTATTTCTCAAACGGCTCGTTCAAAGCCTCCGTTCCCGGAAGCACAAATCTGCCGTCGCGGATAATATAGGTACTTTCTCCGTCATCGTCAATCACTGCAATCGAATCCAGCTCATCATAGGGAATGGTCACATCGGTATGACATCCGTAATATGCCAGCTTCAGATCTTCCTTCCGAAGCTCAGAGATCTCGTTGTCCCTGGCAATGATCTCCTTTCCGTCCGGATTATATACCGGCGTGTCCTCTGCCCAGCTGTAGCATGTATCTCCCAGTGCAAAGTGAGGCCCCATCTTCTCTGCGATCAGAATCGGCAGTCTGTCTGCAATGTCATATTTCTGTGCCGCCACATATGCCGTGGTGTTCGTCCCGATGGCAAATTCTCCCATGGCAATTTTATTGTGATGAAACAGGATGTTATCCTCAATGTATTTCCGGTTCTGTTCCTCATCCTCAAAATTGCTGCAGGAATAATCAATCACCTGCCCGCAGTCAAAGGTCAGCTTAAGATCGCGGAACTGAAGTCCGTTCAGGTACACTTTTTTCACATGGAGAATTCCGCCGGTTCCAGCCAGCACAGGAGACGTAAACACCTCTCCCACCGGGATGTTCACATCCGCCACACAATTCTCAAAATTGGTCTGGCGCTCCGGGTTTTCCAGCGTGTGCAGATGGATCAGAAGATCTGTCTCGTTCTCATCCTTTCCCCTGATTTCCACCCACTCGCAGGTATCCAGTGTGTCAATGATCGTCTGCTGGATCTTCTGATATTTCTCATAATCCAGCGTATTGATCCTAACGATCTCACGGAAAATCTCCGGATAATTTCCGCCGATCTCCGGAACCGGATAGGCAATGATGGTAAAGCTTCTCTCATCTCCCCGGATATAGCGGTTCACGATCTGTCCGGACTCATTGTCCATCTGCGTCTGCAGCTTCTGCTGTGCTTCGCCAAACGACCAGGCAGTATCCTTTCCCACCGGCGAGAACGGGTTTTCTCCGAATGTCTCAATACATGCAGGACCGCCGTGCACACCCGCCAGATCCCGGTACTTTTCATAGGAGGTCTGCATAGCCCGCAGTTTCCGCTTCATAAAATCCGTATCCAGGAACAGTGCGCTGTCCTGTCTGTGATCATAATCATACTGTGGGTTCAAAATCCCTCCGGTATAGCCGATTCGCATCTGATTCTTCTTATTTACCACATGCGCGGCATGGCGATAGATCACCGGCTTTAATCCCATTTTCTCAAACTGCAGAACCGCCGCCCGGACCATCCGCTCAAAGCCAAGATTGTATCGGATATTCACCGTCTTTTTCTTGCGGATATCCTTTCTTCCGGTGATAAATCCGATGCGATAGCCCTCCGTATAGGTAAAGGCCATGGCATCGATTTCCTCCTGGGAAAGGGAATTCAGAAACTCTGCCACGCCGATTTCGTTGTCCGAAACATACTCGCCATAATAATACAGATACCTGAGGTCTGTCAGATCACTGTTCCTAACAATTCCGGAAGCAAAATCCAGCGCCGGATCAATCCCCTCCCGGATGCGTCTTTCCACCATATCCTGACAGTAATCGTTCACATAAGACTTCAGGATACCTTCTGTCTCCTTTTCCGACGGAATTTCTTCCTGATTAAAAGAGGCATATACTTCGAGAAACAGTTCCAGAAGAACCGTCATATCCCAAAGGCGCTTTTCATAGGCGAACACGATCGCCCCCCGAAGCTCCGCGTAAAGGAAGGAAAATGCCGGCCCGTATTCGCCCAGTGTTTTCCGGGCATAGTCGGGATTTCCGTAACAGGTATCATAATTTTCCGGCCGGATATCCTGATACAGCTTCCGGTTCTGTTCCTGCAGTTCTCCCAGTGTCCGTTCCTGCACCTCCTGCTCCATGACTGTCACCGTATCCGCCAGGAAGCTGGCTGTTCGATAAAAATAATCCTCAAAAGGCTGCCGCACGGTGTGTTCAGTCAAAATCTCAAGAACCCGTTCCTTCGCAAGCATAAACCGTTCCAACAATAATTCATCCAATTTCACGTTCATCTCCTTCATTTTGCTCTACATTCCGGCCAGAAACAGTCCGATCCAGCCAACCATGATCACCCCGTTCAGAATCGATCCGATAAAGCCGGCTCCATGCTTTTTATCCGGCTCGGAAAAGCTGATCATTCCCATGATAAAGCCGTACACAGACAGCAGTGCCGCAAACAGACTGATTCCTCCCGGAATAAATCCCATTTTTCCATTCAGATAACTGGCCGTTAAAACAGCCGCTAAAAACAGGAGAAAGGAAGCCACAGCCAGTCCCGCTGATAGCTTCCCTTTTTTCGCTTCTTTTTTCTTAGCAAATGCATATCTATATCTTTTTGCCATAGAATTTTCTCCTCAATGTATTGCATATCACAAATGCAAAATAGCCAATCGCAGCACCCAGTGTATTCAGGATCAGATCATCCACATCAAAGCAGCCGACCCTGGTCACAAGCTGAATGACTTCCACCAGAAGGCTAAGCGCAAAACCGGACCATATGATCAGAAAGCCACTGCGCAGATGGCTGGTAATGACGGGCAATATGTAGCCAAAGGGCACAAAACCCACTACATTGCCGAAAATATTTGAGATCACGGCAAAGACTCCCAGCTGCTCCCGGTACATCCAGAATCTGCGTATTTCCACAAAAGGCATCAGATTATATCGATACGCTCTTTCTGCCTGTGCAACTCTTCCATAGCTCTCGGAAAAGAACAGAAAATATACCAGAAGAAGAACATACAAAAGGAACAGAACACTTCCGCCCCGCCGGATCGCCTGTTTGGTTTCGTCTCTCAATCTTCTCCCCTAATCCATCTCTGTCAGATCTTCTTCAACCCAAGCAAAAACGTCTGCCGCCGCAGACATCTCCAGGCATAAAAGTCGACTGCTCCGCACTTCGTGCTCCCGCAATCGCTTCTATAACAGGATATCCTTCTTGCGATTGAGAAGGACTGCTCCATTCACAATCATCAGGATTCCGGACACGATTCCGGTCACCAGAATCACAATTCCAAGTACCAGGCTGCCGGCACCGGTAGACGCTATCGTTTTATAGATTTTTTCATTCATGCCAAAACAACCTCCTGTAAAATCTATTTTACGCCATACTGCTCATAATATGCATCAATTGCAGCTTTCAGAGTGTCGTCGATCACAACGGTTCCCTTGTATTCCTTATTATAGAGATGCTCTACGACTTCCTCCATCGTGACAATGGCATTTGCCTCAAATCCATAAAGCTCACGGATTTCATCCAGCGCACTCTTTTCTCCGCCCTTTCCAACTTCCATGCGGTTCAGAGAAACCATCAGACCCTTAATCTCCACATCCGCCTGTTCTTTCAGAATCGGGAACGTCTCCTCAATGGATTTGCCGGATGTCGTGACATCCTCGATGATTACCACACGGTCACCATCCTTCAGCTTGCTTCCCAGAAGAATGCCTGTGTCACCGTGATCCTTCACTTCCTTGCGGTTGGAGCAGTAACGAATGTCCTTTCCGTAAAGTTCACTGATTGCCATGGTTGTAGCAACGCTTAACGGGATTCCTTTATATGCCGGTCCAAAAAGCACATCAAAATCCAGGCCGTAGTTATCATGGATTGCCTTTGCATAATATTCCCCCAGCTTGCGAAGCTGTGTTCCGGTCACATATGCTCCCGCGTTCATAAAAAAGGGAGATTTCCGACCGCTCTTCAATGTAAATTCTCCGAATTTCAGCACCTGGCTGTCCACCATAAACTCAATGAATTCCTGCTTATATGCTTCCATCTTTCTAATATCCTCCTTTTATTTCAAGGATTTTTCACCTTTCTGTGAGAGTTACTGTCTCATTTTAACATACCCGTTCCAAAATAACAATTCTTTTTCCGGTTAAGGGGGGATTTTGTGTAACAGTTCAGGCATGCAAAGAATTTTTCAGACCTCCCCCTGTGGCAGCGATTCCATGTAAGCTACAAAATCGCTGCCATTTTTATAAGCGTGTTGTCTATGGTCATAGCCCATAGACTTCCACGCTTTCTCATACACTCTCATCACGATTTCTTATATCTTCATGAAATTCATCTGCCATGTACGCCACACCTGCTGCCGAGGTCTGGTTCCAGACAAGTGAGGGAATGTCCCCGCAGTTTTTCTTCCGTCTGCGGGGGAACCTTTATCAGGCCCAGACGCCATAGTATGGAAAAGGAATAGGATATCCCCCGACAGTCGCATAGTTCTTTCGGCCTGCAAATCACTTCCCCGCGATGCATAAGAGCCTGTCTGTATGCCAGCAGAAACGAACTCCATACCAGCGGTTTGCTGCTGCTCCGGTCAATCAGAAGCTCACGGGTATATTCCCCGTGTTTTCCCCGTTTCAGCTGATAGTGGAATAGAAGTCCGGAAATAGTATAAAATGGTTGATTCTGGAATTGCACAACAGCATCCCACAGACTCTCTTCGTCTGTAACTTTCATATTAATTGTTTCTTTCCCGTTCCGTTCTGATCCCATATCCTGTCACACCCATTTATCAGACAACGCTTAAAATCAGCCAAGGTCAGAATACAGCTCTTTCTGATAAAATCCGTCTGCAATCAGCTTACGGAAGCTTTCCACCACGATTTCCTTGTCCTCTTTATAGGTAACACCGAACCATTTGTCACCGGTCTCCAGCACTTTCACAGAATATGTTCCCGCACGAAGCAATCCCCCGATCAGTGTGGGGAGAAGATACTCCGCCTTCATCGGATCCGCCGGAACTGCCTCCTCAAAAAATGTCCGGAATTCTTCTTCCAGAACTTTCAGGAATGCCGGTGCGCAGCCTTCCTTGGCCGGGAACCCCCACATATTCATGGATACATAGGATTCCGGATCCAGTCTGACACCGTCCGCTTCCGCTCCGTCTGCCGTCTTCACAATATTCTTCGTCTCCACTACATCCATAACATGGCTGTGTCCTTCCGTAACCTTGCAGACCCCTCTGGTCACACCGCCATTTTCTGACAGCGTATTCTTCAGAATAAAACCGGCCATGGAAATCGCAGAATCCGCATGTTCTTCGATCAGCCAGTCATGCAGCTGGTAAAAGGCCTTCTTGCCATAGTAATCATCCGCATTGATCACCGCAAAGGGCTCATGAATGACATCCTTTGCCGCCAGAACCGCCTGTCCGGTACCCCAGGGCTTTGTCCGTCCCTCCGGAACCGCACAGCCCTCTGGTACCTCCTGCAGATCCTGAAATGCATAGGCAATTTCCACATTGTGCGCTCCGCAGATCGCTTCCACGCGATTTCCGATTCGCTCCCGGAAATCCGCTTCGATATCACGGCGGATGACAAAAATGATTTTATTAAATCCTGCCTCAATGGCATCATGAATGGAATAATCCATAATAATCTCATCATTCAGCCCCACCGGCTCCAGCTGCTTGATTCCGCCGCCAAAACGGCTTCCGATTCCCGCAGCCATAATTAACAGAGTTGTCTTTTTCATAATGTATTCTTTCCTTTCATAAACTGCACATGAAATTGTATCGTATCTTACTTACTCATTCGTTTATCGTTTACCAGACCAGTTCACAGTCCCAGACATCCACCGGGCTGTCCTGGAAGACGGCTTTCAGTCTGTTATGTACATCTTCCCTGCTGACTCCCTTTTTCAGGATCACCTGCAGAAAACCGCCTCCGCCGGCACCGCAGACGAGACGCCCGTCGATCAGATCGTTGATCGTGCCATCCGTCGCCGGTGGGCATGATCTGTTCCATGGCAAGCACATGACGGCTCCATCCGAGGTCTCTGTATTCCTCCACTCCGCCGCTTATCAGCTCCAGAATCTCGCGAGTCGTCCCAAAATGAATGAATTTCGCCGGGGCCAGGCGCAAAAGCTTCAGCCGGTAAGCCCGAAGTGCCTCCCATATTTTTCCGCGCGCCTCAAGCAGTTCTTCACAGAACTCCCCTCCGGTTTTTCTTTATAAAACTGTTCCAGCGTGGAATCTGCCGCAAGAGGATACAGAAAATCCCCATACAGAGACAGACGCACCGTCTCATTCACGTACCGGTCATAGTCCTCATCCGACGCAATCAGTCCACACAGAGCATCCAGCATTCCGACGGAAAAGATCACGGCACCCGTATCAATATCCACACAGCCATTCTCATTCACCGCACCGCAGGCATTCAGTGTCTCCACCGTCTGCTTGTGCAGAAATTTCTTCACATTTCCATCCTCTCCATTCAGGAAAACCCCATGATTTTTCCCGGTCTCCACCTGCTCTTTAAAGGAAATGGCAGCGGCTCCCCTCCCGTTATAATCAATCTGCAGCGGATTAAACAAAAGCAGCACATCTCGCGAAAGAAAAAGCCTGTTATCACTTACGTCAGCATGTACAAACACAAAAATTCCGGCACACCTGCTTCACCTGTTCGACTGCCTTCGGCGTCCCGGCCAGAATGGAGCACGGTTTGTCCAACAGAATTTCAGACCCATCTACCTGCCCGATGATTCCTCCGGCCTCCCGGATGATGACACTTGCCGCAGCAAAGTCATAAGGCTGCAGCTTCAGTTCCAGATAAGCCACATTGCTGCCGGATGCAATTCTGCAAAGATCCAGTGCTGCCGATCCCCCGTTCCGGAGCGACAGGCTGTTCAGATACAGTTCTTTCGCGACCTGGAACAAAGCATTGGTATCACCCTCGTTATATCTGGCACAGCCATAGGCGGCAATTCCCTCTTCCAGAGAACGATCCGAAACATGCAGTCTCTGCCCGTTCAAAAATGCCCCGTGTCCCTGCACCGCTGAAAAAAATTCGTCCACATAGGGATTGTACACAAAACCGGCAATCATCCTTTCCTCACTGGAAACACCAACAGAAACACAGCTGTGATGATAACCAAAAATATAATTCGTCGTTCCGTCTATGGGATCAATAAAAAAGCACAAACCAGATGCCGTGTTGTGATCATTCCCATCGGTCTCCTCTTCCCCAAAAAAGCCGCAGCCGGGAAACATACGGCTCAGTTCCCCGATCAGATATTTCTGAATCCGGACATCGAAATCCGTAACGAAATTTGCAATACCGTCTTTTGCATGCACCGCTCCTGCAGCCGGTGAATTCGACTTCATGACTTCACCCGCATGCCGGATGATTTCTTCCATTTGATCAGCCTTCGCTGCAATCATATCTACCATCTGTTTCATTGGATTCTCCTTGCAGATCCCTGTTCGCCAATGCTGCTTTCATCACATTCTTATTTCATCTCATCTTTTAACAGGATCTTATATAAGTTATATGTTACGTCATTAAAACAGGAAAGAATTACTTCCATTCCATAGTCCGCATTCGCATCAAACCACTGATGAATTGTCCGAACCGCAATGCCAGCCGCCTGCTCCGCCGGATATCCATACACCCCTGTGGAAATCGCAGGAAAAGCAATACTGCGGATGCCATACTGCTTTGCCAGATTCAGCGAATTGCGGTAACAGTCTGCAAGCATTTTCGCATCCGACGCTGCTCCGGAGTAAATCGGACCGACTGTATGAATCACATATTTTGCCTTTAAATTGTATCCGCCGGTTATCTTTGCCTCCCCTGTCGCACAGCCATGAAGCGTTCTGCATTCTTCCAGCAGCTTCTTTCCTGCAGCGCGGTGGATGGCACCATCCACACCACCACCGCCAAGAAGGCTGTTGTTGGCAGCATTTACGATACAGTCACAATCCAGTCTGGTGATATCACCCCGATCCAGAAAAATCTTATTTTGTGCTGAATTGCCGGTATTCATCAAAGAAATCATATTTCACACCTCCATCACTGCAAAGCCAGGAATGTCACAGGAAATTCTTACCACTGATTAAAACTGCACACCTCATCAAAAGGTTTTCGAACCTTCTGTCTTGGCTCACCCTTTGTTTTCGGATGACCCACCGCTAATACCATTCTTACATCACAGTTTTCCGGAATATGAAACGCTGCTTCCATTTTTCTCTGATCGTTCAGACCGAGTATGCATGTCGCCAAACCAAGATCCATTGCTTCATAGCACATATTCATAACGGCCATTCCCAAATCACCTGGCGCAAATCTCTGGGTATCCTTGTAATGCTCAAGCGCTGCCGGCATAATCTTTGCAGGCACCTCTACGACGACAATATAAGACGACACTTCACTTCTCCAACCGGCACCCGTTGCTCCGTTTTCAAGAACCAGGGCATCTCTGAGCCTGGTAAGCGCCGGTTCCTCATCAACAATAATAAATTTCCACGGCTGTGCATTACATCCGCTTGGAGACAGGCGTCCCGCTTCAACAATCTTGATCAGTTCCTCTCTTGTTGCCGGTGTTCCGTCAAATGAACGGCAGCTTTCTCTTGTTTCTACCATTTTTAAAAAATCCATAACCGTCACCTCACTGTTTATTTTGAAATTCCTGACATTTCATGCCAGACTAATTCTTTCATCCCTGCCATTTATATCTGTGAACCGTCCGTCTTTACACGGTATTCCGCCAGAAGTGTTCCATCCGCAGTACCGCCCCATGGCTCTAAATTAAAGCCTGACATACTTTTTACCGCCACAGTGACCGAACTGTAATCCTCGTTAAAATCAAGTGCTATACGGTACTCGCCGGTTCCGTTGTTATCAAAAGCTACAAATTCTGTCTGACTGTCGCTGCTCCAGTCAAATCCCAATGATAATGCTGCCGCACCCGCTTCCGGCCAAAAGGTTAAATAACTCTTTGAATAGTAACTTGGCCATAATTCTGACGTACAAAAATCATAAGAATATGCGTAGGTATTTCGCCACAGAATACCATCCTCTTCTCCCATGAACCCTTCCATTCCACCTACATTGTATATTCCATACACACCAGCCGGAATGGTACTTCTAATCTGCGAGCTGATAAATGACCACATGAGAAAATCTTCCGCCGTCTTTTCAAGGGGACATCCCGGTAAATAGATAAGAAATTCGTCGGCATTTTCAAAACCATATGGCTCGGAAACAATGTATTTGATTCCATTTTCGTAATACACGGTACCAGTGGTTCCCTCCACATTCAGCGTTTCCAGATGCATCGAATAAATGAACTCGTCCACTTTTACCGGCATTGTAAATTTCCCGCTGAAATCACGGATATACACAGTCCCGTTGGGATATTCCGCACCCAGATCCCCCATATCCGAATCATGATACTGACCGGTAAATGTCCCGTCATCATTTAAGAAAAGCTCTGTCGCCCATCCGCCGGCGCCGCTGGAAAACGTAAATCCAGAAGGAAGCATTTCAAAAACATTGGCCGGCTCTGCCTGTCCTTCTGAAACAGCGCCGCCGGTTCCAGTACCCGTCTCCTCCTGAGCCTGAGAACTCTCAAGCGAATTCTTCACATTTTGTACGATTTGAAATACGTAATCCCCATTCTCAAAAAACAAATTCACCAAAGATGCATTTGCCATATACTGCTGGGTTTTTTCCATCCATTCTTTTTCATCAATTCGAACCCCATTCAAATACGAGATCCAGTCCCCGCCTGAAAATTCAGAAAGATAATTATCCACTACTCCGAAAGAACCGTCTGGATAAAAGCCATGGAACCAATATGACTCCACATTCTCCGCATTTGTAACCAGGTATGTATTGCCATCGTATTCTGTCCAGCATACACCTGGCCATCCTCCATTCGAATAATAAAGTCCGCCAGTCTCCAGCTGTATCGCCTTTCCATCCGAATAAGTCCATAACTCATACTGATAACTGTCACTTTTTAATGAACCAAATTCCGTCATTTCCCCGCTGTTATGAACCAGCAGCAATTCATCCATTCCATTTTTATCGACATCACGCAGTTCCAGATAACATACTCCCGTCGCATACTGAATATTCCCATAATCCTCAAGCACATATGGACCATACTGCTGTTCCGCCTGTTCAATCACAGCCTTGTATGCTTTCTTTTGCTCCGCCGATTCATTTCCTTCTGCAGGGACATTCGCCTGTTTCTCCTGCAATTCCGAAAGAATGCCTCCAACATCCTCTCCTTGCGGCCAATTATTCAAATACCAGGACTCAATATCACCGGTTTCATTTTTTTGAACAGCTGCAAAATAGCTTCTGTCATTAATAACCGCTAAATATTCGCACTCACTATGATTGCTGTAATAGTTTACCCACCCATTTTCCAGCAACGTTTTGTCCAATTGTTCAACACTATCTCCAATGCCTGCACCATATAATTTTATATATGGTGCACCATCATTTTTCATACTGAATACCTTTTCTCCCCATTCCAGAAAGAACCGGTCTTTTTCATAGGAGTTTTCTCCTAAAAACTGCCACGACTCTGTCGGCATCATCCCGAGCTTTTCCACTAACTGTTCATACTGTTCAAAATATAAACTGATCTCTATACTCTCTGCTTCATTTACCTGTAATGCCTCGTCCTCCTGGTACACCATTTCCGCAGAAGCCGGCACACACAACGCGAATGCGAATATTGCAGTCAGCAAAATACCTGTCATTCGTTTCATTCCTTTTCCCCCTTTCAATGTGATACATGAAATCTCATTTTCCATGTACACGTATCACCACGCTTTAGATCCCACAATCGCTTCCCGGGACTTTTAACAGTAAATAAGCTCTCTGCTGCCCTCTGCAAATTCAAAATAATCATCTTTCCACAAAACGCATATGTTCCATAAAACGATTTGTCCCTTTCATATCTCCGGACAAGTCAATGATTTTTGCAGTTTTTATTGGATTAAGTCCGACTACCTAATTCTTTCATTGCTTTTTTCTTCTTTTTATCTTCTTTTTCGTGTACCTGGCACTTCACGATTCATGCCTTGCAGAATCAGCTGATAAATATAATCGATTTCGTTTTTGTCCGCATAGATGGTCGCCAAAATCATAAATCCTCTCATCGAGATGGAGTCTGTCTCTTTATCAAGTTTTATTGATCTGACATCCTTTAGATTAATCGATGAACCGATCCTTTCATTGACGATCATCTCATGACTCATCGGTACATAACCCCTGATAACTTTCAGCCAGCCATTTTCAATAGAATAACGATAAAGATACCCTTTTCTATACCATATAAGAGCTATAAGAACCGATAGCCCATATATCGCCAATATCATTCCGATCACCCATAAATTTTCCATCAGCACACCAAGAAAATCATGTGGCCGGGCAATAAAGAAGGCAAAACAGATAATCAAAACCGTAAGGGTAAACAAAAAGCACATTATCTTTATCCAGTCATGATGTTTAAATAAAGAATAATTATATGTCCAGCTGTATTTATCATTCTCCATCTCTTTCCTCCATCTGATGTTTCTATATCACATTATTATCTGCTGATCGTTTTGCGCACCTGATACTTCATATGTATGCCAAAAGTCCGGCCGCTCATCAGTATTTCTTCAACTGTTAATTATCTTTATCCGCTGTTTCGCGTACCTGGTAACTCATGCGTGCCACACATGCGCTTGTATGTTGTCCAGTGGTTCCTCATTAATTCTATAAGTTTAGCCATATACTCAGAATCAATATGAAGTCCACCCTCTTCAAAATCTATCTCATACATAGATTTAATCTCCTCGGCAGTGTATTGGCCAGAAGCAACCATCATTGCATATAAAACGGTTTTTATCTCGTATCGAAAAGGTACCTTTAAAAACGATCCCTCAGTTCCAACCCCTTGAACTGTCTCCATTAGAGTTAAGTATCTTTCAATATCCTTCATCCCACGTTCTGCAGTACAAATCTTATCAAACAGACAAACCTTGTCGTCGTATTTGCTGTTGTATTTACACTCAAGATAGTTTTCAATATGCTGTATGAAATTTTTTTTCTTCTTTAGCACATTAGCATATCTCTCGTCGAGCAAATCATCCAGTTCACCGCAAGGAATACTTATTTCAGCCCATCCATCTTTTTCTGGAATAAATGAGAAATATTCCTTTTCTCCATCATAATGACGATACATCTTCATTACTTTTAAAATCATTATGTCGTCATCGGAAAGTTCTCCAAACCATTTTTCTTCAACACCATAAAAATCACACAGCCATTTCAGATGGCTTTTGTCCGGCTTTCTAACGCCTCTTTCCCAAAGTGTTACCGTCTGCCTTGTTACGCCCATTCGCTCTGCTAATGCATTACGTGAAAAATTGCTTTTTTCTCTAATAAATTTAATACCGTTCATCTCAAAGTCTCCTCTCATTTTTTAACAGGATACGACCTGTTAACATTTGAAGAATAGACGTAACATTCTCTATTTCTATTCGGAAGAATGCTCAACAATTTTGTCATACATGAAAACAACACCTATGCCTGCCAGAAGAATTGCTACACTCAACCCCACAAGGCGCGCAGTATTAAACATGTGTTGTCCGATTATTCGTTTTACTGATCTTGTCATATAAATGTAGTGACTTGCGGCAAATACAATATAGCAAAACAGTGTCGTGTATGCAGCTGCGATGTAACCAAACAACCGAATAAAAACATAATTCAATCCTATATTAAGCAATGCACCAATCATTGAAATAAACATTGCGAATCTGTTCTGATCAAAATAAATCTCAACATTTGCAAACGTAGT
>JALEJS010000009.1 GCA_022769545.1 Blautia sp. | reverse complement strand
GGCTTTTGGTTTATTATAGATGCTTTTTGACATAAATACCACCATTTTTGTAAGAAAAAACTTCCACCCCGTGGAATTTAGTCCTACAAGGTGGAAGTAAGTCTTACAAAGTGGAATTAACTTTTACAAGTGACGTTTTTTCACTGTTTTTCCGCCTTTGAGGAAATCCTTCTATCTGTTTTTCAGAGCAGATATTTCCGCTTCCGACAAAAGCCGGCATTCTCCTTTTTTCAGATTCTCCGGAAGCGTCAGCGGACCCATGGAAATTCGTTTCAGATAAAGCACTTCCTTTCCCAGAACATGCATCATCCGCTTTACCTGATGAAACTTACCCTCACAAATCGTAAGACGGATTTCCGATTTCGGCGGATCCGACTCCGGATGCGTATTCAGGATTTCGAGCTTTCCAGGAAGCGTCTCTTTGTCCTCTCCGATGTCCAGACCTCTCGACACCTTCTGAACGTCATCCGGTGTCACCACCCCTTGCACCACTGCATAGTAGGTTTTCTCCACATGCTTTCCCGGCGAAAGCAGTTCGTGTGCCAGGGCACCGTCATTTGTGATCAGAAGCAGTCCTTCTGTGTCCTTATCCAGTCTTCCCACAGGAAACAGCCCTTTCCGGGAGTCCGGTACATATTCCATTACCGTTTTCTCCTGTCTGTCCTCTGTGGCACTGACACAGCCCTTCGGCTTATGCAGCAGATAATACACAAATTCCGGCTGTGCCAGAACCGGCACTCCGTTCAGCAGGACTGCATCACCGCCGTCCTTCGCCGATACAGAAGCAACTTTAAATTCCGGCTGGCGGATCACCGTCTCTCCCACCCGCACTTTTCCGCTGCGAATCATTTTTTTCACTTCACTTCTGGTTCCGGCTCCCGCATCTGCAAGATACTTGTCCAGACGAACATATTTTGTCATAATCTCAGCCCTGCCTTCTGTCTCCGGTCAGCCCCAGAAACTGTTCAAACTGTTCACAAAATCCGGCTGCTTTTTCCGGAACATCCATCTCGCAGAAAATGCGAAGAAGCGGTTCTGTTCCGGAGAATCGCGCAATGATCCATCCGCCGTCACGAAAACAGATCTTTACGCCGTCCAGATAGGAAATGTGATCCACCTCTGCCGGAAATCGGGGAAGCTGCTTTTCTTCGAAAAGAAGCTTCTCCAGCTCTTTTTTCCGCTCCGATGGAAAATGAAAGGAGCGTTCCTCCATAAAGCACTCTCTCGTATTCCACAAAGGAGATATCTCCCTGCGCCTGTGCCATGGATGCATATTTTTCAATATCCGTTGTCTGTTCCTCACTGGCATCTCTTCCGCCATAGGTAAATACTTTCATTCCATTGTATATCGCCGGATTGTGGCTGGCTGTAACCATCAGCCCATAGTGCATCCGATGCTTTTCCACATAAAACATGATCAGTGGCGTAGGAGACGACCTGTTTACAAATTTGCAGCGGATCTGTTCTGCCGCAAAAACCTCACAGGCCCATTTTACCGCCTCCTTGGAAAGAAACCTGCGATCGTAACCAATCACGATTCCCTCCTGCTCCACACCCTCTGCCTTCATTTTCATAGATAATGCTTTTGCCAGAAGCTGAATATTCTGTCGCGTGAATCCATCACCGATTATGGCTCTCCAGCCGCCTGTTCCAAATCTGATCATGAAACATCCCTTTCTTTTGTGTATGCTGACGCGGATTTTCTTTCATGCATTTATTGTAACAGGACACGAACAATTATTCAACCGATACGACTTCATACCCGGCATCGGTCACTGCCTTTTTCAATGCCTCCACATCTGCATCACCGCTAATGTAGGCAGCCTTTGCTTCCAGATCCACTTCTGCCGTAATGCCGTCAAAGGCTTCCAGTGCTTTCTTTACTGCTGCCTGACAGTGCGGACACATCATTCCGTTGATTTTCATTGTAATCATCTTTTTTTCCTCCTGTTTTATCGTTTCATTTATCGTATTGCCTTGAAGCATTGCTTCCATCTTCGGATTTCTTTCTTCCGTTTTGCCGGACACCTGAAATCTTCTCAGCCGCAGAGCATTTGTCACCACAAAGATACTGCTCATACTCATGGCTGCTGCACCGATCATCGGACTCAGCCGCAGACCAAGGGCATGATAATACACCCCGGCAGCCACCGGAATACCCAGAACATTGTAGAAGAATGCCCAGAACAGATTCTGCCGGATATTCCGTATTACCGCCTTACTCAGACGAATTGCCGTCACGGCATCCAGCAGATCATTTTTCATCAGAACAATGTCTGCACTCTCAATTGCCACATCCGTTCCTGCGCCGATTGCCATCCCCACATCGGCTCTTGCAAGGGCCGGTGCATCATTCACGCCGTCACCGATCATGGCCACCTTTTTCCCCTGCTTCTGCAGCTGTGCAATCTCTTTTTCCTTGTCCTGCGGCAGCACTTCAGCAATCACGGTATCAATCTCCAGCTGTTTCTGGATTGCCTGTGCCGTACGCTGATGGTCTCCGGTAAGCATCACCACTTCAATTCCCTGCTTTTTCCACTGACGGATTGCTTCCCTGCTGGTCGGCTTCACCACATCTGCCACCGAAATAATTCCCAGGATCTGTTTCTCATCGGCAAAAAGCATGGGTGTCTTTCCCTCATCCGCAAGCTTTTCCAGCCTGTCCATAACCGGGTGAACCGGTATGTTCTGTTCCTCCATCATCTTCTGATTTCCTGCAAAATACCATTTTCCCCGCACCGTTCCTTTCACTCCCCGGCCGGGCACAGAGCAAAAATCCCCGACCTGCGTGGGAACAATGCCCTTTTTTGCAGTGTACTCCAGGATCGCTTCCGCCAGCGGATGTTCGCTTTTTTCCTCCAGACCTGCCGCCAGCTGCAGAAACACAGAACCCTCCTGAAAAACATCCACATCCGTGACCACCGGTTTTCCGGAGGTAATGGTTCCGGTTTTATCAAGGACAACGGTATCGACACTATGTGCCGTTTCCAGAGCTTCCCCGGATTTGATCAGAATCCCGTGCTCTGCCCCTTTTCCGGTTCCAACCATAATCGCCACCGGTGTGGCAAGCCCCAGGGCACACGGGCAGGAAATGACCAGCACACAGATTGCACAGGAAAGTGCAAATTCAAACTCCGCCCCCACAGCAAGCCAGATCACTGCCGTGGCCAGTGCAATGAACATCACTGCCGGAACAAAGACACCCGCAATCTTATCTGCCGTTTTCGCAATGGGCGCTTTGCTGGAGCCTGCCTCCTCCACCAGACGGATAATCTGCGAAAACGTGGTATCCGATCCTACCCTTGTCGCTTTCATCTTAAAAAAGCCGGTCTTGTTTATGGTCGCGGCAATGACGGTATCATCTGTTTGTTTATGCACCGGAATACTCTCACCGGTGATCGCCGATTCATCAATGCTGCTGCTTCCCTCCAGAATAAACCCGTCCACAGGGATGGACGCTCCCGGCTTCACGAGAAGAACATCCCCCACCTGTACCTGCTCTGCAGGAATTTCTGTCGGAATCCCATCTCTTTCCACAACCGCTGTTCGGGGTGCCAGATCCAGAAGTCTACCGATCGCTTCTCCGGTCTTCCCCTTGGAACGGGTCTCCAGATATTTTCCTACTGTGATCAGTGCCAGGATCATTGCCGCCGACTCGAAGTAGAGATCATGATAATAGCGGTGTACCAGCTCCATATTTCCGTTTCCAAGACCATAGCTCATCCGGTAAATGGCAAATATTCCATATACCAGAGATGCAGATGAACCCACCGCAATCAGGCTGTCCATATTCGGAGCCAGATGAAACAGATTCTTAAATCCACGGGTAAAGTAAACACGATTGATCAGAACCACCGGAAGGCACAAAAGGAACTGCGTAAATGCAAAGCTGACCGCATTTTCCGCCCCGGACAAAAATCCCGGCAGCGGAAGACCCGCCATATGTCCCATCGACACATACATCAGCGGGACAAGAAAAAGCAATGATACCCGCAGACGTGTGCGCATGTTTTCCATCTGCTCTTCCATCAGATTCCGAGGCGACTGCTCCTTCTTCACATTTCGTTTCGGATCAGACTCCGCAGAATTCCCATGCAGACATGCACCGTATCCTGCTTTTTCCACCGCCGCCACAATCTGCCCGGCATGCAGCACCTGCTCATCGTATTCCACCTGCATACTGTTTGTAAGAAGATTGACGCTCACCGCCTGTATACCGTCCAGTCCGGATACACATTTTTCCACTCTGGCCGAGCAGGCGGAACATGTCATTCCCGTCACATCATACTTTTCTTTTTTCATGGGCTTTTTCCACTCCTTTATTTCATAATTCTGCCTAGCATGGATACCAGCTCATCAATTTTCTCTTCCTTTTCCTGTTCCGTTTCTGCCTGACAGACACAGCCCTTCAGATGCGCGGTAAGGATTTCTTTATTTACTTTATTTAAAATTGCTTCCGTCGCCATAAGCTGATGTGAGATATCAATGCAATACCGGTCTTCCTCCACCATTTTCAGAATTCCGTCCATCTGTCCTCTGGCAGTCTTCAGAAGTCTTGTAATCTTTTGTTTATCTGCTCTCATCGAATTCCTCCATTCTCGTTTAACACCCCACCGGGGTGTGGTAATAATATAAATCAAAAAAACAATGCTGTCAAGCCTTTTTCCCGACAGCACCGCTTTCTTAGCTTGTTAATAATGCTTATATTAAACCATTCTCATCCCGCTTTTCTGTCTTTTTCCAAAGAAATACCAGCAGCCTCCCACTGCCGAAACCATCAGAAGCAGCAGGTAACCGGAAAGGAACGGCATCACGCTTTCAAGATCCGGTGCCGAAGCAAATTCCGATGTGATCAGCGATGCCGTGTTCGCTCCCATGTGAAGCAGCAGACAGCTGACAAGGCTTCCTGTCTTTTCCAAAATCATTGCAAACAACATTCCGAGCAGGAACGCATACACTGCCTGGAGGAGATTTCCGTGATACAACCCGAAAATCAGCGCTGAAATCACTGCCGCAGCCGAAACCGTCCTGCAATAATCACGAAGCCTCAGATAAATCAGCCACCGGAAAATCACTTCCTCTGCAACTGGTGCCACAATTCCCATCCAGAAAATCATCATGACAAGGCTTTTGCCCTCTGTGACCTGATTCATGAGTTCCTGATATTCCTTTTTCTCCAGAAAGGATCCGAGCATATTCACCAGAAGATTTCCGTAGATGGAAAGCCCGCCGCCCATCAGAAACAGTAACAAGATTTCCCCCGCCGAAAGACGATTTCCCGCTTTCTGCGAGAGAACGCCTCCGTAAACTCTGGAAAAATGATCCCGCCGGTAAAAATACAGAGCAGGAATCAGCGACAGCAGCGCTGTAATCCCGGTCAGTACGATCGTGTACTGATAATAAGACTCCGCTCCCAGATCTGCATAATTGTTCAGCCAGAGAAGCGCTCCTCCGGAAACGATCTGCGATACGGCAAAATGAAGTAACACAGGGTATGACACCCTCCACACCTTTCTGACCGTTCTTTGTCTGCGCAGAGGGCTCAGTCGAAAAAATCACATATTTCATCTGCAGAGGCGACAATTTTCAGAGGCTTTGCAGCAGTCAGTTCCTCCACTGTGCCATATCCGTATGACACGGCAAGGCATTCCAGCCCGCAGGCTCTTGCACCGAACACATCATGTTCCTTGTCTCCCACCATCAGCACCTGCTCTGTATGCTGTTCCAGTCCAAGACGCCTCAATGCCTCTGTGATCACCTCCGCTTTACCGGTACGTGCTCCGCTCATCTCGCTTCCCACAATTTCCTCAAAATAATCTTTCAGCTGAAAATACTCCAGAATCTGAAGGACATATTTTTCCGGTTTGGAAGAGGCGACCGCAAGCCGGTATCCTTTTCTTTTTAATTCAGACAGCATTTTTTCCACACCCGGATAAGGCCTGTTTTCAAATATACCGACATCTGAATATCGTTCCCGGTAATACTTCACAGCAAGTCTTCCATGCTCTTCATCCAGATCCGCATATTTCATAAACTGTTCCAGAAGCGGCGGACCTACAAATACCTTCAGTTCATCCAGCTCCGGTACCGGTTTTCCAAGCTTTTCTAATGCGTACTGTACCGATTTACAGATTCCCTCACCCGATTCTGTAAGCGTTCCGTCAAGATCAAATAAAATTGCTTTATACATGTTCTCTCCTTCTGGCATTTCTCCTGCCGTTCATCCGATCTGTCTCTTTGTTTTCGTGTACAGTATAACACCAGTCTTCTCCGATTGCAATGTCACTGTCTGCCGGCTCACAGTTCTGTTACTGTTCACTCCGTTCTCAGTAACCTGGTCAAAATGCCGTGTGAACAGTTTCACAGTTCTTTCTGAATCAGATGTGTTCCTTCCGAGATCACTGTCAGCTGAATTTCTGCGGAAATATTTTCTGCAGATACCACTATGTTCTCTTTTTCCCACTTCCATTCCTTTTCTTTTTCATTGACCCGGACAGACAGTACCTGTATACTTCCGGATGTGAGAATATGTATTTTCACTTCCTGTTCGTCAGGGAAATTTTTCCGATAAAATACTACCGACGTCTTATTGTTCTGTTCCGGTTTTTCGCTCTGCTCCGTTTTTTCATTCTCTTCTGATTTTTCGTTCTGTTCCGGCTTTTCGTTCTCTTCCGGTCTTTCGTTCTCCTCCGGCTTTTCAATCTGCTCTGATTTTTCCTTCCCGCCGATGTAAAATGTCCCTTCCTGTATGGACAGAATGGTATCATCCCATCCTTCCAGTTCTCCCGGCTCATCCATCTCCTTCTTCAGATTCTTTCCATCTCCCACATCCATCGAAAAGCCACCCTCCATCCCGGCAGCCGCCTGACAATAAGACAGAACAATTCCCACCGTACACAGAATCAGCCTCCATCTGTCAGCCCGCATCAAATGTTTCCTCCCACTTTCTCAATTCCGGACTATCGGTCTCATCCAGTTTTCCAAGCTTTTCCTGCCTTTTATACTCTTCCCGGAGCTCTTCCTCACTCTCCTGCTGCCCGCTTCTGCGCAGATACATCCCATAGGCTCCGTATCCGGCCCGATAATCCGGATGATATAAAAGCAGCTGTTCATAATACAGCTGTGCACGCCCGTTCTCTTTGGCCAGTTCACAATTTACAGCAAGAAGAAGCAGCAATTTTCTCTGTTCCTCTTCCTCGGAATACGTTTCCTGCAGTTTCTGCAGCTTCTTCTCCGCCGCGAGTAAGAATTCCTTTCTCTTCCCGGCATCTGCCTCCAGGAACTCTTTTCTGTAATACGGATCAGTCACCTCATTCAGCGCCTCATAGAAATTCTTTTCCGGTTTCTCCTTTCCGACAGCAGCCACGATCACTGCAGCAGCCAGAAGAAACACAGCCATAAGGATCTGTATCGCATGAATCATGTTCACTGCATGATTTTGTATCCTTTTCAGAGCGTTCTTTGCCTCCTTCATGCCCTGCATCCGTCTTTCCGGATTTTTCCTTGCACATTTCAGGAAAATCCAGGGCAGAGCAGGATATCTCAGAAGTTCTTTTTTCCTGCAATTGCGCAAAATTGAAAGAAATGTCTGCCCAAATGCATACACATCAATGCTTTCACTGCTTTTTCCATCATATTGTTCCGGAGCCGCATATCCCCTTGTACCCGTAATACTCCTTGCATTTTTCCCGTACCGTATGGCTGCGCTCCCAAAATCCACAAGATACAGATGTCCATTTTCATCCAGCATCAGGTTTTCCGGCTTCACATCTCCATGGATCACAGCCGGAACCCTCCCATGAAGGTATTGCAGGACATCCGCGGTACTGATTCCCATCCGTATCACTTCCTCCACAGAGAATCTGCCGCCCCGTTTCATATATTGTCCCAGATTTTCTCCCCGGATATACTCCATGACCAGATAACAGAAATCATCCTTTTCCAGATAATCGATCATCCCCGGCATCGCCGGATGGCGCAGAATCCGAAGAAGCCGGGCTTCCTTCTTTTGTGTGATGGGAATCTGCTTGACCGCCCAGTACACCCCCAGCTCCAGGTCACGTGCCAGATACAGATGTCCCTGTCCGCCGTTTCCGATCGGCTCAACAATGCAGTATCTTCCCTTCAGTATGCTGCCCGTCAGTGTGATATCTCTCACCTCACTTTTCTTTATCATGCTAAACGTAAAATTGGAAAATCAACCGGAAGAACACCGGTTGTGCGGAAATGATTTGATATCGATTAATATACCATACTTTTGCAGACAGAAAAAGCAGTTTATAAAAAATTAAGGAACTCCTGATCCAGGAGTTCCCCAATAACTGATTTCTGTTTTACATTACATTCTGTCCGGTGCCTCAAATCCAAGCAGATCAATACTGGTTTCCAGTACTCTCTTTGTCAGCTGCAGAAGCTGAATGAAGGACTGCTTCCGATCCGGATCTTCCTCACTGAGAATTTTTGTCTCGTGATAAAAACTGTTAAATGCATTGGAAACCTCATAAATATAAGCACAGATCTTGTGAGGTGCCTTCTCTGCAAAAGCATTCTCCACGGTCGTTCCGAAACCGGTGAGAATTCTCATCAGATTTTTTTCACTTTCATTGGAAGCCGGCAGTATTCTTCCGCCGCAAAGACTTCCGCCTTCTTCCGTGTACCGGTTCAGAATAGACTTGATCCGCACAATGGTATACAAAATATACGGGCCTGTATTTCCTTCAAAAGATGTAAATCGATCCACATCAAAAATATAATCCTTGGTAGCCTGATTGGAAAGATCTCCATACTTGATCGCAGACAGACCAACAATTTTTGCGGTTTCCTTCGCATCCCTGTCTCTGACACTCCGGTTCTCCACAATTTTCGCAAACATCTCTTCCTCAATGTCTGCAATCAGGTTTTCCAGACGCATGACACCGCCGTCTCTGGTCTTAAACGGCTTTCCGTCTTTTCCGTTCATGGTTCCAAAGCCGAGGAAAGACAGCTGTGTCTTCTCCGGCACCAGTCCGGTTTTTCTCGCACAGCGGAACACCTGAATGAAATGGAGCTCCTGACGCTTGTCCACCACATAAAGAATCTCATCCGGAGAAAACAGTTTCTCCCGCTCTACGATCGTAGCCAGATCCGTCGTCGTGTAAAGAGAAGCACCGTCTGATTTCAGCAGCATGCAAGGCGGAATTTCCTTTGTGTCATTTTCCTCTCTGACATCCACCACCAGCGCGCCCTGGTCTTCATAGGCATATCCCTTTTCTTTCATCATCTGTACCATTTCCGGGATATATGGCTGAGCATCGGATTCCTTTTTCCAGAGGTCAAAAGATACATTCAGTTTTTCATAGTTTTTCTTCAGATCCGTAACCGAAACATTCAGAATGTGATTCCACAATGCCATGTAGCCCGGATTTCCCTGCTGAAGCAGATGGGTTGCCTCCAGTGCCTCATTTCGGTACTCTTCATCGGTTTTGGATCTGGCACTGGCAGAAGGATATATTTCTTCCAGCTCTCCGATGGTGAAGGGAGCTTCTTTCGGATAATCTCCCTGATAAGACTCGTCAAAATAGACCAGTTCCGGCTGTCTGTGCTTTAATTCGGTAATGATCAGACCCATCTGCAGACCCCAGTCTCCCAGATGAACATCTCCGATCATCTTATGCCCCATATACCGGCCGATTCGCTTTATACTCTCTCCGATAATCGCGGAACGGAGATGTCCCACGTGAAGCGGCTTTGCGACATTGGGTCCGCCGTAATCGATAATGATCGTTTTGGGATTTTCCGCTTCTGAGACAGAGAGTTTTTCATCTGCTGCCATCTCCTGCAGAAAGTCTGCCAGAACTTCTTCTTTTACCTTCAGATTGATAAATCCCGGCTTTACCACTTCTGCCAGAGAAAACATACTGTTTTCCCCCAGATTTTTTACAACCTCTTCCGCAATCATAAAAGGAGTCTTTTTATAACGCTTCGCCCCCACCATGGCACCATTGCACTGGTATTCGCATAGATCCGGACGGTTGGATACCGAAACCTTTCCGTATGCCGGATCATATCCTGCTTTCTCAAAGGCAGATGCAAGTTCCTCTGCCATTCTGTCCATTAGTTTCTTCATTTCAAAAATCCTCGATTCTGGTTAAAATTTATGGAATAGAAACTTTTTTTGCACATGCAACCGCAAGTGCGCCGTGCCCGATATGGCATGCCACACTCAGTGACAGCGGATCCATATGAATATCATATCCCGGGAAAACCTCTTCCAGCTCTTTTTTCCACTCCAGAGCTTCCTCCGGATTACCCGCATATGCTACCTCCAGACACATCAGGCCTTCTTCGGCATGTCTGGCAAAGCGTTTCTCAAAATCTTCCTGCATCGCTTTGATCATGACCTTTTTTGCCTGCTTCTTTCCGCGTACCTTGGCATATGCGTCCAGTTTTTCTCCCTGGATCTGCAGTACCGGCTTCAGGTTCAGCACAGTACCCAGCGCCGCAGCCGCAGGAGTGATCCTGCCGCCCTTCTTGAGATATTTCAGTGTTTCCAGTGTAATATATATACTGGATTCAAATTTCTCGTCCTCCAGTGTCTTTCTGATCTGCTCAGCAGATGCACCGGCGTCACGCAACGCAATCGCGTCCAGAACAGACTGTCTCATCGTCACAGAAATTCGCTGATTGTCCACCACCTGCACTTTGCCGTCATAATCACGGGCCAGTCCCTGTGCCGTGCTGCAGGTCGCGCTCAGGCCGCTGGACATGGGAATATGGACTATCTCATCGTATTCCTTCAGCAGCGTATCCCAAAGTTCGCATACACTGGTGGGGTTCGGCTGAGACGTAGAGATTGCACGGTCGTTTTTCAGCTGTTCATAAAACTCCTCCTGCGTCAGGCTGATTCCCTCCAGGAAAAGCTTATCATCAATATAAAAGGGCATGGGAATTACGGATATTCCCATCTTTTTCCCCTCTTCCTGTGTAATACCACTGTTACTGTCCGTTACAATGGCCGTTTTTTTCATACCAATTTCTCCTTTTCTGAAACATAGGTACAGTCTATCATATTTTTTTCGTTATCTCAATGCAAATTTTTATTCGCTGCGAAGCGCCTCAATCGGGTTTAAATTTGCTGCCGTAATGGAAGGGAGAAGTCCGAATATCAGACCGATTGCCATGGAGAACAGAACAGCAATCACGCTGGCCGGAATGCTGATAGCCACCGGCGATCCGGATATCTCACCCACCACCCTGGACAGCCCGATTCCGACGATCACTCCAATCAAACCTCCGATGCTCGTCAGAACGGAAGCTTCCGTCAGAAACTGCGCCAGAATCGTCTTCTTCCGGGCACCGATCGCTTTTTTCAGACCAATCTCACTGGTTCGCTCTGTGACAGATACCAGCATGATATTCATAACACCGATTCCGCCAACCAGCAGAGAGATGCTGGCAATCCAGATCAGCTGATTGTTGGTACTCTCGCTGAGCTTCTGCAGATTGCGGACCCGCTCCATCACATCGTCTGCCTTGTATTCAAATTTCGTGTTCTTCCCTGAATTGTCAATTCCGTTATTCAAAACCTTTGCCGCAGCATTTCCGGCAGAGCTCATCGTATCGGTACTGTCAGCCTTGATCACTGCATTTACCGGCTCATCAAATTTAAAAGCCATGGGCCAGCATTTATCCGGAATCATGATGCTGCCGGTCAGAGTCTGATAGTATTCCTCGTATTCCGAATAGGTGCTGATATCCGGAAGATAATCCTCACTCTGGGTGATCACTCCGACAATCACAAACGGTTCCTGATTAATCTCCAGTGTCTTTCCGATAGCCGTCTCTCCCGGGAAAAGCGTTTCCTGTGCATTGGTATCGATCAGCGCCACTTTACGGAACTGCTCATAATCCCTGCTGACAAATCCTCTGCCGGACTGAATGGTATATCCACAGGTATTCAGGTAGTGATCGTCAATCCCAAATACCTTTCCGCCCTGAAAGCTCGTGTTCTGATAATACACATTGCTCGTGTAGGAACGGCTGTAATAAAAGGTTGCATCCTCAATATGTTTCAGCTTCATGACTGCATCCTTCTGTTCCTGGGAAATCAGCGGAGGCGTCGCGCCCGACATGCTGTATTCCGCATCATACTGACTGTCTCCGTCGTTCAGCAGGATCTGTACGGTGTTGTTTCCGGAACCGATCAGATCCTCCTTGATCTGCTCACTGGTTCCCTTAATTGTAGATACAATTGCAATAATGGATGCAATACCGATAATGATACCCAGCATTGTCAGAAAAGATCTCATCTTATGGGACCAGATTCCCTGAAATGCAAGTCTTATATTTTCAAGCATGAAATCTCTCCTTTCTAATACCCAAGCATCTCTTCCGCCGACACTTCCTTTGTCTTCATACCTTCCTCAATGTCCTTGGAATAAGGAAATGCAATATAATCGTTTCTGGAAAGTCCTTCGGTAATCAGCACATCATAACCTCCGTCCACAGTCGAAGCCACCTTCACATTTCTCCTTCTGATCACACCGTCCTCCTGTACATAGACATAGCTGACACCATTCTGTGTCCGCACAAAGCCTTTGCTCAGAACCAGACTGCCGTCGGAGGAAGCATCTGCCTGAAGTGTCATGGTCAGCCAGTCCTGATCCGATACTTTTACGGAAGGATCTGTGATGGATGCCGTAAAAGAATAAAAAGATACATTGGGATTTCCGTCACCATAATAGCTGTCGGAATTTACCGGGTAGTCCGATACTTCCAGTACCTCCGCCTCAAAATCTCCGCTCTCATAGCTGGAACATTTCAGGATCGTTCCCGGCTCCATCTTATCCAGAAGCAATTCTCCGACCGTACCTCTCACATAAAAACCATCTTTACTTTTCACCCGGATAAAAGATTCTCCGGAAGAGGTTGCCGTAAGCGGATCTCCCACCGATGCAACCGTGCCGTCCAGCTTACTGTATATAACTTCTCGATTCAGTTTCTTTTCAAGCTTTCCGATTTCAATGTCGCTCTCCTGAATATCCAGCTCCAGCGAAGAGATTCTGCTCTCCTGCAGTTTGATGGCCTCCTCGCGGGTCATTGTACTGTCAGCCGTTTCTCCGCCGCCCGGGTCTCCTCCAAAATCGCCGGGGTCATCCGGCAGCGGTTCCTCGTACTGGCTGGCCTCGCTCAGTGTGAACTCCACTTCACTTTGCGGTGACACCGGTTTTTCCAGAAGGCTTCCGTCAACGAGATAGTAGCCGATGCAGGATGCTTTCCGGTTTTGATAATCGGAAATCACATCGCCGTCATGAAACTCCAGAAGATACCAATAGCCGCCCTTGTGGAGCACCTGCGTTCCATCTTCATTATAACCTGCCATTTTATTCAGAAATGATCCTCTGGCAGTTACTTTTCCGCCGGAACTGCTCACCATAAATACAAATGGATCTTCCTCTGTGCCGGTACCGGTATACGGGACCGATTCATAATCCAGCACTCTGTAAAATTCCGGAAGACCATTAAAAAAGCCATCTTCATGATCATCCACGGAATCCAGCTCTTCTTCCGTCTGAGAAGGAAGATTCTCTGCCGAATCAATAAACCCGTCTGTAAAACTGTTATCCCCACTTCCGCCGGAAGGATCTGTGTCAGAGTAATCCATATCCGGTTCCTGTTCCTCCGGATCATCATATCCGGGGTCCTCATATCCGGGATCCTCAAATCCAGGATCTTCTATGGGATCAGAGCCTTCCTGCTCCGGCGGATTATCCGAAGAAACCTCTTCACTTCCGCTGTCAGAAGCATCCTCCTGCTGTCCTTGGCCATTTTCCTCTTCGACTTCCCCGCTAAACATGATCTCTGCGCCATTCTCCTCCGTCAGAACCGCTTCTTCACTGTCCACGGACAATAAAAGCCACGGAACCGCCATGGATGCAGCCAGATAATTTCCATTCAGGCTGGTATCCGCCCTTGCCAGATCATCTCCACTCAGTTCATCCATATCGCCGGAAGGACTGCTGCCACCCGTCTCACTGTCGGGAGAATTCAGATCATCCGCCGACTGTTCTTCAATAGGGCCTCCGTTTTTGAGACTTGTCAGACGGTTCCGGGCTTTTGTGAGATCTGCCTGCTGCTGCTGTTTTTTCAGCTTTGCAATATTCAGTTCCATCTGCACCAGTGTCATATCAAATTCTATAAGCTTGTCCCCGACACTCACACTGTCCCCCTGGCTGACAAACACTTCTTTGATGATCATGTCCTTATCCACGGTTATGTTCTGAGTAACACTGGTCGTAATATATCCCTCCAGAGTCGTATCCGGCATGTAATAGGACTGTGTCAGTCCGGATACCTTGGTGACGGGTATTTCCTTAACATTATTTTTCTTAATATAGGTCAGCGCACCTGCCGTACCGCTGACCACCAGAACTGCCGCCAGACTCCCTGCAAGTATTTTTTTCGCTTTTCCCATTCTGTCACTCCTTTTCCTTCAGCTCACCGTCACGGATGGTGACCACCCGTTTGGCATGGGATGCAATTTCCGGGTCATGGGTGATCATCAGGACCGATACGCCTTCCTCATTCAGACGCTGAAACAGCTCCATCACCTGTCTTCCGGACTTACTGTCCAGCGCACCGGTAGGCTCATCCGCCAAAAGCAGCCTTGGATTATTCACCATTGCTCTGGCAATCGCCACACGCTGCATCTGACCTCCTGACAGCTGGTTTGGCCGGAAATTCACCCTGTCTGCCAGACCCACTCTGTCCAGCGCTTTCAGCGCACGCTCTCTTCTTTCTTTCTTAGGAACCTTCGCATAATTCAGAGGAAGCTCAACATTTGCCACCGCCGACTGTCTCGGAAGAAGATGAAAGCTCTGAAAAACAAACCCCAGCTTATGCAGCCGGATATCCGACATTTCATTTTCCGAGCATTTGCTGATATCCTGTCCGTCCAGAAGAAAAGTCCCTGCCGTAGCCTGATCCAGGCATCCGATAATGTTCATCAATGTCGTTTTCCCGGAACCGGAGGGTCCCATAATCGCGACATACTCTCCTTCTTCCATGGAAAAATTGATGTTTTTCAGAACCGGAACCTCCATCTTTCCCTGCTGATAGTTTTTATAGATTCCCTTTAATTCCAGTATCATCCTAATAACTCTCCTCCATCCGATCCCATATCAGGCATATCTTCCAGAAGCATTCCTCCGTCCTGCCCCATACCGTTTTCAGAAAAGTCTTCCATCTCTATGATCTCACCGCCGTAATCGTCTCCGTAATCAAATTCCTCTATGCCTTCACCGCCAAAATCCTCTATGATTTCTTCATCGCCAAACTCCATATCTTCACTGTAGAAATCATAATCATAGGAATCCGTATCATAAGATGCATCATAGGAATCGTCCACATTCTTATATTCGATGTTTTTCGTCGCATCCCCTTCGACTGCTTTTGTTCCTTCCTCCAGTTGTTCTGTCGGATAGGCAATCCTGTCATCTTCCGAAAGTCCGTCCACGATTTCATATTTTTCCAGATCGCCGTCATACTGTCCCAGAATTACCATACGTTTTTCCAGACGGTCATCCTCGTTGGCAACCCAGACAAAAGGATTGGAGGTATCCAGATCCGCGATGAAATATTCGCTGAGCCATAACCCGGACTTCTCATCTTCCTGTCCTTCATCCATCTCAATATATACATGCTGTCCAAGCATCAGGCCATCTGACGATTCCAGTTCCACATAAAACGGGTATGTAGTTGAAGATGTCTGAGAATCTCCGCTGCTGTCCATCATTCCATACATACTGTAGGAGCTGTTGCTCGTAGATCCTTCCATATCCACATTTCCCATTGTTCCGCGCCAGATCTGTGTCTCGTCTACCCTTGAGCGGATAATCACAGGATCACCGGTAACGATCGAACTTATATTCAGTTCATTAACCTGTCCTTTAATCCGGTAAGCGCCGGTACTCAAAATGGTAATAAATGCACCGCTGTCAGAATTACTGCTGTCACTGAGGAAAGAATCACCGCTGTCTTCCAGAGAATCTCCGTCCTCATTGGAAAGCTTGGAATTATCTATTTTCTGAATGATTCCGTCAATTTCACTCCTGACCTCCGTATTTCCGGTTGCATTCTGAAGCTTCTCGATTTCTGCCTCCTTGCTTTTCTGGTCATACTCATTTTTCTTCAGGTTCATCTTATTGGTTTCAATCTCAATGGTATAGGACAGCTGATTATCGGCAGATGCCTTTGTCTTCTCTTTTTCAAGCGTTGTAATCTGATCCGCCAGACTCAGCGCCTCATTTTTCAGCCTGTCCAGAGCCAGCTTCGCCTCTGCCAGGTCCTCCTGAATGCTGCTCAGATCATACTCAAACAGAAGCTGTCCCTGCTTGACGGTATCTCCGACCTTCACCTGAACTTCCTTAACTGTCCGGCCGCTGTCCAGCTTAACTTCCACGGTTTCCTGCGGTTCCACTACGCCGGCATAACGGTTTTCAACACCTGCGGCAGCTCCGTTCAGAGTGCTGACTGCAGTTACATATACGATATTGTCATCTGACTGAGGTTTTACTTTCGTATAATAATACCAGCCGCCTCCGCCGGCAGCTGTAACTGCCAAAAGCAGCCCCAGAATCACAAACCCTCGTTTCTTCATAATCTCCTCCGATACACAGCCATGCAGACATGGCATATTTTCTGACTTTTGTCTATCGTATCCTGCCAATACCAGGATCAAAAGATCTGAAACCACATCGTACATACACAATCGTGGATGTATGACCTTGCAGACAAGGTGTGGTTTTCGTCCTTTTACCCCTGGCATCATCATATCAGATTCGGAAAAAAAAGAAAAGTATTTGCAAAAATACCACACGGTTTTCACATCGTTTTCACAGTTTTTTCATTTTTCCCTATGTACATTATACACGACTCTCTGAAAGTAATGTTTTTTTGACTTTTCATCCAATATCTGGTAAAATGTACTGAAATATATTTGGAAAGGAACGAACCTTTATGAAAGTTGTGAAATGTCTGCTTCCTATCCTTTTGATCGGTCTCATTATTTTCGGCATCGGCTGCTCCGGAATTGATAAGACAGATATTGAGGAAGTCATCACAAACGAACTGGATCTTCTGAAGAATCTGGATTCTGACACGACGCTGAAGTACATCTCATACAGGGAGCTTTTTCCTGATGCAGAAAATAACGATCAGCTATCCGACAGGATAACCGAAGTATTTTCACTGTTTTTCAAAGATTTTGATTACAAAATTCTGAGTATTGACGTCGACCAGAAAAATCATTCTGCAACAGCTGACCTGAGACTGACCACACTGGATGCACAGGCACTTGCCAGAGATTACGCCTCTGCTCTTTTGAAAAAAGATATTATGGATGCTGCAGAAAACACAGAGAATACAAATGAGACAGGACTTTCGCTGGAAGAGCGGTATACTGTCCTGAGCGAATTACTGAAAGATACGGAATACGACACAGTACAGCATGAGTGCTCCATTGAATTATCGAGTACCGAAGATGACACATGGGAAATAAAACGTACCTATTCTCTGGAAAATGATCTGGTTGGCAATCTAATGACCTATCTGTCCGATCCGGACATCCTTTCTCCAGATGAAACCCTGAACGTATATCTGAAAACACTGAAAGAGATGAATCTCAATCAGATGAGCAACTATCTTGGTCTGGAAAATTCCTTCAGTGACTCCGATACTGCGAAACAGGAAATTGCCCTGGCCCTTGCCGAAAAAATACATTCCAGTTTTGATTACGAAATCGTCTCCACCGACATCAGCGGTTACAATGCACAAGTACAGACGAAAATCACAACTTTTGACAGCGATGCAATCCTGGGAGATTACCAGGAACAGATTGATCAGTATCTGTCCACTTCCGAAGCGGTAATCGACGGACAGGAAAAACGTTATCAGAAATCCTTTGATATTCTTCTGGAATGCATCCAGAAAAATGAAAATACGAGAAGCTCCTCCGTCACCTTCCATCTGATCAATGACGGGGTTGCCTGGAAGCTGGAAGACAACAGCCTGGAGCTTGGAAATGCAATTCTCGGCACTCTCACGCAGGCTCCATCCGAAGAAGAGGATTTTACCGATTCCTACCGGACGGATGAAGGATCTGAAGAGAGCGATTATTCCGATTCCTATTCTTATGATGATTATTGAGAATAAAGCGGACAAGTCCGCTTCGAACTCCCTGTATCCCTCAATCCTTGAGGGACTTGCTCCGCTTTACGCGCCAGATGCGGACTTCCATAGGCAGTCAAAATTCCATATGCATCTGGTCGCATCCTCGCGGAGCGTTTTTGTTTCTTAGGAAATCCAGTTCTTTATCTATAGAACAAATTGGAGTAATTTCCTAAGAAACAAGATAAAATGCCCTGCGGCAAAGCGGTATTTATAACCACATTGCTTCGCAGGGCATTTTTCTGATTTCTGTTTCCGGACTGTTTCTATCTGTCAGATTCCGTCTGTTTTTCTTCGATTTCCAGTCCCAGTTCCTCCAGCTGTGCCTCACTGACACGACTTGGTGACTCAGTCATCAGACAGGAGGCATCCTTCACTTTCGGGAATGCGATTACGTCACGAATGCTGTCCACTTTTGCCATCAGCATAACCAGACGATCCAGACCATACGCGAGCCCGGCGTGAGGTGGCACTCCATATTTAAATGCATTCAGAAGGAATCCGAACTGCTCATAGGCTGCTTCTTTCGTGAATCCGAGTTTCTCGAACATTTTTTCCTGGATATCATTCTGATGAATTCGAACACTTCCGCCGCCGATCTCATTTCCGTTCAGTACGATATCATAAGCCTTTGCACGAACCTTTCCGGGATCTGTGTCCAGAAGCTCCAGATCTTCTTCCATAAGCATGGTGAACGGATGATGCATTGCCTGAAAACGGTTTTCATCCTCGTTCCACTCAAGAAGCGGGAATTCTGTCACCCAGACAAAACGATACTCATTTTTATCCAGAAGATCCATCTGCTTTGCCAGTTCCACACGAAGTGCGCCAAGGACATCATAAACCACCTTGTTTCGGTCCGCAGCAAACAGAAGAAGATCTCCTGCCTCACCTTCCATAGCCGACACCAGGGCATCCATTTCTTCGTCTGTCATAAACTTTGCAAACGAAGATTTGCGTGTTCCATCCTCTGCAATGGCAATATAGGCAAGTCCTTTTGCACCGTAATCCTTTGCAAAGTCAACCAGCTTGTCAATTTTCTTACGAGGCATCGGCCCCTGTCCCTTTGCATTGATGCCACGAACACTGCCTCCTGCCGCAAGAGCACCGGAGAACACTGCAAAACCACAATCCTTCACAACCTCACTCACATCGTGAAGTTCCATTCCGAATCTGAGATCCGGTTTGTCAGAGCCATATCGGTCCATCGCTTCCTGCCATGTAATTCTCTGAATCGGAAGCGGAACCTCCACACCCAGTACCTCCCGGAAAAGGAATGCAAGATATCGCTCATTAACATCGATCACATCATCCACATCCACAAAGGAAAGCTCCATGTCGATCTGGGTAAATTCCGGCTGTCTGTCCGCACGCAGGTCCTCATCACGGAAGCAGCGGGCGATCTGGATATAACGGTCATATCCGGAGCACATCAGCAGCTGCTTATACAGCTGCGGAGACTGCGGAAGCCCATAAAAGCTGCCGGGGTGAACTCTGGAGGGAACCAGATAATCTCTGGCACCTTCCGGTGTGCTTTTTCCCAGCATGGGAGTCTCAATCTCAAGAAAACCTTCCTTTGCAAAGAACTGTCTCGTAAGCATGGCTACACGGCTTTTCAGCATCAGGTTTCTCTGCAGATCCGGACGTCTCAGATCCAGGTAACGATATTTCAGACGGATTTCATCCTTTGTCTTACAGTTTTCTTCAATCGGAAACGGAGGAACATCCGCCTCTGCAAGAACACGCAGAGAATCTGCAATCAGCTCCAGTTCTCCTGTCACAAGATTCGTATTTACGGCTCCGCCGCGCTTTTCTACCGTTCCGGTTACCGCAATGACAAATTCACTTCTGAGTTTTCCCGCTTTCTCGAAACCTTCCTCATCAATTTTTCCGTTTTCGAAAATCAGCTGCATAATACCGGAACGGTCCCGCAGATCCACAAAGACAATTCCGCCTTTGTTGCGCGCCTTCTGCACCCATCCCATCAGTGTCACTTCTTTGCCGATCATCTCACTGGTTACTTCTGCACAGCGGCATGTTCTGTGCAGTCCCTTCATGCTCTCCGCCATGATTCCTTTCCTCCTACATTCTGTCTCTGAAAAATTCCACAAATTCCGTATAGCCTTCTGCAGCCAGCTGTTCTTTCTGGAATTTTTTATTCTTTTTCATAACAGATACATTGATCTGTGTTCCTGTACTTCTCTCTTCCGTTGCCTGCTTCAGAATATCCCGCAGCTGCTCTGCAGGCATGTTCTTCTCGATCAGATATGCTTTCTTTCCGTTTTTCGTCGGAACTTCATATCCACGCTCCAGAAGCAGCATGACAATACGCTCAAAGCCGATGGAAAAGCCGCAGGCACTGGTATTATTTCCGGTAAATTTACCGATCATTTCATCATAGCGCCCTCCGCCGCCGACACTTCCTCCGAATTCATCCATGGCAATCTCAAAAATCGGTCCGGTGTAATACGACATTCCGCGGACAAGTGTCGGATCAAAGGAAATCTTAAAGTCTGCCGTCTTCACTGCATCCACCGTCGTAATGATCGTCTCCAGATCCTCTGCCACTTTTGCGTCCAGGACTCCTGCCAGCTTCTCTTTACAGCTGCGCACCCCTTCCACATCACTGGTCAGTTCACGGAACAATCCCAGATATTTCTCAATGCTTTCTTTTTCAAAGCCTTCTTCTTCCAGTTCCTTCTGTACTCCGTCGAGACCGATCTTGTCCATCTTGTCCAGAATAATGAATACCGTGTCAAAGCTTTCCGGTGCAAAGCCGCTGTACTGTGCCATCGCTTTCAGAATTCTGCGGTCATTGATACGGATGGTAAAATTATGGAAATCCAGTTTTCCCAGCAATGTGGTCGTTGCAAGCACCAGCTCAATTTCAGCCATATAAGTCGGCTCGCCCAGAATATCAATGTCACACTGCATAAACTGGCGGAAACGTCCTCTCTGCGGGCGGTCTGCTCTCCACACATTTCCCATCTGAAGTGCCTTAAAAGGTGCGGGAAGATTGTTTGCATTATTAGAATAATATCTGGACAGGGGCACCGTAAGATCATACCTGAGACCGGAATCCACAAGATCCGCCTCTTCCTTCGCATCCTGCAGTTTCAGCTTTTCACCGCGCTTCAGGATTTTAAAAATCAGCTTTTCATTTTCTCCGCCCTGCTTGCTGCACAGATTCTGAATATGCTCCACACATGGTGTTTCAATGGATGAAAACCCGAACGTCCCGTAAGTCTCCCGTATCATGTTGATCACATAATTTCTGATTTCCATCTCCTTTGGTAAAATATCTTTCATGCCGGTAACCGGCGTTTTCTTTAATGCCATATTTTCCTCCTTCTATTTGTGTACCACTTTCTGAAATGCAAGAAAAACCCGCATGTCAAAGTTTTTAACCTCATCAATCATCAGCTCAATGGCCGTTTCCATATCAAACGCCTTGCGGTAGGGACGGTCTGCAGTGAGCGCTGCATAGACATCGCAGACACGAAGAATGCGTGCTCCCAGTGGTATTTCATTCCCTGATTTGTTTGAAGGATAACCGCTTCCGTCAAAATTTTCATGATGATATAAAATGCTGTTCAGCACATAATCAGAATATCCCTGTCCTCTCAGCTCCTCAACCCCCAGGGTGGAATGCATCCGGACATACTTCAGTTCCTCAATCACAAGGGGATCATTTTCCATTCCGTTAATATAACCGGTCAGCTTCAGTTTTCCGATATCATGAAGCATTCCGGCGACAGCGAGCTGATGGCATTCCTCTTCCGGAAGGTTCAGCTCCTTCGCCACCGCATACGCAAGATTACTGACCACCATCCCGTGATTCAGCTCCGTTGCAAGATTAAATTCAATAATACGCTGTTCCTGTCCTCCTGCAGCGTTTTGCAGGTCATCCATAATTACCCTCCTGTCAGAACAGCCAGGTTTTAATTCCTGTTCTCTTTCTTTCTATCATTTCATCGATTCGTGTAATGTAGCTGGTCACATCTTTCACATTTTCCACACGCTCAATACGCCTTCCATGATCAAAAACCAGTTTGGAAGAACCGCCGGCCCCCACTGCAATGATAGGCTGCTTTTCCTCCATAATCAGTATATTGTAAATTCCGGCTTTGTCAACATCCGCATAGCCAACATTTTCAAAATTACCCTTCATATTTTTCTGACGGTACAGATAGTACGGCCCCATTCCCATTTCATATGCCGTCTGCATGGTCAGATCCATAATTTTCTGATTGTTCTCGAAGGTCATTTCCTGGTATTTTTCTTTAAACATATTCAGTCTCGCTGCCCGTTTTACAGCAAGTGAATGTACCGTAAGACTGTCCGGTCTCAACGCCCTGATCTTTTCCAGAGTATTTTTCACCATATGGATGTCTTCCCCCGGAAGTCCAACAATCAGGTCCATATTGATATTATCAAAGCCAAGACTGCGCGCAAGCATAAAGGCCTGTTCTGTCTGCTCCACCGTATGACGACGTCCGATGATATCCAGAGTAACCTGATTCATGGTCTGCGGATTCACAGAAATTCTGCTTACCGGAAATTCACGAAGCACCGACAGCTTCTCCTCGGTAATACTGTCCGGTCTTCCCGCCTCAACCGTAAATTCTTCCAGTCCGCAAAAGCCGAAGCTCTCCTCAAGTGCGGACAGCAGCTTCTTCATCTGTGCCGGCTGCAGAGTGGTAGGTGTACCGCCGCCAATGTATATGGTGTCCAGTTTTCTTCCCTGCATCATGTCCGCCGTCTCCCGGATTTCTTTACACAGCGCATCCAGATAGGCATCCACCTGATTTTCCCACCGTTCCAGCGGATAGGAGCTGAACGAACAGTACAGACAGATACTCGGGCAGAAAGGGATTCCCACATACAGACTGTATCCGTTTTCGTAATCAATATTTTTGAGAATTTCCCGTTCCCTGTTCGCAATGGTTATGGCAAGTGCCGTTTTCTGCGGACTGACCAGATAGCGCTGCCGCATCTGATCTGCCACCTCTGTATTTTTCATTCCGTTTTCAATCATTGTCATCGCCAGCTTTACCGGACGGATTCCTGTGAGGTTTCCCCAGGGAAGCGTTTTTCCGGTAAGCTTTACGAGAAGCTGATACAGTGCATATTTCAGCACGTCCTTGTTTTCTTTGCGCAGCTCCCGGTCGTTTTCACAATATGGAAAATCGAGATTTTCCATATCACAAGAAACAAGGGCATCCGGTTTCTCATCCCGGTGTTGCCCTTTTACGATATCTGCAGCAATCACACCTTTGTGATCCTCATTTTCATAATGAATCACAAACTGATCCTTTTCTTTTTCCACCCGGAAGCTCAGGTCTGCGCGCCCTGTCTGCGCCTCATACAGGCTGCGGATCTCAGAGCCCGGATAAAAAGCCTTAATCAATTCATAAATATCATGTTCAAACTCTCTGTCATAAAACAGAATATCGATCTTATACAAAAGGATTATACCTCTTTTCATAAGCTATAGTAGTAGAAGCATCATGTCCCGGAAAAACTTCTGTCTCATCCGGCAGACTGTTCAGCAGCCTGTGAAGACTGTCCACGATCTGTGACGCGCTGCCGCCCGGAAAATCGGTCCTGCCGACAGAGCCCAGAAAGACGGTATCTCCGCTGAACAGAATTCCCTCGTCCTTCAGATAATAGCAGCAGCTTCCCTTTGTATGTCCCGGGGTATGAAGCATCTGTATGGAAAATCCCGCTGCCTCAAACACATCCAGATCATTGAGCCAGACATCTGCCCGAAGAGTACATGGTGCCGACGGACCAAAGGAAGAAAGGTTTGCCATGGGATTTGCCAGAAGCTCCTCCTCGGCCTGACAGGCATAAATTTTGATCCGGTATTTCTCCCGCACCTGATTCGCTGCCAGAATATGATCAAAATGGCCATGCGTCAGAAGAATCCCCACCGGTTTTGCATCCATTTCCAGAACCTTGTCAAAAATCCTCTCCGGAGCATCCGCAGGATCCACAATCAGAAGTTCCTTTGTCTCTTTATTTTTCAGAAAATAACAATTGGTTGACACGCTTCCGAGAATGCATTTCCGCATTTCCAGTTTACTGCTCATACATTGATTCCTTTCTTTATTTAATCTGTCGTTCTTGTTCGTCAGCCGGTGGTTCGCTCCACATCTATGACACTTTCCACCTGGCGGATTTTCTCAATAAGGGAGCTCAGCTCCTCTCTGCTTCCGACTGCGAAGCTCAGAGAAATCGTAGCTCGTTCCTGCTTGTTGGTCCGGCTGTTTATGCTTCGCACATCAATTTTCCGTTCTGTGAAGATTTTTGACAGATCTACAAGGAGTCCGGTCCGGTTATTCGCATAAACATTGATTTCCGCCATATATTTTTCTGATGTTTTTGCATCGGAACGCTGCCACTCTGCCTCAATCAGACGGCTTCTGTCCAGCTCTGTCATGTTGATCACATTGACGCAGTCTGTACGATGAATGGTGATTCCACGTCCTCTTGTCACAAATCCGACGATCTCATCTCCCGGAATCGGACTGCAGCATTTTGAAAAGCGCACTGCCACATCGTGGATTCCCTTGACAATGATCCCGCTTTTGCTCTTCGCAACATGCAGCTTGTCATCATTTTCCGCCGCTGCTTCCAGAACCTGTTCGTCCGTGAGGTTTTTCTTGTTTTCCTTATCGTACGCTTCCACCAGCTTGTTGAAAACCTGGCCTTCTTTCAGGCCGCCGTGACCGATTGCCGCAAGGACAGATTCCCAGTCACGGAATCCATATTTGCGCATCACAGCTTCCAGGTACTGACTCTTCGTATAATTGCTGATCTTAAAGCCTTTCGCCTTCGCATACGCGGCAAGCATCTCCTTGCCTTTCAGAATGTTATCTTCCTTCAGTTCTTTTTTGAACCACTGGTTGATTTTATTTTTCGCCTGTGTGCTCTTCACCAGCTTGAGCCAGTCACGGCTTGGGCCCTGAGAATTCTGAGAGGTGATGACCTCGATCCGGTCACCGTTTTTAATCTGATAATCAATGGGAACCAGCTTTCCATTGACTCTCGCACCTACCATTTTATTTCCCACAGCACTGTGAACACTGTAGGCAAAGTCAATGGGCGTAGACCCATTGGGAAGTGTTTTGACATCGCCCTGCGGGGTAAAACAATATACACTGTCCGCAAAAAGGTCCAGGTCGTTTTTCAGAAGACTCATGAACTCTTTGTTGTCAGACATATCTCTTTGCCATTCCAGAATCTGACGCAGCCAGTTCAGCTTCTCTTCCTCACTTTTGCCAACCGGTTTTTTGCCATCGGAAGATTCCTTATATTTCCAGTGGGCTGCAATACCGTACTCCGCCGTCTTATGCATCTCAAAGGTTCTGATCTGAATCTCGAAGGGCTGACCGTTCGGTCCGATCAGCGTCGTGTGAAGTGACTGATACATATTTGGCTTCGGCATTGCAATATAATCTTTAAAGCGTCCCGGAATCGGCTTATACATTTCATGAATCACACCGAGTGCCGCATAACAGTCCTTCACGGAATCCACAAGAATCCGCACTGCAAACAGATCGTATATCTGATCAATGGTTTTATCCTGATTCACCATTTTTTTATAAATGCTGAAAAAATGCTTTACACGTCCGTCCACCTGTGCCTTTATGTTGGCATCATCCATATGCTGTTTGACGGTGTCCACAATTTTTCCCACAAATTCCTCGCGGGCACTCTTGCGCAGCGCTACCTTTTCCACCAGATCATAGTAAACATCCGGTTTCAGATATTTCAATGACAGATCATCCAGCTCCACTTTGATTTTGGAAATACCGAGACGCTGTGCGATGGGGGCATAGATGTCCATAGTCTCTCTGGCTTTTTCCTGCTGCTTCTCCGGCTTCATATACTGCAGCGTACGCATATTGTGAAGGCGGTCTGCCAGCTTGATCAGAATCACCCGGATATCCTTTGCCATTGCCAGAAACATCTTCCGGAGATTCTCTGCCTGCACCTCCACCTTATCTGCAGAATAAGACAGCTGTCCCAGTTTGGTAACCCCGTCAACCAGAAGAGCCACCTCTGCGCCAAATTCCTTTTCCACCTCTTCATAGGTCATCCAGGTATCCTCCACCGCATCGTGAAGAAGACCGGCAACGATGGTTTCCTTATCCAGCTCCAGATCCGCCAGAATAATTGCCACACAGAGTGGATGAATAATGTATGGCTCACCTGATTTCCGCTTCTGATCTTTATGTGCCTCACTGGCTGTACGGTACGCCTTCTCGATCATGGAGATATCTGTGGACGGATGGTACTTCCGCACACTTGCGATCAGCTCCTGGTACAGTTCCTCGGGACTGGTAAAATCATGCATGGATTTCACCGCCGCATCAGCCTTTCTCACCGAATCCAGTTTATCTTTTTCAATTTTATCGGATGCTTTTCTGTTTTCCGATCCGTTAATAATTTCCGTCATGTTTTCACCTGCCTGCTGAATCTTACAACTAATCGAATAGGGACATACTGAGATTATTTTCCTTCATAGCAGATGACAGATTCCACATCATATTTACTGAGCTTTTCTCTTCCCTTCAGGCCTGCCAGTTCCATCAGGAACACGATTTTGACAATTTCTCCTCCAAGCTCCTCAATCATCTTACAGGCCGCCTCGATGGTTCCTCCTGTAGCAATCAGATCATCGATCACCACAACCTTCTGACCCGGCCGGATGGAATCCTTGTGCATTTCGATTGTCGCACTTCCGTATTCCAGATCATAGCTTCTGGATATCGTTTCACAGGGGAGCTTTCCTTTTTTACGAACAGGTACAAAGGGTTTGTGCAGATTATAGGCAATGGGAACGCCGAAAATAAATCCGCGGGATTCTGCTCCCACCACAACATCCACATCCACGCCTTTCAGACATTCCTGCATGGAGTCAATGGCCAGCTGAAGACCGTCTGGGTCCTGCAGAATACTTGTCACATCACGAAAAATAATACCTGGCTCCGGAAAATCCGGAATACTTCTAACGTACTCTTCAATTTTTTTCATATTTCCACTCCTCCAACCCTCTTTTTTCAATAATGCTTAGTATACCACTTTTTATTTGGTTAATCAATGCAAAACCCGACCTGTGCCGCCAAAACCCGCGATGTTATGGCATTTTCAGACAGACAGAGGTACGCTTTTCTGTCAAAAATAATTCTGAATGATGATCTGAAGGCTCTCCCTTCCAAGGTAGCAGTTGATTTCCGGATAATATGTAACAGAAATACTTCCCTTCTCTTTTGCAAGGCTGTAAAGCTCCCCGACATTTCCAAAACAGATTCCGTCGATCATTGTACCGATTTTATCTCTGAGCCGCATTTTCAGTACATTCTGATTTTTCCCAATCATGCGCATGTTTAAAACAGCAAGATCCTTCTGTGCAAAAAGAGGCTTTGTATTTCCTTTTCCAAATGGCTCCAGCAGGGAAAGCTGCCGTACAAACTCCATCGTAAGATACGACACCGGAACCGGCACATCAATGACCACCTTCGGAATCAGATCCTGATCCGTCAGCGTGCACAGTTCATTGATCCTTCTCCGAAACCGGTCCACGTTTTCTTCCCGAAGAGAAAGGCCGGCTGCCATGGGGTGTCCGCCAAACTGTTCCAGAAGCTCTCTGCACTTTGTCATCTCCTCAAACATGGAGTACACCTCCACGGACCTTCCGCTTCCTTTTATGCCGTGCTCCCCCTGTGTGAGGACAAACACCGGCCTGTGATATTTTTCTCTGAGCCGTCCGGCAATGATTCCTGCAAGGCTCTCATGACAATCCGGCAAAAAGACGACCAGAACTTTATCGTTTTTCAGTTCTGTGCTTTCCACAATTTCCTCCGCTCTGGAACACCCGATTTCTGTCATCGCCTTGCGGCTTTCATTCAGCGCTTTCAGATCTCCGGCCAGACGCTCCGCCTCATCCTGCGATCCGGAGTCCAGAAGTTGCAGAGCCCTCACCGCCGTATCCAGCCTTCCGGTTGCATTGATGCACGGTCCGAGGACAAAGCCGATATGATACGCCGTAATTTTCATATGTTCCAGTCCATTTACGCGAATCAGTGCCTTTAATCCATAATTCTTCGTATTCGGCAGGCGTTTCAGACCTTCTTTTACCAGAATCCGGTTTTCTCCTTTTAAATCCATGATATCCCCGACCGTCGCAAAGCCTGCCAGCTCATAGAATTCTTCCAGCTCTGTCTGCGGAATCCCTGCCCGCTCATACAGAGCAGAGATGAATTTCCACGCCACTGCCGCACCGCAAAGATTTTTATTGGGGTAGGAACACCCCTTCTGCCTGGGATTCAAAACAGCATCTGCGGGGGGAAGAATATATTCCCGGATCCCGTTTTCTTCCCGAAACGGAATTTCATGATGATCTGTCACGATCACTGTCATTCCTTCCTTTTTCGCCTGCGCAATTTCGTTCACTGCAGCGATTCCGTTGTCACAGGTAATGATGGTATCTTTCCCGTCTGTTTTCGCCTGCCGGATCAGATGTTCATGGATGCCGTACCCATCTGCAACACGATCCGGAATATAGGTATCCACATCGGCTCCCAGGCGTCTCAGTCCTTTTAACAGAATATAGGTAGACATCACGCCGTCGATGTCATAATCCCCGATGATGCGGATTGGCTTTCGCTCTTTTATTTTTGCTTCACAGATACCTGCCGCCTTTTCCATATCTTTCATCAGCCATGGTGACGGAATATCTTTTATGGTACCGTACAGATACTGGCGAATGTCCTCCGGTTCTGTGATATCACGGTTCCGGATCACTCGCGCGATTACCGGATCCACTCCGAAATCTTTCGCTGTCTTCTGAAAATCTGCTTTTTTTGTGGTAACAACCCATTTTTCTTTCATAATGCTCCTAATAGAAAGATCCCGGGCAGTATTTCTCTGTCCGGGATGTTCCTGTTTTCATAATTTATTCAGATTCTTCCTGGCTTTTTGCTTTTTCAGCTTCTTCCCTTGCCAGACGCTCTGCCACTCTTTTTCTGTTTTTCTTTTTGGGCTGATCTGCTGTCGGTCTGTTAACCGGAGCTGATGCCTTCGCAGATACCGGTGCTTTTTTCGGAGCAGCTGCCACTGTCACTCTCGCCGGTTCTTCTGCTTTTGTAAATCTTTTTTTCAGGACAATCCACAGTGCACCTGTGATACATACCGATGAATATGCACCACAGAGGATACCTACCATCAGAGGCAATGCAAACCCACGGATGGAAGATACACCCATGATATACAGAACCGCTACCATGACAAAGGTTGTAAAGGAAGTATAAATACTTCTGGTAAGTGTCTGTGTAATACTCTGATTTACAATGTCCTCAAGGCCATCCACTCTTCTGCTTCCGTGAAGATTTTCGCGGATACGGTCAAAGATAACGATCGTCGCATTGATGGAATATCCGACAATGGTCAGCATACAAGCAATGAATGTATTACCTACGGATACACGTGCAACGGCATAAAACGCAAGAACGACCAGTACGTCATGAAGAAGCGCCAGCACCGCACTTCCTGCAAAACGGATATCCTTGAACCGGAACCAGATGTAAAGCAGCATGAAGATCGTCGCAACGATCACAGCCACAATGGCATCCTGACGCATCTCTTTGCTGACGGTTGCAGAAATGCTTTCTGCAGAAATCAGACTGTCATCTACGCCAAAATTGTCAACCAGTGCCTGGTTCAGTTTCTCACGTTCATCCAGCGTCAGAGAGCGGGTTTTGATGATTACCTGATTTCCTCCCACAACCTTGGTTGCCTGAACATTTCCGTCACCGGTCACTTCTTCCACAACCGGAACTACTTCTGCATCGATCTGCTTGATATCCATATCTTCGTTAAAGGTAACATTTGTAGAAGTACCGCCGGAGAATTCCAGACTGTAGTTCAGTGCCTTTCCTTCTGTTCCGCTGTGTATTGCCATAAAGACCGGCGCGCACAGGATCAGGATAACGGAGATCGTAAAGAATATTTTTCTCTTGCCTACAAAATCAACGGCTTTTCTATCTTTCGCCTTGCCATAGAATTTCGCATCGTGAACGCCTACTGCATACAGCGCATTCATGATCAGCCTTGAAACCACAAGGGCTGTAAACATGGAAATCACGATACCAAGCGCCAGAGTGTACGCGAATCCTTTTACCGAACCGGAGCCAAGCCACATCAGTACGAAGGATGCGATCAGTGTGGTAATGTTTCCGTCAAAGATTGCGGAAAATGCTTTCTGATAACCGGTACGGATGGAATTTTTCACCGAGGAACCGGCAGCGATTTCTTCCTGGATACGGGCATAAATAATAACGTTCGCATCCACCGCCATACCGATGCCAAGAATGATACCTGCAATACCCGGCAGTGTCAGCGTAATATCAAATGCGTTCAGGGTAATCAGCATAAGTGCTGTATAGATCACAAGGGCAAGTGCTGCCACAACACCAGGGATACGGTATGCCAGAATCATAAACAGGATCACAATGATCAGACCGATCAGCGCAGCCTTTACACTTGTGTCAATCGCTTCCACACCAAGCTGTGCGGCCACCACGCTGGAACGGAGTTCCTCAAGTTCCAGGCTCAGAGAACCGATACGGATGAAGGAAGCCAGTTCCTGCGCTTCTTCCACACTTTCCTGTCCGTCAATCTGTGCCTTTCCTCCGGTAATCGCCTCTTTTACATTCGGTGCACTCAGGATGCTGTTATCATACACAATGGCAATGGGTTTTCCCACATTTGCCGCTGTCGCTTCTGCAAATTTGTCTTTTCCCTCATCTGTCATGGTCAGGCTGACAACATACTCTCTGGATCCCGTCGTATTGTCCTGAATGGCACCGCCCTGTGCGTCTGCGATGTCAGATCCATCCAGCGCCACACCGCCGTTCTCACGGATCTCCTCCAGACTTCTGGTCAGTTCATAACCATTTGTACCATAAGAGAAGTTTTGTTCACCATCGTCTCCGGTCTGTGTGACAAAGCAAAGAGAACCGGGCTTTCCAAGCTCTTCCAGAATTGCATTTGCATCGCTTACTCCCGGAATTTCCACGTTGATACGATTGTCGCCTTCTTTGTATACCTGAGCCTCTGTACTGTACTGCTCTACACGTTTCTGCAGCTTGTAAATCGTATCAGACATATCTTCACTGCTCGGATTGGATTCCTTTGTCTGATAGGTAATGCTGACTCCGCCGGAAAGATCCAGACCAGTCTTAATGTTCTTTGCCGCACCGGTGCCTGTCGGGCCGAATCCCACGCCTGCCGTATAGCAGAAGAATACGGTTGCGATCACCGTCAGGATCAGCACAATAATACCTCTGTTTTTCTTCATTTCTTATTCCCTTCTTACTTTTTTTCTTATTCCGCCAAAGCGGCTTTTATCATAATCGCGCACTCCACACGTTTTCTCTGAAGCTGACAGCCAATCTCATAATTTCCCTGGATATCTCCCTGAAAATGGTATGCATTTGCCGCACATCCTCCGCTGCAGTAGAACCTGGCAAAACATTCTTTGCATTCTTTTTTCGTATAGACATTACAGTGCCCGAATTTTTCCCGGATCTCCGGTTTTGTGATTCCTTCGTCCACGTTTCCCATCAGGAATTCTTCTTCTCCCACAAACTGATGACACGGATAAAAATCTCCCCAGGGAGTGACTGCCAGATATTCTGTCCCGGATCCGCATCCGGACAGACGCTTGTAAACACAGGGTCCGCCGGTAAGATCAATCATAAAATGAAAGAAATTAAAGCCCTTTCCTTCTTTCTCCCGCTGTATCATCTCTCTTGCAAGAAGATCGTATTCCTCCATGATCTGCGGCACATCCTCCTCCCGGATGGCATAAGCTTCTTCCTCCGGCGCAACGACCGGCTCCACGGATATCTGCTTAAATCCAAGATCCGCAAGATGAAGCACATCTTTCGAAAAATCAAGATTATGGTGCGTGAAGGTTCCGCGAACATAGTATTTATCCTGATTTCGTGATTCCGCAAATTTCTGAAACTTCGGCATGATCAGATCATAGCTGCCGGCTCCCTTTCGAAACGGACGCATATAATCATGCACTTCTTTTCTTCCGTCCACGCTGAGTACAACATTTGCCATTTCCCGGTTGCAGAATTCCATCACTTCATCATTCAGCAATACACCGTTTGTGGTCAGTGTGAAACGAAATTTCTTATTATGTAATTTTTCCTGTTCACGGCCATACTGCACCAGATCCTTTACCACCTGCCAGTTCATCAGAGGCTCTCCGCCAAAGAAATCCACCTCCAGGTTTTTTCTGGCTCCGGAATTCGCAATCAGAAAATCCAGTGCTTTTCTGCCCACCTCAAATGACATCAGAGCACGGCGACCATGATATTCTCCTTCTTCTGCAAAACAATACCGGCATGCCAGATTACAGTCATGCGCAATGTGCAGGCACAATGCCTTAACCACCGTCTGCCGGTTATCCGTAAATTCATCGATCACCTTCTCATATGCATCCCGGGTAAACAGCATTCCGTTTTCCCGGAGCTGCTCACACTCTTCCCAGGAGGTCTTTATATCTTCCCGAAGGAATCTGTCTGCAAGCCGGTCAGCCGTTTCCTCCGCCGACATTCCTTCCTCCATACAGGGAAGCACCTCATATGTCACTTCATCAACAAGATGTATACAGCCGCTGTTTACATCCAGAACAATGTTATATCCATTGTTCTTATAACGATGAATCAGGCTCATATCTTCATATCCTTTCCAGGCGTAAGAATAAGCAGCGGATACGTACCCGCTGCTTAAGATGTTCTTCCTACAGCCGCCTTTTTATTTATGCTCGCAGCTCTGATTTCCTACCGTACAGGATGTCTTGCATGCAGACTGGCAGGATGTCTGACATTCTCCGCAGCCGCCTTTTTTTACTGTATTCTGTAAGTTCTTTGTATTTAATGTTTTGATATGTTCCATAACATATTCCTCCTGTATTTTATTCATCTTGGCATAGTATAGCATAATTCTTCTGAATTTAAAAGCATTTTTTCAGGAAATCATACCGCCTGCCATACTTCCTCCCACGCACAGGAGAAATACCGTCAGAACATGCCCCGGTGACAGTTCCCATTTCCCCTGTACCAGGAAGGACGCCAGCAGAAGAAGCAGAAAATATCCAAAACCCACAGCCAGTCCCCACAGATATTTGTTCTGCCTGATCATCCTTCCTGCCGTGAATCCTCCCAGAAAACCGGACAGCAGATATGTGAATACAATTCCCGCTTCCATCGGCATTTCCCCCAGATTAAACCGGAACAGAAGGAATGCCAGAAGAAGCAAAAGCAGGCCTGTCACTGTATAGGCAAACAGCATGGCCCTCAGCACCGCTTTAATTTTCATAAAAAAAGCCCTCCCATTGCAATATATGGGAGGGCCGGCTGCGTTATTCCTTCATCAGCCATTCTGATTATTTCTTTTTCTTTCTGAAAAACAGTACAAGGATTACAATCAGCAGTGCTGCAGCTGCAAGAATCACCAGAGGCAGAATCTGCGTGTCATCACCGGTCTGGACTGCTGCGGTTCTCACATGCCCGGAATTATCTTCCTGACTGTCGTCCGAAGAAGCTTCCGGCTCATCATAGGAATTGTCTTCTTCGTAATATGTATTCTGGCTTCCGGAAGACGATACATTCCCTGAAGCCGATGTGCCGCTGTTCCCCGACACGGTTGCCGGTGCTTTTGTGGGAACAGGCGTAGGCGTCGGAGTTGCATATCCTTTTTTCGCCACATCTTCCCCAACCAGTGACTGACTCCCGGCAATGCTGAACGGGCTGAAAGAATGTGTGCTGAATACCAGCGTGCTGCCGTTCACACTTGGAACAATGGTTTCCGTTCCGCCGCTGCCCAGAATATGCTCTACCGTGTAGTCATAACCTGCTTTCACCGGGACGGTCACACTGATATACTCACCGTCCGGAATTTCATATGGAACATGATGTTTCAGGTCCCAGAGTTCAAACTCATAGGACTTGAAAATTTCTGCGGATTCCTCATTGGAAAATTCATAATCCGCCCCGACGCTTGCACGGAACTGAACATACCATGGCAGATCAATTCCGGAAACGGTAATTCCGCTGCAGGAGTGATTGATTGCTGCCTGTACCTGCTGTTCTTCCTCCGTAAGATCATCCGAAAGGTTTATCACACGCATGGCCGGCTCGTCCTGGTCCGGTGTTCTGTCAAAAATATTATTATCCTCTGCTTTCTCTTCCTCAGTATTCTTTTCTTCTGTACTGTTTTCTTCTGTATTATTTTCTATTTTTTCTTCTGTATTTTCTTCTGTGCTATTATCTTCTGTGTTTTCTTCTATACTGTCATCTTCTGTGTTTTCTTCCGTTTTCTCATTTTCGGAACGATCTTCGGAATTGTCCGACTCATTTCCAGGCTCATTCGCTTCGTCTTTTTTCTGTGTGTCTTCTGCCCCGTCTTTCTGCTCTTCTTCAGATTCTTCCGTTTTTTCTGTCTCTTCTGACTCGCCGGACTCTTCCCTGTTCTGTTCCGGCTCCTGCTCATCTTCACTTTCATCTTCGGACGATGAATCCCCGTTCTTTTCATCATTTACGGTCTGATCATCTTCTGCCCCGTCGGTACCGGCTGCGTCCGCATCGCTCTCTTCGCCTTCTTCTGACCCTTCTTCCGAATCAGGAAGTTCTCCGGATGGCGTCTCATCTGCAGATGATTCTTCCGGATTCGTTTCCTTTTCCCCGAAACTATCACCGGATGTTTCTTCCGATGAATCCTCCTGCATATCCGTCATCTCATCATTCACAGAATCATATTCCGAATTATTTTCTGAATCATATCCTTCTTCTGATTCCTCACCCTCATCATTCCCAGGGGAAAGAACCACCACCGTGACTGTGGAATAAATTTTCCCACTTTCCGGATCAGCACCTTCCACATCTATCCCCTCATCAGGAATAAAAACAACTTCACAGGACTGTACGCGCTGTGAAGGCACAAAAGAATCATCCACCCAGCGCAGACGACCATATTCACTCTTCGGAAGCTGTACATTCGCCAGTTCTGTGGGAGAGTCAATGGTCACATTATCCGGGATCACCATATTCATTTCCACAGCAGCCGAAACATTCCGCGCCGACGGTGGAATCTGCCCAGCCAACAATGCCACGGTTATCGCAGCAGCCGCAAAGCACATACCCTTTTTCCTGTTTTTCTTTTTCATATATTTTGTCATTCCCTTACCTCAGTTCTTCCTGTATATGAAGCATATATCATAAAATGGCTTTTTGAAAAAGCCGTCGATGATTGTCACGTACATACTATATCAAAACTTTATTGTTTTGTAAATGTTTTGTAATAATTTTTTTGATTTTTTTCGTTCTCACACGTCCTATGATAATCCTTGCTTTTTCTGCAGAAATCATGTATATTTTTTTCTGATATATATCATTACAGACAGGAAGTGAATCTATTGAATTCAGGTGTACTGATACAGCTGATTATTCTGGTCATTCTGGTATTTTTGTCCGGATTTTTCTCATCCGCCGAAACTTCCATGACCACCGTAAACCATATCCATATTCAGGCTCTGGCCGAACAGGGAAATAAAAATGCCATAATTCTGAACAAAGTCATTTCCGATTCCGGAAAAATGCTCAGCACGATTCTGATCGGAAACAACATTGTCAACATGGCGGCATCGTCTCTGATGACCACTTTTACCATACAGGTTTTCGGAAATGTATATGTCGGTCTTGCAACCGGAATACTGACTCTGATCATCCTGCTGTTCGGAGAAATCACCCCAAAAACCCTTGCCTCCATCCATTCCGAAAAAATTGCGCTTTCCTATGCCCGATCCATCTATATCCTGATGATTGTGCTGACTCCCATTGTTTTTCTCGTCGGCAAGCTCGGAAACGGCGTCATGTTCCTTCTTAAAGTGGATCCCAATGCCAAAACCAACACTATGACAGAGCATGAGCTGAGAACACTGGTGAATGTCAGTCAGGAGGATGGCGTAATCGAACGCGAAGAGCAGCAGATGATTTACAACGTATTCGATTTCGGTGATTCCACTGCCCGGGATGTCATGATTCCAAGGATTGATATGAGTTTTATTAATGTGGATAACACCTACGACGAACTGATGACAATTTTCCGACAGGTCATGCATACCCGTTATCCGGTCTATGAGGATGACACGGACAATATCATCGGAATCATCAATGTGAAGGATCTGCTTATGTATCCTGACGGTCAGGAATTTTCCATCCGGAAAATTCTCCGGCCCCCGTATTTCACTTACGAATATAAAGCGACTGCCGATCTCATGGTGGAAATGAGAAAGGCATCGGTCAATCTGGCAATTGTACTGGATGAATATGGCTCCACAGCCGGCCTTGTCACTCTGGAGGATCTGCTGGAAGAAATCGTCGGAGAGATCCGCGATGAGTATGACGAAAACGAAAAGGAAGACATTACCGAGATTCAGCCCGGAAGGGAATATGTGGTTTCCGGTTCTGCCAAACTCGATGATATCAACGATTCGCTGGGAACGGACCTGAACTCTGAAGAATATGATTCCATCGGAGGATTTATCATTGAGCAGCTGGATACCCTTCCAGGTCACGGCCAGGCCGTTACACTGGAAAACGGAACACGTCTGGTGGTAGATGAACTGGAAAAAAACCGTATCTCTGCCGTTCATATCTGGCTTCCGGAACATACGGAAGAGTCGTCTGCCGATTAATGCAGACAGCAGATGCACCTTTTGCATCTGCTGTCTTTTTATATTTCGCTCTGACTTCCGATTCCAAGCATCAGAGAAAACTGCTTCATGATTCTGGAGGCCTCGCCGATGACGGCATCAATCCCTTCCTCTGTTTCCATCCAGTTTTCCCTTGTCACGGAATCCACCTGCACAGGGCAGACCAGAATCTCCGCCTTCGGATACAGGAGTTCATAATACATCTTTGCCCTTCGTGCATGATAGTTCTTACAGCACAAAATCGCTGTTTTCACCTCTATCCCTGCCCTGTCTGTCACCTGTCTGGAAAAAATGGCATTTTCGTAAGTAAAGGTGGCCTGATTTTCACACAAAACCGCTTCCCCAGGTACTCCGTTCTGCACGAGCACATCCTTCAGAAACTCCCACTCTGTTTCGTAACTGCCTCTGTAACGTTCTTTTTTTTCCATAACTCCGGCAAAATGGCCCACCGTCACACTGAATCTTCCACTGGGAAGCACATAAGGCGCAAACCCGTCCCGATACAGCCGTGCAGCCTGCTCCGCCATATGTGGATACCCGTTTCCGGGAACAAAAATCACATCTGCCTTTCTCAAAGTATCCTGTGCAAAAATAAAATCTCCGGTCTCTTTCTGATATTTATGATATGGATCCATTTTCCGATTCATTTTTTCTCTCCCGTTTCGTTTCTGCTTTTGTTATCTTTGTGCTTCCTGACATCATTTTATTATCTTCTCATATCTGAGTCAAATGAAATCTCTATTTCGTCACGATCAACGTACTGTATCCGGCATCCCGAAGACGCTGCTCCATATTGATCGCATTTCCAATTTCCTGATATGCCCCCACCTGCACTTTATACATGCCGTCCTGCTGCAGAAGAAATGCAGGAAAGCCCTGGTCTTCCAGCTGATACAGCATTCGGTCTGCATATTCCCGATTCCGGAATGCACCGGTCTGGACTCTGTAATACAATGGTTCTTCCACGGTCTTTTCATCCAGGGTTCCCAGAATCGCGTCTGCGATTGCCTGTGCGATCTCATTGAATTTCTCATCGAAAAGACGATTGTCCTCCACTGAATTTATAAAACCGGTCTCTATCAGCAAAGCCGGCATTTTCGTTCTTCGAAGTACGACCAGTCCCGGTCTTTCTTTCACACCGATTTCCCGGAATCCCAGCTCGCCGAGTGCCCCGACAATATTCTGTGCCATTTCATATTTGATTCCGCTTTTGTCATAAACCAGCACTTCGACACCCTGATACTGATTTGCCTGCGGACTGCTGTTTCTGTGAAAGGAAATAAAAAAATCTGCCCCGGAACGGTTCGCTATGGCAGCCTTCTCAAACGGTGTCTGATATACATCACCGGTTCTGGTATACAGGACGTGAATTCCGTTGTTTTCCAGAATGTTCCCTACCGCGAGTGCCAGACGAAGATTGTCATCCTTTTCCTGTCTTCCCTCATATGCAGCCCCGGGATCTGCCCCTCCGTGACCTGCATCCAGCATGATCGTATAAAGCATTGCATTCATCCCTTCTCCTCATTCCTTTTTAATGTATGCATTTCTCCCCAAAATGTTCTGTAATGTTCTGTAATGTTCTGTAAAGGAAATAAATATCTTCTTTTCATGTTGACTTTTAAACATTAAAGCGTTATAATTCTAAACGTTGAAGCGTTGCACTTTAGCTGTTTAAATTAATAAATATTTAGGAGGATTCATTATGAAAAAGCAAATTTTAGCGGTTTCTCTCGCAGCCGTACTTGCAGCAGGCACAGGAGCCTATGCTGTAAGCGCAGAAGAACAGACTTACAACATCGGTATCTGTCAGCTGGTCCAGCACGATGCACTGGATGCAGCCACACAGGGATTTCAGGATGCCCTCATTGAAGAACTTGGAGAGGATGCTGTCACTTTCGATGTTCAGAACGCACAGGGTGATTCCAACACCTGTTCTACCATCGCAAACAGTTTTGTATCAAACAGTGTTGACCTGATCATGGCAAATGCAACTCCTGCCCTTCAGGCTGCAGCTGCCGCAACCGATGAAATTCCGATTCTCGGAACTTCCGTCACCGATTATGCTACCGCACTGGAAATTGATGACTGGGCAGGAACCGTTGGCGGTAATATTTCCGGAACTTCCGATCTCGCTCCTCTGGATGAGCAGGCAGCCATGCTGAACGAACTTTTCCCGGATAAAAAGAATGTCGGTCTTCTGTACTGTTCCGCAGAGCCGAACTCTCAGTATCAGGTAGACACCATTAAGACAACACTGGAAGAAATGGGATACACCTGTGAATATTATGCATTTTCGGATTCCAATGACCTTGCTGCAGTCGCAACAACTGCATGTGAGGAAAGCGATGTGCTTTATATCCCGACCGACAATACCGCTGCCGCAAACACAGAGCTGATCGCAAACATCTGTATTCCTGCAGAGACACCTGTCATCGCCGGTGAAGAAGGAATCTGTGCCGGATGCGGTGTTGCAACACTTTCCATCAGCTACTATGACATCGGTGTTGCAACCGGTAAAATGGCAGCACGTATCCTCAGAGATGGCGAAGACATCTCCGAAATGCCGATCGAATACGCTCCACAGGTTACCAAGAAATACAACGCAGAAAACTGTGAAGCCCTCGGTATCGCTGCACCGGAAGGCTACGAGGCAATTGAAGCAGCCGAATAATCATACGCCGTATTGAAACATTTGAGTACATGACATAAATACATAACAGCGGGAAAGGATTCTCCTCTCTCGCTGTTCGTGTGTTCTGACAGGAGGAAATAATATGCAAATTGCAAGTCTTATCAGCGCCCTTCCCGGAGCCATTGCTCAAGGTCTGATCTGGGGTATCATGGCAATCGGCGTGTATATCACTTTCCGGATTCTGGATATTGCCGACCTGACTGTTGACGGTACCATGTGTACCGGCGGTGCCGTCTGTATCATGATGATGATTTCCGGCCACAATGTATGGATCTCGCTTCTGGCTGCAACCTGCGCCGGAATGCTTGCCGGCATGATCACCGGATTTTTTCACACCTTTATGGGGATTCCTGCCATCCTTGCCGGAATTCTGACTCAGCTTTCCCTGTATTCCGTCAATCTGAAGATCATGGGAAAAGCCAACCAGGCAATCAATGTGGGAAAATACAACCTTCTGGTTTCTCTTCGTAATATCAAAGGTGTTCCCATCACCAAAAATACCATTCTCATCGTTGCGATTTTCTGTGTCGCTGTGATTGCGGTCCTTTACTGGTTTTTCGGAACCGAACTGGGATGTTCCCTGCGTGCAACGGGATGCAATCCCAATATGTCCCGCGCACAGGGAATCAACACCAATTTCAGCAAGGTTCTCGGACTGATGATTTCCAACGGTCTGGTTGCTCTTTCCAGCGCACTTCTGGCTCAGTATCAGGGCTTCTGTGATATCAACATGGGCCGCGGAGCGATCGTCATCGGTCTTGCCGCCGTTATTATCGGCGAAGCCGTTTTCGGACGTATCTTCCATAATTTTGCACTCCGCCTGACGGCAGTCGTCCTTGGTTCCATCCTGTACTATCTGGTTCTTCAGACGGTTATCTGGATGGGAATCGATACCGACCTGCTCAAGCTGCTGTCTGCACTGGTCGTTGCAGTCTTCCTTGCCTTCCCGTACTGGAAGGGCAAATACTTTACCAAGGTGGCAAAGAAGGGAGGAAATACCAATGCTTGAAGTAAAAAACATTTACAAAACATTCAATCCCGGAACCATCAATGAAAAGGTAGCTCTGAACGGTGTCTCTCTCACGCTGGAAGACGGTGATTTTGTTACCGTCATCGGCGGAAACGGTGCCGGGAAATCCACCCTGCTGAATGCGGTTGCCGGGACCTGGCTGGTGGACGAAGGCCAGATCCTCATTGACGGTATTGACGTCACCAGGCTTCCGGAACACAAGCGTGCCATTTATCTCGGACGTGTTTTCCAGGATCCCATGTCCGGCACAGCCGCCACTATGGGAATTGAAGAAAATCTGGCTCTTGCCAAACGGCGGGGACAGAAACGCCTTCTCCGCAGCGGCATCACAAAGGCAGAGCGGGAAGAATATGTGGAACTGCTGAAAATCCTTGATCTCGGGCTGGAAAACAGACTTACCTCCAAGGTAGGACTTCTTTCCGGCGGACAGCGTCAGGCTCTGACACTGCTGATGGCGACACTGAAAAAGCCGAAGCTGCTTCTGCTGGATGAGCACACTGCCGCACTGGATCCCAAAACGGCCGCAAAGGTTCTGGAGACCACCGACACGATCGTCAATCGTGACCATCTCACAACCCTGATGATTACACATAATATGAAAGACGCCATTGCACATGGCAATCGTCTGATCATGCTGATGGACGGACATATCATTCTGGATATCCGGGGTGAGGAAAAGAAACATCTGACGGTACGAGATCTTCTGGATCAGTTCGAAAAGGCCAGCGGAGAACAGTTTGCAAGCGATTCAGCACTTCTGAACTGATCATATTCTTTCATAATTCATCTTTCATAATTCATATGGTACGGTTTTTCTCATCACAGACAAAAACCGTACCATTTTTATTTCCGAACAAATCGATCTTTGATTTTGCTTTTTTGACCTGTATGCTTTAGAATACGCTTTTATAAAACACAGGAAAACTCTTCTTTTTCCCGATTATAATGAAAAACGTGGTCCGAAAGAAAATCCTCATATGGCGTCGTTTCCTGAAGCGTCTGCACCAGAATCTCTTTTAATTCTTCCGGCTTCACCATCCGTTCATTATGGATCATCACCTCATGGACACTGGTAAATACAATATAAAAATCTTCTCCCATCAGATTACCCAGCTGCTGTGCCACCCCCGGCATAAAAATTGCCGCTGCGCCATTGGTTTTTGTCACTGTACTGAGACAATTCCCCATTGCATCTTTTTTCAGTTCGCAGGTATTCTCCTTTTCCATAAATTCATCTCCCGTATATCCTTCATCAAAAATCAGCTTTTCCCACTGATAAATGCGCGGAGGTGCCATTTGACAGGAATTCTTCATTCCCTGCTCAAAGGCCTGATTTTCCGACACGCCCCAGCTTTCCACATATTCTTTTCTTATTTTTGCACTGGTAATATATCCGTCCCCTTTCCCGATTCTCATATATAGTACCAGAGCAATATCCCCAACGGTCCGGTACAGTGCATTGCTCAGATCGATCTGGTTTCGCTCCAGATTAAGCAATCGAATGAAAAGCAAATCCTTTGCCTCTTCAAAGGATCTCAGTTTTCTGGTGTCATCAAAATATCCCGCCTTCCTCACCCGGTTAATTTCCTGTACCACATCATCTGCCATCAGTTCCAGGCACATTCCATGCAGGTATTTCTGATACAATTCTTCAATATATATGCCGCAGACTTCCCTTCCTGACTCATTGGAAACGCATTCGATAAACAGCCTGTCTCCCGTTTTTGCAAGCGGTCCTCCTTTTCGCTCAAAATATACCTTATCTTCCGAAAAGCCTGTTGCTTCCATAATTTTCTTTCGTAAATCCTCCACAAAAGCAAAGTAGTTTTCTTGCATATTCACCATATTCAGTTGTCCTTTCTCTGAAAATTTCGGGCGACCGCCCATAAGATGAGCCAAGGGACAAATGGACATAAAATACATGCCTGCATGTGTTTTTATGTCTATGGGTCCCGCAAAACATGAGCAAGTAGCCATTTTGACAGAAAAATGTGCGGATTGCGAATGTTTTCGTCGATTTTGGGAGTGCTTAGCACGGAAAAATCGACGTTAGGCTCATTTGTCAGGTAACTCATAAGATAATACCAGGGTCAATTGGTATGTCTGCGTAAGCAGACATTTCCGTTTAGAAAAAGAAGGGGAGCGATCGCTCCCCAAAGAGTTGCTATGAATATACTATAAAATATACTGCCTTTTCTGTAAAGGAATACCGTTCGAGAAAGGTCGTCTCTCATCGGTTTTTTCCGTATATCCCGGGAAATCTGTCGAGGATACGATCCAAAAGCGCCTGACATCCTTCCGATACATCGGCATAAGTAGCATCAAAATCACCCGTGTACCAGGGATCTGCGATATCCCTCGGTGAATCAGAATAGTCCAGAAGAAGACTTACCTTTCCTTCCGGATCCTGCCGCAGAATCCGCATCATATTCCGCAGATTCCATTTGTCCATCCCGATAATATAATCAAATTTGTCATAATCCTTCCGGTTCATCTGACGTGCCCTGTGATCCCCGCAGGGAATCCCCACTTCACGCAGCTTATTTCGCGTACCGTAATGAACACCGTTTCCTATTTCCTCCGTACTGGTCGCCGCTGAGTCAATGAAAAACTGATCAGACAGGCCTATTTTATTGACCATATCCTGGAAAACATATTGTGCCATAGTGCTGCGGCAGATATTGCCGTGGCAAACAAATAATACTTTTATCAAAATGTAAATCCTCCTAAAATGCACTTTCCCGCCCCGATTTGCTCCGATTTATCGTACCTGTTTTTGAGGTGTAACAGCCTTTACTCTGTCACAGATTTCCCGAAACAGGGCAAAATGGAGCAAGTTACAGCAGGCTGTAGTAGTAAAACGGTAGTAAAAATCGAGGTGTTTTACTACCATTTACTCTATTTTAAAAGTAACGAAATAAACAGGGAAATCAAACTCATCCCTTGAAAAAATAGCCGAAGCAACTCTAGTTACTGCATTTGGATGTGCCAATATTTCAATCGGTCTTTTTACGATTACGTCATAGTCATGGCTTTCAATATGCTCTACATATCTTTTCCAGAAATCTGAATAATCTGCCGATTTCACATATGCCACAACAAATGTGGCAGTTCCTAATGCATTATAGTTATCGATAGCTTTCTTGATATGTGTATCAATATAGGAAGAATCCACACTGCTTAACTTCAAGCCCTCAAATATTGCCAT
>JALEJS010000027.1 GCA_022769545.1 Blautia sp. | reverse complement strand
TTACCGTCGCACCGTGTGCTTCTCCGTCATAGGTGAAGGTTCCGCCTGTTGTTGTTACAGTGATTTCTCCTGCATACTCGGTTACCGTCAGGGTTCCGATGCTCTCGCTGATCGTGTAATCACTAGCCACTGCCGTTCCGTTCCAGCTCAGACTGTAGGTATTTTTACTGCTTCCTACCTCTGTCTGGCTTCCGGTCGTTGCAAACGTTGCGGTCTCATCTTTTACAAATCCATCAATGCTTCCTTCTGCTGTCAGTGGATCGCTGTCGTATAGCTTGCTTGCACTTTGTGTGGTAACCGTTAATGCTGCAGGATTGATTGTAATACTTCCGTTTACATACTTGATGTTCAGCTTGGAGGTGACGTCCACTCCCTGTGCATTTTTGATTACCAGGGTGTCACAGTTGGCTGTCACGGTTCCGTCTGCCACATGGGTTGCCTTATCGTTGGATGTTGCAGTCTCCAGCGTATAGCCTTTCGGCAGTGTGCTTACACTTACTGTCGCTCCGTGGTCCTCACCGTCATAGGTGAAGGTTCCGCCCGTTGTTGTTACGGTGATTTCTCCCGCATACTCTGTTACGGTCAGAGTTCCGACTGTTGCGCTGACTGTGTAATCGCTTTCTGCTGCCGTTTTATCCCAGGTAATGCTGTAAGTGTTTTCGCTGCTTCCTTCTTCTGTCTGGCTTCCGGTCGTTGCAAACGTTGCAGTCTCTCCGTTTACAAATCCATCAATGCTTCCTTCTGCTGTCAGTGGATCACCATCGTATACCTTGCTTGCATCCGGGGTGCTTACCGTCAGTGTTGCCGGGTTAATCGTAATGCTTCCGTTTACATACTTGATGTTCAGCTTGGAGGTTACATCTTCGCCTGCTGCATTCCGGATGACAAGCGTGTCACAGTCTGCTGTCACGGTTCCTTCTGCCACATGCGTTGCCTTATCATTGGATACTGCCGTCTCCAATGTATATCCTTTCGGAAGGGTGCTCACACTTACCGTTGCTCCGTGTTCCTCTCCGTCGTAGGTGAATTCTCCGCCCGTTGTTGTTACGGTGATCTCTTCTGCGTATTCTGTTACCGTCAGGGTTCCGACTGTTGCGCTGACTGTGTAATCGCTTTCTGCTGCCGTTTTATCCCAGGTAATGCTGTAGGTGTTTTTGCTGCTTCCTACCTCTGTCTGGCTTCCGGTTGTTGCAAACGTTGCGGTCTCTTCCTTAATGAATCCAACGATGCTTCCTGCTGCTGTCAGCGGATCGCTGTCGTATACCTTGCTTGCGTCCGGGGTGGTTACCGTCAGCGTTGCCGGGGTGATTGCAATGCTTCCATCCACATATCTGATGTTCAGCTTGGAGGTTACATCGACTCCCTTCGCATTTTTGATTACCAGGGTATCACAGTTGGCTGTCACGGTTCCTTCTGCCACATGCGTTGCCTTATCATTGGATACTGCCGTCTCCAATATATATCCTTTCGGAAGGGTGCTTACACTTACCGTTGCTCCGTGTTCCTCTCCGTCATAGGTGAAGGTTCCACCCGTTGTCGTTACCACGATCTCGTCAGTGTTTTCGGTTACGGTCAGGGTTCCTATGCTCTCGCTGATCGTGTAATCACTAGCCACTGCCGTTCCGTCCCAGGTAATGCTGTAGGTGTTTTTGCTGTTTCCTACTTCTGTCTGGCTTCCGGTCGTTGCAAACGTTGCGGTCTCATCTTTTACAAATCCATCAATGCTTCCTTCTGCTGTCAGTGGATCACTGTCGTATACCTTGCTGTCACTTGGTGTCACAATTGTCAGCGTTGCCGGGGTGATCGTGATGCTTCCATCCACATATGTGATGTTCAGCCTGGAGGTTACGTCTTCTCCTGCCGCATTCTGGATGACAAGCGTATCGCAGTTAGCTGTCACGGTTCCTTCTGCCACATGCGTTGCCGTATCTGCAGATGCTGCTGTCTCCAGTGTATAACCTTTCGGAAGGGTGCTTACGCTTACCGTTGCTCCGTGGGCCTCTCCGTCATAGGTGAAAACTCCGCCCGTTGTCGTTACCACGATCTCATCTGTATTCTCGGTTACCGTCAGGGTTCCGATGCTCTCGCTGATCACGTAGTTGCTTTCCTTTGCCGTTTTATCCCAGGTCAGGCTGTAGGTATTCTTGCTGTTTCCTACTTCTGTCTGGCTGCCGGTTGTTACAAACGTTGCAGTCTCTCCGTTTACAAATCCGGTAATGCTTCCTTCTGCTGTCAGAGGATCACTATCATATACCTTGTTTGCATCTGGAGTCGTAACGGTAAGAGATGCAGGATTAATCTTTACATAGGATTCAACAGTTTCTGAATACCAGCCCTGTCCAACTTTCACACGAACATAAACCGGATAAGAGTCTACCGTTGTTCCTGTCTTTTTCACATCTGCATAAGCAGGTGCGCTTTCAGACCATGTTACTCCGTCAGCGGAATATTCAACCGTATCATCTTCACCATATCCATCCACCGTAATACCATGTGCAGACCCGTCATAAGTTCCGACATATGGTGTTACCTTCATCCATTTTGCAGTAAAGGTAAGATTTCCAACCGTACCTTTCTCAAGAGTTACATTTCTCGGATCATGTGCATCACCACCAGTTACCTGACCGCTGTGCTCCCATCCTGCGAAGATATAACCATCCTTTGTCGGATTATTCAGAGTAATCGGCAGATCACTAATTGTATACGCAGATGGATTACCGGAAACACTTGCTCCCTCTAATCCTTCGTACGTAATCGTATACTGAGTAAGACTTAATGTAAAGGTAACGATATTCTTTGTATTATCGGTTACCATTTCTGCCATCTTGAATGTTTCATTCAGAGTATATCCCTGGTTTGTCAGCTCAGTTACAATCTCCTGATCCGGATTTACACGGAATTTAACCGCCGGAGCTTCCATATAATCCGTACTCTTAATTACAGTACCATTGTAAGTATACTGAACTTTATATTTCAGTTCAGCCGGAGAAGCATAAATAAACATGATGACATTTTCCGATGCTGCACTGGATACTTTAATGGATTTGCTTGGAGCATCTACTGCGTAGGTACTGTAATCACCTGTAAGTGCGATTGCTTTCTCTGTTACGGTACTTCCTACATATCCAGAAGCAGTCTTCGGATCAGCAACATCTGTATATCCGCCCTTGCCGTCAGAAATTACATACCTAACCGTATAGTTTGCATATTTATTTTCTTCCCACTTAGCATAAATTGTAGCATCTGCAGTGATCGGGGCATTCGTATCAAACTCATTACCTTTTGTACATGCTTCATCCGTATACCATCCTAAGAATGTGAAACCTTCCTTTTTCGGAAGTGGGATAGATGCAACATCACCCTTGGAGACAGTAATTGTTTCATTTTCCTGTCCATTATTGTATACCAGGGTAAGTGTCTTTTCCGGTGCTACCCATTTTGCATAAAGGATCAGATTATTCGCCGGCATTGTATCAAATACATATGCTTCTCCAAATCCTTCCGCATTGTCATACCATCCGGCAAATATCCATTCCTCATCTACTCCCTCAGGACGTTCAGGAGCAAAATTATACGTACTATTGTTTATATCTGCTTCAAATCTGATATTCGATTTTGTATCTATTTTTTCTGATTTGTAATTGTACTGAATCGAATATGTTTTACGATTGTAGTAGAAATAATAATGTTTTACATTTGATATTGTTTTACTTTCACTGTCTACATTAGTAAATCCATAGATTTCCTTTGCATTAAAACTGCTTGATGCAGAATACGCTTCCTGTCCATATTTTTCAGAATCAGTATATTCGTCATTATCTGCATTCTGTAACATATAGTGAAGTACAACTTTGCTTCCACTCTGCCACTGCGCTTTATAAGTGGTCGTTGATCCATTTGTACTGCTCTTCAGCATTTCAGATGTCAATTCAAAACGCTTCGACACATAAGTGTAAGACGTATGATCTGAGTTCCAAGCATAAAAAGGACTATCCTTAGATGCTCCGGTGATATTCGATGCACTTGGCCATTTTGCAGAAATATCTTCTCCAATACGTGCCTGTATCGTATATTTCGATGATTTCCTCGTGTACTCATTTCCACCGATTGTCATCTTAATATTATTGTTGTCCGTATTTAAATCAAATTCAATATTATAAATATTTTGATCATATCGTACATAAACAACTGTAGTACCATCTGCCTTAACCAGAACATCACTGTCTGATCCGGCATAATGATAATATTTTTTATCATTAAAAGATACGTTATCACCGCCAGATACTGTCGTTCCTGTCAATGCTGACCCCTTACTTGAACTTACAAAATCATATCCTCCACTTAAATTTTGCTTCAGATATACAATTGTATAATTTACTGTATCTGCTTTCCATTTTGCATATACGGTCACGTCTTCTGTAAGAGTCACCTTTTCACCTGCCGGAGTCGTGCACTCAGCGTCTGTATACCATCCGGCAAAAGTATAACCCTGTCTGGTTGGTTCCGGATTCATTGTTGAAGGAACTTCCGGAACTGCTGGAGTTATAGTGTAGCAACCGTCAGAATGAGTATGTGCTTCCTTTCCGCAAGTTAATTTACCCCACCAGTTGTAGCAGGAATTAGTATGCGTATGCTCCTCCTTTCCGCAAGTCAGTTCTCTTATTTCAGCTGATCCAGGTGTTCCTATTTCACCTGAATACACCTCAACCTCATCCTGGTATAATCCCTTCTTCGGAGAAACATAGGAACCACCCTGAGAATCATATTTCACAGTATAAGTATTCCGTGCATATTCCACGATTACTTCTGTTGATCCATCAGCCTTGATTTCCTGCTGAAGTATCGGCTTCGCGGTATATCCGTCCGCTGCTTCTGCAGTTACATCTGTGGTATCTCCAACTTTACCAGTCAGTTTCTTGGTACTCTCATTGTAAGTAGTATCATCCTCTAAATTAACTTCTTCATTACCTTTCGTAGGAACACGGGTAATTACTGTGTATTCCACTTCATTTGCAGCCAGTGTGATCTGAACAGAATCAGACTCTGCATCTTCGGCATAAGTAGCAGAGATTACATTTCCAACTGCAGTATATTTTTCATTATCTACGGTAAAGCTGTATCCGTCCGGAATTACTTCACTCAGATCATAAGATACATCATATCCGCCGCCGTCTTTTTCATCAAACATGATGGTAACAGACTGAGCTGCAACCGTTCCGTTCTCATAAATAAAACTGAAAGTAACTGGCAGCTGTCCTGCCGGACGAATTGTCACATCACTCAGATCACCTGTATAAATACTTCGAAGCTTACTGTTTACTTCAGGAGCCTCTCCATTCAGAACAGCGACATATCCATATGCAACACCATATTTGATATTTGCATAGATTGGAGAATCCCCATACATCTTCAGTGTCGTTTCATTGACTTCCTGAATCTGTGTTACCTCCAGGCCTTCTGTCTGAAGTGCATATCCGGAAATATCATATACGCCGTTTACAAAATCGGAATCCTTAATCTGCATTTCTTCGCTGGTAGAAGTGAATCTTCCAAGTCCACAGTCAAGAATATGATTAATATAAAGTGTATATGTTCCCTCTTCCTTTTCTTCTGCCGGAGCTTCCTCGGTCATTACATCAACCGTTGTCTCATCTGTATGAATTCCTTCTATAATATAGGAACCATCCTCTGTGGTGCGGGCTTCTGCAGAATCATCAACCAGAACACTGGTTACCTGATATCCATCTTCCGGTACAACCTGGAAAACAATAGTCGCTCCAGCTTCTGCATCTTCCTTGTCTGCAGTTGCATATCCAACCGATTCAACAGCTTCACCGTCTACATATACAGAAGCATGTTCTGCTGTGAAAGTAACTTTCTTTTTCACAACGTCCTCATCGGCTGGTTCTTCTTCCTTCTGAATTTCCTCCGTCTGGATCTCAACTACCGTTGCATTTGTCTGAATTCCTTCTATAATATAGGAACCGTCTTCTGTTGTACGGGCATCCATAGAATTGTCTACCAGTACTCTCGTTACCTGATATCCCTCATCCGGAACAACCTGGAAAACAATAGTTGCTCCTTCTCCAGCCTCTGCTCCTTCTTTGCTAACGGTCGCATATCCAACCGGACTTGCTGCTTCACCGTTTACATAAGCAGTCGCATGCTCTGAATAAAAGGTAACTGCCCGTTTGACAACACTGTCTTCTGCTGTCCCGTCATCCGGTTCCGTCACTTCAGACCCTGCATCAGGAGTCGTCGATGTCGATTCCTGATTGGAATAAACACCCACTGTCTGTGCCAGTGTGGTAACAGCTGTGCTGTTGATCATCATGGCAACTCCTAAAAACAGTGCCAGAAATCTTTTGAATTTCTCTCTTGTCTTCATGCCTTTTCTTCCTTTCATAAATAATATCTATATAAAAATGAAATTAAGTATATCAGATAGTGTTGTCCATAATTTTCAGCAGTTCCATCATACTGAGAAATTCCTGCGGTTCACCTGTCTCCGCATGTATGACTTTTCCCTGCCATGTTGCTTTCTGGCGATACTGAACATGTATGATAAATGTTGCAAGCTCACCACGCATCTGCACTATCTGGTCTTTATCAACCACCGGATGCATTTCTGCCTTCGGTGTGTGCCTCTCTTCCGGGTGGAAGCTTCGAATCTGATTTGATGCCTGAGGATAATTCAGACCATTCATGAAGTCTTCCATCTGCGAGATCATCTGGTGTTCATTTTGAAATAGAATAGGTTCCTGCCTGTAGCAGTGATATAATCTTCCCTGTTTCTCTCTGTCGCTGATTCGATCAATACAGATCGACACGATGTTCGGAGCAGATATATTTATATTATTTGAATCTGCCATCTCATTTCTGCCTCCGTTTTTCCGGTTCCTTTATTCTGAAGAACCTGTATCCAGTGCTCCGTCAATCAATCGTATCAGCTCTAATGCACTGCGGAATTGTTCCTTACAATTTTCTTCAGCCCACGTAACTTCTCCCTGCCATGTAGCATTTTCACAGCACTTTACGTGTACTACAAAGGTTCCTGTCTTATGTTTTTTCTTCGCTTCCACCTCTTCATCCCCCTCTTCAGATATTCTATCTTTTCTCATGGAAAAGCTATTTTTCATGATTATGTATTCATTATATCTGAATGTCTCTTTCATGAACTATTTCATTGGAGGAAATATCCGAATTTTTCAGCTTTTTTATTTATTTTCCCCTCTTTTCCAGCTCTGTCCGTCTTCCCGGAACCGCCGCTGCTCCTGTTCATCTTCGGGACATATTTCAGCGATGGATGCTACATAAAAATCAATACTGTATTCCTTCTTTACCGCCTCCCGGAAATTTCCGGATATACGGTCGGAAACAATCTTACAATTCTCCTGATTGATTTCCGAAAGCATTACCAGGTACTGCATGTAATTATATCTGGTAAAGAAATCTCCTCTTCTCAGAGAATTCTGAATGGATTTACACAGTGTATGTGACACTGCCCGATCCTTCTCATCGTCTCCGTTTGCCTGCAGCCGTCCCTTTTTCAGCGTGCAGAGCATGATATAAACAGATTTCCCGTTTCTTTCCATCATACGGCTGAATACATGATAAATATCTACAAAGCTCGGAAATGTACAGTAATAAGCACCGCTTACCCTGTCCTTTTCACGAAGACGCTGTTTGATGTCTCCGATAGCTCCGGATGCCTGGGAAACCCTTTCTCCCATCAGACGGAAACGCTTCAGCATTTCCGGAGACGGCGCCAGTCCAAGTTCTTCAAACATCAGCTTCGCCGTGGCCTCATATACTTCCATGGCATCCCAGTATCTTGCCATGGCGATCAGACAGTCAATCTGCCATACCTGCCAGTCTTCAAACGGATAAATATCTGCGGCTGCCTTTGCCACTTCATATCCTTCTTCAAATTTTTCATGATCCTTCAGCCATTTACACAGTGCATCCGCACAGGTGAAATACATATCTCGGTATCTCACATTCTGCACCGTTACCCAGTCTTCCCCTATCATGCTGGGAAGAAATTCTCCGGTATATAATTTACATGCTTTCTGAAAGCACTTCGCTTTTTCTTCTTCATCGGATGCGATTTCTCCCAGATGCACCATTTTTTCAAATTCCAGCGCATCCACCTTTACCGGGATCTCTGAATCCCAGCGGCACATTCCACTCTGTATGATTACAAAATTGCTCGGAGGAAGTCCTGCAGCCTTTAACTGTTTTCGCAGACGGAAAATTGTATTATTCAGGCTGTTATTCTTATTTTCAACATCCTCTCGTCCATACAGAGCATCAATCAATCCTGATTTGGAAATCCCTTCTTTCACATTCAGCAGAAGAATCTGCAGAAGCTGCGTCGTTTTCGATACCGCATTCCGATCCAGAACAATTTCCTTTCCCCCATAAGATAAACTGAATCCCCCCAGCATGTTCGCTTCCAATATCTTATCAGACATTTAGCTACTCCTTACTTCGTTTCATGATGATGTTTTGTTTCGGTTTATATTGATTCTGTAATACATGGTTTATGTAGTTCTTTGCTGCAATTTTACCTATGACAAACTGTAATGGCTTCCTGTGTCCTCCCTCCGACAAATTCCGCCAAAACAGCACTTGTATTTGGTAATATTATTTCAGAAAAGTATTCTGTTGAAAAATGGACGCTTAAAGCGGTATAAGCATATTTTTTCAAACACTTACTCAATATTATTTAAACACATTATGTCGTCCTTATCAAGTAAAATTTGGAAAAGTACCGTATACAATTATCGTTATTTTGATAACTTCATTTTACAAAAAATGAACTTTGTTTAGATTTTTGATTTTAATTTAAAAAAAGGATCAGGATAAAATCCTGATCCACAGACTGTAGACAAAGCTGGTGCTGGAGATAATCTCCAGCACCACTTTTCTATTAAAAATAACTTTTCTTTTATTTCTCGCAAAATAGTATAGGCAGTTGAGAATCTTCGTTCTCTTTGTGCCAGTATCCTGGCTAGCTTT
>JALEJS010000021.1 GCA_022769545.1 Blautia sp. | reverse complement strand
TTGATGGGCGTGGTCTCCATGAAGTACCCCTCTGCGCCCAGAGCACCATATACCTCATCGGTAGAAACCTGCAGGTACTTCTTGCCTTCTTTCCAGGTCTTAGTAGCAGCATCGTACCAGGCTTCCTTCGCTCTCTGAAGAAGGTTAACCGTACCCATCACATTGGTCTGAACAAAGATTTCGGGATTGGCAATGGAACGATCTACATGGGATTCTGCTGCGAAGTTGATGACATAATCGAAATCATACTTCTCGAACAGAGAAGCCACCAGTTCCTTGTCGCAGATGTCACCCTGCACAAACACATGACGAGGATCGCCTTCCACGCCCTTGAGGTTTTCCAGGTTGCCTGCATAGGTCAGCTTGTCCAGGTTGACGAGCAGGATATCGTCATACTTCTTCAGCATATAGTAAACAAAGTTGGAACCGATAAAGCCGGCGCAACCAGTGATCAGGTATTTTTTCATATATTTTCTTCCCCTATTCTCAGATGATGTAATTCTTGTTGAGCTGGCACTTTATTTATTCTTAAAATCCATGATGCCCTCATGGATCACATCGAGATACTTTCCATCCAGAACATCCTTCAAATACTGGCCGTACTGATTTTTCTTCAGGACTTCATAGACTTCCAGAACATCCTCACGGCTGATCCAGCCGTTCAGATATGCAATTTCCTCCAAGCAGGCAATTTTGCGATGCTGATGCTGTTCAATAGTTTTCACAAAGTTGGTCGCATCCACAAGGCTTTCATGAGTACCAGTATCCAGCCAGGTAAAACCCTGCCCCAGCAGTTCCACGTTCAGCGTGCCGTCTTCCAGATAGATGCGGTTCAGGTCGGTAATCTCCAACTCTCCGCGGGCAGAAGGCTTGAGGTTCTTCGCATACTCCACTACCCGGTTGTCATAGAAATACAGACCCGTCACACAGTAGTTACTCTTCGGATGAGCAGGCTTTTCCTCAATGGAAATGGCTTTGCCCTCCTTGTCGAATTCCACAATGCCGAAACGCTCCGGGTCATCAACATAGTAGCCAAACACAGTAGCACCCTTGCCGGACTCTGCATTTTCCACGGCAGCTTTCAGGCGCTTCTTCAAGCCGTGACCAGCAAAAATATTGTCACCCAGAACCATTGCCACAGTGTCATTGCCAATAAAGTCAGAACCAATAATAAACGCCTGCGCCAGTCCATCCGGGGAGGGCTGAACAGCGTAGGTCAGGTTCACACCAAACTGATGGCCGTCACCCAACAAGTCCTGGAATCGCGGCGTATCCTGCGGTGTTGAAATAATCAAGATGTCTCGGATGCCCGCGTTCATCAAAACAGACATCGGGTAATAAATCATTGGTTTATCATAAATCGGCAGGAGCTGCTTCGATGTTACCTTCGTCAACGGATAAAGGCGAGTTCCAGAACCGCCAGCCAAAATAATACCTTTCATAACTTTTCTCCTTTTCTTTAGTCCCTGCCGAACAGGTCCCTTGTGTATACTTTTTCTTTTACATCATCCAGACACTTGTCATATCGGTTAGCGATAATAGCGTCACTCAGTTCTTTGAACTTCTCTAAATCATTGACCACTACTGAACCAAAGAATTTCTCTCCATCTTCCAGCGTCGGCTCATAAATCACAACCGTTGCGCCCTTCGCCTTCACACGCTTCATGACGCCCTGGATGCTGCTCTGGCGGAAATTGTCTGAGTTACTCTTCATGGTCAGCCTGAATACGCCGATGACCACATTTTTCTCATAACTCTTATCCCACTGGTTATCCTCGCCGTAACCGTAGTACCCAGCCAGCCGCAACACTCGGTCTGCGATGAAATCCTTCCGTGTCCTATTGCTGTCCACGATGGCCGACATCATGTTCTGCGGAACATCCGCATAGTTGGCCAGCAGCTGCTTGGTGTCTTTGGGCAGGCAGTACCCGCAATACCCAAAGCTGGGGTTGTTGTAGTGCGTTCCGATACGTGGGTCGAGGCACACACCCTCAATAATCTGCTTTGTGTTCAGGCCCTTGCTTTCAGCGTAGGTGTCCAGTTCGTTGAAGTATGCGACGCGCAGAGCTAAATAGGTATTGGCGAACAGCTTGACTGCTTCTGCCTCAGTAAATCCCATGAACAGCGTGTCGATATTCTCTTTGACTGCGCCCTCGTGGAGCAGTTCGGCGAAGGTGTGAGCAGCCTGTGTCAGTTGCTCGTCCTCCACATCTGTCCCGACGATTATCCTGCTGGGGAACAAATTATCGTACAGCGCCTTGGACTCTCGCAAAAACTCAGGGCTGAAGATGATGTTCTTGCAGTTGTACTTCTCCCGGACAGAAACTGTATATCCAACCGGTACTGTGGACTTGATGACCATGATTGCGCTCGGATTCGCCTTCATGACCAGTTCAATCACATTTTCCACAGCCGTCGTATTGAAATGCTGCGTAACGGAATCGTAGTTTGTCGGAGCCGCTATCACTACAAAGTACGCCCTGCTGTATGCCATTTCAGCATCCAGCGTTGCACTCAGATCCAGTTCCCTTTCGCCCAGATATCTTTCCGTATATTCATCCTTTATCGGAGATTTCCGGTTGTTAATCACTCCCACCTTTTCCAGTATGATATCTACTGCATAGACTTTGTGATGTTGTGCAAACAGCTTAACAGCTCCGGCCTCAGTAAAGCCCATAAACAACGAATCGATGTTCTCTTTGATTGTGCCCTCCTGGAATAACTCAGCAAACATGTGTATTTCTTCAAATATAATTCTCATATGTCCGGATGAATATCTCACATATTCTCTCCTCGAAAAAACGGATTCCATTCATCTCATCCATCACTTCGACCCATCTCTTTTTACCACTGCCAGCACGGTCTTGAACAGAATCCGGAAATCCAGTCCCATACTCCAGTTATTAATGTATTCCGTATCCAGCCTCACCACTTCCTCGAAGTCTGTGATGTCGCTTCGTCCGCTCACCTGCCACATGCCGGTGATGCCCGGCTTGATGGCCAGTCTGGCTCTGTGATGGAGTTCATACTTGTCCCATTCATCCAGTGTCGGCGGACGTGTCCCCACGATGGACATATCCCCCTTCAGCACATTGAAGAACTGCGGGAACTCATCCAGGCTGGTCACACGAATGAAATTGCCGATGCCGGTCTTTTTCGTCCCGTCCGGAAGGATCTTATTCCCGATCACCCGGGGATCGAAATCCAGCTTGAACATCATGCCGTCGCTCACACGGTTTTCTTTCATAAGTTCTTTCTTGCGTTCCTCCGCATCCATGTACATGCTGCGGAATTTGTACATTTTAAATTTCTTGCCGTTCTTACCCACACGCACCTGGGAAAAGAAGATGGGTCCCGGTGAGCTGAAATAGATGATCGGGCCGACAAAAACGAACACAATACCCGTGATCAGGCATCCCACCAGGCCGCCGGCAATGTCGATGGCCCGTTTCAAAAGAAGCTGTCTGGGTGTCGCGTAATTCATGGTGGTGGTAAGCACGGTATAGCTTCCGATTTTCTCCACGATCTGTTTCCTTCCCACCACTTCCAATGCCTTCGCCAGATTCAGATGCACCGCCACTCCGGTTTTGGAAATATGATCCATCAGCTTCCTGGGCAGGGGATGTTCCGCTGCGGGGATCACGAACACCTCGTCGATCCACTCCCGGCACACATATTCCAGCGCGGTATCCTCATTTGCCACCACAGGAATGCCGCAGATCGTCTCTCCGGTCATGTCCCGGTCCAGAATCACGATTCCCACCAGCATCAGTTTCTTATAGTTGTTCAGCGTAATGTTTTCGATAATCGACGGCGCAATGCGTTCTGTGGTAATCAGAAGGAGTGAATTTTTCCCTCCGTGCGCCATCCGCTTTTTCAGGTTTTTTTTCCAGAGAATCCTTACCAGATAAGTGAGTATCAGATAAAAGATACCCATAAGATACAGGGAAAGGCGGGAATACTTCTCTCCCTCCTGTACAGAAAAAAGATACATGGCCGTCAGGAATTCCAGCAACAGCACATGCTTCACGGTCACCACAAATTCCCGGTAATACCCTCTCACGACCACATGCTCCATCGTCTCAAAGAGATAGATCACCACCAGATCTGCCAGAACGAGGAATACTGCCACATTGCGGTACACAGGATTCTGATACGGATTTCCGCTCTGGCGGAGCAGATAGGCCAAAACGAACGCCACCTGCAGACAGATCAGATCCAGTACAATAAAATCAAAATGCTTCATCCAGCCTTTCGGACTTTCTCGATACACGCTTATTTCTCCTTCACCTTCCGGAATCCCGACGGGATTCCACTAAAACAACTATGATTCATTCATCCCCAGCACGATATAGACATCTGCCTGCGGGGCAACCGGCCGGGTGGTTCCCTCCACGATTCCTTCCTGTATGCTTCCCACACGGACCTCTCCCTGCGGGAACAGCGTCAGAAATTCCTTTCCGGCTTCTTCTGTGGCGGCATAGATCACCGTGTGATCCTCCACCGCTTTGGTATAATTGAATGCTTTCACATTCCCATAGCCTGCGTTTCCTACGGAAGTGGCCCATTTACCTGCAAGCCCCTCTTTTCCCGTACCGTTCAGAACCACCACGGCAGCCTGGTAATGCGGCTGCGGCTCTTCGGTGGGTGTGGACACCTGCGTCGCAGTCGGTGACGCCGTCGCAGCGGGCACTTCCGTCGGTGCCGGAGCTTGCGTATCCTCCTGCTGTTCCGCCTCCTCCGGCAGCTCATCCTTCACCGTTGTCTCTTCCTTTGCCCAGGAAAGCTCCTTCGCCTCTATCGTCTCGCTCTCCTTCGCCTGCTGCAGCTTCGCCTCATATAGGGCATGTTCTTCCCGGCGCTGCCGCACCAGAAAGACCAGACACCCCAGCAGGGCCAGCACGGCAAGTATATAGATAACCATCAGAAATGGATTTCTTTCCTTCTTATATTTGTGTTTATGATTCGATTTTCCTGACATGATTGTTCAGTCTCCGTCATCACACGGCTTTTTTGCCGTCTTTTTTTATTTTGCAGGCGGAACGGGATCTGCCGCAGCAGCCCGCTCCCACCTGTCTTTTTCCCGGTTTTCCGGGATGTTTCTTTTGTTTTTTGCATTCCGTCAGGCATCAGCCTGTGTTTTCTCCAGGATCGTGAACGGTCCCAGACACGGGAATGTTACGGTAATCTCACCGGTCTCCGGATCGAAGTCTTCCGGCAGGATCTCGATAAAATATACCTTACCGTTCTTCGGGTCGATCTGCATGATCAGAAGATTTTCCGCCTTCGCACCCTTTGCTGCCTCCGCCTTGAAGGTAACCTTGGCCGAAACCACGTTTCCGTCATTGTCATACTTGACATTGGTTCCGTCTGTCAGTACCAAATCCGCAAACTTGGTGATAAAGTCGTAGTCCAGCGGGTTGATTTCCTTATCGGTGTTTTCGGTTTTCACCTTGGCGGGATCAACATTCAGCTTATCCATTGCTTCCTCCATGGTGATCTTCTTATCCTCGGAGTTCAGACTGTCAACAACCTCAGCCGTCTCCTTATTCCCGTATCTCGTGGTATCCGGTTCCTGGACTTCAACTTTCATTCCGTCCGGGATGGAATCCTGCGCCTCTGCCGTCACCGATTCCGGATCATAGCTTACAGTGGAAATGCTGGGATTGGCAAATACCGAAGTCATCATCCCCAGGGTCACTGCTGCTGCGCAGATCACTCCTGTCAGTTTTTTCATTTTCATCGTAATCTCCTCCTTTCTTTTTTATTTCGTCTTTCACTGAGAAAGGTAATCTATATTCAACCTTACAGGCGGCTGAATCGTTTTTGCATGGCCTTCTGTCTCCGGCTGCTTCAAACCTCTTTATAAAAGAGCTCCAGAACCTTCTCCTTCACCGCTTCCTCATCCACATAAAACTCGTCGTGAAGCTCTCCCTCCATGCGTTCCCCCGGGATCGTCCAGATGCAGTCCTGTGTGAAATCAGTCTGCTTCAGAAGCTTTGCCATACTCAGATATTTATTGCGCGTGATGCTGGTCTGAAATGCATCCTCCACCCCGGCGAATTCCTCCCAGAGCTTCTTTGGATCCTTTTTCAGGCGTCCCTGGAATTTTTCCAGAAAGCCCCGGATGTAGACCTGCTGCCGCTCCATCCGGCCCGCATTGCTGAATGCCGTGTCCGTGTCACGATACCGCAGGAACGGTTCCAGCATCTCGCCGCCCACCTGAACCTGCGCCCCCTCATAATAATCCGGGTACAGCGCTTCCAGATCGCCGTTCGGCACCACTAAGGACACGTCCCCCACAAGCTCCCCGGCTCTTGCCAGAGAAGTCCGGTTCATGACGAGATATTCCTGTACGGGGATCCCTCCCAGAACGTCGGATACCGCATCGCGCAGGTTCTCGCAGCTGACCTTGCCGCCGTCTCCGTAGGTATAGGCCAGACAGATGTGACTGGTGTATGTGCCGCGGTCCTTTCCGTTTACGGTGTACCGGTGCATTTCCGCCATGGTATCCCGGTCGAACGCCAGGATCGTCAGCTGTCCATTCTCTGCGTTCAGCACGGCCAGATATATGCTGTCTGCCCGCGGCGCATCGGTATAACTTCCCGCACCGATCGCGCCCTCGGAATCGATACCCGCAAGCAGGATGGTGCGCACCAGCGTATTGTACTGGTATTCTTTCCCGTCACAGACGATATTCCGGTAGCCGCTTCCCATGTTCACAGAGTTTCCTGCCGTGATGTTACGGATGCTCTGCTGCCGCAGCGTATGCAGAATACCTGCTGCTGCACCCCCTGCCAGCAGCAAAAAAACTGCCGCTGTGAGAACCTTCAGCCTGAATTTCTTATTTCTCATTTCTTATTTCTCATTTCTTATTTCTTACGCTTCTTTCTCTTCCGGCCGGACTCTTCGTCTTCACCGTAGCCATAACCATAACCGTATTTTCCATAGCCATATCTGCCATAGCCGTACCGGCCATAGTGTCCGCCGGCGTCCGCCTTATTGAGAACCGTTCCCAGTATCTTGACCCCCGCGTATTCCAGCTGCTGCTTCGCATGAAGCGCCGTCGCGCGTTCCGTGATCGCACTCTCCACCACGAGGATGGTTCCGTCACACTGTTTCGCGATCAGGACACCATCAATGACCGGACAGACCGGAGGGGTATCCACAATGATATAATCGTATTTCTGCTTCAGATATTCCATCAGCTTCTGAAATAATGACCCGGAGAACAGCTCACTGGGATTCGGCGCCGCGGCTCCGGAAAAGACGATGTCCATATACTCATCGTCTGTGCCGAAGATGATATCCTGGATCCCGGCTCTGCCGCAGAGGAATTCGCTGATGCCATGCCGTTTTCCTTCCACATGATATCTGGATACCGTCATGGAATTGCGGATGTCACAGTCCAGATACAGAGTTTTCTTATTCAGAGCGGCCATGCTTCTCGCCAGGTGAAAGGCAATGGATGATTTTCCCTCATGCTTGATTCCGCTGGTGATGGCAATGGTTTTCAGCTGATAGCCGCTCATCTGAATGTTTCCGCGCAGCATGTTCATCGCCTCTTTGACACGGAACGGAAGCGGTGCGATCTTCAGCGAAACCTTCTTTATCGGTTTCGGCTGTGTTTGAAAATTATGTTCCATTTGATCTTCTCTCTTTTCTGTTATTCAAAACCTGCTATTCCTTGTCACTGAAGCAGGGGATTGATGCCAGTACAGGCAGATGCAGATATTTCTCCACATCCTCCTCGGTCTTCAGTGTGGTATCCATCAGCATACGAACGACGAGCAGTGCACACACCAGAAGAGCGCCTCCCAGCGCACCGATCACGAGATATTTCTTCATTCCGGGTGTGACATCCTTCACAGCCTCCGCCTCGGAGTAGTCGATCACGGTCGGTTCGCTGCTGCCGATGACCTGATGAATCTGGTTGATACTGATGTTCAGAAGTGCGTTTGCAATGTTCCGGCTCAGCTCCAGGTCGCCGCAGGTGACCACGATCTGAATGATATGGGTGGAATCCGGATTGATTACCTGGATCAGCCCTGCCAGCCGGTCATAGGTGGTATCCAGCTCCAGCTCCTCGATGACCCGGTTTAAGGCCGTGCGGCTCTTGATGATCTGTGCATAGTCATCGGTGAGGGCGGCACTCAGCTGCAGATCTGCAAAGGTAACCATGGAGTCCGTATTCGTGATGTAGATCTTTGCATCCGCCTGGTAGGAGGGCTTCACCAGAAAGACCCGGTACGTGCCAAGAAGTACGGCGCCTGCCAGCATCGCCAGGAAGATCGCCCGCCAGTGACTCAGAAGCATATAAAAGATTTCCAGAAGATCGATGACATCGTCCTCTGCATTTCTGTCCGCTGCCATAGGCGGCTGCTTTACCATGTTTTCCATAGGTTCTTTCGTTTCCTTTCGTATGTGATATGCCTGCACCGCATTTTTTTGCAGGCGGTCTGTATTCTCTTTCTTTATTTTCTTTCTTTTCTTTACTTATTATCTTTCTTGCGCTATCTGCCGTCATTCAGGATGTTTTCCGGATTCCGGACGAGAAGCTGGCGGACCATCTCCGGATCCAGTTCCTTTTCCATCCATTTCCATGTGTCCGTGATCTGCAGCGGACGGAAATGGGTTCCGTGGCAGTCACTGCCCAGAAAATCCACAAGTCCCTGCTTCACCAGGACTCTCCACGGATTCTTCCGGAACAGAAAATCCCTGCCGCGCAGTGTATCAAAATTCATCTGCAAAAGAGCTCCCCGTTCCCGGAGATCATACAGATGCTCCATATGGCTCAGACAGCGGTACCGCTCGAAATGAGCGAGGACCGGCTGATAGCCGATGCTCTGAAGCTCCTGCACACCATAGAGCATACGGCTATAGCTGCAATCCGGGTCAAATTCCAGAAGTACATATCTGCTGTCCGCCAATGTGAGTGCGGTTCCTTGCCGAAGGTGTTTTGCCAGTTCAGAATAATAATAGCATTCCTGGCCAAGATGAAGCCGGATATCCAGTCCGCGTTTTTCACATTCGCGGCGGACCATATCCGCACTCCGATAGATTTCAGACGGTGAAACCATATAACGCCCCGGATGGAAATGCGGTGTCACAATGATATCCCGGACATTCTGCTCCCGGGCCTGTGAAAGCGTCTCCATGGTTTCCTCCAGTGTCCGGGCTCCGTCATCAAGGCCCGGCAATATGTGAGAATGTATGTCAATAATGTTCTGTATCATTTGTCTGTATCTGTATCATTTCGCCATAGCATTTCCCATCTACAGCGCTTCATGAATTGGTGCATCTGCCGGCAGCGTGCTTCATGCTGCAAGTCTCAGAGAATGCCGGACAAATTGTTTCTCATTGCATTGGTTTAAACTATTATAAAGTACTGTAATATATCTGTCAAGAGAAGTGACGAAAGTATACCGAAGCACTTATTTACAATTTTTTTCTTCTATTCCTTTTTTATTTATGCGATTTTTTATATATTACTGTTATAATCGTGAATTTTACTGTCACTGAATGGGTACACTAGTATTGGTATACCGTCGTATTTCGAACCATTCAAAAGGAGAAAACCATATGGAAGAAAACTTTATCCGTGAAAGGATCACCAAACTTCGTATTCAGAAAAATGTGTCCGAATATAAGATGAGTCTGGATCTGGGGCACAGCAAAAGCTACATTCAGAGCATTGCATCCGGCCGTTCTCTGCCTTCCATGTCAGAATTTCTATATATCTGCGAGTATCTGGATGTCTCACCCAGTGAGTTTTTTAATGAGGAAACGGACAATCCCATCCTGTTCGAACAGAACCTGTCCGGAATGCGCAAGCTCGGAAAAGACGATCTGATTTTGCTTCATGCGATCATTCAGCGGCTTCAGACCGAAAAAAAATAAAAAAAGTCGCAAATCTTCTGCGCAGAACGAAAAAATGAGCCGTTTTTGCCATATTTGTCATCAAAAATGACTATGGCAAAAACGGCATCACCCGAATTTTTCTGATTCTTTTATTTCACGCAGCCCACCAGCTCGTTGATGTCCGCCACATTCTGCCGCTGCAGAAACTCCTCCAGTCCCTCAACCACTTCCTCTGTGGCACGGGGGTTGAAGAAATTGGCTGTTCCGACGGAAACTGCCGTGGCACCGGCCATAATGAATTCCAGTGCATCCTCTGCCGTGGCGATGCCGCCCATTCCGATGATCGGAAGCTTCACGGCATTTGCCACCTGATATACCATGCGGACCGCCACAGGCTTCACCGCCGGGCCGGACATCCCGCCGGTCTTATTTGCCAGTGCGAAAGTCCTGCGGTTGATGTCAATCTTCATTCCGGTCAGTGTATTGATCAGAGAGAGTACATCAGCTCCGCCTGCCTCCGCTGCCCGTGCCATCTCGGTGATATCCGTCACGTTCGGGCTCAGCTTCATGATGATCGGCTGCTTTGCGTATTTTTTCACTTCTCTGGTGATCGCTTCCAGTGCCTTCGGATTCTGTCCGAACGCGATACCGCCCTCTTTCACATTCGGGCAGGACACATTGATCTCCAGCATGTCCACCGGCTCGTTTCCCAGACGCTCCACCACCTGGCAGTAATCCTCCGGGGTTTTTCCGCAGACATTGACAATGATTTTCGTATCAAACTGTTTCAGGAACGGAATGTCTCTTTCACAGAACACATCGATGCCCGGATTCTGCAGGCCGATGGCATTGAGCATTCCGCTCTTCGTCTCGGTGACACGAGGTGTGGGATTTCCCGGCCACGGCACATTTGCCACGCCTTTGGTCACTACCGCACCCAGTCTGTTCAGATCCACAAACTCACTGTATTCCACTCCGGAGCCAAAGGTTCCTGAGGCTGTCATCACCGGATTTTTCAGTTCCACACCGGCAAGATTCACTTTTAAACTGCTCATAATTCCACCTCCGTACTCAGGAATACCGGTCCGTCCTTGCAGACACGCTTATTATGAACATGGGAATGGCTGTCGATTTCTGTCGATTTGCAAACACAGGCCAGACACGCACCCACACCGCAGGCCATCCTCTCTTCCATGGAAATATAGCAGACCATGTTTTTCTCCAGCGCGTACTGCTTCAGAGCGCGCAGCATGGGAGTTGGTCCGCAGGCAAAGATCATGTCTGCTTCCAGGCCGTTTTCACGGATGGCATCCAGAACATTTCCCTTCGTTCCGGCGGAGCCGTCCTCTGTGGCCACATACACCGGTCCGTACGGTTCAAATTCTTCTTTCAGGAAGAGCTCATCCCGGTAGCCCAGAACGATGGTCTTCTCGGCATCCAGCTCCTTCGCCGTCTGCAGCATGGGCGGAATGCCGATTCCTCCGCCGATGAGGAAGATGCGCTTTCCTTTTGCTTCCTGAAGCGGAAATCCGTTTCCCAGAGGGCCCATGGTCTCCAGCGGCACTCTGGCATGATATCCGGAAAATTCCTCGGTTCCTGTGCCCTTGCCGGTCACACGGTACACCAGACGGATCCGTCCCTTCTCCCGGTCGATTTCACAAAGGCTGATGGGGCGGGGCAAAAGCTTGCTCCCGTCTCTGCTGTAAAGGGACACAAACTGTCCCGGCACGGCTTCCCCGGCGATCTGCCCGGTCTGAAGCCACATACTGTATATATCCTTCCCGATGCATTCCTGGCTCACGATGGCACAGGTTTCTTTCCATTTTCTGCTCATGGGAACTGCCTCCTATCGGTTATTCAGCGCTCCGCTGATGTCTTCGATCATATTCTTCACTGCCTGGCGGGATGCATCTGCATAGGCCAGCTCGCCGAAGGATGCGTATTTTTCCTGCTTATAGGCTGCAATGATACCGCGGGAAGAATTTACGATGGCGCCCAGTCCGTCCTCGTTGAAGAAGTGAACCAGATCTGCGCCTTTTCCGCCCTGTGCACCGTAGCCCGGAACCAGAATGAAGGTTTTCGGCATCACTTTCCGGAGGATTTTTCCCATTTCCGGATAGGTTGCGCCTACGACTGCTCCGATGTAGCTGTATTCGTCGCCCATATGGTCTTCGCCCCACTGTGCAACCTTCTCACCGACCCACTCGTACAGCGGACGGCCGTCAATGATGCGGTCCTGGAATTCACCGCTGGACGGATTGGAGGTCTTTACCAGAATGAAGAGGCCTTTCTTTTCTTCTTTGCACACTTCGATGAACGGTTTTACGCCGTCAGATCCGAGGTATGGATTCACCGTGGCGAAATCCTCGCCGAAGCCGGCGTAGGATTTGCTTCCCACCTGTACCTTGCCCAAGTGTCCTACCGCATAGGCTGCGGAGGTGGAGCCGATATCGCCTCGCTTGATATCGCCGATCACCACCAGATCTTTTGATTTGCAGTAGTCTACGGTTTTCTTATATGCCATCAGTCCCGGAATTCCAAACTGCTCGTACATGGCGATCTGCGGCTTTACGGCCGGAATCAGATCACAGGTGGCGTCTACAATGCCTTTGTTGTACTGCCAGATGGCCTCAGCGGCACCCTCCAGGGTCTCCCCGTACTCTGCGAAGGCTTTGTCCTGGATGTGTCTGGGGATGTAGGACAGCATGGGATCCAGCCCTACCACGATGGGAGCATTTGTCTTGCGGATTTTTGTGATCAGTTTGTTTATCATGTTTTTCCCTCCTGTAATGTGTTCTGTCGCCAGGTTGTTTCGTCTATCAATGAGGTATGTCTGTTTCAGGATCTGTTTCTGTTTTATTTGTCACATTCTTCTATGACGTCCTCTATCACACTCTTCTGCGACACTCTTTTATATCATACACGAAAAAGCTTCCTAAATAAAGTGTTTTTTCTCGCAGACTTTTTACGAAAATACGGCTCTGAGAATTTTCGTACGGACCCGCCTCGTTTTTTATCGAAATTTACATATAAATATCGTAAAAAATTGACATGGATATATTGATTATTTTTATAATTTTTCTTGACATTCTGTCAACTGTAACTTATAATGTGAAAAAGGATATGAAATATAAATCACTGGTTTTTAGAGATTATATGTTCCATATAACTATAAACATATGATCTGTAAAATCTGGTGATTTTTTTTGACCAGAAATTGCTTTTTAACTTTTATTTATGGAGGTACAGAAAATGAACAAGGGGACTGTAAAGTGGTTCAATGCAGAAAAAGGGTATGGCTTCATCACAGGTGAAGACGGAAACGATGTATTCGTTCACTTCTCCGCAATCAACGGTGAGGGATTTAAATCTCTCGAAGAAGGTCAGGCTGTAACTTATGACCTGACAGAAGGCGCTCGCGGAATGCAGGCTGCAAACGTAACAAAATTATAATAATCCGGAACGGATTTACATCCGGGTACGACCAGACATTTAAGTATGAATGACAACATAATGAAAAGAAGCCGCAGCAGCATCGTTCTGATGAGCCTGCGGCTTCTTTTATTTCGTACTGATTTTCCGGCATTTCTTCTCCGTTTAATGACACAATTTCGCTTTTTATCGACATGGTTTCCCTGTATCCCTCAATCTAAGAAAAGAAAAACTGCAGGATCATCTCTTTTGACAATCCTGCAGTGTTCACTCATCATCTGTCATTACCGGCCGGCAGACTTTAATTTCCAGCTGCTTTTGTCGGCTCAGCCTCTGCAGCTTCTGTAGGTTCTGCTTCCGCTGCATCTTCCTCTGCTGCATCTGCGGTCTCAGCTTCCACTGCGTCTTCCTCTGCTGCATCCGCGGTCTCAGCTTCCGATGCGTCTTCCTCTGCCGCATCCGCAGTCTCAGCTTCTGCTGCGTCTTCCTCTGCTGCATCCGCGGTCTCAGCTTCCGATGCGTCTTCCTCTGCCGC
>JALEJS010000014.1 GCA_022769545.1 Blautia sp. | reverse complement strand
TCCGCACTGGCATGAAGTATTCAAATATGTTCTGAAGAAATTCGGATTTGATGCAGGTCTGCCGAGAATGCCGCTCGGAGATCTTCTCGATGAAGAGAAAGCAAAAGTGGATGCCCTTCTGGAACAGCTGGACAAGGAAGGTGTTCTGTTTCACGGTGAATTTTAACGGATAAAGAAAAAGTATGGAGGTATCAATATGAAGAAATTAGTGGCTTTGGCACTCAGTTCTGCAATGGTTCTTTCGATGGGAATGACTACTATGGTATCTGCATCGGAATCCGATGACACGATTCTGATCGGTGTATCTGCATCCATTACCGGTTCTGCTCCGACAAACGGCGAGCGTACCTGCCAGGGAGCAGAACTTGCAGTTAAGGAAATCAATGAGGCAGGCGGTGTTCTCGGAAAACAGATTGAGCTTTATGAAGCAGATGACGGTGGTACGACAGATCTGGCAATTAATGCCATTAACCTGATTGCAGAACAGGATGTTGCCGCACAGGTGGGACCGAACCTTTCCGGACTTACCATGGCAATTGAAGGCACCATGGCAAAAAATGGGATTCCATTCCTTACCGGAGCAACCTCTCCGGCTCTGGTAAAAGACATTGACAATGAATATCTGTTCCGGATCCGTGCATCCGACACCATTCAGGCTACGGTTGCCGCACAGTACATTACCGATGATCTCGGATGTACAAACATCGGACTCGGATGATTACGGTGCAGGAGCTAAGAATGTGGCAATTGCTTATTTTGAAGAAAATGGAATTTCCTATGATTCACAGGAGTTCAACTCCGGTGATACCGATCTCTCCACGCAGGTAATGAAACTCCAGAGTGCCGGCTGCGACGGAATCATCGTTTGGGCACATGACACAGAGACGGCACTTTGTGCACAGACATTCTATGATTATGGTGTGGATGTTCCGATTGTTGGTTCCACTTCAATTTCAACGACACAGGTAATCGATCTTTGCGAGACAGAATGGCTCACAAACTGGTACAGTGTAACAGACTTTACACCGACCAATCCGGATGAGACGGTTCAGAAATTCGTGGCTGCATTTAATGAGGCATATGGATGTGATCCGGAGCTTTACGCAGCAACCTACTACAGCTCAATCTATATTCTTGCAGATGCAATAGAACGTGCCGGATCCACAGATCGGGAAGCCATCCGGGCGGCTCTGGAAGAGACAAGTGAATTCAAGGGAGGCGTGCTGGCAACTTACACAGCAGATGAAAATCAGGAAATGGTTCATCAGAGCGTGATCTGCCAGATTGTCGAAGGCGTTGCTGAATACTACACCACGGTTTATGTCGATTAATTTTATTTCAGTATCATAAGGCCTGGACTTCGTCCGAAAAAACAATGACAAAGGAGAGTGCCGAGAGAGTCTTGGACACTCTCCTTTTTAATAACACAGGAGGTGGATACCTTGTTTAACCCTACTATAATAATCCAGATGATCGTAACCGGAATTGCATATGGATTTATTTATTCGCTGATAGGAATTGAGTTTACTATTGTATGGAATGCTTCCGATGTAGTGAACTTTGCACATGATAAAATGGCGACCATCGGTGCATATATTTTCGGAGGAACCTTTATGATCGGGCTGGGATTCAATATACCGATGTCCATATTATGCACGGTTCTGGCAATGATCATATGGGGTGTTTTTATTTCAAAAGTAATCTTTATTCCGTTGAGAAACATTCCGGAGATTTTTACGGTAATGGCGACACTGTTAATGGGAAAGGTCAGCATGGAAGGCTGTCGGCTTATCTGGGGAAATACCCCGTTTAAAGTCAGAGGGTTTCTGACAGGAACGTTTCGTTTTGGACCGATCATTATTTCCCGCGCATGCGTTGTCATTATCATAGCGTCTGTTTTGATCGTTGTGGCACTTCAGCTGTTTATGTATAAAACGAAAACCGGAAAAGCGATGCGCTGTGTATCACAGAATAAGACCGCCGCACAGATTATGGGAATTGATGTGGAGAGAGTTATCACGGTTGCCGTTGTTATTTCCATGATCATCTGTGCCTTTATCGGAATCTTATCCATTCCGCTTCTTACCATTCAGACAACCATGTGTGATATGTTTGGACTGAAGGGATTTGCAGCAGCAGTCATCGGTGGATTCGGATATTTGCCGGGATGTATTCTGGGAGGCCTTCTGGTGGGGATTCTGGAAAATATTGTGGCATTGTTCCTTCCGTCTGTGTATAAAGACGTTGCTTCCTTTGTCCTGCTTATCCTGTTTTTACTTGTGCGTCCGAAAGGCATCACCGGCAGATCGAGATAAGTCAGCAGCATGTGAGAAAGGAGATTGTCGTGAAAACAAATAAGAAAACGTTAGGAATGTTTGCAGTAATATTTGTGATTCTGCTATTCGTTCCGCTTATATTCCGCAGTAATTACTATATGACGATTATTTGTCAGATTTTAATTTATTCCATCGTTGTATTCGGAATGAATTTTATCACAGGTATGACCGGACAGATGAATCTTGCTTCGGCCGGTATTATGGCCTGCGGTGGATATACCATGGCAATCCTGGGAACGAAATTTGGATTATCTCCCTGGATCGGTCTGGTGGCTGCGATTGCTGTCGGTTATCTCATCGGCCAGCTTCTCGGGTATCCCAGTCTGAAGCTGAAAGGCACCTATCTGGCTCTGACCACGCTGGCATTTACGGAAGTTGTAAGACTACTTGCAACAAATATGGTTGAGCTTACAGGAGGAACACAGGGAATCAAGAACATTCCGTGTTTTTCCATTTTCGGATTCAAATTTGACAGCAGCTTTAAGTTTTATTATCTTGCACTTGCTTTTTTCATTGTTGCAATGCTGGCGTCTCTGAGAATTGTCAAGTCAAAATGGGGACGGGAATTTCTGGCTGTGCGTGACAATATCGAAGCAATTGACAGCCTTGGATTAGATGTAAAGAGGATTAAGCTCCGGGCATTTACGCTGGCGGCAATTTTTACTGCAGTGGCAGGTGTACTGTATGTTTCTTTCTATCAGTATATGAATTCCGCAACTTATACGACCGGACTTTCCTTTAACTTTGTGATTATGCTTCTGCTGGGCGGTATCGGGAGTGTATATGGCAATGTGATCGGTGCGATCCTGGTAATTCTTCTTCCGGAGCTGCTCCGGTTCCTGGGAGATTTTTATCAGATGTTCTTTTATCTGCTGGCACTGCTGTGTGCGATGTTCTTCCCGAAAGGTGTCATCTCAATCGTGGAAAAGATACGGAATGTGGTTCTGTCTGACAGGAAAAAAGCGGTGGCAGCCGGCGGGAAAAGCGGAAAGGAGTGATCGGAATGGATGATATCATACTGGAAGTAAAGGGGCTTACAAAGAAATTTGCAGGACTTACGGCCGTAAACAACCTGAATTTTCAGGTCAGACGCAATCGGATCCATGCTCTGATCGGTCCTAACGGTGCCGGGAAAACGACGACGGTAAATATGATTACCGGTGTACATAAACCGACGGAAGGAGATGTTCTTTTTAAAGGACAGTCTCTTCTGAAAATGGAGCCCTACCAGAGGGCACAGATGGGAATCGGACGGACTTATCAGAACATCAAGCTGTTCAATACCATGACCACAAAAGAAAATCTGATGATGGGTGCACAGGCAAAGACAGGGCAGAATGTCCTGAAATACCTCCTGAATCCGAAAAAGGCGAACGAAGAAGAAAAAATGTTTTCGGAAAAAGCAGATGAGATTCTGAATTTTATCGGAATGTATCATCTGAAAGATACGGTGGTGTCAAATCTTCCCTACGGGCGTCAGAAAATGGCGGAGCTTGGCCGGACGCTGATGACGGAACCGTCCCTGATTCTTCTGGATGAGCCGGCTGCGGGACTGAATCCGACAGAGCGTGCGGAATTTGTGGATATTATCCAGAAAGTGTATGAGCAGGGTGTGGATATGTTCCTGATCGAGCACAATATGGATGTGGTTATGAACCTGAGCCACGATATTACCGTGTTGAATTTTGGTTCTCTCATTGCGTTCGGAACTCCGGAGGAGATCCAGAATAATGATGATGTAATCACGGCATACCTGGGAGAAGGTTACCGGCAGCAGCAGAAGAAGGGAGTGAATGTCTGATATGCTGAAAGTAGATAAAATAAGTACCTATTATGGCAAGGTTCAGGCGCTTCATGAAGTGAGTCTGGAGATTGGTTCCGGGGAAATGATTTCCATTATCGGTTCAAATGGTGCCGGAAAATCTACTCTGATGAAATCGATTATGGGAATTGTGCAGCCCAAGAGCGGAACCATCACATACGACGGGAAGGATATTACGAAAATGAAGGCATCCAAGGTCGTGTATAACGGGATTTCCTATGTTCCGGAAGGCCGTGCGATTTTTCCGGAAATGACGGTTCGGGACAACCTGGAAATGGGAGCGTTTTCCAGAAAATATTCCGGCGATGAAATGGAGCAGCATATCGAAGATATGTATCAGATTTTTCCGAGACTGAAGGAACGGCAGAAGCAGCTTGCAGGTTCACTGTCGGGTGGTGAGCAGCAGATGCTGGCAGTGTGCAGAGGCCTGATGAGTGATCCCAGGCTGATCATGTTTGACGAACCGTCTCTGGGACTGGCCCCTGTAATTGTGGAGGAGATGTTTAAGGTTATTCTGGAAATCCATCAGGCAAGGAATATTCCGGTCATTCTTGTGGAACAGAACGCTTTTATGGCTCTGAAAATATCGGATCGCTGCTATGTCCTTGAAAACGGTGTGATCACACTTTCCGGAAAAAGTGAAGAGCTTCTGGAAAGTGATGAAATACGAAAATCTTATCTTGGAGGCTAAAGGGGGAGACACTATGCATGACATGTCTTTAAAGGAAACAATCAGGTATAACAAATCCGGACCGGCGAGATACTGCTGTCGTCCGGAGGTCTGGGATGAAGTGGAGCATCTTCTCGTACCATTTGGCAGAAAAACCATTGTCAGCGGAGGAAACAGAGCGCGTGCGTCCATTCAGGACAAACTGTATCCGGCTCTGGAAGCAGCCGGAATCGAATATATGGTTCATGAATTTTCCGGTGAAAGCAGCATGGTGAATGTTCAGAAGCTGGTGGACAAATGTGAGCAGTATCATCCCGATTACATTCTTGGATGCGGAGGCGGAAAAAGTCTGGACACGGCAAAGTATGCAGCGGAAATCTATGGGGTTCCGGTCATAACCATTCCGACGATTGCGGCAACCTGTGCCGGAACCAGTAATCAGATTATCGTATACAGCGATGAGGGGGAATATCTGGAGAATGTGTATCCCAGAACAAATCCTGCGTTGGCGATCGTAGATCCGACTGTCATTTTGAAAGCACCGCGTCCGTATCTGATTTCCGGAATCTATGATTCTCTGGCAAAATGGTACGAAGGCAGTGCTTCTTATCCCGGGAGCGACAATTCGGATATCTTTGATGTGACGGCACTGGCAGTGGCAAAAATGCTGAAAGACAGTTATTATCAGGAAACTTTGAAAGCAGTGAATGATTTTGATCATCAGGTTCTCTCAAAAGAGTTTATTGATATTGTAAATCTGAACATCTATACAGCTGCCATGGTTCAGGCGCTGGGAATCAAAGCGGTCCGGAACGGGATTGCCCACGCGACACAAAATGGACTGACGACACTTCCGGGGGCACATTCCATCACTCACGGAGAGAAGGTTGCATATGGAATTGCGGTTCAGCTGATGGTGACACAGGCTCCGCAGGAAGAAGTGGATGAACTGTTTGGTTTCTATCGGGCAATGGATTTCACACCAACCTTTAAGGCCTTTCACATTCCGTTCACGGAAGAGAATATTGTGTCGGTTGCCCATAAGGCAGTGATTGATGTATTGATGACCAGCAAGCCTTTTGACGTGATTACGGAAGATATGATGGTTGCTGCGATAAAGAAACTGGAATCCTTGTTTTGAACGCAGTACGGCTGATTAGGGAGTACTGCAGCTTATTTGGGAAAAGAGGCAGGGCATGAGTTATCATTATTATGAGCCGGAATCCTTACGCAGGCTGACGGAAAAAATATTTAAGTCCTACGGATATTCGGAAAGCGACGCCGCAGTCATCACAGACGTTATGATACAGGCGGACCTTTTCGGGATTGAATCACATGGTGTACAGAGACTGAAGCTGTATACCTCAGGAATCGATATCGGCCGTATCCGGGTGGACGCAGTGCCGGAAATCATAAAAGAAACCCCGGTCAGTGCAGTGATTGATGCACACAGCTGCAGCGGCCAGCTTGCTTCTATGTTTGCATCAGAAACTGCTGCAAAGAAGGCGAAAAAAAGCGGAATCGGGATGACGGTTGTGCGTAATTCCAACCATTATGGAATTGCGGGATATTATTCGCTCTGGCTTTCCAGACGGAATCTGATCGGACTTTCGCTTACGAATACCTGGGCGCTGGTACTGCCCACCTACGGGACAAAGCCGATGATGGGAACAAATCCCATTGCATTTACCGTGCCGGCCAGTCCGTATCCGTTCCATCTGGACATGGCAACCAGCGTGGTAACCTGCGGAAAAATGGAAGTATATAAAAAAGCAGGAAAGGAAACGCCGCGGGGCTGGGCTCTGAATGAGGACGGTACGGTGAATACAGATCCGGTACGCTTTGTGGAAAACAATGGAAAGGCAGTCGGCGGGCTCCTTCCGCTGGGAGGAATGGGAGAGATATATGGCGGGCATAAAGGATACGGACTTTCTGTTATGGTGGAGATTCTTACCGGAATTCTGGCAGGAGGGCTGACCAGTGACCGTGTGACAAATAATACCGATAAGGGATTGACGAGCCATATGATTATGGCGATTGATCCCGCACTGTTTTCCGAAGAACCGCAGAATATATTCCGAAATCTGTCCATGTACCTGCAGGATATCAGAAACAGTTCCCGGGTGAAAGATGAGCAGAAAATTTATATCCATGGGGAAAAAGAATTCCAAAATGAGGAAAAAGTCCGGAAACAGGGTATTGCAGTCAGTGACAGTACCCTGGAAGAAATCCGGGAAATCTGTAAAAAACTGGGAATAAAAGAAAACGATTATCTGACGGAAAATATCTTCTGACTGGTAATTATCGGGCTAATATTTTTTCTGTGACATTTGTATCGGAATATGGTATGATATTTTGTATGGAACTCTGGAAAATATTACCGCGAGATATACGGATTTTTTCGGAGTAGTTATGTTTTATCAGAACCGGAGGATCAATCGGATCATGGAAAAATGGATCGGTATGGCCAGGGCGGAAGAAAAAGAAGAGATTCTGCAGTTATATCAGTCACAGATCGGACGGGAATACTGTCCATGGAATGAGAACTATCCCGGGATGGAGGAAATCGATTTTGATTTGTCCAGGGAATCTCTGTTTGTGATGAAAAATGAAAAGAATAAGATTGTTGCAGCAATCTCCATCGATCAGGATGAATCGGTGGAGAAGCTGGACTGCTGGACGCAGGAACTTCTTCCGGGCGGGGAGCTTGCCCGGCTGGCGGTCTGTCCAAAGCTGCAGAATCAGGGGATTGCCAGAGAGATGATCGCTTATGGAATGTCTGTATTAAGAGAAAGAGGATATAAAAGCGTTCATTTTCTTGTGAATAAGACCAATGAGAAGGCGCTTCGTTCTTATCGCCATCTGCATTTTCAGCGGGTTGGAGAGTGCTGGCTTTATGAGCAGCCTTTCTGGTGTTATGAGAAAGAAATCAAAATGTAAAAGAAAAAGGCGGGCAGGTTTCTCGTAAAAGAGAAACCGGTCCGCCTTGGCTGTTAATCCGGATTTGCGAAATATTCTCTGGCCAGCCGTGCAGCTGTTCCGGACAGAAGGAACAGGGCAATCAGGTTGGGAATGGCCATCAGTCCGTTGAAGGTATCGGCGATATCCCAGAGAAGGCCAAGATCCATGGTGGCGCCCACAATGGCAACCAGTGAGTACAGGAACATAAAGGGTTTGATGACTTTGCTGGAAAAGAGAAATTCCGCACATCTTGCGCCATACAGTCCCCAGCCCAGGATCGTTGAAAAGGCGAAGGAACACAGGGCAATGGCTGTGAAGATAGATACCCAGCTGCCGTAGGTGGCGGTAAAACCGCTGATGGTCAGCTCCGCACCGGCGGCGGAACCATATTGAATGGCAGTTCCGCTGCAAAGAATCACGAGGGCGGTCAGCGTACAGATGATAATCGTGTCCGCAAATACTTCAAAAATACCGAAAAGTCCCTGTTTGACAGGTTTTCTTGTGTCCGCACATGCGTGGGCGATGGAGCCGGTTCCAAGGCCGGCCTCGTTGGAAAAGATTCCCCGGGAGACACCTTTTTTCATGCTGGTAAAAAGTGTTCCAACAATTCCGCCGGTGACCGCTCTCGGGTGAAAGGCACCATAGAAAATGGAATAGAATACAGAAGGAACCTTCTGGATATTGAGAACGATCACGCCGATGGCAAGCAGTACATAGAAAACCGCCATGAAGGGAACCAGCTTTTCACAGACGTTGCCGATACGCTTGATTCCGCCCAGCAATACCAGTGCGACAGCGACGGCAATGATGATTCCGATTACGAGACTGACAGTCTTTGCAGAGCTTTCGTCAATGATATGATAATTCATCAGTGCAGAGTTTACAGCTGTTGTGATCGTGTTTACCTGTGTGGCATTTCCGGTCCCGAAAACAGTAAGCACACCGAACAGGGAAAACAGACAGGCAAGAAAATGCCAGTTTTTGCCGAGACCGTTTTTTATGTAATACATAGGTCCGCCCACGAAATCACCGTCTTCGTTTTTTTCGCGAAAATGAACGGCCAGGGTAACCTCTGCAAATTTTGTACACATACCCAGAAGCGCGGATATCCACATCCAGAATACGGCACCGGGACCGCCGATGGCAATCGCACCGGCCACACCGGCAATGTTTCCGGTTCCCACAGTTGCGGCAAGAGCCGTGCAGACTGCCTGAAACGGAGTAATGGAGCCGTCCGAGGCGGTTTTCTTTTTGAACATGCGTCCTATGGTTGCTTTCATCGCAAACGGGAATTTGCGGATCTGGATGAAGCCCGTGCGGAAACTCAGAATCAGCCCCACACCGAGGATACAGATCATGGCAGGGACACCCCAGATGAAATTATTTACGACGCGATTGATGCTTTCAATGGCATTGAGCATAGTGATACCTCTTTCTGCGTGTCTGTCAACGCGTTAATCTTATGAGCCAGGGGACAAATCGACGTCAGGCTCATTTGTCCGGTAACTCATAATATTAAAATGATAACATAAAAATGAAAAAACGTACAGAAAAAACAATGATTTTTGGGTAATTATTATGAAAAATAGATAATGCCGGCGCAAATTGCAAAAAGCATATGGAGAAATGAATGCTGAAATGATAATATACTATTATGATACCAGGAGGGAAAGGTCTGAAACCGCATCGTGCTTGCACGATCGTGGATGAATGACCCCGGGTCCCGCCAAAACATTACGGAGGAGATGAATGGTTGAAAAAAACAGAATCCGAAAGAGAATCCTGAAGGCGGCCAAAATTGCGATTGGGAGCAGTATGGCAATTTTTATTGCAAAAATGCTCCGTCTGGATCATATGATATCGGCGGGAACCATTGCGCTGCTCACGATGATGACCACGAAATGGGAAACGGTCAAGCTTTCCGTCTCCCGTCTGGTGACAATGCTGATTGCAGTGACGCTTGCCGGTATTCTGTTTCAGAATATCAATAACGAATGGCAGGCATATGGCCTTTTTGTTTTTATCATGATCGTGATCAGTGAGATGCTTGGATGGGGTGCCACGATATCGGTGAATGCGGTGATCGGTGCACATTTCCTTACAAGTATGGATTTTGGCAGACGGGCTGTTATGAATGAGGTACTGCTGGTGGTGATCGGAACGGCACTGGCGATGATCCTGAATCTGTTTCAGGATTACGGAGGTTCCAGAAAAAATCTGATGCAGTATATGCGGGTGACAGAAGAATGGCTTCAGAAAGTACTGAAAGAAATTGCGGAATATATGTCCAGTGAGAGCATGCGCGGAGATGTGTGGGTGGATATCGGAAGGCTGGAGGGACAGCTGAAAGAGTATATCATCGAGGCCTGTGAGTATCAGGACAATACCTTTTCTTCACATCCGGGCTATTACATTGACTATTTTGAAATGCGCCTGCAGCAGTGTATGATTCTGCATAATCTTCATTACGAAGTGAAAAAAATCCGTTCCATGCCGGCACAGGCCGGAGTGATTGCCGATTACATGCTGTATCTGAAGGATTATGTGATTGAAAAAAACATACCGGAAAAGCAGATGGATCGTCTTATGGAAATCTTCCGTGATATGAAAAAGGAGCCGCTTCCGCAGAGCCGGGAGGAATTTGAAAGCCGGGCGATTTTATATCACATTCTGATGGATCTGGAGGATTTTCTGATCTGCAAGCGCAGATTCGTGGAGAGTCTGAATGAAAAACAGAAGAAAATATACTGGAATACAAATGCCTGAAAGCAGCAGGTGAACCAGAAGGAGGTAATGTCATGAATGAAATACTGGAAAATATGAAAACAAGAAGAAGTATCCGGAAATTCAGTTCCGCGCCTGTGCCGCGAAAGCTTCTGGATCAGATTCTGGAAGCCGGTACCTATGCGGCGACGGGAAGAGGAAAACAGTCACCCATTATTCTTGCGGTGACAGACAGGAAACTGCGGGACAGGATTTCGAAAATGAATCAGGAAATCGGCGGATTTTCCACAGATCCGTTTTATGGTGCTCCCTGTATGCTGATCGTGCTGGCAGATAAACAGTATCCGACCGCTCTCTATGACGGGACTCTCGTTATGGGAAATCTCATGCTGGCGGCACATGCACTGGGGCTGGGGAGCTGCTGGATCCATCGGGCGAAGGAGGAATTTGAGACAGAGGAAGGAAAGGCGATCCTGAAAGGACTGGGAATTGAGGGAGACTATGAAGGAATCGGCCACGTGGCGCTTGGCTATGCCCAGGGAGCTGTTCCCGAGGCGGCATCCAGAAAGGAAAGCTGGGTATATTATATCTGAGCCGGTATATTTCGGAACCGGAAAGCACTGGCGCAGGTAATTATTGGTTACAAACCGATGGGAAAATATGTTACAATAGCTTCAACAGAAAACAGAAGTATTGGGATACAAATGATTTATTACTTTTGATCATTGGAAATGGAGGAGAAAAATGAAAAAAGCAAAATTGCTGGGTGCGCTGCTCTGCAGCGCCAGCCTTGTTCTGGGAAGTGCGGTTCCGGCCATGGCAGACGGAACCCGGGTTGTTACACTGGGAGCGGATCTGAGTGAATCACAGAAGCAGACCATGCTGAAATATTTTAAAGCTCCGCAACAGGTAAATATTATTACGGTTACGAATCAGGACGAGAGAAATCATCTTGGTTCCTATGTTCCCATGGAGCAGATCGGAAACAGAACGGTCAGCTGTGCTTATGTAAATCCCACGAGCTCAGGCGGTATCAAGGTGCGGACTGCCAATCTGAACTGGGTAACCTGTAACATGATTGCTTCCACCTTGTCTACATCCGGTGTGAAAAACTGTGAGGTTGTGGCTGCATGTCCTTTCGAGGTTTCCGGTACGGGAGCACTGACCGGTATCCAGATGGCATATGAGACCGCCAGCGGTGTGAAGCTCAGTGAGACGAAAAAGAAAATCGCCACACAGGAGATGGTTGTGACCGGTAAGCTGGCGGACAGAGTCGGCAAAAAACCGGCGACGAAGGTGATCAATCAGGCGAAAATGGAGGTCATCGGGAATAACATCACAAATTCCGGAGATATCTATAACGTCGTTGTGAATATCGTTCAGGAAAACAATGTGAATATCGGCGAAGCAGAAATCGAGATCATTACCGGGCTCATGGAAGAAATTGCGGAAGAAGATTATGAATACGAGGATGTTCAGGAAACACTGGAGCGCGTAGATGAAAATGTATCTCCGCAGGAAGAGGGGGAGGATTCGGAAGAAAGCGGTTCTCTGCTCTCGGATCTTATTGAGAAAGTGCTTCCGAATGGCGATGCTGAGAATGAAGAGACTCCGGACGATGAAGACAACGGTATTCTGGACGAGATCGACAGTGATATCCTGGATGGTGCTGTGGAGGATTCCACACAGGATCCGGAACTGGCAGTCGAGACCGGAATGACCGGCCTGGATGAGAGCGACGAGACCATTGACCCGGATGCGGAGTGGGGGCTTATGGTGAACGATGACGGGGAAATTGTAGATACCGGTGCTGCAGATGACACACAGATATGGGATGAGTCGGAAGCGGAAGACGGGTCCCTGATCGCTGACGGAACTATGCCGGAGGATGATCAGGTCTGGGAAGAGGTATATCCTGAGGATGCGATGTCCGGTGACGGCGGAAGCGGCTTTGCAGATGATTCTCAGGTTGTGGAGGATCTGTATCCGGAAGAGGATATGCAGATCGTGGATGACGGAGGCCTGGAAGGAGACGGCGGCCTGACAGATGATGGCCCGATCGACTATGGCATGACAGACGGTGAGATGAATCCGGATGATGGTTATTCCTATGATTTTACGGAGGATATGACCCCGGCGGAGGAGAATAATTCTACCGGAACCGTTGTTATGGATACCGCACTGCTAAGTGAACAGTCACGCTCCATGTTTGAAAAAGCAAAGGCATTCTGTGAAGGAGAGTACCAGGGCGATTCCGCGCAGATGATGAATGCGGCAGCAGGAGATGAATCTTATGTTTATGGAACGGTTCTGCTGGATGCCGCGACAGGAATGCAGCTGTCCCAGTCTGTGGAAGAGATTTATTATACCATCCTCCGGGATGGAGCCGGCAGCTATGTGCCGACCGGCATGGAGATGTATATCAATTCTGAGCTGAACCTGCTGGATCAGAAGCTGAAAAATATCTTTGGCATGGACGGAATGGGTGTCGGTACCGGAATCCTGTCAAATGTAAGTGATATGGACAGACAGACTCTGTACGATGACACCATGCATTTCTTTGCGAAGATGTATGGGGAAAGCCTGGATCTGGACACAGATATGGCTGGAGGAAGTGAAGAGCCCCTGGCGGACGGAGATATGAGCATGGATTATTCTGCAGAGGGTGGCATGGATGATATGTATTCCTCGGATGCGTATGCAGATTATGATGTTTATGGCTACGATGTCTATTGACAGGACGTTGAAAACCAGAACGCTGCCGGCATTTTGCCGGCGGCGTTTTGTCTTTATCAGACCGGAGGAGAAACGAAGAAATAAGTTCGGAGATGTGAAGTTTCTGTGATTTGCGGGACTTATGGGGAGAATGGCTGGAAATCCGGACGGCTCTGTGATAAAATAAAAAAATATTCCAAAATAAAGGAGAATGGCAGATGGGTCTTGCTGTTGTGACATTGAAAAAGGGAGAAGGACGGATCCTGAAATCCGGCGGAATGTGGGTGTTTGATAATGAGATCGCCAGCATCGTGGGAAGCTATGTGAATGGTGACATTGTTCTGGTTCATGATTTTGACGGATATCCCATGGGCAGAGGCTTTATCAACCGGAATTCAAAGATTGCGGTTCGTATGATGACACGCAATGAGAGACAGGAAATTGATGAAACATTTTTGAAAAAACGGGTGCAGGCCGCATGGGAATATCGAAAGAAGGTGACAGACACCGGAAGCTGTCGGCTGATATTCGGAGAAGCAGATTTTCTGCCCGGACTGGTGGTGGATAAATTCTCGGATGTTCTTGTGGTACAGTCGCTGGCGCTGGGAATTGACCGCATGAAACTTACGATTCTCAGGCTTCTGAAAGAGATTCTGGCAGAGGATGAAATTGTGATCCGGGGGATCTATGAGCGCAGTGATGCCAAGGTGCGGCGGCAGGAGGGAATGGAACTGGTAAAGGGATTTATTGGAGAAGAATTCCCGACAACGGTGACCATTGAGGAAAATGGCGTGAAATACGAAGTGGATATTAAAGATGGTCAGAAGACGGGATTCTTTCTGGACCAGAAGTATAACCGTCTGGCCATACAGAAACTCTGCAGAGATGCGAAGGTGCTGGATTGCTTTACCCATACGGGTTCATTTGCACTGAATGCGGGAATTGCCGGTGCAAAGAGCGTCATTGGAGTAGATGCATCGCAGCTGGCAGTCGATCAGGCGCAGAGAAATGCCGGTCTGAATGGCCTGTCGGACCGTGTGAAGTTTATCTGCGAGGATGTGTTTGAACTTCTTCCGCGGCTGGAACAGCAGGGAGAAAAATTTGATGTGGTAATACTGGATCCGCCTGCTTTTACCAAATCCAGAAATTCTGTGAAGAATGCAGTGAAAGGATACCGGGAAATCAATCTTCGGGCAATGAAGCTGGTGAAAGACGGAGGCTTTCTGGCAACCTGTTCCTGCTCTCACTTTATGGATTACGAACTGTTTACGCAGACCATTGCGCAGGCCGGAAGAAATGTGCATAAACGTCTGCGGCAGGTGGAGTACAGAACGCAGGCGCCGGATCATCCGATTCTGTGGTCGGCGGATGAATCCTATTATTTGAAATTTTATATTTTCCAGGTGATGGACGAACAGTAAAGAAAACAAGGAGGAATGAAAAATGGGATTTCGGGAAACAGATACAGAAACTCTGATGTTTAATCCATTTACAAAAATCGGTAAAGAGTGGCTTCTGATCACGGCTGGTGATGAAAAAAAATGCAATACCATGACGGCAAGCTGGGGCGGTATGGGTGTTATGTGGGGAAAAAATGCTGTGACAGTCTATATTCGCCCGCAGAGATACACAAAAGAATTTGTGGACAGTAATGAGTATTTTACGATTTCCGTGCTGGGAGAGAAATACCGCAAAGAACTGGGATACTGCGGAAAAGTGACCGGTAAGGGAATCGATAAGATAAAAGAAGCCGGGCTGACCCCCTGCTTTGTCGATGGGACAGCCGGCATTGCGGAGGCGGACATGATCATGGTGTGCAGAAAAATGTATCATGATACGATAAAGCCGGAGTGCTTTGACGATGATCAGAATGATGCCAGATGGTATCCGGACAAGGACTATCACACCATGTATATTGCAGAAGTTGTGAAAACACTGATCCGGGAAGACTGAGAGGATATATTTATGAGAGATAAGTTTAACAGATTCATGCAGGGACGTTATGGCGCGGATCCGTTTGCCAGATTTACCAGTATTCTGGCCTGCGTTCTGATTGTATTGTCGCTGTTCTGCAGCAGGAACGGGAATCTTGGTTCTGCCCTTGATCTGCTGGGACTGATTTTGCTCGTATATACATATTTTCGTATTTTATCCAGAGATCATCAGAAACGCTATCAGGAAAATCAGAAATATCTTTCGGCTACAGAGAAGATCCGCAGCCGGATACAGCAGGAAAAAAATCTGATGGGGCAGAGAAAGACACATCATATTTATTCCTGCCCGGGATGCGGCCAGAAAATCCGGATTCCACGTGGAAAGGGAAAGATTGAAATTGACTGTCCGAAATGTCATACGAAGTTTATAAAGAGGAGTTAAGATGTTTGGTTATATAACCATCAATAAACCGGAAATCAAATGTAAGGATTATGATGTTTACCGATCCTTTTACTGCGGACTTTGCAGGGAACTGAGGGAGCGATTCGGGATCACGGGGCAGCTTTCTCTTACTTATGATATGACCTTTGTGATTCTGCTCCTCAGTGGCCTGTATGAGCCGAAAACATTTGTCGGAACAACACACTGTGTCATGCATCCTGTGAGAAAGCAGCCGGTCAGGAAGAATGAATTTACTGAGTATGCGGCAGATATGAATGTTCTTTTGTCATATTATAAGTGCCTCGACGACTGGAAGGATGATAAAAAAGTATCCCGGCTTTCCTACGCAAAGCTTTTGGAACACAACTGTGTCCGGCTGCGTCACACGTATGCCGGGAAATCAGAGGTTCTTATTTCCAGGCTGGAAGAACTGTCCGGACTGGAGAAAAAGGGAGAGACAGATGTGGACAGAGTTGCCGGCTGTTTCGGAAGAATCATGGAAGAAATCCTTGTCTGCAGGGAGGATGTCTGGGAAGGAACCATTCGGAGAATGGGATTTTATCTTGGAAAATTCATCTATCTTCTGGATGCATTCGAGGATGTGGAAAAGGATGTGAAAAGCGGCAGCTACAATCCATTTCGCGAAGATTACCGGAAAGAAGACTTTCCGGATCAGGTAAAAAATCTTCTGATTATGATGATGGCAGAATGCAGCAGGGAATTTGAGAAACTTCCTATTATAAAGTATGGGGATATTCTTCGTAATATCCTGTATTCCGGAGTGTGGTGCCGGTTTGAAGCGACCTGTCGGAAGAGAAAAGAAGAACGGGAGAAAAAAGATGTTTGATCCATACAGTGTTCTCGGAGTATCGAGAACAGCATCGGATGAGGAAATAAAAAAAGCTTACCGGAAATTGAGCCGAAAATATCATCCGGATGCAAATATCAACAATCCGAATAAAAAAGAAGCGGAAGAAAAATTCAAGGAAATACAGCAGGCGTATGACCAGATCATGAAAGAACGTGAATACGGATCTTCGAACGGAACCGGTTCGTTTGGAGGATTTGACGGTGCACGCAGGACGGAATACCAGGATGAAGAGAGTGTTCGCCGCCAGGCGGCAGCAAATTATATTCAGAATGGCCATTATCGGGAGGCCCTGAATGTTCTTTCTTCTCTTCAGCAGAAAAATGGTCAGTGGTACTATCTTTCGGCAATGGCCAATATGGGGCTGGGGAATAATGTAAATGCGCGGAACCACATCCGTGAGGCAGTGCGCCTGGAACCGGATAACGTGCAGTATCGGGCACTTCTGCAGAGAATGGAAGGCGGAGGAAGCTGGTATCAGGAGATGCAGAATCCTTTTGGCGGCATGCCATCCGACCAGGGAGACTTCTGCATGAAACTCTGTCTTGCCAATTTGGCTTGTAATCTGTGCTGTCCTGGCAGGATTTTGTGCTGTTGACAGAAAAAAATATTTGACTTTTACGGTCGAAAAGATTACCATAGTAACGTAATAAATTGTGAGGACGGAGGAACTTGAAATGAGTATTCGTATCGGTATTCTGGGATATGGAAATCTTGGACGGGGCGTGGAGTGCGCCATCAAACATAATCCGGATCTTGAACTGAAGGCGGTTTTTACACGCCGTGATCCGAAAACAGTTAATATTCTGACACCGGGAGCAGCGGTATATTCTGTGGACGAGGCAGAAAAGAAAAAGGATGAGATAGATGTTCTGATTATTTGCGGAGGAAGTGCGACAGATCTTCCGGTGCAGACACCGAAATATGTACAGTGGTTCAATGTGGTGGACAGCTTTGATACACATGCGAAAATTCCGGAGCATTTTGCCAATGTGGATGCGGCAGCTGCGGCATCCGGACATGTGGGAATTATCTCTGTCGGCTGGGATCCGGGAATGTTTTCTCTGAACCGTATGTACGCCAATGCAATCCTCACAAACGGAAAGGATTATACGTTCTGGGGAAAGGGCGTCAGCCAGGGACATTCTGACGCGATTCGACGGATTGACGGTGTCAGAGATGCAAAGCAGTATACGATTCCGGTGGACAGTGCGCTTGCTGCGGTAAGGGCAGGTGAGAACCCGGATCTGACAACCAGAGAAAAACACACAAGAGAGTGCTTTGTCGTTGCTGAGGAAGGCGCGGATCTTGCCCGTATTGAGCAGGAAATCAAAACGATGCCAAACTATTTTGCAGATTATGACACAACGGTTCATTTTATCTCGGAAGAAGAGCTGAAACGTGATCACAGTGGGATCCCCCATGGCGGATTTGTGATTCGAAGCGGAAAAACAGGATGGAATGATGAAAACAGCCATGTGATCGAGTACAGCCTGAAGCTGGATTCCAATCCGGAATTCACGGCCTCTGTCATTGTGGCATATGCCAGAGCTGCTTATCGCATGAATCAGGAAGGGCAGACCGGATGTAAAACGGTGTTTGATGTTGCACCGGCATATCTGAGTGCACTGGACGGAGCAGAACTGAGAAAGCATTTGCTTTGATAGCGGATGGCAGGAAAAAACAATAACGAAGAAGTCTGATACCACGTATTCTGAAAACAGAGTACGTGGTTTTTTTGCGTTTTGCGGGCAGCTTATCATATGTTTATAAATTTTAATTGACGAAAGGAAAAAGATAATATATAATGAATACATAAATATGTAACAAAATTGTAAAAAATGTATTTGACAGTAAAGGAAGGTTATCATGCTGAAGAATCATAAAAAATGGAAACTGTGGGGAATATTGCTCCTGATGATGCTGCTTGCAGCAGGGTTTACTGTGCGGACGCAGGAGCATCAGGTTCAGGCTGCGACCACCGGTTTCGTAAAACAGGGAAATTATACATACTATTATAAAGATGGCAAGAGGGTCAAGGGATGGCTGAAGCTTGGCGGTAAATATTACTATTTCAACAAAAGTACGGGTGTAATGTATACCGGGTGGGCAAAGAACAGTACCGGATATCGCTATTTTCTTCCGTCCAATGGTCAGATGCTGGTTGGCTGGGCTGTGAATTCTGCAGGTACGGTACGCAGATATTTTAATTCCAGCGGATATATGCAGACAGGCTGGTTAAAGCTGGATGGCAAATATTATTATCTGAACAAGAAAAACGGTACGGCGTATATGGGTAAATTCCTTACCAACAGTAAGGGAGAGACCCGTTATTTTCGAAAGAAGACCGGTCAGATGGCTACCGGATGGATGTCGGATACCCAGGGACGCAAGCGATACTTTAAGAAATCAACCGGGGTGATGTGCAAAGGCTTTGTAACGTCCTCCGGAAACACATATTATTTTTATAAAAACAATGGAATTATGGCTACCGGGTGGGTAACCAACAAATCCACCGGAGACAAATACTATTTTGATCCGTCCACTGGGCATATGGCGAAAGGAACAAAGACGATCGATGGTGTGAAATATCAGTTTGCCAGTGACGGAAAACTTGATACATCCTCAGACTCCAACTCGCTTACGACCTCGCCGACCGGAAGCAGAACCATAAAGAATTATCTGGCCGGTGCGCTGCAGCCGGTAGGAAAGGCGCTCTATGTCTGGGGCGGAGGATGGAACGATTCCACCCGAAAGGGAATCAGCCCGACATGGGTTCAGTGGTATAACAGTCAGAGCAGCAGTTATGATTATAATAACTATCGCGATCTGTCTACGACAAACCGTGCAAAGGGACTTGACTGTTCCGGCTTTGTTGGCTGGGCAGCTTATCAGGTAATGCAGAGCAAGTCCGGTGTGGGAAGCGGCTACACGGTTGTGGCTTCTGATGTGGGATCCTATTACAAATCACTCGGTTGGGGTGGTGTGGGCTCGCAGGCATATCTTGCAGCTACGAATTACCGGCTGTATCCGGGAGATGTGGGATATAACAGCGGACATACCTGGATTGTCATCGGACAGTGTTCGGATATGAGCGTGGTGATTGTCCACTCTACTCCGCAGGCAGGATGCCAGATTTCGGGAACACCTACACCAAGCGGAAACTATTCCAGTCAGGCAATTGCACTGGCACAGAAATATATGTCCAGATTCTCCGGATATACAAAGTATGATTATCATACATCCAGTGGAAATTACATCAAAAACGGAAGCTATTTCCGTTGGAACAGTCAGACACTGTCTGATCCGGACGGTTATAAGAAAATGACAGCAGATCAGATCCTGGCAGATCTGTTCCGCTAGAAGAGATTTTTGGGGGGCGGTTTTGGGACTGCCCCTCATGTGCGTCCCAAGGAAATGTCAGTTTGGTATGAATATATTTCACATACATTTCTAATTATTACAAAAATGTAAATTAATTTGCAAAAAACCCTTGCATCAGACGTAACAATATGTTAATATGTGAAAGAATTAAAAAGACATATTTCAGAAATGTTACAAAGCAATAAAATGAGGGTGAATAGAAATGAAGAAAAAAATTGTTTGTACAATGCTTGCGCTGCTGATCAGTGCTGCGCAGGTAGTCAGTGTAGGAGCTGTAACAGAACAGGAACTGAGAGAGGAACAGGCCTGGACCAGTGCACAGCTGGATGCGACATATTCCAGGATTGATGAACTCTGGTACGCCAAAGAGCAGCTGGAAAGTGAAATTTCCGCTCTGGATGCGGACCTGGTCAATGTCATGGTTTCCATCAGCGTTCTGGAAAACGATATAGAAAATAAGACGAATGAGATTGCGCAGACGCAGGAAAATCTGACCAAGGCACAGAATGCGAAGGAGAAACAGTATGAGGCCATGAAAAAGCGTATCCAGTATCTTTATGAAAAGGGTGGAAACGATGCGTGGCTGCAGATGATGATGGGTGCGGATAACCTGGCGGATCTTCTCACCAGAGCAGAATACACGCAGAAGATGTATGATCAGGACAGACAGAATCTTGACAAATATGTGAAGACTATTGAGGAAGTACAGAAGCTTGAACAGCAGTATTCCAGTGAAAAGGCAGAACTGGAAGAAATGCACAATGCATATCAGGAACAGTCTGTTATGCTTCAGGCTCAGATCGATGAGAGACGTGCGATTTCCGCGGATTGCGACAACGAAATTGCATATGCACAGCAGCAGGCAAATGAGTATGCATACCTGTTGGCAGAGCAGACGGCAGAGCTGGAAAGAATGGAAGCAGAGAGAATTGCTGCGGAAGAAGCTGCCAGAGCTGCAGCAGAAGCAGCCGCTGCAGAAGCAGCTGCCGAAGCTGAAGAAGGCTATGCAGAAGAGAATACAGAACCTGAATATGAAGTGATGTATGACGAAGACGGTGATGTGATGTATGATGAAGATGGCGAAATCATGTATCAGGAAGTCGAGAGTGATTCTGAGGAGAGCAGCAGTGATGAGAGTACAGAAGACGGCGGGGAAAGCGGATCCGGAGAAGTTCAGTATGATGAGTACGGAAATGTAATCGATTCGGACAACACCGTGTCTATGGAAGATTATCAGGCAGAAGCTTCTTCGTCTTCCTCATCCGGTTCCGGATCTTCGGTTGTGGATTATGCTACGCAGTTTGTGGGAAATCCGTATGTGTGGGGCGGAACCAGCCTGACAAACGGCGCGGACTGTTCCGGATTCGTTCAGAGTGTATATGCAAACTTTGGAGTCAGTCTGCCGAGAACGTCTTATGAACAGCAGAATGCGGGAACAGAGGTTTCCTATGAAAACGCACAGCCGGGCGACCTGATCTGCTATGGCGGTCATGTGGCAATTTACATGGGTGACGGTAAGATCGTTCATGCATCAAACTCTACGGACGGTATCAAGATCAGTAATGATGCCACATACAGAACCATTCTTTCTGTAAGACGTCTGGTTTAATATTCGATCAAGTGATTCAGCGGGCTGCCGAAAGGCAGCCCCTCATTTATTTTGTGAGAAGAGCTGCTTCCTGCGTTTTTGGGGGACGCACTTTGCGATGTACAGAAGAACGGAATAGGGAGTTGACAAATACCGGGATAGATGTTATGATTTAGAAAGTATAATTCCATATTGAACATATGAAGTGCTGTCGGTTCTTCGGGAGCGGCAGAAAAGGGAATCAGGTGAGAAACCTGAGCGATCCGGTCACTGTAACAGAGGAGCGAATCTCAATTGCCATTGTGCAGCAGCATGAGAAGGAGAGAGGAAGCAAAGATTCTGGAGCCAGGAAACCTGCTTGATATGGCGAGGTTAAACTTCCGTGTAAAGTGTAACACCAGTTTTGGGGAAATCCGCAGCCCCAGGATGTTGTCTGCTTTTGGAAGCAGGCATTTTTTATGGAATAAGCCTGTTCATTATGAATTATACATGATTAAATGGCAGGCGATACTACTTCGGATATTTTCGTTCCCTCCGCGCACTTATGGACGAATCTATATTCTACCCCGAAGTAGGATCGCTACCTCTTCAAAGCGGATGGGAGGGATTGATATGGAGAAAAATTACTGGGAAGACAAGGAATATTCTTATTTCAGCCATAGGAAATGTGAATATTTTCCGTGCCATGAAGGAGCGGATCCGGAGAATTTCAACTGCCTGTTCTGCTACTGCCCGCTGTACGCTCTGGGCGAAAACTGCGGCGGAAATTTCCGGGTTACAGAAAAGGGATTCAAAGACTGTACCAGGTGCCAGTTGCCCCATAAACGTCAGAATTATGGGTATGTGACGGGAAAGTATCAGGAGCTGGCAGATCGGATGAAAATGATGGATGACCTTGAGAAAAATAAATGACAAATGATAAGGCAGAATCGTGAAAATGCCTTTTGATGTGAATGAAAAACCCCTGTCGGGACTTTGGCCCGGCAGGGGTTTTTGTTGTGTGCGGATATCAGCGATTCATCAAAAAAACTTTCAGACGCGGAAGCTGGTTGTTGAGAATCAGAGATTCCGGAAAAGCAGCATTGTGCACAAATTCGGCGGCATAGGTAAAGTCACCGATATGGGTAGTGCCATGACTGTCGCTGGAAAGCAAAATGGGAACATTGTACTTTTGGCAGTAACGCAGAATCTGAGCGCTGTTTGCCCGGGTGTCACCCCGATAGCCATATGGGGCAAGAGACGCCTCGTTGATTTCCAGAATCACATCGTTTTCTCTGGCGCCCAGCACAAGCTGTTCATAATCCACGGGATATTCCGGATTATCACAATGTCCGATGATTTTGACTGCAGGATGTTTCGTGGCATTGAGGAAAGCTTTTGTGTTTTCAGACTTTGTGCGGGGGCGGAAATTCTGCCAGTGCATACTGACAATGGCGTAATCCAGATGCTGTAAAATTTCTTCTTCAAGATCTATGGTTCCTTCTGTGTCCAGAATATTCAGCTCAATGCCATATAGCAGATCCACCTGGAAACGGTGTTTTGGTGAAAAGGCAAGGCTTCGGAAATAAGAGGGGGTTCCGGCGGCCAGTGTGGCCGGGCCGTGATCGGTGATGCCAAGAAGCTTCAGGCCCATGGCGGAAGCCTTTTTTGCCATGTCGGAGATGGTACAGGAGGTTCCGTGCCCGCTGGCAATGGAATGGGTATGCATATCGGAAAGATACATATAATGCACTCCTTTTATCGCTGTATTGACAGCTGTGAATCGATTTTTTAATGGATATGTTCAGTATGACAGATGAAAAAATGGTTGTCAATACCTGTTATGAAGTGACCTTTGTCAAGAGGTAAATTTGGCATCCGACAAACTTTTTCTTGACGATCACATTTGTGTGATCTGTCAGCATCTGGAAGGAGCCCTGATTTAACAGTTCCCGGCATGTGGCCACTCTGTTATTCGTGGATTGGTTACCGACAGGCTAATGGTTCCGCCGTGAGCTCTGCGATCTAAAAGCGTGGATCACCGAAGTGCCAACATAGGTAGGACGCAGATAGCTCGAACCTTACAGTGATCACAACTCCTTGCAGATACTGACAGATATTCAATTGTTATTGTTTCGGCAGCAAGCTGCAGTTTACTGCTGATTGCTGCTTGATTACGATCTGCATCAGGGACGGGTGGATGTCAAGGGCCGCGTAGCGGTACATTTTACCCTTGACTGACAACCGGAACTGATGTACCGCTTCCAGAGGTGATACTGATATTACCAGTCATCATGCCCCAAATAAAGCATGCGAGCTCACGAGCCACAGCAGCAACCGCCACATTTTTCTTCTTTCCATGACGGATCATCTTGTAATACCTGCTCCGCAGCCGTGTGTTCGCTTTGTCAGCATAGGCAATAACCTCGGCAGACTGACCGTTTTGCCTGGAGCGCAGTTCTTTGGATTTATGTCCGATGGCTCCTTTGCAAATACCTTTTGCGGCTTCTATCAACAGACATCGCAGATGCGTATTCCCGGCTTTAGAAATGCCGAGCCGGTTCACTTTCGTTGAACTGGAATGTTCTCCCGGCGCAAGCCCCAGGAATGCCGTATAGGTGTTCCCTTTAGCGAAGCGCTTAAAGTCACCGGTTTCCACGATCAGAGACAAGGCCGTATGTGTGCGGATTCCCAGAAAGCAACCAATCTTTTTGGCGTTTTCGTGGTAGCGTGCCTCAGCAGCGATCTCTTCGATCCGCTTATCGTAACGTTCGATCTTTGTTTCCTGTTCTTCGTAGGAAGCTATGTATTCGTCCGGCGTTTCCCGATACATCGGATCAAGTTCCACTTTCTTCAGCCAGGAGACATGTTTTATGGTCCATTTTGTCCCGGCATACTGGTACCCGTGCCTAAGAACAAACGCATTGATCTGCTGCTTCAGCTTCTTCAAAGCGAGCTTATGGTCGTCCCTCATCCGGAGATACTCTTTGACGGCATCATCCTCGCCAGTAGGAATATATACCGAATGATATCCGCCGTAACACAGGCACTGCGCGATCAGATGTGCATCACGTTTATCTGTTTTGATTCGCTGACCCTGCTGGGTAAGCATAGTTGTCGGTGCAAGTATGACACATTTGATCCCGGCTCCTGCAAGTTGGTGATAAAGAGTATAACCAAGGCAACCCGCCTCGTAACCGCATTCAATAGAATAATCATTGTTGAGCCCAAGTTTCATTTTCAGAGACTCAATAAAGCAAATGACCTCTTTATAGTCCGGGGCAACCTGCACTTCTCCGAATATACGGTCTTCTGATTCGATTGTAGGTTCCATCGCACATAAAGTGTAGTTTGTGCTATGGACATCCATTCCGATTTTGATTATTCTATACATAGGTGACCTCCTTTTGTATGCGGTAATCCCTGTTACCATTGATTTCGACAATCATCAGTATACAGGTAAATCCTCGTTGTTACAAATGTGGGGTCACTTCATATTATCTAAAAAAGATAGGATGACGAAAAACAAAACAAAAACCACACAAAAAAATCGCATAAAACCACACAAAAACAAGGAAAAACAGGGGAATTTAATGTTGATTGTGTTGACATTTGGAGGGCAATGAGATATAATTATTTCGTATGAATAACATGGGACGAAATGGATAGTTATAAACCGGATTGTATGCGGAGCAGGAAGGTCCTGTTCATAGACGGCCTGTTGGAAAGGAGTAAAATGGGAAGATATAATACAGCAGATATTCCAAAATCAGAAAGGATTCCCCGGCTGGTTGAGCATCTGTATGCAAAGATGCCGGTGATCGAATCTGCAAGAGCAAAGCTCCTCACAGAATCGTATCAACAGACAGAGGGAGAACCTGTTGTTACCCGTCGTGCGAAAGCGTTTCAGCATATTCTGGAAAACATTCCGATTATTATTCGTGAGGAAGAATTGGTTGTGGGAAGCAGCACCATTGCTCCCAGAGGATGTCAGACATATCCGGAGTTTTCTTATGAGTGGCTGGAGGCAGAGTTTGACACGGTAGAAACACGAAGCGCGGATCCGTTTTATATTTCGGAGGAGACAAAGGTAGAATTACGGGAGGTTCACAAATACTGGAAAGGGAAAACCACCAGTGAACTTGCCACGGCTTATATGGCCCCGGAGGCTATTCGTGCCATTGAACATAACATATTCACACCGGGAAATTATTTCTATAATGGTGTGGGACATGTGACGGTAAAATACTGGGAAGTGCTGGATATCGGTTTTGAGGGGATTATTGCAAAGGCGAAGGCTGAGCTTGAAACCTGCAAAGTGGGAGATGAAGATTATGCGACCAAATCTCATTTCCTGAATGCTGTGATCACCAGCTGTGAGGCGGTGATCGGTTATGCGAACCGGTATGCACTGCTGGCAGCGCAGATGGCAGATCAGTGTTCGGATCCGGCGAGAAAGCGGGAACTGGCGATGATTGCACAGAATTGCTGCCGTGTTCCGGCAAAGGGGGCTTCCAATTTCTGGGAGGCGTGTCAGTCCTTCTGGTTCGTGCAGCAGCTGCTTCAGCTGGAATCCAGCGGACATTCCATTTCCCCGGGACGCTTTGACCAGTACATGTATCCTTATTATCAAAAGGATCTGGATGCGGGAAAAATCACCAGGGAATTTGCCCAGGAGCTGATTGACTGCATCTGGGTAAAATTAAATGATCTGAATAAATGCCGGGATGCGGCTTCCGCAGAGGGCTTTGCAGGCTACAGCCTGTTCCAGAATCTGATTGTGGGAGGACAGAATGCAGAGGGAGAGGATGTGACAAATGATCTTTCCTTTATGTGTATACAGGCATCCAAGCATGTGTTCCTTCCGATGCCCTCTCTTTCCATTCGCGTGTGGAACGGATCACCCCATGAGCTTTTGATCAAGGCGGCAGATCTTACCAGGACGGGAATCGGTCTTCCGGCTTATTATAATGATGAAGTAATCATCCCGGCACTGCAGAACAGGGGAATCCCTCTTGCAGAAGCCAGAGAATACAACATCATCGGTTGTGTGGAGCCTCAGGTGCCGGGTAAAACAGAAGGTTGGCATGATGCGGCATTTTATAATATGTGCCGTCCGCTGGAGCTGGTATTCTCCAACGGTATGGACAAAGGGGAAATGGTAGGAATTCCCACTGGAGATGTGATGCAGATGTCCACCTTTGATGAATTTTATGATGCATATAAAAAACAGACGGAATATTGTATTTCCCTTCTGGTCAATGCGGACAATGCCATTGATGTGGCGCACGCACAGAGGTGTCCGCTGCCGTTTTTGTCCTGCATGGTGGATGACTGCCTGAAGGCGGGAAAGACCGTTCAGGAGGGAGGCGCCGTTTATAACTTTACCGGTCCTCAGGGATTTGGTATTGCCAATATGGCAGATTCTCTTTTTGCAATTCGTAAGCTGGTTTATGAGGATAAATCGGTTACCATGCAGGAGTATAAAGAAGCTTTGGCATGGAATTTTGATAAAGGTCTGGATGAAATTTCTGTTTCCGAAATCACTTCGGCTGTTCTGAAGGGTTTGGAAAGTGCCGGACAGAAGGTGGATGCCAAGACGGCAGAAGCTGTTCTGAAGGTGGTTATGAATCTGAAGCCTACGGAACAGAAACAGGCCAGATATAAGGAAATTCACGATATGATCGAGGAAATTCCCAAGTTTGGAAATGATATTCCGGAGATTGATTATTTTGCCAGAGATGTGGCTTATACGTATTCCAGACCGATGCAGAACTACAGGAATCCCAGAGGCGGACAGTTCCAGGCGGGGATGTATCCGGTGTCTGCAAATGTTCCCCTGGGAGGACAGACCGGAGCCACGCCGGATGGCCGTTATGCACATACACCGGTGGCAGATGGGGTATCCCCTTCCGCCGGCAAGGATGTGAAAGGCCCCACAGCTGCAGCAACCTCCGTTTCCCGGCTGGATCATTTTATCGTATCCAACGGTACGCTGTTTAATCAGAAATTCCATCCTTCTGCACTGGCAGGAAGGGAAGGGCTGGAGAAGTTTGTTGCTCTGATTCGTTCCTACTTTGATCAGAAGGGAATGCATATGCAGTTTAATGTGGTTGACCGGCAGACCCTTCTGGACGCACAGGAGCATCCGGAAAAATACAAACATCTGGTTGTTCGTGTGGCTGGTTACAGCGCATTGTTTACGACATTGTCCCGTTCCTTGCAGGATGATATCATCCGTCGTACGGAGCAGGGTTTCTAGGAGATGACTATGGATTATTTGCAGACAAAAGGAAGGATTTTTGACATTCAGAGATATTCCATCCATGACGGCCCGGGGATTCGCACCATTGTGTTTCTGAAAGGGTGCGTGCTGAGGTGCCGTTGGTGCTGCAATCCGGAATCACAGGAGTTTGCCATCCAGAGAATGATCGTCCGGGGTGAAGAAAAAACCATTGGACAGGACGTTATTGTGGAAGAAATAATCTGTGAAGTGGAAAAGGACAGGCCATATTATTATCGATCCGGAGGCGGTATGACACTGTCCGGCGGGGAAAGCCTGTGCCAGCCGGAATTTGCCAGAGACCTTCTGCGAGCGGCAAAAGAACGGGGGATCAATACGGCACTGGAGAGTATGGCTTGTGCGCCTTACGAAAAAATTGAAATGCTTCTGCCTTATCTGGACACCTACCTGATGGACATCAAGCATACCAATCCGGTCAAACATAAAGAATTTACGGGAAAATCCAATGAGCTGATGCTTGAGAATGCCAGAAGGGTTGCCCTGTCCGGGCAGACCAGGCTGGTGATCCGCGTTCCCGTGATTCCCACCTTTAATGATACCATTGAGGAAATACAGGGGATTGCGGCCTTTGCCTCCACCCTTCCGGGCGTGGAAAAAATTCACTTGCTTCCCTATCATCGGTTGGGACAGGATAAATATGAAGGCCTTGGGCGGAAGTATCTGATGGGAGATGTGGAACCGCCGAACCTGGAGCACATGAATACCTTAAAAAAGGCAGTACACGCTGTGTGCGCGTTGGATTGTCAGATAGGAGGCTGAGAGATGGGATATACAGACGGGATGGATCCGGAGATAAAGCAGAGGATCATACAGGAACTGGTTCCTGGCAAACAGATTTCTCTGGCACATATCATTGCAAATCCGGATAAAATCCTTTATACGAAGCTGGGTCTGGATCCTGCGTTGGATTATTCCAGGTCTGCAATTGGGATTCTGACGATCAGTCCTGCGGAGACGGCAATTATCATGGCAGATATTGCCATTAAGTCTGCGGGGGTTGATCTTGGATTTGTGGATCGCTTTTCCGGCAGCCTGATCATCACCGGAACCGTGTCGGAGGTGGAGGCTTCAGTGCGTGCAATTCTGGATTATGTGAGCGAAAAGCTGGGGTTCGTCACATGTGAAATCACGCGTACCTGATGCGGCGTGCTGCTATGTGCAGAAAGCCGGTCGGGGGATTGCCGGGGCTGTTATGAAGAAGATATGTCTGATCGGGCGCAGTGAGGCCGGAAAGACCACCCTCACACAGGCCCTGAAGGGAGAGAAAATCCACTATCACAAAACCCAGTATGTGAATCATTTTGATGTGATCGTGGATACGCCGGGGGAATATGCACAGACAAAAGGTCTTGGCAGTGCTCTGGCATTGTATACATATGAATCGGATGTGGTGGGACTTCTTGTCTCTGCCATAGAACCGTACTGTCTGTTTCCGCCCTGTATTACCTGCATGGCAAACAGAGAGGTGATCGGGATTGTGACGAAAATCAATCATCCCGATGCCAACCGTGAGCGGGCGGCCTCCTGGCTGCGCCTTGCGGGCTGTAAAACGATTTTTTATGTGGATTCCAAGACATACGAAGGGGTTCCGGATATTCTGGAGCATCTCCGGGAAGAAGGAGATGTGATGCCCTGGGAGAAAACCACGGAATCACAATAAAAACAACATAAAAAATACAAGAAAACCAACAAAAACCAACATGGCTTGCTTGACTTTTTCCGTGGATTGTGGTAGAATGCTGACATGATACAAACGGCGGACAAGCCAACAAATCAAAAGTGCTTAAGGAGGAAAAAAGCATGGTAAACGAATTTGAAATCAAAAAACAGATCTGTGACATCGGAAAACGTATCTACAACCGCAACATGGTTGCGGCAAATGACGGAAACATCTCCGTTAAGATCAGCGAAAATGAATTCCTTTGCACACCGACCGGTGTTTCCAAAGGTTTCATGACACCGGAGTTCATCTGTAAGGTTGACAAAAAAGGCCAGGTGATTCAGGCAAATCCGGGATTCAAACCGTCATCCGAGATCAAGATGCATATGAGAGTCTATGAGAAGAGACCGGATGTGGGATCTGTTGTACACGCTCATCCGATGTACGCGACTTCTTTTGCAATCGCTGGCATTCCGCTGACCCAGCCGATCATGCCGGAAGCAGTTATCTCCCTTGGATGCGTTCCGATTGCTGAATATGGTACACCTTCCACAATGGAAATTCCGGATAACCTGGAAAAATACCTTCCGTACTTTGACGCAGTTCTTCTGGAGAACCACGGAGCACTGACATGGAGCACAGACCTGAATGCTGCATACATGAAGATGGAATCTGTTGAGTTCTATGCACAGCTGCTGTATCAGAGCAAGCTTCTGGGCGGTCCGAAGGAATTCGATGAGAAGAACGTTGAGAAACTGTATGCGATCCGTCGTAAATTTGGTATGCCTGGAAAACATCCGGCAAGCATCTGCCTGAACAAAGACGGCAAAAACTGCCATAACTGTGGCGCATGCAACAGCGAAGAGTACAAACAGTTCCCGGGATATCAGTATGATTTCGTTGGAAAAGACGCTTCTGCAGACGCTCCGGCAGCAGATGCTGATCTCGTGGCAAGCATCACAAAACAGGTAATGGCTCAGCTGGGACTGAAATAATTTCGGAACAATTTTAATTATTAAGGAGGACAATCTCATGCCAATCAGTGAGAACATGGTACAGGAAATTGTACAGGAAGTAATGGCAAAAATGCAGATTGCAGAAGCTCCGGCCGGAAAACATGGAATCTTCAAGGATATGAACGAGGCGATTGAGGCTGCAAAAGCATCCCAGAAAATCGTTCGTAAAATGTCCATGGACCAGAGAGAAAAGATTATTACCTGCATTCGTAAAAAAATTCATGAAAATGCAGAGCTTTTTGCCCGCATGGGTGTGGATGAAACGGGAATGGGAAATGTCGGAGACAAGATCCTGAAACATCATCTCGTAGCAGACAAGACTCCCGGAACCGAAGATATCACCACAACCGCATGGTCTGGCGACAGAGGCCTGACACTGATCGAAATGGGACCGTTTGGTGTTATCGGTGCGATCACACCGACCACAAACCCGAGTGAGACCATTCTGTGCAACACAATTGGAATGCTGGCCGGCGGAAATACCGTTGTATTTAACCCGCATCCTGCAGCGATCAAGACTTCTCTTTTTGCGATTAATCTTCTGAATGAAGCTTCGCTGGAATCCGGCGGTCCGGATAATATCGCAGTATCTGTAGAGAAGCCGACACTTGAGACAAGTGCAGTCATGATGAAACATAAAGATATCCCGCTGATCGCAGCGACAGGCGGCCCGGGTGTTGTAACGGCAGTTCTTTCTTCCGGAAAACGCGGCATCGGCGCCGGTGCGGGAAATCCTCCGGCACTGGTTGATGAGACAGCGGATGTGCGCAAAGCTGCGCAGGATATCGTAAACGGATGTACATTTGACAACAACCTTCCGTGTATTGCGGAAAAAGAGATTGTAGCAGTTTCTTCTATTGCAGATGAACTGATGCATTATCTGATTACTGAGAATGACTGCTATCTTGCTTCTGAAGAAGAGCAGAAAGCACTGACAGAAGTTGTTCTGAAGGGTGGAAAATTAAATCGTAAATGCGTAGGCCGTGATGCGAAAACACTTCTTTCCATGATCGGAGTAAGTGTGCCGGCAAATATCCGCTGCATCGTCTTCGAAGGACCGAAGGAACATCCGCTGATCGCTGAAGAGCTTATGATGCCGATTCTCGGTGTGGTAAGAGCAAAAGACTTTGATGATGCTGTGGAACAGGCTGTATGGCTGGAACACGGAAATCGTCATTCCGCACATATTCATTCCAAGAATATTGACAACATTACAAAATATGCGAAAGCAATCGATACCGCGATCCTGGTTAAGAACGCACCTTCTTATGCGGCACTGGGATTCGGTGGAGAAGGTTACTGTACCTTTACCATCGCAAGCCGTACCGGTGAGGGTCTCACAAGCGCAAGCACCTTCACAAAGAGAAGACGCTGCGTAATGTCAGACAGCCTTTGCATTCGTTAAGTAAAAGGAGAGAAAAAGACATGGATATGAATAACGTAAATATTGAAGAGATCGTAAAACAGGTTCTCTCCAACATGACAGGAAAGGGAGCTGCCCCGGCAGCGGCAGCACCGGCTGCAGCACCGGCAGGTCAGATTCCGAAAACAGCAAGAGTAGCAATGATGACAGAAAAGAAACACTTTGAGCTTCAGGAATATCCGATTCCTCCGCTGGGAGATGACGATATCCTGGTAAAAGTGGAAGGCTGCGGTGTGTGCGGAACAGATGCACATGAATACAAAAACGATCCGTTTGGCCTGATCCCGGTTGTACTTGGTCATGAAGGAACCGGTGAGATCGTTGCTATGGGTAAAAATGTGAAAGTGGATACTGCAGGCAAACCGGTTCAGGTTGGCGATAAGATCGTTACCTGCATGATCTTCAAAGATGATCCGGAAATCACAATGTTTGACCTGAATAAGAAAAACGTAGGCGGCGCAGACGTATACGGACTTCTTCCGGATGACGATGTGAAATTCAACGGATGGTTTGCAGATTATATTCTGGTAAGAGGCGGAAACTTTGGCTCCACATTCTTCAACGTAAGTGATCTGGACCTGGATTCCCGTATTCTCATCGAGCCATGTGCAGTTCTGATTCATGCTGTTGAAAGAGCAAAAACAACAGGAATCCTGAAATTCAACAGCAGAGTTGTCGTACAGGGCTGCGGACCGATTGGTCTGATCTGTATTGCAATTCTTCGCACCATGGGTGTGGAAAATATCTGTGCAGTGGACGGAAATGAAAACCGTCTGAACTTTGCCAAGAAAATGGGCGCAAGCGTAACTGTAAACTTTGCTGATTTCCAGGGTATCGAAGCTCTGGCAGGCGGCGTAAAAGATGCATTCGGCGGACACCTTGCAGATTTTGCATTCCAGTGTACCGGAAATCCGAAAGCACATGCAAATATTTATAAATTTATCCGCAACGGCGGCGGTCTCTGCGAGCTTGGTTTCTTCATCAACGGCGGAGATGCAACCATCAATCCGCACTTTGATCTCTGTTCCAAAGAAATCAATCTGGTTGGCTCCTGGGTATACACTCTGAGAGATTATGCAACAACCTTTGATTTCCTGAAGAGAGCAAAAGGTATCGGCCTTCCGATGTCTGATCTGATCACACACAGATTCCCGCTGGAGCAGATTAATGAAGCGCTGGAGACAAATCTGGCGATGACAGGTCTGAAGATTGCGGTCATCAACAAATAATCCTGGTTTAAAGGAGAAACGAAATGGCAGAAGCTGTAGGAATCTTAGAGGTATTTGGCCTGACAACCGCGTTCGTTGCAGGTGATGCCGGATGTAAGGCGGCAGATGTTCATCTGGAAGTGTTTGATAAGAATAAGCCGGCCAATGCAGACAGCCTGCCGGTTCCGCTTCTGGTCTGCATCAAGTTCCGCGGAAGCGTAGCAGCTGTAGAAGCGGCTATGGAAGCCGGTATCCGGACTGCAGAGAGCATGACAGGCGTGGTGCAGCATTATATTATCCCAAATCCCGATGAGGGAACGGAAAAGATGCTGAAGATCAGCGCATTGGACAAGAACTAGAACGGAATCCATGTTCCGGAGAAGAACAGCAGCAAACATGATATTATAATAAACTAACATTATTCAGGAGGATATATACCATGGCACAGGAAGCATTAGGAATGGTTGAAACAAGAGGACTTACCGCTGCAATCGAAGCAGCAGATGCAATGACAAAAGCAGCAGAAGTTACATTAGTAGGAACAGAAAAAATCGGTTCCGGTCTTGTAACCGTTATGGTACGCGGAGACGTTGGCGCTGTGAAAGCTGCAGTGGAAAGCGGAAGCGCAGCAGCATCCAGACTTGGCGAGCTGGTAGCAACTCACGTAATTCCGAGACCGCATGGCGATGTTGAAAAAATCCTGCCTACAATCTGATCTGATATAGTAAAGGAGTTCGCTCGTGAGTAAATCATACGGCTTTATTGAGATTACCGGTGTTGTAGCGGCAATTGATGCCCTGGATATTATGTGCAAAACGGCAGATGTGGAGCTGGCTTCATGGGAGCGTAAGCTGGGCGGACGACTGGTGACCATTATTGTAGAAGGCGATGTGGCAGCTGTCACCGAAGCTGTGGAAGCAGCAAATGCAAACGCAATCAAGAAACCTGTGAGCAGTGCAGTCATTGCACGTCCGCATGAGGAAATCGTCCGGATTGTGGAATTGAGCGCAAGCAGATGGAAAAATCAATAACATAACAGGGGGATGAACGATGGCTGAAGAAAAAGATACAACAGCAAAAAGCACAGCCCCGAAGAAGGCAGCCGCACCGAAGCGTACGGCAAAAGCAGCAGTGAAAAAAGAGGAGGCCGCAAAGACGGCCGTGATTAAGGAGGAAAAAATCATGACACAGGAAGCATTAGGAATGGTTGAAACAAGAGGACTTACAGCAGCAATTGAAGCAGCTGACCAGATGTGCAAAGCTGCAAATGTTGCATTAGTTGGAACAGAAAAGATCGGTTCCGGTCTTGTAACAGTTATGGTTCGCGGAGACGTTGGAGCTGTGAAATCTGCAGTAGAAAGCGGAAGTGCAGCAGCATCCAGACTTGGTGAGCTGGTAGCAACTCATGTAATTCCGAGACCTCATACAGACGTTGAGAAAATCCTTCCGGTTATTAAATAAGATACAACCAGAAAGCAGGTGCAATCTTGGAAACAAATAACATTGAACTGATTACCAGAATGGTGATTGAGGCAATCAATCAGAGTGAGAAAAAGGACGACGGTTATGTCGTACCGATCGGTGTTTCCGCAAGACATATCCACCTGACACAGGAACATGTAGAAGCATTGTTCGGACCGGGATATCAGCTGACAAAGAAAAAAGAGCTGATGGGCGGACAGTTTGCATCGAACGAGACAGTAACCATCGTGGGATTGAAACTTCGTGCAATCGAGAATGTTCGTATTCTTGGACCGGTTCGTAAGGCTTCTCAGGTAGAGGTTTCTGCTACAGATGCGATTAAGCTTGGCATGAAAGTGCCGGTTCGTGAGTCTGGAGATGTAAAGGGCAGCGCTCCAATTGCAATCGTGGGACCAAAAGGCGCTGTTTATCTTCAGGAAGGATGTATTGTGGCAATGCGTCACATACATATGTCTCCGAAGGATGCTCAGGCAGCCGGTGTGAAAGATGGAGATATTGTTTCTGTAAAAGCGGATAACGAACGTGGAACCATCTTCAACCATGTGAAAATTCGTGTGCATGACAGCTTTACTCTGGAGATGCATATTGACACAGACGAAGCAAATGCAGCACAGATTGCCACAGGCAATACAGTAACAATTATTAAATAAGTGCTTATTCCTCTAATGAATAGCCGGCAGGTCATTTTTGGTCTGCCGGCATACGAGGATAAAGAAACGCGGAGGTTCATATGATTGTAGGCAAGGTGGTAGGAAGCGTTGTTTCTACACGAAAATGTGAAAAATTAATCGGAAGCAAATTTATGATTGTGGAGCCAGTACATCATATGAAGTCTGACCTGAATCAGGTTGTTGCAATCGATATGATCGGTGCAGGAATCGGTGAATTTGTATTGGTGGCACAGGGAAGCGCAGCAAGAATTGGCTGCGGCGTAGAAGACGCGCCTGTTGATGCGGCAATTGTCGGTATCATTGATGACGGCGCAGGATTGGAGTAAACGCCATGGAGATAAAAGAATTACAGAAAATCTTACAGGAGAATGGTGTTGTAGGTGCCGGCGGAGCCGGATTCCCTACCTATGCAAAGCTGACAGACAAAGCAGACACTATTCTTATGAACTGTGCAGAGTGTGAGCCATTACTGAAGTTACACAGACAGTTATTGGAAAAACATGCTTATGAGATTATGAAGACATTCGAGCTGGTAAGACAGACGGTAGACGCCGGCGAAGCCATTATCGGAATCAAAAAATCTTATGTGCAGACTGTAAATGCTTTAAAACAGCATATTGAGGAGTTTCCCCATATGCGGATTCATCTTCTGGAAGAAGTGTATCCGATGGGAGATGAGGTTGTCCTGATCTATGAGGCAACCGGACGTGTGGTAAGACCGGGCGGACTTCCCATCGAGCAGGGAGTGGCTGTCTTTAACGTAGAGACCATCTACAATGCATACCGCGCGATTGAAAAACAGAAGCCGGTTACAGACAAATATGTATCTGTCGTTGCAGAGGTTTCCAAACCAGTGACAGTGCGTGTTCCGTTGGGATGTACCCTGGATGAAGTGGTAGCTCAGGCAGGAAATGTAACGGTTAAGGATCCGGTATACTTTGTAGGCGGACCTATGATGGGACGTATCGGAAGCGGTTCGGAGCCGGTGACCAAAACTACAAATGCGATACTGGTTCTTCCGAAAGACCATACCATCGTGACGAAGAAGCAGCGTACTTCTTCCATTGATTTAAAACGTGCAGCATCGATTTGCTGCCAGTGTTATACATGTACAGATCTTTGCCCGAGAAATAATCTCGGACATCCGATCAACCCGGCATTATTTATGCGCGCGGCATCCAACCAGGATTTCAGAGATCTGAATCCGTATCTGGATGCAGCCTTCTGCAGTTCCTGCGGTGTCTGTGAAATGTATTCCTGTCCGCAGAGCCTTGCACCAAGAAGCCTTTTGGCTGATATGAAGGGCGGTCTGAGAAAGGCCGGTGTTCGTCCGCCGCAGGGGGTACAGCCGAAACCGGTGCAGGAATCCCGGGAATACCGGAAGGTTCCGGAGGAAAGGCTGATGGCCCGCCTGTCATTGACAAAATATGACAAAGATGCTCCAATGGACGAAACACTTGTTGCAGTTCCGAAGGTAACGATTAATCTGAGTCAGCACATCGGTGCTCCGGCACAGGCAATTGTCAAGGTTGGTGATCAGGTGACAAGAGGTCAGATGATCGCACAGCCGGCAAACGGTCTGAGTGTGGCGATTCACGCAACTATCTGCGGTAAAGTTACCGAGGTGACAGATCGCCATATTGTAATTGCAAAGAATTAGAAAGGACGTGCAGAAAATGAGTAAAGCAATCGGTATGATTGAATTTAAAACAACAGCGACCGGCATCACTGCAGCAGATGCGATGGTTAAGACATCTGAAGTAGAGATCGTCGAGGCGCAGACCGTATGTCCGGGAAAATATATTGCAATTATTTCCGGAGATTTAAGTGCGGTGAAGGCTGCGGTAGAAACGGCAGTTACAACATATGAGGACAACTGTATCGACAGCTTTGTGCTGGGCAATCCTCATGAATCCATTTTCCCAGCTATTTACGGGGCAACAAATGTGGAGAGCATCGGTGCACTTGGCATTTTGGAGACTTACGATGCGGCTTCGATCATTGAAGCGGCAGACCAGGCAGCAAAAACGGCGATCGTGGATCTGATCGAGCTTCGTATTGCGAAGGGTATGTGCGGAAAATCCTACATGCTCATTACCGGTGAGGTATCTGCCGTGGAGGCTTCGATCCAGAGGGCAAAAGAACTGGTGGCAGAAAAAGGAATGTATCTGGATTCTTCCGTCATTGCTCATCCGGACAGCCGTATGATCGATACCATTCTTTAACATATGGAACTGCAGCCGTTCTGACTGCAGATATCCTCGGGAAAAGGAGGCAGACAGATGCTTGCACTAGAGAGAAGAAATCTGATTCTCGAAAAACTACAGGCAGAAAAAAGAGTTGTGGTCAGTGAACTGAGCGCTCTTTACGATGTCTCTGAAGAGACCATACGCCGTGATCTTGACAAATTGGAAAAAGAAGGACTTGCTACAAAAAGTTATGGCGGAGCGGTAATAAATGAGGATTACAGTATCGATCTCCCCTTTAATGTTCGTAAAAATCAGAATGTCGTGGGAAAACAGAGGATGGCGGAAATCACTGCTTCCATGGTGGAGGAAGGTGACCATATCTTCCTGGACGCAAGTACCACTGCTGTTTTCGTGGCGAAAGCTCTGAAAGAAAAAGAACGTTTGACTGTTATCACAAATTCCGTGGAAATTCTTCTGGAGCTGTCAGATGTATCAGGATGGAATATCATTTCCACCGGCGGCGCGATGAAGGAAGGCTATCTGGCTTTTCTGGGTTCCAGAAGCGAGGAGGCAATCCGGTCCTATTATGCGGATAAAGCAATTTTTTCCTGTAAGGCACTGGATCATGAATGGGGACTGATGGAGTCCAAGGATGCGTTTGCATCCTCCAAAAAATGTATGATCGAATCCAGCAGAGAAAAAATACTGGTGATTGACAGTACAAAATTTGATCAGACCGCATATTCGGTTGCCGGAAAACTGCGGGATGTGGATGTGGTCGTCACAGACAGGAAGCCTTCCGATAAATGGCTGAGCCATTTTGAGGATCTTGGTATTCTGTGTAAATATTAATTGCGGCTGCACAGAAGGAGCATTTTAGATGAACACATTTGAGATGAGGACAGCCATTCATTTCGGAGACAATGCGCTGGACCGATTAAAAGAAATCCCTTATAAAAGGGTTTTGATTATTACAGATCCCTTTGTGGTACAGAGTAACATGATTGACCTCGTCACGGCACCTCTTGAAAGTGCCGGAAAGGAATTCGATATTTTCTGTGATGTTGTGCCGGATGCCCCGGTAGGAAAAATCGCAGAGGGCGTTAAGAAGTTTCTTGCTTATCAGCCGGAAGCCATCGTCGCAGTGGGCGGCGGCTCTGCCATCGATTCCTCTAAGGCCATTCGTGAATTTGCATTAAAAATCAATAATTACGGAAAGGTTGGACTGATCGCGATTCCCACAACCAGCGGAACCGGATCGGAGGTGACCTCCTTTGCAGTGGTAAATGATACCGATGCAAAGGTGAAATATCCTCTGGTATCAGATTCGCTTACTGCGGATGAAGCGATCCTTGACGCCGAGCTTGTGAAAAGCGTACCGCCTGCCATCACGGCAGATACCGGTATGGATGTTCTGACACATGCGATAGAGTCCTATGTGAGTGACCGTCACAATGAGTTTTCTTCTGCGCTTGCGGAAAAAGCCATTGAAATCTGCGGCGTGTTCCTGCTTCGTGCGTACCTGGACGGAAATGACATGCATGCCCGCAAGAAAATGCATGTTGCCTCCTGTCTTGCCGGACTTTCCTTTAACACGGCAGGATTGGGTATCACGCACAGTATGGCGCATCAGCTGGGTGCCATGTTCCATATACCGCATGGACGTGCAAACGCCATGCTTTTGCCGCACATTATTGAATTTAATTCAAATATCAATAAGCACAGCAGAAGTCAGAAGGTTTATCCGCCGGCAGTAAAGCGGTATACAAATATCGCGCAGCTGCTGGGACTGTCTAGCTACAACAAGGTTATGAGCGTCCGCTCTCTGGTGAACTGGATCCAGTTCATGCAGAAGGAAATGAACATTCCGCTGACCATTCAGGAAATCGGAACCATTCCTCCGGAGGCCTATTTTGCGGCGATTGATAAAATGGCAGATATGGCTCTTGCAGATGCATGTACACCGGATAATCCCCGGGTGCCAACCAAAGAAGACATTGTAAAGATATATACGAAACTTTGGTCATTCTGATCTTTGTTGTTGATAAGCGCGGAGTTTTAACTGCAAAATATGATCATGCGGATAAGCGTTATGCTTATATAACAGGTAGAAAAAATGAAAAGATCAAAAAGAATAGAAACCCTCGATCAGAGGGCGGTAAACAAGGACGGTTTCATCGATGAGTGGCCGGAGATGGGATTTATCGCTATGAAAAGCCCCTATGATCCGAAACCGTCTGTGGTTGTGGAAAATGGTGTCATTACCGAGCTGGACGGAAAGAAACGTTCGGATTTCGACTTTCTGGATCAGTTTATAGCGGATTATGCCATTCGTGTGGATCGCGCGGAAAAATCCATGGCGGTTTCTTCTCTGGAGCTTGCCAGAAAAATCGTTGATATTCAGACTCCGCGCAAGGAAATTCTGGAGATTGTATCCGGTATTACTCCGGCGAAGATGGCAGAGGTGATCAATCACCTGAATGTTGTGGAAATGATGATGGGTATGCAGAAAATGCGTGCCAGAAGAGTTCCGGGCAATCAGGCGCATATCACTAATCTGAAGGATGATCCGGTGCAGATCGCAGCAGATGCGGCAGAAGGTGCGCTTCGCGGATTCAGTGAAGAGGAAACGACGATGGGAGTGGCACGTTATGCTCCTTTCAGCTCAATCGCACTTCTGATCGGATCTCAGGCAGGAAGAAAAGGAGTACTGACACAGTGCTCTGCGGAGGAAGCGACAGAGCTTGAGCTGGGAATCCGGGGCTTTACCACCTATGCAGAGACGCTCTCTGTATATGGTACGGAAAAAGTATTTGTGGACGGGGATGATACGCCATATTCCAAAGCATTTCTGAATTCGGCATATGCATCCAGAGGTCTGAAGGTAAGATTTACATCCGGATCCGGATCTGAGGTACTGATGGGAAGCAGTGAACGCAAATCCATGCTGTATCTGGAATGCAGATGTCTGTATGTGACGAAAGGAGCCGGATCGCAGGGTATCCAGAACGGTTCGGTAAGCTGTATCGGCGTTGCTGCCGGTGTACCTGCGGGTATCCGTGAAGTGATGGGAGAAAACCTGGTGGCGGCACTTCTGGGACTGGAATGTGCGTCTTCCAATGACCAGAGCTTTTCCAATTCCGACATGCGCCGGACGGCCAGAACCATGCTTCAGTTCATGCCGGGAACAGACTTTATCTTCTCCGGTTACGCTGCAGAACCCAACTATGACAATATGTTTGCGGGATCCAATTTCGACGCGGAGGATTTTGATGACTATAATGTCCTTCAGCGTGATATGCAGGTGGACGGAGGACTTCGTCCTGTTACCGAAGAGGAGGTTATCCGTGTTCGCCGTTATGCGGCAAAGGCAGTACAGTCTGTATTCAAATATCTGGGGCTGACAGAGGTGACCGATGAGCAGGTTGAGGCAGTGGTATATGCCCACGGCAGCAAGGATACGCTGAACCGTGATGCTGCATCCGATATCATGGCGGCAGATGACCTGATGAAACGGGGAATCACCGGAATTGATGTGGTGAAGGCACTTGCGGAAAGCGGATACGAAGAGCTTGCAGAAAGCATTCTGAACATGCTCAAGCAGCGTGTGATCGGTGACTACATGCACACAGCGGCGATTCTGGATGAAAATTTCCAGGTAATGTCCGGTGTGAATACACCAAATGACTATATGGGACCGGGAACCGGTTACCGTGTGACTGGAAAACGCTGGGAGGAGATCAAGGCGATTCCTCACAGAATCAATGTAAACGAATTTTAGGAGGCTGTGCTATGGAAATCAATGAACAGTTGATACAGGCCATTACCCGGGCGGTTGTGGCGCAGCTGCAAAACGGAAGCGCACAGCCTGTGGAATCAAAAGAAGCGGTCAGCACGACACAGAGTCTGGCCGGAAAAACGAGAATGCGTCCCAAACGATCCTATGCAGGAAGCACGAAGGCAAGACAGGGAACGGATCCCAAGGAAGTCGTGATTGGTGTGGGAGCCGCATTCCAGACAGAAATCAATAAGACAATCGGCGGAATTCCTCTGGACGATGTTCTGCGCAATGTAAAAGCAGGCATTGAGGAGGAGGGAATGGTTTCCCGTATCGTAAAGGTGCTGGATACCTCCGATGTGGGATTTATGGCACTTCAGGCGGCAAAGCTTTCCGGATCCGGCATCGGAATCGGAATTCAGTCCAAGGGTACGACGGTCATTCACCAGAAAGATCTGTACCCGCTGTCCAATCTGGAGCTTTTCCCACAGGCACCGCTGATGGATCTGGATACCTATCGCAAGATCGGAAGAAATGCGGCGAAATATGTCAAGGGTGAAAAGGTAACACCGATTGAGTGTACCAACGATCCCATGGTTCGTGCAAAATTCCAGGTTAAGGCGGCCCTGATGCATATTATTGAGACAGAGCAGCTGGATCCTGCAATGGGTATGATAGAATGGGAGGGTATCAGATGAGCAATTATCCATTAGGCCAGAATGAAGCGGATACCATTACTTCCAAAACTGGCAAAAAGCTTTCTCAGATCACCCTTGCCGAGGTGAAACGGGGAAATGTGACAGCGGAAGATATCAAGATTTCTTCTGAGATGCTGAAACGTCAGGGACAGGTTGCCAAAGAGGCGGATAACCCGCAGATGGAAGCCAATTTCCAGCGCGCGTCAGAGCTGGTAAATGTTCCGGATGACGTGATCTTAAACATGTACAATAAACTTCGTCCGAACCGTTCCACAAAGAGGGAACTGGTTCTGATGGCCCGGGAGCTTCTGGAAAAATATCAGGCACCGCATTGTGCGAAGCTGGTACTGGAAGCTGCTGAAATATATGAAAAGAGGGGAATACTTCTTTGAGACTGATTGCTGGTGTAGATATTGGAAACTCCACAACAGAAGTATGTATTGGCGGTGTGGAAGAAAACGGATCCTTCCGTTTTCTTTCCGGCGCTTCCCGTATGACCACAGGTACCAAGGGAACATTACCGAATGTACTTGGCATCAAGGCGGCACTGGAGGAGGCGCTGTATGAGATCGGTCTTCCCATGAGTGCGCTGGAGCTTGTGCGTCTGAATGAGGCGGCACCGGTCATCGGTGATACTGCCATGGAAACAATAACAGAAACGATCATCACAGAGTCTTCCATGATCGGTCATAATCCATCCACTCCTGCAGGGGCAGGACATGCGGTGGGCGAACTGATCTTTCTGGAAAACATCTGGAACGGAAAGCCGGGGATCCCGTATATCGTGGCAGCATCCGGCAAATTTTCCTATGAAGAAGTTGCGCAGAGACTGAACAGCCGGATTCCGGAGCTGGATATCCGCGGACTGATCCTTCAGGCAGACGAAGCCGTTCTGGTGGAAAACCGTCTGAACAGACAGATTCCGATTGTGGATGAAGTGAAACACATTCACAAGGTTCCGGAGGGGAAAACTGCGGCGATTGAAGTGGCATTGCCGGGAAGCAGTATCCGAATGCTGTCCAATCCCTATGGAATTGCAACACTTCTTCAGCTGAATGCCGATGAGACAAAATCGGTGACTCCGATTGCGAAAAGTCTTGTGGGCAAAAGAAGTGCGGTGGTTATCCGGACACCGCATGGCAATATACGCGAAAACATTCTTCCTGCCGGTGAAATCTATTTTCACGGGGAGAAAGACTTACATATAAATATCGATGCCGGGGCAGATGAGATCATGAATACGCTGGAGACGGCGGGAGAGATCCGTGACATTGACGGCCAGAGGGATACCAACGTGGGAAATATGCTTTCCCGCATTAAGACCAGTATGGCAGATGTGTCAAAAGCGGGACAGGAAGATATCCGGATCACGGATATTCTTGCGGTAGATACGCTGGCACCGGTGGAAATTTCCGGCTCACTTGCCGGAGAAACCTGTATGGAGAAGGCCGTGGGGATTGCCGCGATGGTAAAGACACAGCAGCTCCCCATGCAGCAGATTGCAGCACGGCTGGAACAGGAGCTTCATGTGAAAGCAGTGGTTGCCGGCGTGGAGGCCGTGATGGCTTCTCTGGGTGCGATGACCACACCCGGAACCAGACTTCCCCTGGCCATACTGGATATGGGAGGCGGCTCGACCGATGCCGCGATCCTTCAGGAGGACGGCAGGGTGCGCACGACACATCAGGCTGGAGCGGGAGAACTGGTTTCCATGCTGATTCAGACGGAGCTGGGCCTGAAAAGCCGAACGACAGCAGAGCAGATCAAAAAATATCCCATGGGAAAGGTGGAGAGTCTTTTCCATATGAGACTGGAAAACGGCGCCATGCAGTTTTTCCAGGAATCCATTGATCCGCGGTACTACGGGCATGTGGTGCTTCTTGCGCCCGGAGAAATGCTGAAAATCGAGGAAGACATTCCGATGGAAAGGATCATGGAAGTGCGAAGGGATGCCAAACGAAAAGTGTTCGTGAGGAATGCGATCCGGGCACTTCGCATTGTGGCACCGGAGCATGATCTTCGGCGTATTCCAAACGTGGTTCTGGTGGGAGGCTCTGCGGAAGATTTTGAGATTCCGGAAATGCTGATGGATGCCTTATCGGAATATCGCATCGTGTGCGGCCGGGGCAATATCCGAGGAACGGAGGGCCCGAGAAATGCCGTGGCGACCGGTCTGCTTCTCTCCTATCTGGGAGGAGCGGTCTGACACGGAGGTCAGAAGGGAAGGAACTGGCAGATGGTAGTAAATAAACCTTCAATTATTATTTATACCAACGAACCTGATGAGGATTTTCTCCGGGAAATCTGTGCAGGGATCGAGGAAGAGGGCGTACTGTATACGATTGCGGATCATGAAGGGGATCTGGATACGCTGGCATTTGATGCGGCCAGAGAATCCATGCTGGGATCCGGAATCGGAATCACGGGGAACCATATGGCCATGCAGATGAACCGTCTTCCAAAAGGAAAAAATGTGTTTGAACTGATTCAGCCCACGTTCCGGCAGTGCCGGAATCTGGGGGCAAACAGCGCAAGAGCAATCAAGAAAATGCCGTTTAAGGAGATGTATCCGGTATGAACATATATACAAAGGGCGGCGACAGGGGAACGACAAGCCTTGTCCGAACAAAAAATATATCAAAATCCGATGACCGGATTCAGCTGGTAGGAACCATTGATGAGCTGACCAGTCATATCGGCCTGGTGAAATCCATGCTGGATGATCCGTCTGTGATTGGGATCCTGGAGGAAATTCAGGAAACACTGATCACGGTTATGGCGGGTGTGGCAGATACCTACAATCGCGACTATAAGCTGGATGACAGTAAAACAGAAATGCTGGAGAAGGAAATCGATCGTCTGGAGGCTTTGTTTGACCGGCCGAAGAAATTTATTCTCCCGGGAGCCTGTCGGCTCTCTGCGGAAATGGACGTGGCCCGTACGGTTTCCAGAAGGGCGGAACGTGCACTTGCCCAGGTCAGTGTGAAATTCGGTGCGGATAACGGAGCGAAGAAATTTATGAACCGGCTTGCGGACTATCTCTATGTACTTGCCAGATATACCGATGCGAAGCTGGAAAGCGGGGAGGAACCTCAGGCTCCACAGAAAGAGGCGGCGACAAAAATGGAACAGAAGGATACGGAAGTAAATGCAGCGCTTGTTCAGGAGGTGCTGAAGCAGATCGGCATGCAGGGAAAAATCACATTGCAGGCAGCAAAGCGCCTGATTGAAAAGATTGAGCAGGAGGCGGAACGCCGGGGAAAGAAAGCTGTGATCGCAGTGTGCGGGCCGGATGGAAATCCCATTGCCGTGCATGTCATGGATGGTGCATTTCTGGTCAGCTTTGATGTGGCTGTAAAAAAGGCATACACATCGGTTGCCGTGAAAATGTCCACAAAGGAACTGGCGGTACTGGCACAGCCGGGGCAGACATTTTATGGTGTGGACAAGATGGATGGTGGAAAAATCGTTATTTTCGGCGGAGGAGTTCCCATTAAGGTGGGAGACACCATCATAGGCGGTCTTGGTGTGTCCGGGGGAACCGGAGAAGAGGATCACAGTCTTGCGGAATACGGACTTTCGGTATTGCATGAAATATTATGAGCCAGAAGATAAGTGGACAACCGGCTCATTGGAAGAGTGATTTATATTATGAATGAAAACAGGGCATTCTGTACATGATGTGCAGGATGCCCTCTTTTGGTTATTTTGAATAAAAAACTTGTAAAAAAATTGATGAAAGCGCAGAAAATCTGTTTCTATATTAACGGATAGCCATTGTATTGTCATAATATTCATAATTCTAAATCAGATTTATATATGTGAATAATAAAAACAATTAAGGAGGTTTTGTTTTATGGCTTTAATGGGAAGAAAGATTGTGGACATCCGTGCATATGTAGTCGAAGGCGGCGGCGCAGATTACCATGATCAGTCAGAGGATCACTGGATCGTACAGCAGATCGCTACACCGATGAGTATTTATCCGGAGTACAAGGCGACCAGAACAAGCTTTGGTATCAATGCACGGAAAACACTGGTGGTTGAAGTGGAATCCGATAACGGTGTTGTAGGTTTCGGTATCACGACCGGCGGATACCCGGCAGCCTGGCTGGTAATGAACCATTTTGACCGTTTCGTAGTCGGAAAAGATGCCAATGAGATCGAAAAGATCTGGGATCAGATGTATCGTGCATCCCTTTACTACGGACGTAAGGGTGTTGTTAAGAATGCAATTTCCGCAATTGACCTTGCTCTTTGGGATCTGCTTGGTAAGCTGAGAGAAGAACCGGTTTACGCTATGCTTGGCGGAAAAGTACGTGAAGAGCTTACTTTCTATGCAACAGGCCCGAGACCGGACCTTGCGAAGGATATGGGATTTGTCGGTGGAAAAATTCCGCTGCTGAAAGACGAGCCGATGCCTGTAAACGGAAAACTGAAAGTCAGCGACAAGCCAGGATTCGGTCTGGAGCTGAACAGAGACAAAGCTCTGGTTCAGGTGAAAAAAGGAACTCGTTTATAATTAAAAAAATACAAACATATATAAGGAGAGGAAAATATGTCAGGTGGGGCATTGATTGGCGTTCTGGTGCTTTCCATCGCACTGGTCGTATTGATTATTGTGAAATTTAAAATGAACCCGGCAATCGCACTGATTCTCGGTTCTCTGTTTCTTGGTTTTGTGGCTGGTATCCCGATGATGGCTATTTCCGTAACCATCCATGGTTTACTGATGAAGAGAGGTCTCTGGAACGCAGCAGCAGATGAAAACGGCAACGGCATCAATGTAGATGAACAGGAACTGCCGGAGAAACTTCCGGGATTCTTCGTATCTCTGCTTCCGATCCTTGCTCCGGTTCTTTTGATCCTTCTGATCGGCTGGTTCCTGGGTGTTGCATTCAGACAGATCACAGGTTCCGGTACCGTTGCTTCTCTTACAACCTTTGCAATCATGCAGAGTGTAGCTGCAACCGTAGCAATCCATCCGGTATTCATTGCTCTGGCTTGTCTGGACGGCGCTCTGTTTGGAGCAACCGTAAATGACTCCGGATTCTGGATCGTTTCCAACATGGCCGGACTGAACTTCAGCGGCGGTGTAAAAACATATACGCTTGGACAGGCAATTGCTTCTGTCGTAGGTATTATTCTGATTGTAGTTGTAGGCTGTATTTCCTGCCTGTTCTAAGAAAGGCAAAGAACAGAATACAAATAACAAGTTGACAGGCAGGTCCGCAGGGCCTGCCTGTGCCTCTATATCGGAAGGTACAGAAGTGCTTCCGGAATTATTGACAATGGATTTTCTGCGTGATAGAATTTTTGTATAATTAATTATTATAGTAGTATTTTTATAGTAGTATTTGGTTTTACAGAGGTATCAAAATGGCGGTAAAATCTGCAGAACGTGTGTTGAGAATTTTTGAATTGCTGCAGAACAGTGCCGAGGGTCTGACAAACAAGGACATCAGCACAGAACTGGGTTTTGCTCCCAGCAGTACACTGGCAATCCTGCAGACAATGGAAGAAAATGGTTACCTGAAGGTGGATGATGGCAAGAAGTATGCACTCGGAGGAAAGCTGGTTGGCCTGGGGGCTGCGGCAGCATCCCGTCTGGATCTGGCCAGGATCGCGGCGCCTTATATGAAGCATCTGATGCTGGCGCTGGGGGAAACCTGTTTTCTGGCAGTTCTTTCCGATACGGAGATCGTGTACATATCCAAGGAAAGAAGTGAACAGACCATCAGTACGAATGCCCAGATTGGCTCCAGAAAGCCGGTCTACTGTACCGGGCTTGGCAAGGCATTTCTGGCATTTCTTCCCCCGGAAGAGAGTCGGGATATTCAGGAAAAACTGGAGTTTCATCAGTATACGGAGCATACAGTAAAGAATATTGAAGAACTTCGCAGACAGCTGCACACGTTCCGGTTAAACGGTTATGCGACAGATGACCAGGAAATCGAGGATGGCCTGTGGTGTCTGGCCGTACCTGTTTATAACGGGTACCACAGAGTGATTGCTGCGATCAGTGTTTCTGGACCGAAGGAGCGGATGATCGGTAAAAAGGATCGGATCATTGATGAAATGCTGACAGCAGGAAGAAATCTGTCAAAGGAATTCGGTTACCAGAAGGAGGTAAAGTAGAATAAATAAATGGAAGGGTGTAAACCCTCCGGTAATTACTATTTTCGGAGATAATTATAAAGTTGATATCGAGGCCAGCAAACGGCAGGCAGACTTTCTGATTTCCAAAGGCGTGGATGGTCTGGCATATCTCGGTACTTCTGGAGAGTTCAGTATCATGACGGTAGAGGAGAAAAAAGCCTTTATCAAAGAAATGATCGATTATGTAAACGGGCGGGTAAATGTGATTGTAGGTGTGGGTGATACCTGTCTGGATAATACCATGAATCTTTTGAAATTTGTGGAAGGAGCAGGCGCAGACGGCGTACTTCTGATCAACCCCTATTTCAGCGTATACAGTACAGAGATGGTGGAAGCCAGGTGCGCGTGCTGAACGGACTGGATCTGGAATCCAGACTGCTGACCGAGAGAGTTCTTGTGATCGCGAAGATCGTAAAGAGAGCCGTCCAGCTGTATAAGATGAATGAATACACCAAAGTGGTGGTGGCCGGCGGCAAGACAGAAGGTCTTCTTACGGCTGCTGTGCTGAAATGCCTCGGCATTCATGAAATTTTTATGATCACAGGCAACGACACAAGTCTGGAACTGGCAAAACTGTTTGGTGCAAAAGAAGTGATCCATTATCACCAGAAGGGTGCGATTCCGCAGATCCAGGAAAAGATCCGTAAATGTTTTGGCGGAAAGCTGGGAGATGTGGTATTTCAGTTTAAGCCGGGAAATTCGATAAACAGACTGATCGAGAAAAACGGATGTGTCTGCGCAATGGCTTCGGTGATGTCTGACAGACAGGATGCCAGATATTATGATGAGACCCGTCCGGTGGTCAGACGTTATTATTCGGTTAAGGAATATGAGGAATGCTTTGAGATTCTCGATAAAGCAGCACAGCTGAAACTTCCGCTTTACCGTCTGATTACACATCGCTATTCACTGGAGGAAGTGAATGAGGCACACTGGAATGCGGTTTGTGACCAGGGACTGGTTGTGGCAGTGTTTAACCGGTAAGCACGGAAAAAAGAATTCCGGAATTTTTATAGTAAAATACAAAGAGTACAGGTTTTCACTTTGGTGTGGTGAAATCTGTACTCTTTGTTTTAGGGACCAAATGGTTCGACGTAAGCGTATCTGTAATGTAAGCGGAACTCACGTGAGACTTGGAGTAAAACGTTTCACGCGTTCATTTACGATTCGGTCTGTGTCATCAGAAGGATTGGGGATTACCCCGGCAAAAATAATCTCGCAGGGGGGAGTTTCCCGGACCCTGTCTACGGCAGCCTGAACGGCGGCCACATCTCCGCGGATGAAAACACATACATGTCCGCCGCAGCGATAGTCCCAGGTGGAAAATTCAACCTGAGATGTTTTCAGCATCTAATCCGCTGCCAGAACGGCATTTGCGCTTCCCAGTACCTCTACGATTCCAAGTGCTTTATGATACATAGCCGTACACCTCTCTCAAGATTTAAAAATAAGGGAATGAATGGTTGCTTCCGATCCCTCTACCGGGGAAGGGATGATGGTGTGGCTGAGGATTTCTGTGATTGGCTGTGCTGCAGCAAGAGCAGCCTCCATCGCAGCTGTCACATCGGAAATACTTCCTCGCATACATACACACGCAGCCGCTCTGAGTCGATTTCGCTCCACACCCTGAATTTCCACATCTGCCGCTTTTGAAGCTGCATCCAGCGCAATAAAACAGGCGCCAAGGCTTTCCAGTTCAAAAAATCCGACAGCCTGTCGATCGTATTTACTGCTCATAGCTACCTCCGAATTCATAAATATGAATTAAATTTATATACATGGCATGATTATAACATATGTGTTCAGAAATTGCCAGATAAAATTGCAGAATATCTGACCTGTATCAGTCAGTTATCTGCGCTTGTATTTTCCGGGAGTGACGCCTTTATACTTTTTAAAAATGCGGATAAAGTAGCTCAGATCGTTGAAGCCGCTGTTGTATGCGATGTCTGTGATGGAATCGTCGGTGGTGGTCAGCATCAGGCAGGCCTGCTCGATCCTCTGGCGGTTCAGATAATCCATTGGTGTCTGATGCGTCATATCCGAAAAGAACCGGCAGAAATATTTCGGAGACATGGAGACAGAGGCAGACAGCTCCTGAAGGGTGATCGGGCTGGCATAATTCTTCTCGATAAAATCCACGACCTGTTTGAGCTGAAGGATCCGCTTGTAATCCCGTCTTGTTTTCTGGAGACTTTCCAGATAGTAATGTTTACCAAAAACAAGACCGAAAAAGTGGTAAAATTGTCCAATTAAAGTCAGCTCATATCCTGCGTCTTTTTTCTGGAACGCATCAAAAAGTGAAAATACTACCTGCAGGATTTCCGGCTGACGGCGGTCGAAATGATGGTAGACCATGATTTCCTGGCGAACGATTTTCTGCATGTAGTCAGAGCATGCGGAATTGTATTTCAGAAACGTATTGATATCGAATACAATACACTGATAGACACAATTTTCAGGAATTCCGGAATGGAGCACACCGCTATGTACAAAAATGACATCACCTGCCTGAGCTGTGAATTTTTTTTCGTCTAAAGTGACAGTGAGAGAGCCGGAAAGGATCCGCATGATTTCGTACTCAACGTGCCAGTGGTAGGACATGACATAACGCGGATGCGTGCTGTCAATGTGGTGAAATTCAAATGGAAAGCTGTAAGTGCCTCTTGGGCGGTCTTCGTTTTGTCCGAGTCCGTGCATAAATACCTCCTTTACCGGAATTCGTCCCGAGATGATTTTTGGGAATAAAATGAATAAAAAAGTGAATATTGTACTACTTTTTGCCATTATATCACAAGAAATGTGTGGATGACAATTGTATAATAGTACCATAAACAGCAGACGGGGATGTCTGCAAAACAATATATCATACGGAGGTATTTTACTATGGCAAAGAACAGATATGTTGGCGATTATCCTGCAATTGGTATCAGACCTACCATTGACGGACGCCGCGGAGCTCTGAAGGTTCGTGAATCTCTGGAAGACCAGACAATGGGTATGGCTCTTGCAGCAAAAAAACTGTTTGAAGAAAATCTGAAATATTCCAACGGTGAACCGGTAAGAGTTGTGATTGCCGATACAACGATCGGACGTGTTGCAGAAGCGGCAGCATGTCAGCAGAAATTTGAAAAAGAGGGCGTAGCGATCACACTTACTGTAACACCGTGCTGGTGCTATGGCTCTGAGACGATGGATATGGACCGCAATACCATCAAGGCAGTATGGGGTGTAAACGCTACAGAAAGACCTGGCGCAGTTTATCTGGCATCTGTACTGGCAACCCATGCACAGAAAGGACTTCCGGCATTTGGAATCTACGGACATGATGTAGTGGAAGCAGATGATATGTCCATTCCGGCAGACGTTCAGGAGAAACTTCTTCGTTTCGGACGTGCAGCAGTGGCAGCAGCTACCATGAGAGGAAAATCCTATCTGCAGATCGGTTCCCAGTGTATGGGTATCGGCGGCTCCATCATGGATCAGGAGTTTATCGAGTCCTACCTTGGCATGCGTGTGGAATCCGTTGATGAGGTAGAAATCCTTCGCCGTATGGATGAGCATGTTTATAATGAGGAAGAATATCAGAAAGCGCTCGCATGGGTGAAAGAATACTGCAAAGAAGGATGGGACAAGAATCCGGACTTCGTAAAAGCTACCGATGAGCAGAAGAAGGAAACATGGGAGTTCCTTGCAAAGATGGCCGTGATCATCGAAGATCTGTATCAGGGCAACCCGAACCTTCCGGAAGGATGCGAAGAGGAATCGGTTGGACACAATGCAATTGCCGGTGGATTCCAGGGTCAGAGACAGTGGACAGACTGGAAACCGAACTGTGACTTCCCGGAAGCAATCCTGAATACTTCCTTTGACTGGAACGGCGCTCGTGAGCCATTCATCCTGGCTACAGAGAACGACGCACTGAACGGCCTTGGAATGCTCTTCATGAAACTTCTGACAAACCGTGCACAGATGTTTGCAGACGTTCGTACCTGCTGGAACGGAAAATCCGTTGAAAGAGTTACCGGATACAAGCTGGAAGGACATGCAAAAGATGCTGACGGTATCATCCACCTGATCAACTCCGGTGCATGCTGTCTGGATGCAAGCGGTGTCTGCACAGACGAAAACGGCAACGCAGTGATGAAAGAATGGTATAATGTAACAGAAGAAGATATGAAGAAGATCATGGATGCAACCGAATGGTGTGCAGCAGACAACGGATATTTCCGCGGCGGCGGATTCTCTTCCAGATTTGAGACAAAGGCAGAGATGCCGGCTACCATGATCCGTCTGAACCTTGTAAAAGGTCTCGGACCGGTTCTTCAGATCGTTGAAGGATGGACCGTGGCTCTTCCGGAGCAGGTATCCGATACTCTTTGGAAACGTACAGACTACACATGGCCGTGTACCTGGTTTGCACCACGTACAGACGGTGTGGCAGGCAGCCCGTTTGAGTCTGCTTATGATGTAATGAACAACTGGGGCGCAAACCACGGTGCAATCTCCTATGGACACATTGGTGCAGACCTGATTACAATGGCATCCATTCTGAGAATTCCGGTTTGCATGCACAACGTTCCGACCAAGGACATCTTCCGTCCGGCAGCATGGAATGCATTCGGCATGGACAAGGAAGCAGCTGACTACAGAGCATGCGCAAACTTTGGACCGTTCTACAAAAAATAATGGAATACATACCTGGGCAGATCCGCAAGGATCTGCCCTTTTTTCGTTACAGGAGCGGCGACAGTTGACAAACAGACAGGCATCTTATATAATTTAAACGTTAATGTGCTAAAGCATAACAATGGATGAGGAATTACAGACTTATACAGGAGTGAGGCAAATAAAATGAAAAAGACACCGTTTGTGACAAAAGAACAATTGGATGAGATAACCAGAACTTATCCGACGCCGTTTCATCTGTATGATGAAAAAGGCATCCGCGAAAATATCCGGGCATTGAAGGAAGCATTTTCCTGGAATCCGGGGTTTAAAGAATATTTTGCAGTGAAGGCAACACCAAATCCATATCTGATTCAGATCCTGAGAGAGTACGGATGCGGCTGTGACTGTTCCTCCTATACGGAGCTGATGCTTTCTGAGGCGATCGGTGCAGTGGGAGATGACATTATGTTTTCTTCCAATGATACGCCGGCAGAAGATTTTCTTCTGGCAGACCGGCTGGGAGCAACCATTAACCTGGATGATATCACACACATTGATTTTCTGGAAAAGACCATCGGGCATATTCCGGAAATGATCAGCTGTCGTTTTAACCCGGGCGGACTGTTTAAGATCAGCAATGATATTATGGATAATCCGGGGGATGCGAAATATGGAATGACGCCGCAGCAGATCGAGGAAGCATTCCGTATCCTGAAGGAAAAGGGGGCAAAAGAATTCGGTATCCATGCATTTCTTGCCAGCAATACGGTGACGAATGATTACTATCCGCTTCTGGCAAAGGTTCTTTTTGAACAGGCAGTTGCGCTTCAGAAGAAGACCGGTGTGCACATCAAATTTATCAATCTGTCCGGAGGAATCGGAATTCCCTATCGACCGGATCAGGAGCCAAATGATATTTATGCCATCGGCGAAGGCGTTCGCAAGGTATTCGAAGAAGTGCTGGTTCCGGCGGGAATGGGCGATGTTGCAATCTACACAGAGCTTGGACGTTATATGATGGGACCGTATGGATGTCTTGTGACGAAGGCCATTCATGAAAAACACATCTACAAAGAATATATCGGCGTGGATGCCTGTGCGGCAAATCTGATGAGACCGGCTATTTACGGCGCATATCATCACATTACCGTTATGGGAAAGGAAAATGAGCCAAGAGACCACAAATATGACATCACCGGTTCCCTGTGTGAGAACTGCGATAAATTTGCCATTGACCGGATGCTTCCGAAGATTGATATCGGCGATTATCTGGTGATCCATGATGCGGGTGCCCATGGCTTCTCCATGGGATATAATTATAACGGAAAGCTTCGCTCTGCAGAGCTTCTTCTGAAAGAAAACGGAGATGTACAGCTGATTCGCCGTGCAGAGACACCGGAGGATTATTTTGCAACCTTCGATTGTTTTGATATTGGCAGAAAGCTTCTGAAAAAATAAACAGAAACAGGAATGTATACAGCGGCCGGTCTGCGTCAGCAGACATGGCCGTTTTGTATCATAACGAACGGAAAAGGAGTGTGGGAAGAATATGAACCGGGAAGAATTTATAGAAAAATATGCAGTAGACCGTAAAAGTACCCGTTCCCTGAAATGGGATTATCTTAAGCAGTGCTTTGGAGACGCAGATCTGGTTCCCATGTGGGTGGCAGATATGGACTTTAAAACCTGCGAAGCTGTTCAGGAGGCGTTGAAAGAACGGGTCGACCATGGGGTGTTTGGATATACCTATATTTCGGACTCCTATTACAAGGCAGTTTTTGACTGGGAAGAAACACATTTCGGATATCGGCCGAAAAAGGAAGAGCTAAGGCTGGGGACGGGTGTGGTGCCGTCTCTGTACCTGTTTGTAAACTGTTTTACACAGCCGGAGGATGCGGTGATCATCCTGACTCCGGTATATTATCCTTTTCATGAATGCGTGATAAACTGTAATAGAAAGCTGGTAACCTGCGATCTGAACTATGACAACGGGTATTTTTCAGTTGACTTTGAAGCGTTCGAGAAAGCCATTGTGGAAAATGAGGTAAAAATGTTCCTTCTCTGTTCTCCGCACAATCCGATCGGCCGTGTCTGGACAGAGACGGAGCTGGAGTGTTTGCTGGACATCTGCCAGCGTCACAAGGTGCTTGTGATTTCTGATGAGATCCATCAGGATTTTGTGTTTGGAGACAGAAAGCATATGGCAGCACCGGCAGTCGCGAAAGGAAAGTATGCAGACAATACCGTCCTGGTAAACGCCGCATCCAAATCCTTCAATACAGCGGCCCTGATTCACGCCAATATTTATATCCACAACCCGGAGCTTCGCAGAACGTTTGATCAGTACCGCAAGGTTCATAACGAGACGACTCAGAATATTATGGGGCTGACTGCAACAGAGGCAGCGTATACCAAAGGCGCCAGGTGGCTGGACGGACTCCGGTCGGTGATTCAGGCAAATTATGATTATATGAAAAAAGAGCTGAATGAAAAGGTTCCGGAAATTACCGTATGCTCTATGGAGGGAACTTATCTTCCCATGCTGGATATGAGAAAAGTGATTGATACAACAGATGACAAGATCATTCATCTTCCGAATGGAAAGCCGGTCGAAGAGTCGCTGTTCGATTTTGTGCAGAACAAATGCAGACTGGCAGTGGATTACGGTTCCTGGTTCGGGAAAAATGCCGGGGGCTTCATCCGTCTGAATCTTGCCACCACTCCGGAAAATGTGGAAAGAACGGTTTCGAACCTGATTCGGGAATGTAAAAAGCAAATAGAACAGAAATAAGCTGAACTTCACATTTTTTTCACAGAATAATCAATCATTTTTACTTGAAAAACAAAAGAATGAGTGTTATAACACATATATAACAAATAAATATTCAGGATACTTAACAGACCTGCATCAGAAGGCCGCTAAGCATTCAGTGATTGGAGGAAAAGACAAATGACTACTTTAAAAGCTGAAAGAAGAGACATGCGGACAAAGGCAAAGAAACTCAGAAGAGAAGGATATGTGACAGGAAACGTGTTTGGTAAGTCAATCGAAGGCTCCATACCGCTGCAGTTTCCGAAAGGCGAGATCGATCATCTGCTGAAAACAAGAAATAAGGGAAGCCAGATTATGCTGGAACTGGATGGAAAACAGCTGGATGTATTGATTAAGGATATCTCATATAATTCCATGAAACGCCAGATAGAGGAAATTGATTTTCAGGCACTTGTAAGTGGAGAAAAGGTACATTCTGTTGCAGAGGTAGTTCTGTTAAATCATGATAAAGTGACAACTGGTGTGCTGCAGCAGAACCTTCAGGAGATCCCGTTTAAGGCAGTTCCTGCCGCACTGGTGGAAAAGGTGGAAATCGACGCGTCCAGACTTCGTGTGGGAGATGTGATCAAGGTAAAGGATCTCGCGATCGCATCGGATCCGGATGTGGATCTTCTGGCAGACAGGGAAGAAATTGTGGTTATGCTTCTTGAACCGCACAATGCACCGGAAGCAGAGGAAACTGCAGAAGAAGCCGAAGTGCAGAAATAGAAAGCAGGAAAATTACATCAGTCTTCACGTACATTCGACTTGAAATGTTTGTTTGGAACCAGACCACGGCAGCGGGTGTGGCGTATATGGCAGATGAATTCCATGAAGATGTGTGAAATCGTGATGGAATTATGTGAGAAAGCGTGGATGTCTATGGGCTGTGACAAGCAGATGATTCGTCGTTTTGCGTAAGCGAGACTCGAGAATGAAATCCGCCACCGAGCGAGATGTCTGAGCGAAGCGAGTTCCGAGCGAATGGCGGTAATCATAAGAATTCGAGAGGTGAGCAGCAAAACAAGCTCATCTGTGGTCATACCCATAGACGACACGCTTATACACAAAAATAGCAGCGATTCCATAGCTTTCACGGAATCATCGGCATAGGGAGTGGTCTATTTCTTAATTTTCTGAAAAAATAGGTTGTAAGCTTTCGATGAAAAGAGTACAATGAAATTATCTATGAAGTGAATTAGGGCGAAATGAAATCTGACAAACATGTTTGGAAGTACAGAGGAAGAATGCATATGAAAAAACGTACCGTAACTGCGCTGGCACTGCTGGTCAGCGTATTAAATGTGACAGGAGTATGGGCAGACGTATCGGATCCGGATACATTTGTGTCTGTGACGGATTATTCTTACGAATATGCGGCGGATTATTCCGACGATTCCGCAGAGGACTATGAAAGCAGTTATCAGGAGGAAAACGGGGAAGCAATCCGGCAGCATGAAAGCGAGGCACAGGCTGCTTCGTCCGATGACACGACAGATTATTACATGCTGATCGAGTCACCGGATGGAGGAGAATATATTTATGCAGAGCCCTCCCGCGATGGGAAGAAACTGTCAGAAAAACCGCTGGAAAACGGAACGCCTCTTCACATTACCGGGGAGGTGACCGGAAGCGACGGAAACTCCTGGGGTGTTACGAAATATCAGGACGAAGACGGATACGTTCCGCTGGAACATCTGAAACCCATTACGCTGGAGGAAGCAATCGACAGAGAATTTCAGAGAGGAAACGGGAAGGAAGTTTCTTATGAGACGGAGATAGACACGGATCAGGATTCTGTCTGGCTGTATCAGGGTCCCGGAGAAAAATTCGGAAAGACAACACCGGGATATGAATATTTTGATGGTGATCCGGTTTATATCTCACAGGAGTCTGAGACAGAAGACGGCGGCTGGTGGGGAAAGATTGAAAACGAGGATGTGACCGGCTGGATCGATCTGGAGGAAACGCAGAAGAAATATGAGCATGAAGAGAATGCTTCGTCACCGGCTGCGGAAGAGCTGGTTCAGATGCAGACACTGGATGAGGCAGGTATCACTTCTGCACCCGCTGTGACAAATGTGCCGACGCCAAGTCCCAAACCCACGGCGACGAATACGCCGACCCCGGAGCCTACGGCGACGAATACACCGACGCCAAGTCCGGAGCCTACGCCGACGGATACGCCGACGCCAAGCCCGGAGCCCACGGCGACGGATACACCGACGCCAAGTCCGGAAGCAACTGCCACGGATGCCCCGACACCGAGCCCTGACCCGACTGTGACAGAGGCAGAAGAGGAAGAACTTGTACAGATGACGGGAAATGAGACGGAGGAAACGAACACATCGGATGCGAAGCTGCTGAATGAGAAGAGCGGAATCGTCCGTTATCTGCCGGTGATCGGCATTGTGGTGGCATTGATCGTGCTGCTTCTGGTTTTCCTGCGGTTCAGAAAATAGTGGATGATTGATTCTGGTCGAGTATGTGTGAGACCTGGCATATAACGAAAGGAGCCCCGCTCCATAGCTGATTTTGACAGTTCAGCTACGGAGCGGGGCTCCTTTCGTTTCAGGTATGGAAAAATATCAGAACCTGCTTACAGTTTGGAATATCCGTATCCGTTTACCATGGCATCCAGCTTCTGGCGATTTCTGCACAAGGGGCAGTCATGGAACTGATAGGTTCCGTAATTGGGAATATCCTTCTGCTGGAAAATCGAATGTACAGGAAGTTGTGCTACGCTGGTGACAGCGCTGAAAATGGCTGCGATTCCACGGATCTTTCCGCCGTAATAGAGGATACTTTGCACTGCCTTGGAGAGCGTTTCACCGGTGGTGACAGAACCGTTCAGAATCAGAATATTTTTGTTTTCGATCATCATCTGGGTGTTGTCGCGGAAGATCAGCTGACCGTTGCTGCTGTGCTCCGGTGCGGTGATGTAGATTGTCTGATGTGCATTCATGGAGAGAACCCCTACTTTTGTCAGCTCCTCTGCAAGGTAGGCACCTATGACCTCCAGTCCGTCCATGCAGACAATGGTATCAATGGGGGTAGTTGCCTCATAATTCTGGGACAGATTCTGTGCAATTCTCTGTGCCTCAGAACAGCGGGATTTCATGGTGGTGATGTCCAGATAGTGTGTGATGTGGGACTGGGGTGTCGCAAAGTGTCCCGGGAAGACCTTCAGCTGAATTTTTTCGTCTCCGCGTGCATAGATTTTAAACATCTTTGTTTCCATAGAACAACCTCCTTTACACTGTAATTTATAATTCATTATAGCATTAAAAGAATGGGAATTTCAATGTAATCAGGTGGAAATTTGAAGGATTGAGAGGGCGATGTGTTACTTTCACTCCGTTCAGTAACATGGGCAAAATGCCGTGTGAACAGTAGCGGTAATGTTACAGTAAACAAACGGAAGCGGCGTGTAACCAAAAAAGGAACCACTGCAGAGGCGGCAGATTTGGCCGCTTCCTGCAGGCAGTTCCTTTTCTGGTCTTTTCATCATAGGAAGAATTGTGGCTTATCAAAAAGGGATCAGTCGTTGATTACGACGCCCTTCTGAAGCATGATATTTGCGTATACGGCCTTTTCACCGGTAGCGATGATGCAGTATACCTGTTTTGCTTCCTCATAGAATGCAAAACGCTCAATGTTTCCCACTGCAGAAGCGCCGCGTGGGTCATGTTTGGCGATGATTTCTTTATATGTATCCCAGATCGGTGTTGCAACATTGTCTCCGGGCATTACTTCCATCAGATTTACCGGATGTTCTACGTAGGTATCCAGCGGGAAAACCTGCAGGATCGCATCCAGGATCTCCGGAACACCGTGTCCGTCCAGACGTACAACGACAGCATTTTTGCCCATGGATTCTACCGGGAAGTTTCCGTCTGCGATGACAAGACGGTCGCTGTGACCCATTTCACATAATACCTTTAATAACTGTGGGGATAAAATTTCGGGAATACCTTTTAACATAATGATCTCCTTTCCGAATGTTGTGAAGGATTGTGGGAGCATGATATGCGAAACAATCCGTTTGGCATTTTATGATTTAAACATCATTATAATTTACAGTAACGGAAACAGAACCGGAAAGCAAGGCATTATTTTACGGGAATATATGAAAATTTTCTTGTTGACAAATGCATTTACGGATAGTATGATAAAACAAAAACGGAAACGTTTCGGTTTCTGAAAAACAGGAAAACACCACATAAGCAAATCAAATACAGGAGGACAAGGTTATGCCATTGGTTACATCAAAAGAAATGTTATCAGATGCTCAGAAAAGAGGCTACGCAGTGGGAGCATTCAATGCGGAAAATATGGAGATGGTGAAAGCGATTATCGCAGCGGCAGAGGAGCTTCGGGCGCCGGTTATGATTCAGACGACGCCGTCCACCATCAAATACGGATCGGTGGAGACATACGCAGCAATCGTGGCTGCAGAAGCGAAAAAGGCTACGGTTCCGGTCTGCCTTCATCTGGATCATGGCAGCAGCTTTGAACTGGCCATGCAGGCAATGAAGGCCGGTTATACCTCTGTGATGATCGACGGGTCCAAGCTGGATTTTGAGGGAAATATTGAAGTGAGCAAAAAGGTTGCGGATGTGGCAGCTGCATTAGATATTCCGTGCGAGGCAGAGCTGGGCAAGGTCGGCGGAAAAGAAGATGATCTGGAGGCAGAGGCAGACACCAATACCGATCCGCAGGAAGCAAAAGAGTTTGTGGAACGCACCGGAATTACTTCCCTTGCCGTTGCCATCGGAACGGCACATGGTTTCTATGTGGGTACACCGGTACTGGATAAGGAACGCCTCAGTGAGATCCGTCAGGTGGTAGACATTCCGCTGGTGCTGCACGGAGCTTCCGGGCTGACCGATGAGGATGTCAGCGACTGTGTAAAACGCGGTATCTGTAAAGTGAATTTTGCGACAGAGCTGAGAGCAGCATACACAAAGGCAACAGCAGAGCTTCTGGCACAGAAACCGGACACCATTGACCCGAAGGCATATGGTAAGGCCGGAATGGAAGCAGTGAAAAATCTGGTCATGAGCCGGATGAAGGTGTGCGGCTGCGACGGAAAGGCAGAATGAGACTGCCGGAACGGAGAGTGATCCTATGGCAGCGACCATGAAAGACATTGCCAGATATACGGGACTGGGACTTGCGACCATCTCTTCTTATTTTAATGGCGGCAATGTGCGGGAAAAAAATCGTGTGAAGATCGAGGCAGCTATTCGAGAGCTGCATTATGAGGTGAATGAGGTTGCCCGCAACCTGAAGACCAACGCGACAAAGACCATCGGTGTGGTGATCCCCGAGCTGAATAATATCTTCTGTGCGGAGATCATCACCGGAATGGAGGATATCCTCAGAAATCATGGCTACGCCACGATCATCTGCGACTGTCGTACAGACAAAAAGCTGGAAAAAGAAGCTGTGGAATTTCTCATGCGCAAGCGTGTGGACGGAATTATCAACATGCCGGTGGATACGGCGGGCGAGCATCTGAAGGAGTTTCAGAAAACGGGACGTCCCATTGTGCTCATTGACCGTATGATTCAGGGCCTTTCCTGTGACTGTGTGCTGGTGGACAATGAGAAAGCGGCAGAGGATGCCGTGGAGCTTCTTCTGAAAAACGGACATCGGAATATCGGGATCATCGGGGGACCGCGGGATGTTTTTACGGCCAGGGAGCGTCTGAGCGGATATGCAAAGGCGCATGAGAGATATGGTGTTGCGGTGCAGGAATCACTGATCTTCCACGGTGATTACACGATACAGGGCGGCGTGAGGGCTCTGACAGAGCTGGTGCGGCGCAATCCTCATATGACAGCCGTCTTTGTGACAAATTATGAGATGACGATGGGGACTGTGATCGGAATCAACGAGCTGGGGATCCGGATTCCGGACCAGCTTTCGGTGATCGGTTTTGACAATCTGCAGTTTGCGCGAGCCTGCAGCCCCAAGCTGACGATTGTGTCACAGCCAACGGAGGGAATTGCCAGGGAGGCGGCAGGAATTATGCTGTCACGTCTGGAAAATACACATTCCGAAGCGGAGGATACGACAGAAAAACAGGGGATTTCAGAGAAGCTTCGGACGGAAATTCTGATTGGAAAATCCATCCGGGACAGAACGGATGAGAACACGGGGGATTTATGAGCGGAAAATATTTATTGGGAATTGATATCGGCACCAGCGCCTGCAAGGTTGCGGCATTTGACCGGTATGGAAATGTGGCTGCATCGGCTTCCGGGGATTACCCGGTGTATTATCCAAGGGAAGGCTGGGCCGAGCAGAATCCGGAGGAATGGTGGGACGGAGTCTGTCATGCGCTGCGAAAACTGCTGAAAGACGGGGCAATAGACCCCGGAGAAATTGCGGGTGTCGGAATTGACGGACAGAGCTGGTCTGCCATTGCAATGGACCGTGACGGAAGGGTACTGTGCAATACACCCATCTGGATGGATACCAGGGCACAGTCTGTCTGTGACAGATTAAACGGTGAAGTGGGAGCAGATGCTATTTTTCAGGTGGCCGGAAATTCCCTCCAGCCATCCTACACGACGGCAAAAATTCTCTGGTACAAAGAAAATCTGCCGGAAGTATATGAGAAAATCGATAAGATCCTTCAGTCGAACAGCTATATTGCCTATCGCCTTACCGGTGCAGTGACACAGGATGTCTCACAGGGATATGGGCTGCACTGCTTTGACATGCGAAATGGCTGCTGGGACGAAGAAATGTGTGAAAAACTGGGAATTCCCAGGAGATTCCTTCCGGAAATCGTTCCCTGTGATCAGGTGATCGGCCGGGTAACGGCTCAGGCAGCGGCCCAGTGCGGCCTGGCAGAGGGGACACCGGTGGTGGCAGGAGGTCTGGACGCGGCCTGCGGAACACTGGGAGCCGGTGTGATCCATCCCGGCGAGACGCAGGAACAGGGCGGACAGGCCGGCGGAATGAGTATCTGCATGGACAGCTATAAGGCGGACCCGCGTCTGATCCTGGGTTTTCATGTGGTTCCGGGGCAGTGGCTCCTTCAGGGAGGAACCACCGGAGGCGGCGGTGTGATGCGCTGGTTTGAGCGGGAATTTGCCGATTATGAGAGAAGTATTTCTGAGGAAACGGGAAAATCCTCTCTGCAGCAGCTCAATGAAGCGGGCGAAAAGATTGCCCCCGGCTGTGACGGAGTGGTGTTCCTTCCATATATGTCAGGGGAGCGTTCCCCTATCTGGAATCCTCATGCAAAAGGGGTTTTCTTCGGACTTGATTTTGCCAAGACAAAAGGGCACATGCTGCGGGCCTGCATGGAGGGAGTTGCCCTCTCGCTCCGTCATAACCTGGAGGCGGCAGAGGAGGCCGGAGCGCGTGTGGATGTATTAAGGGCGATGGGCGGTTCTGCGAACTCGCTTCTCTGGACCCAGATCAAATCCGATATTACCGGAAAGCCGATCGTTGTTCCTTCGTCTGATACGGCGACAACGCTGGGGGCGGCAATCCTGGCCGGCGTGGGTGTCGGATTCTACGAAAGCTATGAGGAGGCAGTGGCTCTGACGGTAAAGGAGACAAGACGCCATGAGCCGAATGAGAAAAATAAAGAGGTTTATGACAGAACCTACGAAACATATCGAATGCTTTACAGATCCCTGGAGGATCTGATGAAATAAGGAGGAGAAAGTATTATGAAAGCAGCAGTAGTTGTTGCAAACGAAGATGTACGGTATATGGAAGTGGAAGAACCGCAGGTGAAGCCCGGATATGTGAAAGTGAAGGTAAAAGCATCCGGCATCTGCGGATCGGACGTTCCCCGTGTACTGCACAATGGTGTCCATTTTTACCCCATCGTTCTCGGCCATGAATTTTCCGGTGACGTCGTGGAGGTGGGTGCAGGAGTGACAAAGGTGAAGGTCGGAGATCATGTTTCCGGCGCGCCGCTGGTTCCCTGCATGAAGTGTGATGACTGCCAGAACGGAAACTTTTCCCTGTGCAAGCACTACAGCTTTATCGGTTCCAGAGAGCAGGGCAGCAATGCGGATTATGTAGTGATTCCGGAGCAGAGCGCAGTTCCTTACGATCCCTCCATTTCCTATGAACAGGGCGCCATGTTTGAACCGTCCACGGTAGCACTTCACGGACTTCTCCAGAATGATTACCAGGGTGGCCGGTATGTGGCCATTCTGGGAGGCGGAACCATCGGGATGTTTACCATGCAGTGGGCAAAAATTTTCGGTTCCAAAAAAGTTGTGGTATTTGATATCAGCGAGGAGCGTCTGGAGCTTGCGAAGCGGCTTGGAGCAGATGAGGTGGTCAATACCCTGGAAGGTGATTTTATGGAAAAGGCAATGGCGATCACCGGAGGAAAGGGCTACGATTATGTGTATGAGACAGCCGGTCAGGTTCCCACCATGCATATGGCTTTCGAACTGGCGGCAAATAAGGCACATGTATGTTTCATCGGAACGCCGCATGTGGATATGACCTTTACCCCGAAGCTCTGGGAAAATATGAACCGCAAGGAATTTAAGCTGACCGGTTCCTGGATGTCCTACAGCTCTCCGTTCCCGGGAAAGGAATGGGATCTGACCGCACATTACTTTGCGACGGGACAGCTGAAATTCGATCCCGGATTCATCTTTAAAAAGATGCCCATGAGTCAGGCGCAGGAAGCTTTCCAGATGTATAAGACCCCAGGTCTGGTACAGGGAAAGATCCTTCTGATGAATGACGACGAAGGAGCAGAAGAAAAATGATACTGACCGTGACGGCCAATGCGGCAATTGATAAAAGATATGTGGTGGAGCGTTTCGGCGTGGGCAGTGTGAACCGGGTAAAATCCTGTGTGGCCAATGCGGGCGGCAAGGGAATCAATGTGGCAAGAGTGGCTTCGATCATTGGTGAAAATATGACGGCAACCGGATTTCTGGGCGGACATGCGGGAAAGTTTATTTCCGAGCGCGTACAGGCCAGAGGGCTGGTCAGTGATTTTGTTTGGTGCGAAGGAGAGAGTCGTACCTGCATCAATATCTGGGATGAGATCAATCAGGAACAGACGGAATTTCTGGAACCCGGCTTCGCGGTTACGGAAAAGGACTGTGACCGCCTGGTGGAAAAATTCCAGTCTCTTTTGCCGGAATGTAAGGTGGTGACCATTTCCGGAAGTACGCCAAAGGGTGCCGGATCGTCTCTGTACAAGCGTCTGATCCGTGCGGCCAGAGAAAACGGGAAACCGGTGATCCTGGATACCAGCGGAAAGCTTCTGGAAGAGTGCATCGTTGAGCAGCCTACCCTGATCAAGCCGAATATCGATGAGATCCGGATGCTCACGGGACGTCCCATGAACAGCCGTGAGGCACTGATTCAGGCGGCACAGCATCTTCACCGGGAAGGAATCGAGATCGTGGTGATTTCCCTTGGCGGTGACGGTTCACTGGTTTCCACGGATCAGGGAATTTATGATGTAAAGGTGCCGAAGATCGAGGCGGTGAATACCGTTGGCTGCGGAGATTCCATGATTGCCGGCTTTGCGGTGGGAATGGCAAGAGATTATTCCATTGAGGAGAGCATCCGGCTTGCCAGCGCAGTTTCCGCGGCAAATGCCATGCGTCTGGAAACGGGCTTTTTTGTAAAGGAAGATATGGAAGCATTGCTTCCGCAGATTCAGATAAAGAAAATCAGAAGTATATCATAAAGAAGGAGGAAACAATATGACATTTATTGATCCGGCTACTGTGCCGCAGAAAAAACTGAACGACGGTTCCACAATGCCAGTGATCGGCATGGGTACCTTTGGCTCTGACCGTGTCAGCGCAGAAGAGGTGGCGCAGGCAGTGGCAGGCGGAATCCGCTGCGGCTATCGTATGTTTGACTGCGCAGCATGCTATGGAAACGAAAAGAACATCGGCGAGGTGTTCCATGCGGCGTTTGAGGAAGGAATTGTTAAAAGAGAAGATCTGTATATCATGACAAAGGTATGGAATGATATGCATGAGAGAGTTGCCGAAGCATGCAAAAAGAGCATTGCAGATCTGCAGTGTGACTATGTGGATATGTATTATATTCACTGGCCGTTCCCGAACTATCACGCACCGGGATGTGATGTGGATTCCCGTAATCCGGATTCCAAACCGTTTACCGCAGAGCGCTTCATGAATACCTACCGTCAGTGCGAAGCGCTGGTGGAGGAAGGACTGATCCGCCACATCGGCATCTCCAATATGACCATTCCCAAGCTGGAGGCAGTGCTTCCGCTGATGAAAATCAAACCGGCAACCTGTGAGATCGAGATGCATCCCTGCTTCCAGCAGAAGGAACTGTTTGATTATCTGGTGGCACACGGCATTCAGCCGGTGGGATATATGCCCCTTGGCTCTCCGAGACGTCCGGAAAGAGATATCTGTCCGGAGGATCTGGCAGATATGGAAATGCCGGAAATCCTGGCAATTGCGAAGGCGCATAACATTCATCCGGCAACGGTATGCCTGAAATGGGCCGTTCAGCACGGACAGGTGACCATTCCCTTCTCCACACATAACTATCCGAAAAATCTGGAAGCAATGGTGGACGGTGACTGGCTTACCGAAGAGGAGATGGCATCCATTGCCACCCTGGAAAGAGGAAACCGCCTGGTAAAAGGTCAGGTGTTCCTGTGGCCGGGTGCAAAGGACTGGCATGATCTCTGGGATGAAGACGGCGTGATCGTCAAATAAAAAATGAACGATATCGTGTGATACATACAGACTGCGTGACAGCGTATGCGCAGCAGCAGGGACCGGGGCACAAAAATGTGCTCCGGTCTTTATTTCTTTGGAACTGTGACTGCCTGCGGCAGTCCGCATCCGGCACGCCAGGTCTCATGCTCGTTCGACTTGAATTTGTCCGAAAAGCTGATAAAATAAGTAGCAGAGTGACAGACCGGAACCGTCTTCCGGCGCAGAAAAGGATGCCGGAATGAACCGGGGATCAGAGGAAAGAAAGAGGGAAGCAGGATGACAGAAGATGGCGGATTGTTTTTGTATGAAAAAATCGGGGAAGAGATTCGGCTCGTAAAGTGGACCGGAGAAATTCCGCATGTGTCCGTTCCGGAACAGGTGGACGGGAAACCGGTGACCGGTCTGGAGGCATATGCTTTTTCCGGCGGAATGTTTGAATCCATTGCTCTGCCGGGAACCATTCGGACCATTGGGCGTTATGCCTTTTACAATTGTCATCACCTGAAGTCCTTTTCTTTTTATACTTCCATAGAAGACGTGGGAGCGGGTGCTTTTACCGGCTGTCGGAAAGTGGAACGGCTGGAAGTGACAGAACAGTCTGTCCCGGAGGAACGCCGTCGCCGCCGGTCCTGCTTTCGTGATGTTCTGTCAGAATTTTCCGGGGAAATCTCGGTGGTCTACCACGGAGAGGGGGAGGCACGGCTGATGTTTCCGGAATTTTATGAAGAAGGGGTGGAGAATACGCCGGCCAGAATCATCATGACAGAGGTGCATGGGACCGGGCTGTATTACCGGAACAGTTTTCTGGACGGACAGCTGAATTTCCGGGAATATGATTCCCGCTTTTATGCGGCCAGAGCACAGGAGAGCGAACGTTTTCTCATACGGTTATGCCTGGGAAGGCTTCTCTGGCCCTATAGACTGGAGACGTCGTATCAGGAGGAATATCAGGAATATCTGAAGGAACATGTGGAATATGCCGGTAGATATCTGACAGAAACAAAAGATCTGTCCGGGCTGCGTTATCTCGCAGACATTGCAAAAGACCGGATCGGGATGCTTCTGGACATGGCGCAGAAGGCAGGCTGGGCGGAAGGCGTGGGCTGTCTGATGGAACTGCGCCGTGTGACTCGCCCGGCCAGGCGCACGATTTTTGAACTGTAGTGACAGGAGAAGTTATGATAAATCCGAATATGGAGCAGCAGCTCCTGGAAGAGAAGAAACAATCTATCAGCGAGGAAATTCTGAGAGACTGCCGGAATGAACTGTATCTGAACATGCGGTTTCTGGATGTGGCTTTATCAGCCCTGCGGTTTCTTCGGGATGACGGAATTCCGTTTCTGGCTACGGACGGATCGAATCTGTATTACAATCCGCAGCAGCTGATGCAAACCTACCGCCAGAGTAAGGAACTGGTAAACCGTGCGTATTTTCATGCGCTGCTGCACTGCCTGTTCTGGCATGGCTTTTTGCAGGAATCCCGGGGGACGGTGATCCGCCGGGAGAAAGAATGCTGGGATCTTGCCTGTGACATGGCAGTGGAGCTTATGATGGATACGCTGTATCTGAAATGCATCCACAGACCAAAAAGCAGAGCTTACCAGGAGGCGGCGATGTGGGTGCAGGCCGAAGTGCTTTCGGGTGATAAGGCTTCGGCCGGAAGTCTCACTGCCCAGAAAATATACCGCAGTCTCTGTGCGGCCCATTTTCCGCCGGAACAGCTCTGTGCCTGGAAGGAAGCATTTTCGGCGGATGATCATCAGTACTGGTATCGAAAGCGGCCGAATATGCCGACACGTCCCAGACAGAAGGAGCAGTGGGAGGATATCCGCGAAAAGATGCAGACAGAGATGGAGCTTTTTTCCAAAGAGGCGGGAAAGAGCAGTCAGGTGCTGCAGATGCAGCTGCAGGCAGCAAACCGGAAACGGTACAATTATCGGGAATTTCTCAGGAAATTTGCGGTATTGCAGGAAGTCATGCAGGTGGATATGGATACTTTTGATTATATCTATTATCAATACGGAATGCAGCTGTACCATAACATGCCCCTCATCGAGCCGCTGGAGACAAAGGAAATCAATCAGATTCAGGAGTTTGTTATCGTGATCGATACCTCCATGTCCTGTAAGGAGACACTGGTGCAGAAATTTCTGGATCAGACCTGGGCCATTCTGAAAGAATCGGAGAGCTTCAGCCGCAGGATCCATGTGCATATTCTGCAGTGTGACGATAAGGTCCGGGAGGATGTGCTCATCGAGAGGCCGGAGCAGCTGGAACAGTACCGGAAGAATTTTACGGTTACCGGGCTGGGCGGGACGGATTTTCGTCCACCCTTTGCTTATGTGGAGGAGCTCCGGCAAAAGGGAGAATTTCACAGGCTGCGCGGACTGCTCTATTTTACCGATGGATATGGGATTTTTCCGGTGAAAAAGCCGGATTATGATGTGGCATTTATTTTTATGCGGGAAGATTATCAGGATGTGGATGTTCCGCCCTGGGCGATCCGACTCATCCTGGAGGAAGAAGATCTGGAGGATATGAAATGAATATCAAGAGGGCAAAGGAAGAAATCAAGGATGCCATTCAGGCGTATTTTTATAAAAACGAATATGGAGAATATGAAATTCCTCCGGTGCGTCAGAGACCGATTCTGCTTCTGGGAGCACCGGGCATCGGGAAAACGCAGATCATGGAGCAGATCGCAAGGGAGTGTAAGGTGGGGCTTGTCAGCTATACGATTACCCATCACACCCGGCAGAGTGCCATCGGGCTTCCCTATATATCCCAGGAGGAATTTGACGGGAAAACCTGCCCGGTGACGGAGTATACCATGAGTGAGATCGTGGCATCGGTTTATGAAAAAATCCGCAAGACAGGAATCCGGGAAGGGATTCTCTTCATCGATGAGATCAACTGTGTCTCCGAGACCCTGGCTCCGGCCATGCTGCAGTTTCTCCAGTGCAAAACCTTCGGGAACCATGAAATCCCGCAGGGATGGCTGATCGCAGCAGCAGGAAACCCTCCGGAATATAATAAATCGGTCCGGGAGTTTGATGTGGTTACCATGGATCGTGTGAAAAAGATCGAGGTGGAGCCGGATTATGAGGCGTGGAAGGAATATGCCTGTCAGCAGGAAATACATCCGGCAATTCTGTCGTATCTGAGTCTGCGTCCTTCTTATTTTTATCAGATGGAAAGTACCGTTGACGGAAAGCAGTTTGCCACCCCCAGAGGCTGGGAGGACCTGTCCAGAATGATTTATGTATATGAAAAGCTGGGAAAAACGGTGGATCGGGATGTGGTGATCCAGTATATTCAGCATGAAAAAATTGCGAAGGATTTTGCGGGCTATCTGGAGCTGTCCTACAAATACCGGGAGGATTACCAGATAGATGCCGTTTTTGAAGGGAAGATTCCGGAGGGCATGGTGAAACGGCTGTCTCATGCCTCTTTTGATGAGCGCCTGAGCGTGACGGGGCTGATTCTGTCCCGGTGTAATACGCAGTTTTCTGCCTGGTACCGGGAATGCCGGAGGCTGGAGCGTCTCCTGGAGTGCCTGAAACAATGCAGAGAAGGCCTTTTGGGAGCCTATCAGGATGCGCCGATGGAATTTCTGGAAGACTGCCGCGATTCTTTCGAAGGAGAATTCCGCCGCCTGAAAAATGCGGAGCTATTGGATCGTGAGGAGGAGCATCTGTACCTGGATACGCTGTCTTCTCTGGAGGAAATCATTCAGAAGATAAAGGGAGCCGCAGCTGCAGACGGAAAAGAAGCATTTTCGATCATGCAGGAACTGTTTGCAGACAGGAGGGCGCAGTATGATCAGATTTATGACCGGGTGGCAGACACACTGGAAAAGGCTTTTGATTTCATGGAGGCAGCGCTGCCGCAGGGGCAGGAAATGGTAATTTTCATCACGGAACTGAATACCGGCTGCTATGCTGTGAAGTTTCTGGAAGAATACGAGTGTCCCCGTTATTATCTTTATAATCGAAACCTGCTGTTTCAGGAGAAGCGGCAGGAGCTGATAAAGCAGATGGATGAATTGTAAAAAATCCCGTGTCATGGTAAGATGAGCCAAGGGACAAATGGACATAAAATACATGCTTGCATGTGTTTTTATGTCTATGGGTCCCGCAAAACATGAGCAAGCAGCCATTTTTTACAGAAAAATGTGCGGATTGCGAATGTTTTTGTCGATTTTGGGAGTGCTTAGCACGGAAAAATCGACGTCAGGCTCATTTGTCGGCCAACATCAAAGGATATAAGCAGGAAAAACAGGAGGATATCAGAATGTATCGGATATTGCTGGTAGATGATGAAATATTGGTGCGGGATGCGATCCGTGAAAATATTGACTGGAAGGCTATGGACTGTGAACTGGTCGGGGTCTGCGAAAATGGTCAGGAAGCGGCGGAATTTGTGAAGAGCCAGGAGGTGGATATCGTTCTGACGGATATCTGTATGCCCTATATGGATGGAATGGAGCTGAGTCATTATCTTCACGATAATTATCCGGATATTGTCATTGTGATTTTCAGCGGCTTCAGCGATTTTGAGTATGCCAAGAAGGCGATTCAGTATGATGTAAGTGAATATCTTCTCAAGCCGGTGACGGCGATGGAGCTGACCGGTGTGATCAGCCGCATGAAGGAGAAGGTGGAGCAGAGAAAGGCAGAGCGCAGAAAAATGGAGAGCCTGACGCAGGTTTCTCAGAAATATCACAAAAATGCACTGGTCATCCGGTCCAAGGCTATCGAGGAACTGGTAAAGTGTACACAGGATGTGGAAGTGAGCCTGAAGCAGATGAAAGAGCTGGGAATCGATATGGATGTGCCCAGCTATCGGGTTGCCGTGTTTGACATGGATATCTATTCCGACATGTATCAGCTGGAGGTGGAAAAATATCAGGAGAGTGCGCTGATGGCATTTGTGCTGTTCAATATCAGTGATGAGCTGGTAAGTCAGGCAAATGCAGGCGTGGCCTACCAGGAGGGAAGCAGCCGTGTCTGTGTCCTTTTTATGGGAGAACATACCAGGGATTTTTCGAACCGGATTCTGGAGATCTGCCGGGACATCCAGCAGAAAGTGAAGGAGGTGATCGGGATTGCGGTATCCATCGGGATCGGAAGCTGGGTCAAGGCACCTGACAAGCTCCTGCTTTCCTATAAGCTTGCAGAAAAAGCCATGCAGTACCGGTACCTTCTGGGAGGAAACCTTCTTATTGATATGGATGAGCGAAAGACAACGCAGAATCTGTCTCTGCAGGAACCGCTGGAAGCATTTGTCAATGCCATGAAAACCGGAAAAAAGGAGACCATGGAACTGATGCTTGCGAAGATGGAGCAGGGGATCAAGGATGCATATGCAGATAAAAGTCTTGCGTGTGTGTATCTTCAGCAGATCGTCCGCGCGGTTGCCAAGGCATGGGAAACCGTCAATGCGGATTCTGATGAGATCACCCATACGCGGGAGGAAATGATCATCCGCATCACGGAGCAGAAGAGTTTTCAGAAAGCAATCGGACTTGTGAAGGATTATGCGGAGCGTGTATTTGAGAACATGCAGAAATATAACAGTTCCAGTATGCAGCGTCAGGCGGTGCTTGCACAGGATTATATTCAGAACAATTATATGGATCCGGGACTGAATCTGAACAGTATCTGCAATTATCTGAATATCAGCACCAGCTATTTCAGCACCATCTTCAAGGAGGCCACCGGAGAGACCTTTATTGAGGCTCTGGTGCGGGTGCGGATGGAGAAGGCGCGGGAACTTCTGGAGCATACGACACTGAAAAACTATGAGATTGCAGAAAAGGTGGGATTTTCCGATCCTCATTATTTCGGGATATCCTTTAAGAAGATGACCGGAAAAACGCCTACCGAGTATGCAAGGGAGAAGCGAAAATGAAAAAAGAGTACACGGAAGGAAGATTTCTGGGCAGATTCAAGAGCATTCAGAGTGCAATTTTTACAACGGTTGCCATTGTGCTTCTCGGTGCGGTACTGATTGTGACGGTGGTATCCCTGAATTATACGCGGAAGGCGGTTCTGGAAAATTCCACCATGTACACCCAGACGATCATCCGACAGATGAATCAGAACATCGATTCCTATATTGATTACATGGAGAATATCGCATCGGTGATCGCGGACAGTGAGGATGTTCAGAAATATCTGTCGGGGGATCTGGATAACACGGAATACCGCAGACGACTTCTGGAACAGTTTCACACAATTCTGGAGGGCCGTGATGATATCTGCAATCTCGGACTGGTGCGGGCAGACGGGAAGGCCCTTCTGAACGACGGGACAGATACGGTGAATCCGAATATCCGTATGGAAAACCTGGAATGGTTTCGCAATGCCTGGGACAATCTGGGGATTTCTGTTCTGACATCCTCCCATGTCCAGCACATTATTGAGGGGGAGCGTCCCTGGGTGATCACACTGAGCAAGGGCATCTGCAGCAGGGATCGTAAAGAAAAGCCGGCAGGGGTGTTTTTCATTGATCTGAATTACAATGCGATCCGGGAACTGTGCGATCAGAATACCATCGGAGATGCGGGCTATGTGTTCATTCTGGATCAGGATGGAAACATTGTGTATCATCCGCAGCAGCAGCAGCTGTACAATGAGCTGCAGACGGAAAACATTGATGAAGTCATGCAGGTAGGGTCCGATGCGGTCCTGACAGGAACGGGGAACAGCGGAAAGGTGTACTGTATCTCCAAATCGGAAAAAACAGGCTGGTCGGTGGCCGGCTGTATGAATGTGGGAAAGCTGCTCCGCAGCAGCCGGCAGGCGCAGCTGATCTACGTTCTGACTGCACTGGTCCTGATGATCATTGCGATCATACTGTCCAGTGTGGTTGCCAGGAATATTACCCTTCCCATTCAGCGGCTGCGCGATTCCATGGCAAAGGTGCAGGAGGGAGATTTCGGAGGCCCGGATCTGATCGTCACTTCGGAAAATGAAATCGGCAGCCTTACCAGCTCCTTCAATGTGATGACGCACCGGATCGAGGAACTGATGGAGCAGAATGTGCGCGATCAGGAAGAAAAGAGAAAAAGTGAGCTGAAGGCTCTGCAGTCGCAGATCAATCCGCATTTTCTGTACAATACGCTGGATTCGATCATCTGGATGGCCGAGGGAAAGAAAAATGAGGAAGTGGTGCTCATGACGGCAGCTCTGGCCAGGCTTCTGCGCCAGAGTATCAGCAATGAGGATGAACTGGTTTCCATTGCCACAGAAATCGAGTACGCCAGAAGCTATCTGACGATCCAGAAAATGCGGTATAAAGATAAGATGGAATTTCAGATTCAGGTGGATCTTTCTCTGAACCATGTAAAGATCATCAAGCTGGTTCTGCAGCCGATTATTGAAAATGCCATCTATCACGGGCTGAAATATAAGGAAACAAAGGGACTTCTGGTTGTGCGCGGATACCGGCAGGACGGAAATGCGGTTCTGGAAATTTCGGATGACGGCACAGGAATGGATGAACATACTCTGGCTCACATCTTTGAAAGACACAAGGTGAATTACCATTCCAACGGTGTAGGTGTGTACAATGTGCAGAAGCGGCTGCAGCTGTATTACGGGGCGGATTACGGAATTTCCTATCGCAGTGAACCGGGAAAAGGAACGACGGCTACGATTACCATTCCGGCAGAACAGGAGGAATACCATGAGGAATTATAAAAAATGGATGATCGGGATTCTGGTGCTGGCAGCGATCCTTCTGGGAGGTATGGGAATTTCCGGTTACCTGCAGCAGAAAAATCCGAAGAAATGGTCCCTGATCTACATTCCAAAGGTCGTGGATGGAACCAACGATTTCTGGACTTCTCTGATTGCCGGGGCGAGGACTGCGGCAGATGAGTATAATGCGTCACTGGAGGTTACGGCTCCTGATCAGGAAATGGATGTACAGCGCCAGAACGAACTTCTGGAAGAGGCGATCGCGAAACGTCCGGATGCCATTCTGATCTCCCCTTCCAGCTTCACGGAGTCGGAGGAATACCTGAAAAAGGCAAAGAAAAAAGGAATCCGCATCGTGTATATCGACTCATACACGGAAGAACCGCTGCAGGATCTCACGGTGGCGACGGATAACCTGGAGGCAGGAAGGCTTCTGGGAGAATATGCCGCACAGCTGATCGGTGAGAAAGAAGGAAAAATTGCCATTGTGGCACATGTGCAGGGGGTCTCTACCGCACGGGAGAGAGAAAAAGGCTTCCGGGAGGGACTGGGAGATCTGGGACAGAACGTTGCGGAGGTGGTTTACTGTGATTCGCAGTATGAAAAGGCATATGAGCTGACGAACCAGCTGATGGAGAAGTATCCGGATCTGGTGATGATCGCCGGAATGAACGAGTATTCCTTTGTGGGAGCTGCGAGAGCAGTCCGGGATGAGAAGGCACAGGACCGGATCGCACTGGTGGGAATCGACAGCTCCCAGGAGGCCGTGGAACTGATGGAAGAAGGGATCATCAAAGGGGTTGTGGTGCAGAAGGCCTTTAAGATGGGATATCTGGGGGTGCGTGAAAGCATCCGCATGCTGGGCGGGCAGGAGGTGGAAAAAAATATTGATTCCGGCTGTGAGCTGGTGACGCCGGAGAACATGTATGACAGTGAAATTGAAAAACTGATTTTTCCGTTTAACTCATCGCGGAAGGAAACGGAAACGTCATAACAGTAAAAGGTTAAAAATTTACGATATCGTAAATTTTTAACCTTTTTATATAAGAAATTCCATTTTCATCAGAAGAATTTCAAGTTATTATAGTAATAACAAAAATACAGAAATGTAAAAACAGGGAGGGAAAAAATTGGAAAAACTGAAACAAAATCCAATCATAAAAAAGCTCGGACTGAACAGAATCCTGTTAGTAGGGATTCTGATTGTTATGTTCGTGGTTTTCAGAGCTGTGCTGGGAAGCAAATTCCCGATCGTTGACAGTATCAAGTCTACTCTGAACTATGTGTATTTCCTGGGCTTTTTGTCACTTGGCGTTACATTTGTAATTGCTACCGGAGGAATCGATTTCTCCATTGGACCGGTAATGTTCTGCTGCGCACTGATTTCCGGCTACTGCCTGGGCAGCTATGGCGTTCCTTGTGCATTGGCTATGGTAATCTGTATTTTGATCGGTGTATGCTTTGGAGTCTTTAACGGATGGCTTGTGTCTTATATGTCTGTGCCGCCGTTTATCGTATCCATGGCATCCATGAACATTGCGAAAGGTCTTGCATCTGTGTTTACAAAGACACAGTCTGTGAGCTGGCCGCTGGGCAACGATCCTGCAAATGGCTGGTTCAGAAATATTGTTTCATATAAAGGATTTCCGGTAGGTCTTGTGATCTTTCTGGCAGCGGCTGTGATCTGCGGGATTGTTCTTTACCGTACGAAACCGGGACGCTATATCCTCTGTCTTGGCTCCAACAGTGAGGCAGTTCGTCTTTCCGGTGTCAACACAAAGAAATGGCGTATGCTTGCATATATCATTTGCGGAATGATGGCAGGAATTGCCGCTCTGTTTTTTGTAGCTACATATACAACCGTACAGCCGGGATACGGCGACCAGTACAACAACGAAGCCATTGCGGGCTGCGTAATGGGTGGTACATCCATGGTCGGCGGACTTGCATCCATCGGCGGTACCGTGATCGGCGTATGTATCATCTCTCTTTTACAGCAGGGTATTCTGGCCTTTGGTCTTGGCAAAGGACAGCAGATGATCATTACCGGTATCATTGTAATTGCAGCAGTTTATGCGGATGTTTCTGCAAGACGCAGAAAGAATTAAGGAAGGGAGGATACAGCAATGGGTGAAGTTATTCTGACAATGAAAGACATTGATAAGTCCTTTCCTGGTGTTCATGCTTTGGATCATGTTAATTTCGAGGTGAAACGCGGAGAAGTACATGCTCTTATGGGAGAGAACGGTGCCGGAAAATCGACTCTGATGAAGGTTCTTACCGGTATTTACCAGAAGGATTCCGGTTCTATCACTTACAAAGGCAAAGAGGTGGAATTCCATAACACAAGAGAAGCACAGGATGCAGGCGTTGTAATCGTACATCAGGAATTAAACATGGTGGGTGACCTTACAGTCGCTCAGAACATTTTCATCGGACGTGAGCCGAAAAAAGGTTTCCGCATTGATGACAAGAAAATGATCGAGGATTCCAAGAAGCTTTTCCAGGAGTTGAATATTGAGATCGACCCGAGAGAGAAGATGCACAATCTTACGGTTGGTAAACAGCAGATGTGCGAAATTGCAAAAGCAATTTCCCATAAGGCGGAGGTCATTATCTTTGATGAGCCTTCTGCAGCTCTGACGGAGAAGGAAATCGCGGATCTGTTTGTAATTATCCGTGACCTTCGTGAAAAGGGACTGGGAATTGTCTACATTTCTCATCGTATGGATGAGATTAAGGTTATCACAGACCGTGTTACAGTCATGCGTGACGGCGGTTATGTGGGAACTCTGGTTACAGCAGAAAGCTCCAAGGAAGATATCATCAACATGATGGTTGGCCGTGTGATTTACGAGGATCCGAAGCAGCACAGCATGGTTGCACCGGATGCCCCGGTTGTTCTTAAGGTAGAACATCTGAATGCAGGCAAGATGGTTCAGGATGTCAGCTTCGAACTTCGAAAGGGCGAGATTCTTGGCTTCTCCGGATTGATGGGTGCCGGACGTACAGAGACGGCAAGAGCATTATTTGGTGCGGATCCGAAAGAGAGCGGAAAGATCTCTGTCATGGGAAAAGATGGTCAGCTTCGTGAGGTGACGATCAACACACCGGAGGATGCGGTAAAATGCGGTATCGGTTATCTGTCAGAGGACAGAAGAAGATACGGATGTGTTGTACAGAAGTCCTGTATTGAAAATACAACTCTGGCAACGATGGAGCAGTATACCAGCGGTCTGCTGATCAATTCAGCAAAAGAGAAAAAGGTAACTGAGAAATATATCAAGGAGCTTGCAACCAAGACGCCAAATCCGGAGCAGCTTGTTGTAAATCTTTCCGGCGGTAACCAGCAGAAAGTCGTTATTGCAAAATGGCTTACGAGAGACAGTGAGATCCTGATCTTCGATGAGCCTACCAGAGGTATCGACGTTGGTGCCAAGAACGAAATTTATAAGTTAATGAACAAACTGGCAGCTGAGGGCAAATCAATTATCATGATTTCTTCTGAGATGACAGAAGTTCTCCGTATGAGTGACCGTATTATCGTTATGTGTGAGGGAAAAGTTACAGGAAATATTGATATTTCTGAAGCAACCCAGGAAAACATTATGAACAAAGCTACACGGAATATCGATTAAGGAGGACAGTCATGAATAAGAAGAGTAAAAGTATTTTAAGTGATCAGAGATTTATTGTTTTGTTAGTTGTTATTGCATTGACGTTGATCTTTTCGTTGATGAGTAAGGAGTTCAGACAATACAATACATTGCTGAGTCTGTTGGATTTTTCCTACTATGACCTTCTGATGGCAATCGGTGTTACGTTCCCGCTTATTACAGCAGGTGTAGACCTGTCAATCGGAACAGGAATGGTTTGCTACGCACTGATTGGCGGAACACTGGTCAGAAATTATGGATGCCCGGTTCTTGTGGCAATGCTGGTATGTGTGCTGCTGGGTGTTCTGATTGGCGCAGTGAATGGTGTTCTGATCGGTGTTATGAATCTCCCGCCGTTTTTGGCTACACTTTGTACCTGTATGATCACCCGTGGTATCGGTTCTCTTTGTACAGCGACTCCATGGCCGGGACTTACACAGGAAGGCGGATGGTTCCACACAATCTACAAGCTTACCATCGGTACCGGAAGAAGTGCTTCCCGTTATCCGATCGGTTTCCTGTGGATGGTGCTTTTGGTTCTTCTGATGGAGTTTGTTCTGAACCACACCAAATTCGGCCGTTACACGATCGCAATCGGTTCGAATAAAGAGGCAGCAGCTCTTTCCGGAATCAATGTAAAATTTTATCATGTTATGGTATACGTGATCTGTGGACTGTTTGTTGGTCTTGCAGCAACAGCGTATGCAGCAGTTACTCCTACGGTACAGCCGGGTACTGGCGCAGGTCTTGAAATGGATGCCATCGGCGGTGTATTTGTAGGTGGAGTTGCAGCAACTGGAGGATATGGCTCCATTCTCGGAACGTTTGTAGGTATCTACGTTATCATGCTTCTTAAGACCGGTCTTCCGTATATCGGACTTCAGGCAAACTGGCAGCAGATTATCACAGGTCTCGTACTGATCGGTGCGGTTCTGATCGATATTCTCAAAGAGAAAAAAGGAGCAAAATAAATTTCATACGATATGTAAAACGGAAAACGTTTTTGCATAAAACAAGTTATTTCAATTAAAAGGAGGACAAAGAAATGACAATCAAAAAATTAATCGCACTGGGACTCAGCGCAGCAATGGTAGCAGGCATGACTGCTGCACCCGTATTCGCAGAAGAAGATCCTACCGCACAGTTCGAAGGACTGACAGCTAACGAAGCTTATGAATTCCCGATGATGGTAAAATCCTTCCAGTCTACATACTGGCAGGCAGCTGTAAAAGGTATGGAGATGGCTGGAGAAGAGCTGGGTGTTACCTTTAACGCACAGGGCCCGAACAGCGAGTCTGATATTGCTGACCAGGTAAACATGATCAATACTGCAATCGCAGCAAACCCGGTTGGTCTTGGTCTTGCAGCATGTGATACCTCCTCTGTACTGGAAGCTCTTCAGGCATGTGCAGATAAGGGAATCCCGGTAGTTACATTTGATACCGGTGTTGCTGATGCTCCGGAAGGCTCCGTAGTAGCAGAAGTTTGTACAGACAATGCGCAGGCTGGTTCCGTAGCAGCTGAAAATATGTATGCAGCAATCAAAGATGTTGTAGCAAATGCAGAAGGACAGGTTATCATCGGTGAAGTTAACCAGGATGCAACTGCTCTTAACATTCAGCAGCGTGGCGGCGGATTCATCGACAAGATGATCGAGCTTCTTCAGGCTGACGGAAAAACCGTTGCAGTAGCAGGAAATGAATTCTATGTAAACGCAGCAACAACCGCTGATGCAACAGAAGCTGATGCAGACGTTGTTATCCAGGTAGCAGTTCCGGCACAGACAACGGTAGAGCTTTGCTCCACAGAGGCTCAGGCTATTCTTTCCAAAGAAAACTGTATCGCAATCTTCGGTTCCAACCAGACAGCAGCAGAAGGTGTTCTTGCAGCGAACTCCAACCTGAACGTTCTTGGTTCCGATGCAGCAGCAGGCGATGTAATCGGTGTTGGTTTCGATGCTGGTTCTATCATTAAAGCAGCTGTACAGGATGGCACATTCCTTGGTGCTGTTACACAGTCTCCTCTGATGATGGGCTACTACGCAATCTACGCTCTGACAGCAGCAGCAAACGGACAGGAAGTATCTGATGTTCCGACAGCTGGTTACTGGTATGATTCCACAAACATGGAAGACGAAACAATCGCTCCGAACCTGTATGACTAATTGATAATCATTCATTTCAAGGCAACGTAGAGTGATCTAACGATAGGGGGTCGTGCACCTGGAACTGGTGTGCGGCCCCCTTTGGCTATAATGTCCTTTGGTTATGTGTCATACGTTGCGGGACAAATGGACATAATATTACATGTGACTGGAGAACTGGTATATGCTGGCGTTTGGAATTGATATGGGGACAACTACCATCAGTGTGGTGGTAATGGATGGGGAGACTGGGGAACTGGTCGATCAGACAACCATTTTCCACAAAGCGAATAAAAAGCCTTATCTGCCCTTTCAGCGGATACAGGATCCGGAAAAACTCCGGGGAATGACCGTGCAGGCTGTGGAAGAGCTGATCCGCAAATATGGAAAACCAGGCAGTATTGGAATGACCGGACAGATGCATGGAATCCTGTATGTGAATCCGGATGGAGAAGCAGTCAGCCCTCTGTATACATGGCAGGATGGAAGCGGCAATGAGCTGATGAAGGACGGAAGGACTTATGCCCAGGTTCTGCAGGATGCGACAGGAGCGGCAGCGGCAGGATATGGAATCACGACCCATTTTTATCTTCAGAAACAAGGTCTGATTCCGGATGCTGCGAAAAAGCTGGTAACGCTCAGCGATTATATCGCCATGAAGCTTTGCGGAATCAGGGAGCCGTTTATTGCAAAGGATATGGCGGCAAGCTGGGGCTGCTATGACCTGGAGCTGGGTGAATTCTGCATGCAGGAGCTTGAAGAGGCAAAGGTGGACATCTCGTTTCTGCCTGTGATTTTGCCGGGCCACAGTGTGGTCGGTGTAACAAAAGGAGGTTTGCACGGGGGAATTCCGGTTACCGCATCGCTGGGAGACAATCAGGCGAGTGTACTGGGGTCGGTGCAGGATCTTTCGAACACCGTACTGCTGAATATCGGAACAGGCAGCCAGGTGTCCGTGGGAACATCCAGATATATGGAATCGCATGGGGCGATTGAATTGAGACCGTGTACGGAAAAAATGTATCTTATGGTTGGATCCGGACTTTGCGGCGGAAGAGCGTATGCAATGCTGGAGCAGTTTTATCGCGAGGTGGCAGAGATGTGCGGAGTATCGTTTCCGCATACCGATGGAAAAATGAAAAATCTGTATGGCAGAATGGAGACTCAGGCACGGGATTTCATGGATACGTTTGGAAAAGAGGCTGCCTGGAAAATACGGACCACTTTTTCCGGAACCAGAAGCAATCCGGCAGAACGGGGAATGATTTCCTCAATCGGAATCGAAAATTTTCATCCCGGTGCCATGACGGTGGGAATGCTGCAGGGCGTTCTGGATGAGCTTTATCTGATGTATGAAAAAATGTGTGCGATGACCGGAAGCGCAGCGATGTATCTGGTTGGTTCCGGAAACGGAATCCGGCAGAACCGTCTGCTTCAGGAGCTGGCACAGGAGTTATTCCGTATGCCTTTGAAAATACCGCAGTGTTCGGAGGAAGCTGCTTACGGTGCGGCAATGCAGTCTCTCGCATCCGCGGGATTTGCCGGTTCTGTGGAAGAAATGCAGCAGAAAATTCGTTACAGAAGCATTTATGAATAATAGTTGAATGAAAAAGTGAAAAACCCATAAAAAATCTCTTCGGATATCGTATAATATATAGATACCCTATATAAAATCGATAGAAGGAGGGATTTTTTATTGGATGATAAATATTTTGAAATTTGTATCCGGCACATCCTGGAGGGAGACCGGGATGGCCTGAAGGAGATTTATCAGGCATATGCAGCGGCAGTATACGGTGCCGTGTTGGCGGTTGTAAAAAACAGGGAAAATGCCGAGGATATCACATCGGAATTATTCATCCGGCTGTGGCAGGCTGCCGGTAAATATCAGCCGGGACAGGGACATAAGGCATGGCTTTTTCGCATTGCCAGAAATATGACCATAGATTTTATGCGGAAAAACCAGCGGGAGCAGGAACTGGAATGGCCGGAACTGATCGGGACAGAAAAGGACAGCGGAAGCGGCACGGAGCAGGAGGTGCTGGACAGGCTGTCTTTTGAGGAGGCGCTTGGATATCTGAATGCCCGGGAAAAGATTATTTTTCACATGAAGATACTGGGAGGCTGTACCTTTCGGGAAATTGCGGAATATCTGCAGATTCCACAGGGAACCGTTTCCTGGAGTTATCAGCAGGGACTTGAAAAATTGAGGAGGGCAGAATATGGACGATAAAAGAATCGAAGAATTATTCAGAAAGAATGCCATGGAGGAAATGCCGGATCTGTGGCAGCGAATCGAGGGGGAGCTTCCTCCGGAGGAAAATGATTCGTCACAGAATGCGGAGCAGAATGTATCCTCTCCGAAGAGAAAGGCTTTTTTGCGAAACGGATGGAACCGCTGGGGAAAATGGGCCGCAGCCGCAGCCTGTCTTCTTCTGGTGGCAGGTCCGGTGCGTGCAGAACTGGTGCGCATCGGGGCAGAGACGAAGCAGACAGGTTCTGCTCAGACAGCGGATTCCTGGCAGAAAGACAGCGGCTTTTTCAGCGGGGATATCCTCTCGTCGGATCTGTCCGTCGCAGGTCAGGACTATGAAAACGATACGGTGGAGGAGCAGGGATTATACAGTGTACAGGATTCCATGTATAGTGAGGATATACCTCTGATGGCAAAAGAAGAAATGTCAGAGTCAGACAGCGGTTCTTTATCCGGTAGTGTAGGCAGCGAAAATACGCTCACGGGATCGGACAGAAAGCTGATCCGGACAGTTTCTGTGACGGTGGAAACACTGGATTTTGATGCTTTTTCCACAGATCTGGAGCGGGCAGTCACACAGGCGGGCGGTTATTTTGAGAGCAGCCGGGTCAGTGGAAATTCCGGACAGAACGATGACGGCCTGATGTATGGAAGCTATACGATCCGCATTCCGGAGAGTGCACTGGAGAACTTTTCAGAGCAGATGGACGGACTCGGGAATATTCTCAGCCGGAATGAGAATGTGGAGGATGTGACGCTTCAGTATTCCGATACCGAAGGACGGATCCGTTCGCTGAAGACACAGCAGGACCGTCTGCTGGAGCTTCTGGAGGACGCGAAAAATGTGGAAGACATCATTACAATTGAATCACGGCTTTCGGAGGTAGAGTATGAGCTGGAAAGCTACCAGTCCTCGAAAAACATTCTGGATAATCAGATTTCCTATGTGACTATTCAGCTGGAGGCATCGGAGGTGCAGAAGGTGACACCGCCGGCAAAGCTTTCCATATGGGAGAGAATTCGTCTTGGCCTTGGGGATTCGTTGGATAACCTTCAGGAAGGATGCGTGGATTTCCTGGTGGGACTGATTATCTGCTTCCCGTATCTGCTGGCAGCGGCTGTGGTGATCGGTGTGATTGTGGGAATTGTGAAAAAGGTTCGCAGAAAGAAGTAATGAATGATAGAATCTTTTTCTGAAACGATGCCTGTAGATATGAAAAAAGTATGTATAAAATATAACTGAATAAATTTGAGGAAAGCTTTGTTCCGTGTATTTACAAAGAATACATGCAGAGATATAATATTTTTGAAACGACAATCCGTATTATTGTATTCAGGGGGAGGATGCGTATGAAGACAATAAGAAAAAAGAAACAGTGGTATTTTGGGTTATTTATGATTGTGTTGATTTGTGCTGCTGTTTTTAAATTTGATGCAAAAACAGTCAGCGCATTGACGCAAAACGAAAGAGCAGTAGCCGCATATAAGAATTATCTGAAATCACATGAACAGAATAATTATTATGCAATTGTGAATGCCGGTGAGAATAGGAAACCGGTACTGATCATAACCGGAAATTATTTTGAGGGAAGAAAAATAACGTCAGCTGTTCATAAGCCAAAGGGCGGATATCCTATTTATCTGTATGTGTATTCTAATGGAAAGGTTAAAAAGATCAGTGGTCAGATTCCTCAGAGAATATCCTCCGGTTCATGGTTTTTATATAATAATAAACTCTGTGCATTCGAGGCAAGGGGCGGATATACCTACCTGAAGATTTCAGGAGAGAGTTATCAGAGGGTGTTTGTGAATAGAAATATTTACAAAAGCCCTCATATCAAACAATTTTCACTGAAAAAGAACACGTATCGTTTATTTAAAGCACCGAATCTCGGGTCGTGGAAAAAAACGTATGATTCAGCATACAGTAAACCATTTCAGTTTGATGGCGTTCAATACAGCATTAAATGGGAACAAGTCCGTGGAGCCACAGGATATGAAGTGTATTTTTTGAGCAAGGATGCAGATGACAGGACGTGGTTTTGTCAGAAAAGTTTTACGAGAAGAACTTCATTTTCAATAAACTTTTCCCATATAGATTACGACCTCAAAATAAAAGTCCGTGCTTATAAAATTGTAGACGGAAAAAAGGCATATGGAAGTTGGAGCAATTATAAAACCAAGGCAGTCCGTTTCTGATTAAATGGTACCGGGGAAAAAAGCCATTCAGCTGAATGGGGCTGCACGAAAAACGAAACAATCCGTTTCGCATCTTCTGACTTTAGTTCTATTTTTATCCGTTCATACATCAGGAAAGGAATAAAAAAGAAATACAAGTTATGCAGGGAAGCTGTCTGTTTTGACACAGATAGCTTCCTTTTTTGCGTATAATTTGTCTGTTTTGACAAAAATAATTAAAAAATGATAAAAAGAATAAAAAAATTGACAACAAATATAATGCATATTAGAATAAAAAGTATCAGATGGAAAGCTGGAACCTCGTATGAATGTAGAAAAAATTTGCATCAACTGTATGCAGGAAAAACCTCATAATAGTGTATATTGCCCGCATTGCGGTTTTTGTATAACTGAATATAAAGTCAATAGTCATCACCTGCCTCCACTGACCCTTCTGGATGACAGGTATCTTCTCGGGCGCGTAATTGGGGAGGGTGGCTTTGGCATCACCTATGTGGCTCTTGATTTTGTTACCGGAGAAAAAGTAGCAATCAAAGAGCTTTTTGTTGCGGATATTCTTGTGAGACGCAATACCAGAACGGTTTTGCCAGATGGCGATGTGCGAAAAAAGAATTTCTATTACGAGTGCAAGATGAAGTTTCTGCAGGAGGCGGATCTTCTGAACAAAATGCGGGACAAGAAGGGTGTTGTAGATATATACCGCTTTTTTGAAGCGAACAATACCGCATACATTGTCATGGAATTCCTGGAAGGAATTGACCTTCTGACATATGTCAAAGCGCAGGGAGGAAAGATTTCGCTGGAAGAGGCCTTCCGGCTTCTGGCTCCAGTGATGAAATCACTGATGGAAATTCACCGTCTGGGTGTATACCACCGTGATATCAGCCCGGATAATATCCGTTGTCTGAAAGACGGTTCCATAAAGATCATGGATTTCGGAGGAGCAAAATACAATTACAATGAAATCAGCAGCAAATATATCACTCTGAAGCAGGGATATGCGCCTCCGGAGCAGTACAGCTGCGGATACAAAATCGGTCCGTGGATTGATGTGTATGAGATTGGGGCCACGTTTTACCGCTGTATTACCGGGAAGGTTCCCGTTGCGGCGATGGAAAGGACCATGGGTACAGAGCTGGAACGGCCAGGGGCACTGGGGGTTCAGATTACGGCGGAACAGGAAGCGGTTCTGATGAAGGCGCTGGCATTGCAGACGGAAGAACGCTTTGGCGACATGAAAGAATTTTATGATGCGCTGAAAAAGAGTCTGTGTGAAGAAGAGACGGATATGGATGCAGAATACCAGAGACTTCTGGAAATTCTGAATCAGGAAAAACCGGTGGGATTCTGGAAATATCTTACGGTGTGGTCCTGTCTGGTTCTGCTTGTGGTCTGTGTTATTGTCTGTTTTTTCTGGCTGTAGAATATTTAATGTGATTTGCCGTATAAATCGCACATCATTTAATAAAGGAATAAAAAGTATGGAAAAAAGCGATGGATTGATTCAGACAGGTGCATATTCCATTATCGGAGACAGACCGTCTCAGCAGGATTCCTATTGCTGTACAGGAGACGGGAACCTTCTGCTTGCGTCAGTCTGTGACGGAATGGGCGGAATGGCCGGGGGCGAACGGGCCAGTCAGACGGCAGTCCGTTCTCTGGTAAATGGAATTCGAAATGCCATCCCGCTGAAAGAGAATGAGATTCCGGCAACAATGCGTCAGTGCCTGGAAGAAGCGGACCGGGAGGTGACACAGCTTTGTGATGCTTCCGGAAACCCGCTGTATGCCGGAACCACGGCAGTGGCGGTAATGATGGTTGAAAACAGAATGTACTGGGGGTCTGTGGGGGACAGCCGGATTTATTATCTCTCCGGAGGAGAAATTACGACGCTGACCCGGATGCACAATTATAATCTCAAATTAGATGAGATGTACCGTACAGGAGAGATATCTCTGGAAGAGCGGGAACGGGAACGTGGACGAGGGGAAGCACTGATCAGCTTTCTGGGAATCGGAAACCTCCCTCTGGCAGATGTGTCAGCGGAACCCTGTGTGATGAAGAAGGGAGATATGGTGCTTCTGTGCAGTGACGGACTGTATAAGAGTCTGAATGATGCGCAGATTCTGGCAATTGTAGAGGAAAGCGGAGAGAACATGCAGATAGCGGCGGGACGCCTTTGCAATGAGGCATTGCGGCTGTCCGTGGCAAAGCAGGACAATACGACAGTCGTGATACTCAGAATGGAACAGTAACGGAGGAAACCAGGTGAAAAAATGTATGGGGTGCATGCGGGATTATGGGGAAGAATACAACCAGTGTCCGGCGTGTGGATATTCCCAGGAGCAGGCCGATGCAGATAAGAAAAGAATGCCGGAGATTCTGCCTGCGGGAACGATATTATCAGGGCGGTATATTCTGGGAAGAGTTCTCAGTAATACAGATTATTCTATAATTTATATGGCGTGGGATGCCCTGCTTTTAAAGCGTGTGGCAGTGCGGGAATATTTTCCGGTGGGACTGGGCAGACGCTCAAAACGAACCAATAAGATTTCTGTGCAGAATTCAGAAAAGAAAAAGATGTTTCTGTATGGACTGCACGCGTTTGAAAAAGAAATGATCCTCCTGCACAAAATGCAGGATATCACGGGAATTGTGGAAGTATATCGCTGCATTCGGGAAAACAATACGACATATGCTGTGATGGAATATCTTCAGGGATGTACGCTGCAGGATCGTATGGATCAGGAAAAAAGGATATCGCCGGGCGAAGCAGGACAGATATTCCGGGGACTCGCGGGGGTTCTGGAGAACCTGCACGCAAGGGGAATCTGTCATGGAAATCTGTCTCCGGACAGTATCTATCTCGAAGATACCGGTCGGATGCGTCTGATTGATTTCGGCGGAGCAAAGCTGCAGGCGTATCGGAAAATCGGTGCGGAAATGGAAATATTTCAGACCGCATATCTCGCTCCGGAAGTCATGAAGGGACAGGCACCGGAGAAAAATGCAGATCTGTATTCGCTGGGAATGATATATGCCCGGATGCTTTCCGGAAAGGAACCAAAAGAAGGCAGACCGCGGTTGAAATCCGGGAACATGGATCTGGAAGCACAGAAACTCATTCAGTATCTGACTGCCGCAAAGGCAGAGCAGCGGCCGGAGAATGTGCAGCAGCTGCGGGCGTGGATGGAAAGGGAAAACGGATAAAATGGACAGAAATGAATTTCAGAATTCCTATAAAAATATGGAGAGAAAACGCGGAAACGGAAAAAAACTGCGAAAATATACCCAGCGTTTTTACGGTGTCCTGGCGGCATGCATCATTCTTGCCGGAAGCAATGTGTATCTGGCCTATCGCTGTTTCCTGGCACCGGGAAAGACAGAGGAATTGTCAGCTGCACAGTTGGGGGCTGCCGAAACAGAAAGCAGGCAGGAAGATCTGGTGGAAGAAATACCGAATGTTCCGGCAGAAACGAATGGGGAGACGGCTGACCGTAATACGGATGGAACCATAGAGGCGACGGATACGGATTCGTCAGAGCTTTCAGGTGAAACCCAGTCTTCGGAATCGGCGCAGGATCCGAATCCGGCAGAGACTCCGGAGGGAGCGGCAGAACAGGCAAGTCCCGGAAAGCAGGTGATCGACAGGTTTCTGGATGACAATGGAATAACGAAGGAGCAGCTGGTATACTGTGTGATGCCGCTCCGGTCCGGAGAGATGAAGGGTTCTATTCGAAATCTTGACAATCTGAAGGAACAGACGAAAGCTGATTTTGGCAAAATGTATATTGCCGGAGCGGTGTATCAGCGGTTGTCGGAAGGGACTATATACAATGGTTATGGAGAAACGGATAATTTCCTAAAGACTCATTTGCTGGAAATGCTGGGACGCGAAGATGAAAACGCAGAAATGAAAGAAGATTTTCTGAAACATTCTTCGAAGGAGGCAGCAAAAAGCCTGGTTGGCCTTCTTGGATATTTTGATGAGAGTCATGGGAACCCATATGAGAATCCGCGTTTGAAAGGAGACTGGGAGAACGGATACACAGAGATGCAAAATTATTTCGATAAAAACGGATTTGCAGATACAATTATGACAGGGGATACAGGGGATAATAAAGTTTTTCACTGTCAAACTACGGTGCAGGATGGTATGGAATTTTTCCGGAAGATGGTCGTGGAGGGACAGGAGTCCGAACAGGGTACATATAAAAAGAATTTTCAGAATCTGTTTCAGAGACCGGTAAGTGAAGAGTATGGTACTTCCTGTTCTGCTGTGGCACAGGAGATGCGGACTTTGTCTGAAAATAATGGGAAGCACTGCTGCTGGATGTCGGAGAAGGCCGGGCAGACGGAGGACGGATCCGGAGCGGCATGTGAGGAGACATTCCTTGCAGTGGTGAACGATATCGATGAAAGTGAGGCATCCGGGTTTGTCCTGTATACGAGGATCGATGAGAGTGTCATCAGTGATGAGCAGCAGGGACAGTTTGTGGAGAAGGTATATGATGTTATGACCAGGGCCGTGTCTGAGGAAACGGCAGATACGGCACCGCAGCAGGAGAACACAGTCTGAGAAAAAATTCAGGCCGGATGGGCGCAGGATTTGACAGAATACAGCGACTTAAAAAAATGGAGATGCAGGTGATGGTATGATTAGATTTGCAATGGAGAGCCGTACGGGTGATCGTGAGTATAATGAAGACTGCATACAGATGGATAAAATCGGAAAGGAACGGGTTTATCTGCTGGCAGATGGACTGGGAGGCTGCGGCTGCGGCGATGTAGCTTCTCAGACAGCGGTGGGAAGTGTTCTGGAATACTTCCGAAACGAATATCGCCCGATCGGTGAAACGGAAGCTGACGATCTGGAGCAGGCGATGGAATATGCACAGAATGCCGTCCTGGAGGCACGGACAACCGTCCCGGGAGCCGTGCGTATGTGCAGCACACTGGTCATTTTGAAGATGAACAGCGAAGAAGCCCAGTGGGCACACATTGGAGATTCCAGACTGTATATGTTCCGCAGGAAAATTCTTCAGGGCTATACGATTGCAGAGCAGACGCTGGATCACAGTGTTCCGCAGATGCTGGTGAATATGGGAAATATCTCTCCGGAGGAAATCCGGAAGCATCCGGACAGGAACCGGCTGCTTCACAATCTGGGAGAAGATACCGAAAAACTGGGATGCAAAGTATCTCCGGTGGTAAAGCTCAGGAAAAATGACGCGTTTCTTCTTTGCTCCGATGGCTTCTGGGAATACATCACGGAAGAGCAGATGCTGCAGTGCCTGAAAAAAGCAGATTCGGTACAGAAGTGGCTGGACAGCATGCTCGAGATCGTGGAGAAGAACGGGACCGGAGAGAATATGGATAACTATTCGGCTGTCTGCGTACAAATTAGGTAAAAGGGAAGGGGGCAGATCAGATGGCTATAATCAGATGCATCAATGGACACAACTATGATACGGAAAAATCGAATGACTGTCCGTACTGCAAAATGCGCAGAGAAAACTGGGGATCCTCCTGGGATGATGACCCGGTTACCGTGGGATGGCCCGGCGGGTCGCGGGCAATCACCATACAGGAAGGAAGGGGGCCGCATGTTTCCGGTATGGGAAGTGACGGAGAACCGCTGACGGTGGGGCTCTGGAAGAAACACAGCGGAACGGCCCTTGTGACAGGCTGGCTTGTCTGTACAGAGGGACCGATGAAAGGAAGAGACTACCGGATCTCTTATGGGAGCAACAAAATCGGCAGCAGCTACAACATGGATATCTGTCTGGCAGAGGATCCGAAGATCCAGCAGGAGGAGCACTGTTTCCTGATTTATGAGCCGAATAACAACTGCTTTTTTATCAGGCCGGGCGGAGGAAGCAATACATATCTGAACGGAGAACTTCTGAAGGCACCGCAGGAGCTGCATCTGGGGGATGAGATCTCCATGGGAAGCTGTAAATTTGAATTTGTGCCATTTTGCAGAGAGGGGCGCGTATGGAAATGAAAAACAGATACAGAATGAAAACGATATGGATGCTGGTTTTGCTGGTGGTTCTGCTTTGTCAGCCGGTACCGGTGCTGGCAGATGCAGATTACCGAATCGAGCAGGTAAATGTGAATATGCCGGATGTGACGGTGTATTACCGGGCACCGCAGGCGGAGAATCCGGAAGGATATCTGGGCGGGGAAGCGCTGAGACTGGAATCCAACACACTCTTTTCGGAATGTGGAGAGGCCGCGGAATACTACGTTCTTCTGGATATTTCCGGATCCATTCAGAAGACACGTTTTCAGGAGATCAAAACGTCTCTGACTCAGTTCCGACAGGAAATGAGAAACGAAGACCGGATGATTCTGCTTTCCTTCGGAAACGAAGTGACCATGCTTCTGAACGGCTCGGAAGGTGCGGAGGAGAGCGCGAATGTCATCGGTCAGCTGGATAACAGAGATAACAATACCGTCCTGTTTGATGCCATCGATCAGGTGACAGACATGATCAGCAAAGAGGCTGCCAGTTCACAGAAACGACGCGTCGTGGTCATTATTTCAGATGGTAAGGACTGTGCAGACAATACCAGAAATATGGACAGCGTGGAAAAACGCCTGATCGCAAAGGGCATTCCGGTATTTACCGTTGCGGTAGAGAACAACGAGGGAGACTCGGAGCTGGAAATTGCCGATTACAGCGGAAAATTCGCGGCACTGTCACGCAATACCGGAGGTGTGCCCTGGGCATGCTCTCAGTCCCAGGGAGTTCTGGAGGGGCTGAATAAAATCAGAGAAACGGTTCTTGGCAGCTACCGGGCACTGCTTCGGGCAAAGACCAACAATATCAGCAATCAGAATGAAGATTTTGTCCTGAAATTCCCGGAAGGGAAAGCATCGGATACGGTTTCCATCCTTGTGGACAGAGGACAGAAGGATGATACGGCACCCACCGCAAAAGCGGAAACGGGAAATGAGACAAATGAAATCCGCATCGTGTATTCAGAGGCAATGAGAAATGCGGAAAATGCAGAAAGCTATACGGTAAAAAACGGTGAGAAAACACTGGCCGTGCAGCAGGTTACCACAGACGATGCCGGAGATGACAGCGTGCTGCTGGTATTTGGAGATACGCTGTACGACGGTACATATGAGATATCAATCCGGAATGTGACAGATGCATCGTATGAGAAAAACCCGCTGGGCATTTCTTCACTGACTCTGGAAATTGCGGACAGACCGGCACCGGAACCGGAGAAGGAATCTCTGGGGCAGCTGATTCTGAAATGGTGGCCCATCGGCCTGACGGTTTTGATTCTGATTATTGTGATCATCAGTATTCTGATCATGCGGAAGATGAAAAAAGATGTCCGGAAGATGGAGGCGGATATCGAAAATCTGGAGCAGCAGGCACAGATTCAGCTCACGCCGGGAGGAGGAATTGTTCTGGATTCTTCCTATGCCAGTCAGGCAGTGTCGGTGAAAAATCCCAATCTGCCCACCAGAAAGGTGGTGCTGTGGCTGAGCAACGGAGTCAGTGAGCCGAAGCGTCTGGACTGGATCATTAACGGAAGCACCATAGTGGGGCGTTCTTCGAAGATGTGTGAGATTTACTGTGATGACTCCAGGATGTCCAGACAGCATTTTGCACTGGAGCTGGATGGAGATAACATCTTTGTTTGCGATCTGGATTCCAGAAACGGAACGATCGTAAACGGAATTTCCATCATGGGAAAAGGCCGGTTCCGGCTGCAGCCCCATGATGAGATTGTGGCAGGCGGCATTCATTTCAGAATTGACTGGAAGTAACAGGCTCCTTTGCAGAAGGGGAAGACGATGAACGAGAATTTCAGAAATGAGGGAGTCGGAAATCACCGGCTTCTGGAGGAAGACAGATCTATATGGAAATACGTTCTGTTTGGAATTTTCTTCCTGCCGGAAATATCCGCAGATGTGGAAACGGCCTGCGGACTGGTGGAGGAATCCGGGGCAGACGAATCGAAAAAGTACTGGCCGCAGGTGCTTCTGACCATTGTTACGCTGGGCGTGTACTCGCTGTACTGGTATTACTGTCAGGGGGAGCGGATCCGCAGGGCAGGTGAAAAGTACGGGCTGTTTATTGAGGAAAAAGGCAGTACTTATCTTCTGTGGGCATTTCCGGGAATTCTGCTGTTTCTGGCAGGGCCTTTTGTCGCAAGATATCTGCTGGTGTACAATGTGCAGAAATTAAGCAGAGTATATAATTACCGGATACTTCATTCGCAGGAGCAGGAGAGCCGGCGCGGCAGACTTTTGTGTATCGCCGGGACATACTGTAATGTGAAGCTGGATATGGAGCAGGGGATGAGCATCCGGATGGGACGAAACCGGAATCTTTGTAATCTTGTTTTTCCGAATTCCGATGAGGATGTGAGCCGTAATCACTGTCTGATCCGGTTTGAGGACGGATATTACTATGTGACAGACTATTCCTCACAGGGAACATATCTGAACAGTTCGCAGAGACTGGTCAGGGAAAAAGAGACAAAATGTTCTCCGGGAAGCAGACTTTCTCTTGGAGGCGGAAAAAACGTGTTTATTTTACAATAGCTTATGTATTGGCAAGGATGTCAATTATATAAAAAATAATACATATTTTCAGGAGGTACAACTATGAGAATTGAAAGATGTGCAAACGGACATTTCTATGATACGGACACATACAGCAGCTGTCCGCATTGTTCCGGTGCGAATGATGGCGTGACAGAGCCGGCAGAAGGTGTGACAATGGGGTACTGGGATCAGAATGGCGTAAGAAAGCAGGAGTCCTATCCGGCGGCCCAGGGAATCAGTCCGGAGCTGAGAAATCCTATGGGAGCTGCCCAGATGTCAGAACCGGCGACCCAGGGAATGTTTCAGGGAAATGCATATGCAGGACAGAATGCGGTTCCGGATTCCATGGGAAGTATATATACAAATCAGACAAAGCCACTGTATGCTCCGCCAGTCGGAGACAGCGGAAAAACGATTGGATTCTGGGATCTTCCTCAGGGTGGTATGGACACAGGAGACAAGACGACAGCACCGTACCAGTCTGCTGCGGCATCCACCGGTCCTGTCGTAGGCTGGCTGGTGTGTGTGGAAGGAAGCCACTATGGAAAGGGACTGCCGTTAACCTTCGGAAACAATTTCATCGGACGGGATACCAGTGTTGACAAGAATATGAATGTCTGCCTGTATGGCGATCTGAGCGTTTCCAGAGATCAGCACGCAGTCATCGCCTACGAGCCTCTGAAAAGAGAATTTTATGCTTCTCCGGGAAAATCACATGAACTGTTTTACCTGAATGGTTCTGTGGTTCTGCAGACGGTTCAGCTGAAGGACCGTGATGTGCTGACAATCGGAAAGAACAAGCTTGTTTTTGTAAAATTCTGTGATGAAAACTACGGATGGATCGATCAGGAGGAGAAGAAGGACTGATCGGTCAGTCAGGGATAAAGATGAGCGTGCTGCTCAAAAATGTAGAAAATGACAAACGATAAACTGGTAAAGGAGAAATAATATGATAAATTCAGGATATTCAGAAAGCCCTGTGATCAAAGCGGTGAAACAGCTGTCCACATCGGCGCTTTTTCTGACAGCAACGATTGCATATACGGTTTCCATTGCATTTTCTTTGATTTCAAGTCTGGTGGGACAGTCATCCATTGTCACGAGTCTGCTGCGCTATGCGGATCTGTATGACCTGGGCGGATATGGTGCATATTCCTATCTGTCGACAATACGGGTATCCTCTGTGATTGGAACGCTGATCGGAATGATTCCGATGATTCTGCTCTGCCTTGGAATGTGGCTTACCTTTGCGGAAGGAAGCAGCAGCGGAATGAAAAAAATGTCCTGCACCGGTCTGACGATCATCCGCGTGATTTCCATTATTTTCACCGTTCTGTTAGGCCTGGTAGGCGTGATCAGCGTAATCGTATGCATTATTGCAATGGTCACTGTCGGCGAAGATGCGATTGGCATTATGCTTCTTTGCATACTGGTGATTGGTATTGTACTCGGACTGTATATTTTATACTACTTAAAACTGATTCAGACGATCGGAACCATGAGAACAGTGGTACAGACAGAAACACCGTCTGACAGAGTATCTATGTATGTGATCGTTATGAACATCATTATTGGTGTGGTAAATGTGTTCGCCGCACTGGGCAGTGTGATCTTATCCAGAGATTTCTTTGCATTTCTCGCTGGAGTTGCCACAGCAGTTGCCTATATCACATGGGGCGTTTTCCTGAATTCCTACCGGACGGAGATGCGGAATCCCCAGCTTATACCGCCGTCAACACCGCTAACACCGCCACAGCCACCCAAATGGCAGGTAGATCCGCCAACAGGCGGTGACTGGTCCGGTCAGGGCATCCTGATGGGTGTATGTGGTGTATATGGCGGAATGGAGCTGAAGCTGGATAAGGGAATTCCGGTGATAATCGGCCGTAATCCAAAGGAATCCAATCTGATCATTGCAACAGATGAGATCAGCAGAAAGCATTGTTCCATCGTTTACAATCCGGACGGAAAGGGATTTGTCCTTACGGATTTCAATTCCCTGAACGGTACCTATAAAGGAAACGGAATGAAATGTACAGGAACCGTCACATTACAGGACGGAGATACCTTCTATGTTGGAAATAAGGACAATACCTTCCAGGTAAGATTAAAATAATATCAGGTGAATGAGACGGCACCAGGGCAGATTACCGGAAGGTTCTGTCCTGGTGCCGTGCCAGTGAAGTGCCAGGTACCAGAATCAGATTATAAAAAGAAGAAACAGCAGATGAAAAAAGGATAAATCTTTTGTAAAGAAAAGAGAAGGAGCAATCAGATGGATGTCAACAAACTCTGTTTCGGCTGCATGAAAGAGAATGAGAATCCGGGGCAGCGCTGTCCTCATTGCGGATTTGACATAAGAGAATATATGAACACATGCAGTACCCGTGTGCTTCGGCCTGGGACGATCCTGAATGGGCAGTATCTGGTGGGAAAAGTGCTGGGTGAGGGCGGATTTGGAATTACCTATCTCGCGTTTGATCTGAATCTGAATCTTCCGACGGCGATCAAGGAATATTTTCCGGTTGGTCTGGCAGTGCGGGAAGTTACGGAAATGAGGACAAACAGAATTTCTGCTTTTTCCAGAGACAAGCAGTATTATTTTGAAAATGGTCTGAAAAGCTTTACGGAAGAGGCCAGAAGTCTGATTCGTTTCCGGCAGGAGAAAGGAATTGTTCAGGTAAATACCTTTTTTTACGAAAACGGAACGGCATATATGGTGATGGAATACATCCGTGGAAAAAGTCTGAAACAGTATCTGCGGGAGAGAAACATGCCATTGTCGGAAAGAGAAACACTGGAAATCGTGACGCCGGTTCTTCAGGTACTGGAAAAAATCCATGAGGCAGGCATTATCCACCGGGATATCAGCCCGGATAATATTATGCTGGGAGAAAACGGAAAAGTCTGCCTGATTGATTTTGGTGCGGCCCGCATGATTACAGGAGCAGAGACACGAAGTCTGGAGGTGGTTCTGAAGCCTGGCTACACCCCCTTTGAACAGTACCATTCCTATGGAAAAATGGGCCCCTGGACAGATGTCTATGCTGTCTGTGCAACCATGTATCGCATGCTGTCCGGAAAGGTGCCGCAGGAAGCACTCTCCCGTCTCGAGAAAGACCATCTGGAATCATTGTATGAGCTGGCAAAAAAAGGAGAATGTCCCCCGCTGTCATGGAGCACTTCAAGTGCAGTGGAAAAGGGGATGGCAATAAGAAGTGAGGAGCGTTATCAGAAAATCAGGGATCTGCAGGAGGCGCTTACAGGCTCAAAACAGGAAAAAGAAAAATCGGTTCCCCCGGTAAATCAAAAAACAGTATCAAAAAATACCAAAGATGATACGATCCTTGAGCAGGAACCCGAAGCGGCAAAAGAAGCTACGGAGTTGGAAAAAACAGAGAAATTACATTCAATAGTAATCGTTCTCTGTATTCTTGCAGTTGCAGTTGTGTTTTTTGTTGTAAGTGCATACCTGGAAGGGAATAAAAATCATGAAAGCACAGTTGACAACACCAACGCAGAATCGACAGAGCTCTATTCGGAAGAGCAAAAGCAGGAAATGGGTACGCTGGAAAAAATTTCGGTGCAGCTGCAGAATGCCATGGATGCAGAAGGAGTAAATTATGGAGTGTCCGTTGACGGCTCTGTCATTATGGACTCCAACGTGCTGTTTGCCTATAATACGTATTCTTTAACGGATGAGGGAAAACAGTATCTGGATCATTTCTTTCCGGTATTTGCGTCCGTAGTGCTGGCAGAGGAATTTCGGGGAGCGCTTGAGCAGATTGTATTTGAAGGACACACAGACATGGTGGGAAGCTATAATTTTAATCTGGATCTGTCTCAGAAGCGTGCGCAATCAGTCATGGAATATTGCATTTCCATTCTTGCGCAGGAGGAGAAGGAAGAGATGAGCCTTCTGACAGAGGCCGTGGGTCGTTCCTTCGATGAGCCGGTCTACACGGCATCCGGAGAAGTGGATGCAGATGCATCCAGAAGAGTGGAAATAAAAATCCTCACGAAGGATTAGGCGGATAAAGTGCCGGATAAAGCAGATAAAGTGCCAGGTACCAGAATCAGATTATAAAAAGAAGAAACAGCAGATGAAAAAAGGATAAATCTTTTGTAAAGAAAAGAGAAGGAGCAATCAGATGGATGTCAACAAACTCTGTTTTGGCTGTATGAAAGAGAAAGAGAATCCGGGGCAGCGATGTTCTTATTGTGGATTTGATCTTAATGAATATATGCAAAAATGCAGTGCCCGTGCGCTGCGGCCGGGCACGATCCTGAACGGTCAGTACCTGGTAGGAAAAGTGCTGGGTGAGGGCGGCTTCGGGGTTACATATCTTGCATACGACCTGAATCTGCGTCTTCCGGTGGCAATTAAGGAATACTTTCCCGTAGGACTTGCAGTGCGGGATATCAGTGAAAAGAAAACAGACAGAATATCTGCTTTTTCCGGAGAAAAACAGACTTTTTATGAGAAAGGTCTGGAGAGCTTTACAGAAGAGGCCAGGAGCCTGATCCGATTTCGGCGTGATGACGGAATTGTGCAGGTTAACACGTTTTTCTATGAGAACGGGACGGCATACATGGTGATGGAGTATATTCGCGGAAAGAGTCTGAAGCAGTATCTCCAGGAGAAAAATGCACCGTTGTCCGAAAGAGAAACGATGGAGATCATGAGGCCGGTTCTGGAGGAACTGGAAAAGGTTCATGAGACGGGAATCATCCATCGTGACATCAGTCCGGATAATATTATGCTGGGTGAGGATGGAAATGTTTACCTGATTGATTTCGGGGCGGCCCGTATGATCACCGGTGCAGAGACCCGAAGTCTGGAGGTGGTTCTGAAACCTGGCTACACACCCTTCGAACAGTATCATTCCCGTGGGAAAATGGGCCCTTGGACGGATGTCTATGCTGTCTGTGCCACCATGTACCGGATGCTGTCCGGAAAGGTACCGCAGGAGGCGCTGTCCCGTCTGGAAGAGGATGAAGTGGAACCGTTATGGAAACTGGCAGAGAGAAAAGAAATTCTGCCGGTATCAAAAAGGCTCTCTCTGGTAATTGAAAAAGGAATGTCTCTCAAACGGGAGGATCGTTATCCGGGCATAAATGAGTTATTAAAGGATCTGACAGAGAAAGAAAAAGCCGTTGAAAAAAGTGTCGCTTCAGAGAAAAAACAGAAAGAGGAAAAAGTAAAAGAGGAAAAAATACACAAGGAGAGACATAAAGAGAAAGTAGAAAAGAAACATTCCCGGAAAAAATATTTGATTGCGGGCGGTACTGCGGCAGTACTGCTGATTTTTGTGTCCGGATTTGGGATGTGGTCTCATCCGGAACTGTTCCGATCGGCAGAGAAATGCTATGAATTGGGCTGTGAGTATTATGAAAAAGAAGATTATCAGAAGGCGTATAAATTGCTGAAGAAGGCAGCGGACGCAGGGAATACAGATGCTCAATATCAGCTTGGAAATTGCTACTATGAAGGCACAGGAGTGGAACAAAATACAGAGACAGCCATTGAACTGTATGAAGAGGCAGCAGAAGAAGGGAATGAAGACGCCCGGAACAGCTTAAGTGAAATTTGCTATAGTTTAGGAAATATATATTATGACAAAACAGATTATGAGAAGGCAGTAGAATGGTATAAAAAGGCATCAGACGCAGGAAATGCAGACGCCCAGTATTATCTTGGAAGGTGTTATTATACTGGAACAGGAGTAGATAGGAATACAGAGACGGCAATCGAATTGTTTGAGAAATCCGCAGCTCAAGAGAATGCGGATGCCTTGTATCAGCTGGGATATAGGTATTATTCTGGAAATGGTGTAGAGGTAAATAGGAAAAAGGCTTTGGAGTTATTCAAGAAGGCTGCAGATTTAGGAAATGCGAGTGCACAACTTTTCTTGGGAAATTGCTATCGTTTTGGAATTGGAGTAAAACAGGATTTTGAAATGGCAAAAAAGTATTTAGAAAAGGCAGCAATTCAGGGAAAAAGTAATGCAAAAAGAACGCTTGAACTGATGGATTAAGTAGGATGGATAAAGTGCCAGGCATCAGAATCGGATAAAGTGCCCGGTACTATAATCCTCCAACAAGATGGGTGCCAGGTACCAGAATCGGATTATAAAAAGTAGAAACAGCAGATGAAAAAAGGATAAATCTTTTGTAAAGGAAAGAGAAGGAGTAATCAGATGGATGTCAACAAGCTCTGTTTCGGCTGTATGAAAGAGAATGAAAATCAGGGACAGCCTTGTCCATACTGTGGTTTTGACATAAATGAATATATGAAAGACTGCAGTGCGCGTGTACTTCGTCCGGGTACGATCCTGAATGGTCAGTACCTGGTGGGAAAAGTACTGGGTGAGGGTGGCTTCGGGATTACATATCTTGCGATGGATCTGAATCTGGAATTTCCGGTGGCGATAAAGGAATACTTTCCGGCTGGACTGGCTGTACGCGATGCCAGTGAGAGGAGTATTGCCAGAATCTCAGTGCTTTCCGGGGAAAAATCCGTATATTACCAGCAGGGGCTGGAGCGTTTCACCGAAGAAGCAAAGAGCCTGATCCGGTTCCGGCATGAGGAAGGAATTGTGCAGGTAAACACATTCTTTTATGAAAACGGAACGGCCTATATGGTGATGGAATATATTCATGGAAAGAGTCTGAAACAGTATCTGCAGGGAAAGAACGCTCCGCTGACAGAAGCAGAGACATTCAGAATCATGATGCCAATATTGAAAATGCTGGAAAAAGTACACAAAGCAGGAATCATTCATCGTGACATCAGCCCGGATAATATTATGCTTGGCACAGATGGAAAAGTGTATCTGATTGATTTCGGAGCGGCGCGCATGATAACCGGAGCGGAATCAAAGAGTCTGGATGTGGTATTAAAACCAGGGTACACTCCCTTTGAACAATACTATTCCAGAGGAAATATGGGGCCCTGGACCGATGTGTATGCCGTCTGTGCCACCATGTACCGGATGCTGTCCGGAAAGGTACCGCAGGAGTCCCTTGCACGCCTTGACCAGAATCAGCTGGAAACGTTGTATACGTTGTCAGAAAAAAGAGAAATTCCATCGGTATCACAGAGAACTTCACAGTCTGTGGAAAAAGGAATGTCTCTGAAACGAGAGGAGCGTTATCAGAGCATAGATGAACTATTAATAGATCTGACAGAAGAAGAAAAAAACGCTGAAAAAAGTGTCGTTTCAGAGAAAAAACAGAAGGCGGAAAAAGCAAAAGAGGAAAAAATACACAAGGAGAGACATAAGGAGAAAGTAGAAAAGAAACATTCCCGGAAAAAATATTTGATTGCGGGCGGTACTGCGGCAGCACTGCTGATTTTTGTGTCCGGATTTGGGATGTGGTCTCATCCGGAACTGTTCCGATCGGCAGAGAAATGCTATGAACTGGGCTGTGAGTATTATGAAAGAGAAGATTATCAGAAGGCGTATAAATTGCTGAAGAAGGCAGCGGATACAGGGAATACCGAAGCGCAATATCAGCTTGGGAATTGCTTTTATGAAGGAACGGGAGTGGAACAAAACACAGAGACTGCCATTGAACTGTATGAAGAGGCAGCAGACGCAGGGAATGCAGACGCACAGAAAAGTTTAAGTGCGGCCTATTATAGTTTAGGACAAACTTATTATGGTGAATCAGATTACAAAGAAGCAGTTAAGTGGTATGAAAAGGCATCAGATGCAGGAAATGTAGACGCGCAATATCAGCTTGGAAATTGTTACTGTGAAGGAACAGGAGTGGAACAAAATACAGAGATAGCTATTGAATGGTATGAAAAGGCGGCAGATGAGGGGAATGAAGATGCCCGGAACAGTTTAAGTGAAATTTGCTATAGTTTAGGAAATATTTATTATGACGAAACAGATTATGAGAAGGCAGTAGAGTTGTATAAAAAGGCATCAGATGCAGGAAATGTAGATGCGCAATATCAGCTTGGGAATTGTTACTGTGAAGGAACAGGAGTGGAGCAGAATACAGAGACAGCTATTGAATGGTATGAAAAGGCGGCAGATGAGGGAAATGAAGATGCCCGGAACAGCTTAAGTGAAATTTGCTATAGTTTGGGAAATATTTATTATGACGAAACAGATTATGAGAAGGCAGTAGAATTGTTTAAAAAGGCCGCAGAAGCAGGAAATGCAGAGGCACAATACCAGCTTGGAAACTACTATTACGATGAAGAGGATTATAACGAAGCTGTTAAATGGTATGAAAAAGCAGCGGAATATGAAAATGTACAAGCGCAGTATATGGTGGGAAGTATCAATTTTTATAATGGCAATTATGAAAAAGCAATAGAATGGTACGAGAAAGCTGCGGAATATGGGTTGGCAGATGCGCAATACTCATTGGGATTATGTTATTATTATGAATATGGTGTAAAACAAGATAAACAAATTGCAGAAGATTATTTTTATAAGGCAGCAGAACAGGGCGATTTCGGTGCCGAAATGATGATAAAGTATGGACAATGGTAGTAAAGCGTATAAAATGCCAGGTACCATAATCCAAAAACTTTACGTGCTCAAAATACGAATAGAGTATAGGAAGAAGGATTTGCTGAAAAGATCGGGTGTTTTGGAAAGAAGCTGTTTTCCCGGTGAATTGGCTGAACGCAGGCTTCTCAAAGAGTGAAGTGCCAGGTACCAGAATCAGATTATAAAAAGAAGAAACAGCAGATAAAATGCCGGATAACAGATAAATCTTTTGTAAAGAAAAGAGAAGGAGCAATCAGATGGATGTCAACAAACTCTGTTTTGGCTGTATGAAAGAGAAAGAGAATCCGGGGCAGCGTTGTCCTTATTGTGGATTTGATCTTAATGAATATATGCAAAAATGCAGTGCCCGTGCGCTGCGGCCGGGCACGATCCTGAACGGTCAGTACCTGGTAGGAAAAGTGCTGGGTGAGGGCGGCTTCGGGATTACATATCTTGCATACGACCTGAATGTGATGATGGCAGTTGCAATCAAAGAATACTTTCCATCAGGGCTTGCTTCGCGGGATGGATCGGAAAAATCAGATGGAAGGATATCTGCATTTTCCGGTGAAAAAAAGAATTATTTTGAACATGGTCTGAATAGTTTTGTCGAAGAAGTCAGAAATCTGATGCAGTTCCGTGATTATGAAGGGATTGTAAAAGTAAATACACTGTTTTATGAAAACGGAACGGCCTATATGGTGATGGAATATATTCGTGGTAAAAGTCTGAAACAGTATCTGCAGGAAAAGCAGGTTCCTTTGTCTGAAGTAGAAACACTGGCGATTATGAAACCTGTTTTGCGGATGTTAGGAAAGGTTCATGAGAGTGGAGTCATTCACCGCGATGTCAGTCCGGATAACATTATGCTGGGTGATAATGGAAAGGTTTATCTGATTGATTTTGGGGCAGCCCGAATGGTAACCGGGGCGGAGACAAAAAGCCTTGATGTAATGCTGAAACCGGGCTATACACCATTTGAGCAATATTATTCCAAAGGAAATATGGGGCCGTGGACCGATGTGTATGCTGTCTGTGCCACCATGTACCGGATGATGTCCGGAAAGGTACCGCAGGAATCCCTGGCACGCATTGACCGGGATCAGCAGGAAACGTTGTATGCGCTCTCAGAAAAAAGAGAAATTCCATCGGTATCAGAAAGAACTTCACAGGTTGTGGAAAAAGGAATGTCTCTGAAAACGGAAGATCGATATCAGAATATTTATGAATTAATAAAAGACCTCAATAAAAGGGAAAGAAATTATGAACAAAATAGTTATGCAGAGAAAAATCTTGAACAGGAAAATGAAAAGCAGAATGAAGGGGCTGAGAAGACAGAACCTAAATTAGTTTTGGATGAAATAAAATATTCTCAGGCTTCAGAAAGAAAATGGAAGCCAATTGAAATTATTTATACTCTGATAATAATTAATGTGATAATAAATGTTTTTGGGGATGTAGCCATTTATATCAAAGATATTCTTATTGGTGGATTAATTGCTTCAGTGATTTTGAATTTTTTGAAAAAAATAAGCAGAAAAGATATTTTCTTTGGATTAGGATCGGATTATTTCAGGGAAGGCGATTATGAAAAAGCTGTCGAGTGGTTTGAAAAAGGAGCCAGAAAGGGTGATGGACGTTCGCAGTATGCATTAGGTTATTGTTATCATTTTGGGAAGGGAGTAGTGCGGGATTTTGAGGAAGCTGTCAAATGGTATAAGAAAGCAGTAAGACGGGGAGAAAGTAATGCTCAGCAAATGCTGGAAGATATGCGAAGGAATGGGTTGATGTAAATTGGGTTCCGGACACAGAAGTCTAATGAGAATTCAGAAAAAAGATACTCAAAAGCTGAAAGAGATATCTGAGATCTTCTCTGGATAAAAGCGGACTGGGAAGGGATGAGGACCGGATCCAGGTCAAAATAATCCATGATCTCATCAGCTGTATTTCCTTTTCCCATACCAATGAGTATGCGCATGGTATCAAAAAAGGAAAGTTTGCCAAGATGCTGACGGGAAAAGTCGTGGCCTGGGTTCTTTGTAAACAGCCAATGGTGATCGTCCATATCTTTGATAATAGAATTCAATTTTTCTTTTACTTTTGTGGGATAATCATTCATAATAGTAATGTGCTCCTTAGATTATATTTTTTTTGAGTGGTATCAAAACAGCTTGATAATCTAAGGGCTGCCTTATCTGATAATTATCAGATAAGGCAGCCGCACATTTATTCATGTTTGTCAACTAAAAATAGAAGAAATAATGTTACAGAAATATTAAAATAGTGCCAATCAATTCCAATATGAATGCTGTAGAAAAGCCAGTCAATAATAGGACGGTTATGAGAAACCGTAAAAGAACAGTTAAGCTGGGTTGGACTAATGGCATTGCCAGAATCAAATCATAAAAAGAAGAAACATCAGATGAAAAAAGGATAAATCTTTTGTAAAGAAAAGAGAAGGAGCAATCAGATGGATGTCAACAAATTCTGTTTTGGCTGTATGAAAGAGAAAGAGGATCCGGGGCAGCGCTGTCCTTATTGTGGATTTGACCTTAATGAATATATGCAAAACTGCAGCGCCCGTGCGCTTCGGCCTGGAACCATCTTGAATGGTCAGTATCTGGTAGGAATAGTACTGGGCGAGGGTGGTTTTGGGATTACATATCTTGCCTTCGATTTGAATCTGCACTTTCCTGTGGCAATTAAGGAGTATTTTCCGGCAGGACTGGCGGTCAGAGAAATGGCTGACAGAAGAACGAACAGAATATCGGCTCTTTCAGGTGAGCGAATTGACTTCTATAAAAATGGTCTGGACAGCTTTACAGAGGAAGCCAGAAGTCTGATCCGCTTTCGGCATGAGAAAGGAATCGTGCAGGTTAACACCTTCTTTTATGAAAATGGAACAGCCTATATGGTAATGGAATATATCCATGGGCAGAGTCTGAAACTGTATCTTCAGAAAAAGGAGGCACCTTTTTCTGAGGCGGAAACGCTTGCAATTATTACCCCGATTCTGAAAGCACTGGAAAAAATCCATGAAGCAGGAATCATTCATCGTGATATCAGTCCGGACAATATTATGCTTGGCACAGATGGAAAAGTGTATCTGATTGATTTTGGAGCAGCCCGTATGCTTACCGGAGCAGAGACTCAAAGCCTGAATGTTGTTCTTAAACGAGGTTATACTCCCTTTGAACAGTATTACACTCATGGAAAACTGGGACCATGGACAGATATTTATTCCGTCTGTGCAACCATGTACCGGATGCTGTCCGGAAAAATCCCACAGGAGTCACTTTCTCGCATGGAGAAGGACGAGATGATGACATTGGGCGAACTGGAAAAAAGAGGAGTTACAGCACCGTTGTCACGGAATATTTCGCGGGTGGTAGAAAAAGGTCTGGCTCTGAAACGAGAAGAACGATACCAGAGCGTTAAGGAGTTGCTGGAAGCGTTGAGTGAAACAGCTCCGGAAAAAAACATGGAATTGAGGTATTACCGTGTAAAAAGTCTGAAACAGTATCTCCAGGAAAAGAATGTTCCGTTGTCGGAAAAGGAAACGCTGAAAATCATGGCTCCAGTTCTGTATGAATTGAAGAAGATGCATGAGGAGGGATACATTTATCAGGAAGTGTATCCGGATAATATCATATTGGGTGAAAAGGGAAAGGTACATTTAAAGGAATACAGAACGTCCTGCAGGATCAAAGAAGATTCTTTCGAAAGAGCGACTCTGACAAAGGAATCGTCATTTTCATCCATTGAATCGTATGGTTCCGGAGGCAGAGTAGGACCATGGACAGATATATATGCAGTATGTGTCACCATGTATATGATGTTGTCTGGAAAAAGTATTCGGGAAGTATATGTCTCCATGGCTCAGGATCGGTTGGAATCATTGTATGAACTGGCAAAAAAAGGACAGAGGCCGCCATTGTCATGGAGCACTTCTCATGTGGTGGAAAAGGGAATGAATCTGAAATGTGAAAAACGTTATCAGAATATCGGTGAATTACTGGAAGATCTGTATTGAAAATGAAAACTTTACGTGCTCAAAATACGAATAGAGTATAGGAAGAAGGATTTGCTGAAAAGAATCGGGCGTTTGGGAAAGAAGCTGTTTTCCCGGTGAATTGGCTGAACGCAGGCTTCTCAGAATACCAACATTTTTAGGGGGGGGGTCCATGTGGCGGATAATCTGAATTGTATCAGTTGGCAGAGAAAGAATAACTATTTTGGAAAGCAGTTTTCTGTGTTAGGAGATCCATAAGTACATTCGAAGGATATAATCCACAAGGATATAATCTTTTTTACCTGGGAGATAATTGCAGAAAATCAGGTGTTAATGACGTGACGGATACCTGGTGGGCTAAAGTGATAGGTTTCTTTGGCGGAAAACTTCTTGTGAATAATTCCTGGTCTGGAAGCCGGGTAACAAAGTTGCGATTAAGTAAGGAGCTTTTTCCATCCGGCTGCAGCGATGAAAGAACTTCTTCTTTGCATATGAACTCAGTAATGCCGGATGTTATTATTGTATTTCTGGGTATAAATGACTGGGCGTTTGGAGCAGAAACAGGAACCCGTGCATACATTCCCCCAAAAGACCAGAATGAGCTGTTTCTGTTTGCTTATGATAATATGCTCAAAAAGCTTAAAAAGAATTATCCTGTGAGTGAAATATGGTGCTGTACATTAAGTGAAACATATATTTCAGAATATCCGGATTTATATTTCCGTATGAATATGCCGGAATACACATTGAGGAATACAACGAAATAATCCGGAGAATATCATCTGAAAATAACTGTAAACTCATTGATTTGTACAGCTATAGGATGCCTTATAATTCTATTGATGGCTCCCATCCGACAAATGAAGGAATGACCACGATAGCAACTGGTATTATTCGATCAGTGATGAACAATATCTGAGGATCTGGATTCAGAATCGTACGAAGAAGCAAACAAAATGGATATCAACAACTTGTGTTTCGGCTGTGCCAGAGGGGTGCCAGGTACCAGAATCAAATCATAAAAAGAAGAAACACCAACTGAAAAAATAATAAATCTTTTGTAAAAAGGAAGAGAAGGAGTAATCGGATGGATGTCAACAAGCTTTGTTTAGGCTGTATGAAAGAGAATGAAAATCAGGGACAGCCTTGTCCCTACTGTGGGTTTGACATAAATGAATATATGCAAAGCTGCAGTGCGCGTGTACTGCGTCCGGGTACGATCCTGAATGGTCAGTACCTGGTAGGAAAAGTACTGGGCGAGGGCGGTTTTGGGATTACATATCTTGCGATGGACCTGAATCTGGAAATGCAGGTGGCGATAAAGGAGTACTTTCCGGCAGGACTGGCTGTACGTGATGCCAGTGAGAGAAGCATTACCAGAATCTCAGTGCTATCCGGGGAAAAATCCGTATATTATCAGCAGGGTCTGGAGCGTTTCACCGAAGAAGCAAAGAGCCTGATCCGGTTCCGGTATGAGGAAGGAATTGTGCAGGTAAACACATTATTTTATGAAAACGGAACTGCCTATATGGTGATGGAATATATCCATGGAAAGAGTCTGAAACAGTATCTGCAGGAAAAGAGAGCTCCGCTGACAGAAGCAGAGACATTCAGAATCATGATGCCAATATTGAAAATGCTGGAAAAAGTTCATGAAGCTGGAATTATCCATCGGGATATCAGCCCGGATAATATTATGCTGGGGGAAAACGGGAAAGTCTATCTGATCGATTTCGGAGCGGCCCGCATGATAACCGGAGCGGAATCAAAGAGTCTGGATGTGGTATTAAAACCGGGATATACGCCATTTGAGCAGTACTATTCCAGAGGAAACATGGGCCCCTGGACGGATGTGTATGCCGTTTGCGCCACCATGTACCGGATGATGTCCGGAAGGGTACCGCAGGAATCCCTGGCACGCATTGACCGGGATCAGCAGGAAACGTTGTATGCGCTCTCAGAAAAAAGAGAAATCCCATCGGTATCACAGAGAACTTCACAGGTTGTGGAAAAAGGAATGTCTCTGAAAACGGAAGATCGATATCAGGATCTGGGAATTCTTTTAAAAGAATTAAACGGATCTGAAAAAATATCAGTTCGGGAACAAGCGAAACCGGAATTCCCGGAGTCACAGAACACGCAGTTTTCAGATAACTCCGATGCAACAATCTCAAAAACTGATGTAAAAAAAATCATAACATATATGGATAAAAGAGATATTGCAATGATCTGTGGCCTGATTTTTCTTATATTCCTTACGATGTGGCTGGGGGTATCAGCAACTGGGACTCCCTGATATGGCAACTTGAACAGACGGGTGCCAGGTACCAGAATCAAATCATAAAAAGAAGAAACACCAGGTAAAAAAAGGATAAATCTTTTATAAATGAAAAAGAAGGAGTAATCAGATGGACGTCAACAAGCTCTGTTTTGGCTGTATGAAAGAGAAAGAGAATCCGGGGCAGCGCTGTCCCAGATGTGGATTTGATATAAACGAATACATGCAAAACTGCAGTGCCCGTGTGCTGCGTCCTGGAACGATCCTGAACGGGCAGTATCTGGTGGGAAAGGTGCTTGGCGAGGGCGGATTTGGGATTACATATCTTGCGTTTGACCTGAATGTGATGATGGCGGTTGCAATCAAAGAATACTTTCCATCAGGGCTTGCTTCACGGGATGGATCGGAAAAATCAGATGGAAGGATATCCGCATTTTCCGGTGAAAAAAAGAATTATTTTGAGCATGGTCTGAATAATTTTGTCGAAGAAGTCAGAAAACTGATGCAGTTCCGTGATTATGAAGGGATTGTAAAAGTAAATACACTGTTTTATGAAAACGGAACAGCCTATATGGTGATGGAATATATTCGTGGTAAAAGTCTGAAACAGTATCTGCAGGAAAAGCAGGTTCCTTTGTCTGAAGCAGAAACACTGGCGATTATGAAACCGGTTTTGCGGATATTAGGAAAGGTTCATGAGAGTGGAGTCATTCACCGCGATGTCAGTCCGGATAACATTATGCTGGGTGATAATGGAAAGGTTTATCTGATTGATTTTGGGGCAGCCCGAATGGTAACCGGAGCAGAAACCAAAAGTCTTGAAGTAATGCTGAAACCGGGCTATACACCATTTGAGCAATATTATTCCAAAGGAAATATGGGGCCGTGGACCGATGTGTATGCTGTCTGTGCCACCATGTATCGGATGCTGTCTGGAAAGATACCGCAGGAATCGGCGGCAAGGATGTCTGTGGATCAGGTGAAAACGTTGAAGGAATTGACGGTGGAAAAAGCTATCCCGCCATTATCAACTCAGTTATCAGACGTTATTGAAAAAGGAATGTCCCTGAAAGAAGAAGACCGATATTCAGACATGGAAACGCTGCTGAATGAACTGAAAAATAACAAAAAGAAACAGAAGGAGAAAAGTGAAGCGATAACCAGGCGCAGGACCGGAGGGAAGAAATGGCTGTTTACAGGAAGTGTGGCGGTAATTGTCGGGATATTAGTACTGTTCTCTGGAATAATCATTAGGGAGAATCTGATACAAAATGGTACGGTCGGAGAAAAGCTCTATCAGGCAGGAAAATTTGAACAGGCGAAAAAATATCTGGAGAAATCGGCAGTAAAAGAAAATGCACAGGCACAGTTCCGGATGGGATTGATGTATATGAATGGTAATGGTGTTGCTCCGGATTGTGAAAAAGCAGTAGAGTATTTTGAAGAGGCGGCATCTCAGAAACATGCAGGGGCATTGAATTGTCTGGCAGAGTGTTACGATAAAGGAAGGGGAGTACAACAGGATATTGAGAAGGCGAATAGCCTTTATGGAGAAGCTTTGCGGCAATATGAGAAACTGGCAGGAGATGGAGATTCCGATGCGCAATACGCTCTTGGCAATGCCTGCTTTTACGGGAATGGAACTGCGTGTAATTATGATCAGGCAGAAGTATGGTATGAAAAGGCCGCGGAACAGGGAAATGCAGATGCAAAATTTATGCTGGGTCAGTTGTATTCGACATTCAGCTGGAAATGGGATCTGGATCGTTCATGGGAATGGTATCAGAGTGCATTTATGCAATACATAAAAGAGGCAGAACAGGGAAACGACTCGGCACAGTATTCGCTGGCAAATGCGTATTATTGGGGCTATGGAGTAGTTGTAGATTATGGAAATGCGGCGAAATGGTACGAAAAAGCCGCAGAGCAGGGAAACGTGAAAGCACAGGATATGCTTGGTCACATGTATCTTGAGGGAAATGGTGTGGAGCCAAGTATTGAAAAAGCAAGAGAATGGTATCGCAAAACTTTTGAACAATATAAAAAGTGTGCAGACAGCAATGATCCGGATGCACAGTATATACTGGCTGAGTATTATAGTGCCGGGAACGGTGTGGAGCAGGATTATCAGAAAGCGGCAAGGTGGTATGAAAAAGCGGCAGAACAGGGAAATGTCAATGCTCAGAGAGCTCTTGGTTCTGCTTTCTGGGAAGGAAAAGGCATGGAGATCAATGAGGAGAGTACGCTGAAATGGTATGGAAAAGCTCTTGCACAATATGAACAGAGGGCTGCTTTGGGAAATGCAGATATTCAGTATAGGCTGGGGGACTGTTATTATCTGGGTGATGGCGTGGAAATGAATTTTACGAAGGCACAGATATGGTATGAGAAAGCTGCGGAACAGGGAAATGTATATGCGCAGAAAAAACTGGGGGATATGTATTATGAAGGACTTTATTTGGAAGAGGATAAGGAGAAAGCCCTGAAGTGGTATTTTGAGGCGGCAGGACAGGGATATTACTCTGCGCAGGAGAAGTTGGGCGATATATACGTCAGTGGAAATGGTGTGAAAAAGGATCTGGAAAGAGCACAGGAATGGTATACAAAAGCGTTGGACTATCATATCTGGAAGGCAGAGCATGGAGATATGTATGAACAGTATTTGTTGGGGAGTATCTATGGTTCTGGCAAATCTGGTGTAATAAAAGATTGCGAAGAAAAGTTTCAGTGGTATAAAAAGGCTGCGGAACAGGGATATTGTGCCGCGCAGGAAAGTCTTGGATTTATGTATGCAGAAGGTGATGGGGTTGAACAGGATCCGGAAAAAGCGCTGGAGTGGTACGGAAAAGCCATGGCATATATGGAGAGAAAAGCGGAGTATGGAGATGCCGATTTACAATGTGAATTGGGTAAAATTTATTTTAATGGAAATGACTTTGTGACTCAAAATCGGCAGAAGGGACTGCAGTGGTATGAAAAAGCGGCAGAACAGGGGAATCTTTATTCCAGAGAACAGCTTGGAAACATGTATGCAAATGGGCAGGAAGGAACAGAAATGTACCGGAAGTGGTATGATGAGGTGGTTCAGTATTATAGAGTTGGTTCAAATTTTGGAATTGTATCTACGGACTCCGGATGGAATCTGTTTTCTTCCAGATGAGTCCAAATGGGTGCCACAAATGGGTGCCAGGTACCAGAATCAAATGATAAAAAGAAGAAACGCCAGGTAAAAAAAGGATAAATCTTTTATAAAATGAAAGAGAAGGAGTAATCAGATGGATGTCAACAAGCTCTGTTTTGGCTGTATGAAAGAGATTGAAAATACGGGGCAGCGCTGTCCCCGGTGCGGATTTGATATAAATGAATACATGCAAAACTGCAGTGCCCGTGTGCTGCGTCCGGGAACCATCCTGAACGGGCAGTATCTGGTGGGAAAGGTGCTTGGTGAGGGCGGATTTGGAATTACCTATCTTGCCTATGACCTGAATATGCTGTTTCCCGTGGCGATAAAAGAGTATTTTCCGGCCGGCCTGGCCGTGCGGGATAACACCCAGCTGCAGACAAACCGTCTGACTGCATTTACCGGAGAAAAAGCAGCGTTTTACAATCGGGGAATGGAGAGCTTTGTGGAAGAGGCCCGGAAGCTGATACAGTTTCGGGAATATGACGGAATTGTAAAAGTCAATACGCTGTTTTATGAGAATGGAACCGCTTATATGGTCATGGAATATATTTGCGGGAAGAGTCTGAAACAGTATCTGCAGGAAAAGAACACCCCGCTGTCTGAGGCGGAAACCCTGGAGATTATGACACCTGTGCTGCAGATCCTGGGAAAAGTCCATGAGACGGGAGTCATTCACCGCGACATCAGTCCGGACAACATTATGCTGGGAGACAATGGAAAAGTATATCTGATCGATTTCGGAGCGGCGCGGATGGTGACCGGAGCGGAGACGAAGAGTCTGGAAGTGATGCTGAAGCCGGGCTATACCCCCTTTGAACAGTATTATTCCAGGGGGAAAATGGGACCGTGGACGGATGTCTATGCTGTCTGCGCTACGATGTACCGGATGCTGTCCGGAAAGGTACCGCAGGAATCGGCAGCCCGGGTAGATGAGGATCAGGTGAAGCCGCTGTCCGTGCTGGTGGAGGAGCATGCGATTCCTCCGGTTTCCGAACAGATTTCTCAGGTGATTGAAAAGGGAATGTCTCTGAAGCGGGAAGAACGCTACCAGGATATGCAGATCCTTATGGAAGATCTGAAAAGTACAGAAAAAACACAGACCAAAAACAAAGCAGATAAGACGGAACAGAGCCAGGGAAAGAAGGCCGAAACGGTCTCTGACAATACGGAACATCGCGAAAGGCCGGAAAGAAAAGCAGGAGGAAGAAAACGCCTGATCACGGGAATTGCGGCTGCGGTGCTTGTCGTGTCTGCTGTGGTCGTGGGAATGCTCTTAAAAAAGACATCGCTCCGTGACCTGGAAATGGGAGAAACATATTATAAAGCCGGAGAATACGAACTGGCAAAAGAATATCTGGAAAAAAATGCAGAAAAAGGAAATGCACAGGCACAGTATCGGATGGGACTGATGTACCTGAACGGGGATGCTGTGGAGCCGGACTGTGTGAAGGCAGCCGAATATTTTGAAAAAGCGGCAGAACAGGGAAATGCAGGCGCTCTGTACGCTCTGGCAGACTGCTATGAGAATGGCAGAGGAGTGCCGCAGGATATGGAAAAGGCAGACAGCCTGTTCGAAGAGTCCTTTTTGCAGTACGAGAAGCTGGCAAAGCAGGGAGATGCGGATGCACAGTATTCTCTGGGCTGTGCATATTATTATGGCAAGGGGCCCGCATGTGATTATGATCAGGCAGAGGAATGGTATCAGAAGTCGGCAGAGCAGAATAAGGCAGATGCTCAGTATATGCTGGGACGATTGTATGATAATGAGAACAGCGGGAAAATGAATCCGGATCTTTCCTGGGAATGGTTTGAAAAATCCCTGGTACAGTATGAAAAGGAGGCAGAGCAGGGAAAAGCTTCCTCACAGTATGCAATGGGAAATGCGTACTATTGGGGATGCGGCGTGACGGTCGATCATAAGAGTGCCGCAGCGTGGTATGAGAAGGCGGCGGAGCAGGGAAATATCTCTGCACAGGAAAAACTCGCTTCCATGTATCTGGAGGGAGAAGGTGTGGAACCGGATCTGGAAAAAGTAAAGGAATGGTATGGCAAAGCCTTTGCGCAGTATCAGAAACGGGCAGACAGGGGAGACCCATTTGCCCAGGAGACCCTTGGGGATTATTACTGCGCGGGAAATGGTGTGGAACAGGATTATCCGGCGGCAGTGAAATGGTATGAAAAGGCGGCGGAACAGGGAAATATCTCTGCGCAGGAAACGCTTGGTTCCATGTATATGGAAGGACGCGGGATTCCGATCAGTGAGGAAAATGCCCTCAAATGGTATGCGAGAGCACTGGAACAATATGAACAGAGAGCTGCATCCGGCAATGCAGATGCGCAGTATTCACTGGCAGTTGTGTACGATTGTGGAAATGGTGTGCCAATCGATGATCAGAATGCTGCAAAGTGGTATGAGAAAGCGGCGGAACAGGGGAATGTCTATGCGCAGGAAAGACTGGCTGCCATGTATCTGGAAGGAGAAGGTGTGGAACAGAACTATGAAAAAGCACTGGAATGGTATGAAAAGTCAGCTGGACAGGGATATGACTATGCACAGCAAAAGCTGGGAGATATGTATTCCGAAGGAAACGGAGTGGAAAGAGATGAGGAAAAGGCACAGGAGTGGTATGCGAAGGTACTGGAGCAGTACATCAGGGATGCAGAACGCGGGGATGCATATGCGCAGTACAAGCTGGGCAGAATTTACGCTCGCGGGGAACTCAATGTAGAGAAGGATTGGGAAAAAGCACTTTTGTGGTATGAAAAATCCGCAGGACAGGGGTTTTCTTATGCAATGGAGGAGCTTGGGCTCGTGTATGCGGAAGGAGAGCTGGCTGAAAAGGATCTGGAAAAAGCGCAGGAGTGGTACGGAAAATACCTGACGTATCTGGAACGGAAAGCAGAGAATGGAGATAAGCATGCACAGTTAAATTTAGGATGGGTTTATGATTGGGGAAACGAGCTGGTGGAGAAAGACTCTCAGAAAGCCCTGAAATGGTTTGAAAAAGCGGCAGAGCAGGGGAATGTATATGCCTGTGACAGCCTGGGGTATATGTATGAAGCCGGAGAGGGCACGGAACCGGACAGTGAAAAGGCCCGGAAATGGTATGAAAAAAGATTTCAGTATCTCGAAATAAGCGCAGGCTTTGGAAGGGTTTATGATCAGTATGATCTGGCAGAAGCATATTGTGACGGAAAAGGTGTGGAACAGAATTATCAGAAAGCTCTGGAATGGTATAAAAAAGCGGCAGAAGGGGGGGCCAGTTATGCCATGAGGGCGCTTTGGAAAATGTACGAGTCTGGTACCGGAGTGGAAGCAGATCCGGAAATGGCAGCGTACTGGGAACAGAGATACGAAGCGGAAAAATGGTGAAATAGCGTACAAAGGAGTAAAACAGTGGATATCAGCAGATTATGTCCGGGCTGTATGCGTGAGCTGGAAAGACCGGATGGGAATTGTCCTTTTTGTGGATTTGACCGAAGAGAGTATGAAAGTGTCCGAAGCGGGCGCGCTCTGAAGCCGGGCACCATCCTGAATGGTCAGTATTATCTGGGAAAGGTGCTTGGTGAGGGCGGCTTTGGTATTACCTATATCGCCATGGATCTGTACCTGGAGATGCCGGTTGCTGTGAAAGAGTATTTTCCGACCAGCCTGGCGTTCCGGGATACGCAGAGCGGGTCGACGGAGGTCGTCACGGCCAGGACAGGAGAACGCAGGTCTTATTTTGAAAATGGACTGCGAAGCTTCTCTGAGGAAGCAAAAAAGCTTGGGAAATTCCGCAATGAGGAAGGAATTGTACAGGTTTGTTCGTTCTTCTACGAGAACGGAACGGCGTATATGGTAATGGAATATGTGGACGGGATCAGTCTGCAAAAATATCTGGAACAGCGAGGCGTCCTCACAGAGAAGGAAACGCTGGAGATTCTGATGCCGGTGATGCAGATTCTCATCCGGGTACATGAAGAAGGAATCGTTCACCGTGACATCAGTCCGGACAATATCATGATAGATCGTTCCGGGAAGGTTTCCCTGATTGACTTCGGCGCGGCACGCATGCTCAGCAGTGCAGGAACACACAGCATTACCGTTGTGCTGAAGCAGGGATATGCGCCCATTGAGCAGTATGAGACACATGGCAGACAGGGGCCTTGGACCGATGTCTATGCACTCTGTGCGACCATGTACCGGATGATGGCAGGAAAAAAACCGCAGGAAGCAGTTGCCCGTATTTCCGGTGACAGGGTTCGGCCCCTGGCCGTTCTGGCGGCCGAAAACAAAATTCCTCCGGTATCCCGCAGGGTTTCAGAGGCGATTCAGAAGGGGTTGTCCATGAAGGCGGAGGACCGCTATCAGAATATGCAGGAGCTGCTTTTTGATCTGACCAAAAAAGAAGATAAAAAGGAAACCGGAAAAAGGAATCTGGCTGCAGTCGGAATCATCACTGCATGCATTTGTGTGGCAGTTCTGATCGTTGCATTATTCGCATTTCGTAATACGACGGGTCCGTTAATGGCAAGGCTTGGATCTGGCGGGCAGCCGACATCAACGTCGGAGCCGACCACGATGCCGATTCCGGAGCCGACTGCGACACCGACACCGGAGCTGACTGCGACACCGATACCGCAGAAGCCCGCCTTCGGAGCGTTTGATCCTGCCAAAATACAGGGGCTGGGGGTGCTGATTCCGGAAAGGATGGAGGGACAGTATAATATATATGGACCATATGAATACACACCGGATAAGGCAATGGACCGGGATGAAGTCAGTTCCTGGCAGACCAGTGAAAACAGGCCGCTGCTGACTGCCATATTCGATCAGACCCGTGCAGTCCGTGCAATCCGCTTTCGTGTGGGAAACTGGAGACCGGGAAACAACTGGATCGAGAACAGCAGGCCGAAAGCATGTACCGTGACGATTGGAGAACAGGAATTTTCACTGACATTCCCGGATGAGCAGAAGGAATTTCTTTTAATGCTCCCGGCTGCGATTTACACAGACCGGATTGATTTTCTGTTTACGGACGAGTATGTGGGAACATTGACAGATGATATCTGTGTCAGTGAGATTACGGCTTACGGAGAATCATGAAATGCGGAACAATCCGTGAGGTAGCTTTTGTCCCCAACATCATCCGGATGAGGGAATACCAGAAAGAGGTAGGAAAATGAATCTGAATAATTTATGTCTGGGCTGCATGCGGGAACGGAATACCCCCGGGCAGCGGTGCCCACACTGTGGGTTTGAGCTGAATGAATACAGCCGGATATGCAGTGCCCGGGTGCTGAAGCCGGGCACCATCCTGAATGGTCAGTATCTTCTGGGAAAGGTGCTGGGGGAAGGCGGTTTTGGAATTACATATCTTGCAATGGATCTGAACCTGAAGCTTCCGGTGGCAATTAAGGAATATTTTCCGGCAGAGCTGGCATTTCGCGATATGACAGGACAGACCACCGGCAGACTGTCCCTGATTTCCGGGAATCAGACCATATATTTTGAGATGGGAATGAAAGGCTTTGTGGAGGAGGCCCAGAATCTCAGAAAATTCCGGAGACAGGAGGGCGTGGTACAGGTCAGCTCCTTCTTCTATGAAAATGGGACTGCCTATATGGTGATGGAATATATTTCCGGAAAAAATCTGAAGGAATATCTGAAAGAACTGGGACGGTCGCTGTCGGAAAGGGAAACGCTGGATATTATGATGCCGATCCTGAAAGTGCTGGTGCGGATCCATGCAGAAGGAATGGTTCACCGGGATATCAGTCCGGACAACATCATGCTGGGAGAGGATGGAAAAGTATATCTGATCGATTTTGGTGCGGCACGGATCTCCACGGGAGAAAAGACGAAAAGTCTGACTGTGGTGCTGAAACGGGGCTATGCACCGTTTGAACAGTATCAGTCCAGAGCGAGACTGGGACCCTGGACGGATATCTACGCAGTCTGTGCAGTTATGTACCGGATGATGTCGGGGAAGGTTCCGCAGGAGTCCAGCTCCAGGGTATACAGCGATGAGATGGTTTCGCTGAAGCAGCTGGCCGCGCGTGGAGAGATCCCGAAGGTAAGCAGCCATATTTCCGGTGTGATCCAGAAGGGGATGTCTGTGAAAAGCCAGAACCGATACCAGAATGCCCAGGATCTTCTGGAAGAACTCAGTGGAAGAAAGCTGCCGCCGGCTGTGAAATACGGTGCGGTTGTCAGTGGGGTACTTCTCTTTTTCGTGGTGGGAAATCTGTTTGGAGGACAGCTTCGCCGGAACTTTATGAATTGGATGAACAGAGAAACCCCGTCAGAGCTCACGCCGGTACCGGAACCGACGATTACGTCAAAACCGACAAAAACGCCGAAGCCCGCAGCAGCGTCAGAGCCGACAAAAAGACCGGAACCGACCGTTGTGCCGGAGCCGACTGCGACACCGACGCCGACAGAAGCGCCGGAACCAACTGCAGCACCGGAACCGTTTTTCTTTGCGGATCCTTATATGGACAACTGGAAACAGGCATACTACCGTTTTGATGATGATTTCTCGCTGCTGGGAATGAACTGGTCTGAACTGTCCATCTGGGGAATGGAGCAGTATTTTAGCGGAAATCACATACAATACAGTGAGGAGCTGATCGGGGATCCTTTTTCTGCCGGCTCTGCCATACACAGTTCCCAATATGAAATCTATTTTAACCAGATGACGAATACATCTCTGAATGTGCTGGAAGAATTTCTCAACATCTGTGATGTGGGAGCAGTTTCATCCATGGCGGTGGGCTCCGGGAGCGTTCGCTGTGGTTCCGGCTTTTCGCAGGTGTGCAGCGAACTGAAGATTTCGGCAGAGATGCTGGAAAGCCTCCGCCAGGAAGACGTATTTTTTCAGGACGAATCCGGGGACTGGAGATTTTCCTATTATGAAAATGTGGAAGGAAACAGTACCTATCAGTGCCTGACGATGTTTTCCGAGCAGCCATATGAAGAGTCGAAAAATGAGACCATCCGGCTGCAGTTTCTGGATGGCAGCCTGTATGAAATCAGCATTGTGCGGACGAGAAATGCGGCAGGACTGTTTGATTCTGACGGAACCTTTCCTTATGGAGAGACTTCCCGGATGCTTACCTTCTCCTCCTATATGCAGTATTACGGATGGACGGAGCCGACGCAGGGTTCCATGTGCTCAGGAATTACCGGACGGGGCCTTCGGCTGGAAGCGCTGAGACTGTCTCTTTATGATGCGGACGGAGAGCCTGGTATTTATTACCGGGTTTATGTTCAGAACCGTGGCTGGCAGGACTGGGGCGTTTCTGGCGAAATTGCCGGAACCATGCATGAAGAGACGGGACTGGAGGCAGTTGAAATAGCGCTCAGCGATACGCTGGTGGAAGATTATGATCTTCTTTACCGGGTGCATGTGGCAAATGAAGGCTGGCAGGAGTGGGTTACAAATGGGGCAACCTGCGGGATTCCGGGCTCCGGGAATGAAATTCAGGGAATACAGATACGGCTGAGAGAGAAGGGATAGAAAAAGCGTTCAGAAGAGAGTGAGAATATCCGTCATTTTACAAAAGTGTCCTTATTTGCAAATAAGGACACTTTTTTTGACAAACAAGGGTCTTACCACTTGAAGAAAAGTATAGTAATATGATATTATCAAATATGAAGTAAAAAAGTGAATCAGCATTTGAAAAATTGTACAAATGCCACAAAGCATATCACAAGGAGGTAGTTAAGATGGCTACATATTATCTTGCAGTAGACATGGGAGCTTCCAGCGGACGTCATATTTTGGGACACGTGGAAAACGGAAAAATGATTCTGGAGGAGGTTCACCGTTTTGAGAATGGAATGGTGGAAAAAGACGGCGAACTCTGCTGGGAATTTGACCGTATTTTTAATGAAGTAATCATCGGACTGAAAAAATGCAAGGAAATGGGCAAGGTTCCGGTAAGTATGGGCGTAGATACCTGGGGCGTTGACTTTGTTCTTCTGGATAAGGACGGAAAAGTGATCGGAAACACCGTTGGTTATCGTGATCATCGTAACGAAGGAATGGACGAAGAAGTATATAAAATCGTTTCCAAAGAAGAACTTTACGAGAAAACCGGTATTCAGAAAGCCATCTTTAATACCGTATATCAGCTGATGGCGGTGAAGAAGCAGCATCCGGATTATCTGGAAAAAGCAGAGACGCTGCTGCATGTTCCGGATTATTTCCACTATCTTCTCACCGGAGAAAAGACCAATGAATATACAGAAGCTTCGACAGGAAACATGGTAAATGCACAGACCAGAGACTGGGATTATGACATTATCGACAGACTTGGATATCCGAGAAAGATTTTCCAGAAGCTGATCATGCCGGGAACCAGCGTAGGACATTTCAGCAAAGAAGTACAGGAAATGGTTGGCTTTGACTGTGAAGTTGTGGCACCGGCAACACATGATACCGGCTCTGCAGTTCTGGCAGTTCCGTCAAATGACGATGACTTTATCTACATCAGCTCCGGAACATGGTCTCTGATGGGCCTGGAGAGGAAGACTCCGGATTGTTCTCCGAAGAGCTGTGAACGGAACCTCACAAACGAGGGCGGTTATAACGGAACGATCCGTTATCTGAAAAATATCATGGGTCTGTGGATGATCCAGTCTGTACGACACGAAGTGAATGATATGTACAGCTTTGCGCAGATCTGCGCGATGGCAGAGGAAGCAAAGGATTTCCCGTCCAGAGTGGATGTAAATGATGACTGCTTCCTGTCTCCGAAGAACATGACAGAAGAAGTAAAAGATTACTGCCGCAGAACCGGACAGCCGGTTCCGGAAACCCTGGGTGAGCTGGCAACGGTTATTTATACCAGCCTTGCAGAGTGCTATGCAAGAGTTGCAAAGGAGCTGGAGGAAATGACCGGACGTACCTACAGCCGTATCTGTGTTGTAGGCGGCGGCTCCAATGCGGGATATCTGAATGAACTGACTGCAAAGGCAACCGGCAAAAAGGTTGAGGCAGGCCCCGGAGAGGCTACTGCGATCGGAAACATTACGGCACAGATGCTTAAGACCGGCGAATTCAAATCCGTTCCGGAAGCACGTACCGTGATCCATGAATCTTTTGACATTAAGACTTATGAGCCGTAAGGAACTGTAATTTTCCGATATACGGACTGGCTATGCCGGAGCATTCTTACATGTAAAAAACAAATACACATATATTTCAAGGAGGTAATTCCAATGGCAACAGAAAGATATGAGTCTGCGAAAGCGATGTATGCTGCAATCGGCGTAGACACAGACAAGGCAATTGAAACACTCAAAAAAGTACCGGTATCCATGCACTGCTGGCAGGGTGATGACGTGATCGGTTTTGATCATGACGGCCCTCTGACCGGTGGTATTCAGACGACCGGCAACTATCCCGGAAAGGCAAAAACACCGGAACAGCTGATGGCAGATATGGAAAAAGTGTTTACACTGGTTCCGGGACAGAAAAAGATCAATGTGCATGCATGCTATGCGATTTTTGAAGAAGACGGCTTTGTTGACAGAGACAAGCTGGAGCCAAGACACTTTAAAAAATGGGTGGAGCTGGCAAAGAAACATAACATGGGTCTTGATTTCAACCCGACCTTTTTCTCTCATCCGATGATCAAAGACGGCCTGTCTCTTTCCAGCCCGGATCCGGAAGTCAGAAAATTCTGGATCGAGCATGGAAAAGCCTGCATCCGTATTTCTCAGTACTTCGCAGAAGAGACAGGAATCCCGTGTGTTATGAATATCTGGACCGGTGATGGATTCAAGGATATTCCGGCGGACAGAATGGGACCGAGAATGCGTTATAAAGAATCCATCGAAGAGATTCTTAACGAGCCATATGATTTTAATCTTGTGAAACCATGTGTGGAATCCAAGGTATTTGGCATCGGTGTAGAATCTTATACCGCAGGAAGTGCAGAATTCTCCTTAAGCTTTGCTGCAGAGCACAAAGACAAATGTCTGCCTCTGATGGATAACGGACATTATCATCCGACAGAAGTTGTATCTGACAAGATTCCGGCTTTACTGTGCTTCTTTGATGAGGTGGCACTTCATGTAACACGTGGCGTTCGCTGGGATTCTGACCACGTACTGCTTCTGGATGATGAGACAAAGGAAATTGCAAAAGAGATCGTTCGCAACGATGCACTGAACCGTGTATATATTGCACTGGATTACTTTGATGCAAGCATCAACCGTATTTCTGCATGGACCGTTGGTATGAGAAATATGCAGAAGGCTCTGCTGAATGCGCTCTGTACACCGAATGAAGCACTGAAGAAGCTTCAGGATGAAAGCAGACTGACAGAACTGATGGTTCGCCAGGATGAAATGAAGACGATGCCGTTTGGAGATGTATGGGCAGAGTACTGTGCACAGTGCGGCGTGCCGGCCGATGGAACATGGTTTGATGAAATTGTGAAATACGAAGAGGAAGTTCTTTCCAGGAGATAAATGCTCTCGTTCCGGTAATGAGGAAATCCGAGAATTCGGACTGATTACACATATTCAAGAAAAAAGAAGGCGTGCAGTTTCAGGACTGCGCCTTCTTTTTTGTCATACTGTCTTGATTTTTTATGATATCGGGTGTACGGATAATTTATATCTGGTTTATCCGGAAAGTAAACAGTGCTTATGGATCATAAGATGCCGGGGGAAATGCAGGAAACGGACAGATGAGGTGAAAATATCACAATGGAAAATGACAGGACGGGCAGAATCTGCTATAATGTAAGAAAAACCTGTAAGGAGGCAAAAAATGAACAAAATTGATCCACAAAGCTGGAGACAGGATTTGCCTGCATTCAAAAAAATGACCGATGCATTTTATGCAGGAGAAGTAGATAAAAAGGATTATAAAGGATTTTCCGGCCTGTACGGAAGCTATGCACAGAAAGGTGGTAAGGCCAGCATGCTGCGTCTTCGCATGACAGCAGGCCGTGTGACAAAAGAGAAGCTGACCTTTGTGGCAAAAGCGATCCGTGAAAATGATGTGAAGAAAGCACACTTTACCACATGCCAGACCATTCAGCTGCATGATCTGAAGGCAGAGCAGGTATACCGTATCATGGAAGAGGCTCTGGACGCCGGTATCGTAACGATGGGCGGCGGCGGAGACTTTCCGAGAAATGTGATGTGTTCTCCGCTGGCCGGTGTAGAAAAAAATGAATATTTCAACGTGCTTCCATATGCAGAAGCAGCCGGCGAATACCTGATGAACTTTATCAAGGCAGAGAAAATGCCGCGCAAATTAAAAGTTGGTTTTTCCGGTTCTCCGGCAAACCTGACACATGCTACTTATCGTGATCTGGGCTTTGCTGCCAGAGAAGACGGAACCTTTGACGTATACAGCGCCGGAGGACTTGGAAATAATCCTCAGTTTGGTGTGAAAGTTGCAGAAGCAGTGGATCCGTCACAGATTCTTTATTACATCAAGGCAATGTGGCTGACATTCCGTGAATACGGCAATTATGAAAACCGCGGAAAAGCGCGTACACGTTATATGCAGGAAAAGCTTGGCGGAGCACAGGAATACAAAAAAGCATATCTTAAGAAGCTGCAGCAGGTACTGGATTCCGGAGAAGACCTTACGATTTCTGTGGAAATTCCGGAATGCAGCAAAGCACCTCAGGGAACCATGGAGACAGGCAGCAGAGTGCTGGCACAGAAGCAGGAAGGTCTCTACACGGTGGTATGGCATCCGCTGGGAGGTCAGCCCGATGTGAATGAGCTGTGTGCACTTGCAGATACACTTCAGGATATTTCCGATGCGGAAATGCGTCTGGCACCGGATGAGACTGCTTATGTGATCAACCTGACAGCAGAAGAGGCCGGCCGTGTGCTGGAGGTTCTCAAAGGCAGTGCACAGTCACTTTTCGAGACTTCGGTAAGCTGCATCGGTGCAAGCATCTGTCAGGTGGGTGTGCGCGATTCGCAGGCACTTCTGGCAGAATGTGTTCAGGCGGTCCGTGAGGCAAACCTTCCGGACGGGGCGCTTCCGCAGATCCATATCTCCGGATGTCCGTCTTCCTGCGGAACTCATCAGACAGGAGCACTTGGATTCCGCGGTGGTGTGAAGACGGTCGATAAAAAGCCGCAGCCGGCATTTGTCTTTTATCGGAATGGCTGTGAGGTTCAGGGAAAGGAAGTCATGGGCCATGAAGTAGGTACCATGCTGCAGAAGGATATCCCTGCCTTTCTGACAGAATTGGGAAAGACGGTGGCAGCATCCGGAAAAACCTACGAACAGTGGATCCAGGAGGATCCGTCGGCACCGGAGAAAATTGCTGCCGGATATCTTGCATAAAGAACGGACAGGAGCAGTATCCTGAAAAATCCAGGTCGAACGCACGCTGCCATGAAACGCCCTCAGGGACGTTTCATGGCAGCGTGTTCTTTTTGCAGCTCCTGAAAAAGCCGGATGGAATTCCAGTGCTGTGTGACGGGTGTCAGAACCGCCTTCAGTGCCACTGGTTTTAACTGCATGGCACGGAAAAACGCAAGAAATCCATCGATCTGTTCACTGGAAAAATCCTTCATGACCAGCATTTCTTCTGAGAAATTCTGTCCCAGATTAAACATCGGATTTTTGGAAAAGCCGGGAAGCGAAAAGAGATACCCGAGAGTCTCCAGATATTCCGGAGCGGAGACCTCCCGGATTTCGCAGCCGATGGAGGTCAGATAGTGACGGATCTGCAGGGTCCGTATATCATTTTTGAAGTTATAGAGTAAAATCTGTGAATGCATATAAGTCTGCCTTTCTGCGATTTTGCTGTGAAAATGTGTCAGATATCGTGGAACTGGCCGATTTTATTTTTGATGGACTGCATCTCGTTGTCCATATTGTGCATGGATTTTGCACAGCGCAGAAGCTCTTCGCTGATGATCTCATATCCATCCATCTTCTCAATGCCCTGCTTGTAACGGAGCTGATGTTCCAGTGTTGCCCAGAAATCCATTCCGTTTGTGCGGATCTGAATTTCCGCGCGCATGGGCGTTTTTCCCTTTGAGAAAAAGATGGGAATTTCCACGATCATGTGATAGCTCCGGTACCCGTTGGGCTTGGGGTTTTTGATATAATCCTTGATGTTGACCACGGTGATGTCATCCTGGCTCGCGAGCAGGTCGGCGATGGTATAAATATCGTCCACAAAGGCACAGACAACGCGGATGCCTGCCACATCGTTCAGGTGATCGTGAATGCTCTGAGGCGTGAAATCATAACCGTTCTTTTCCAGCTTCCGGTAGATGCTCTGAGGAGACTTGATGCGTGTCTTGATGAAGGAGATGGGATTTCTTTTGTACTGTACGGAAAATTCGTCATCCAGGACCTCCAGCTTTGTCTGGATTTCGCGGATGGTACAGCGGTACATCATCATCAGATTGTTGAACTTTTCTGCATTTTCCAAAAAAATTTTGGGATCCGGAGTATTCAGCCATGAAGAATGATTCTCCTCCGGAATCGTAATCTGTGTATTCATCATAATGTTCTCCTGTGTAAAAGATCTCAATTGCGTATATTATACTCCATAGTCAAAAAATTATCAAATAAAGTATTGTGAAAAGAATGTGTTTGCGGTATGATAGAACGAGCATAAAAATAGAAAGATGAGGAAAACAATGAACGGCATATTATATGGAGTAGGCGTCGGACCGGGAGATCCGGAAGAAATGACATTAAAAGCGGTTCGGACGATCCGGGAGAATGATCTGATTGCAGTTCCGGGAGAAAAGGCGGAGGATACGGTTGCCTATAAAATTGCAGTGCAGGCAGTTCCGGAACTGAGAGAGAAAGAGCTGATTGCAGTTCCGATGCCTATGATTAAGGACCGCGAGCTGATCCGTAAAAGTCACGATGAGGCTGCGGATCAGGTGGAAGCATATCTGAAACGGGGAAGAAACGTGGTGTTTCTCACTTTGGGAGATCCTACGATTTATTCTACCTACATGTATGTACATAAAAGAATCAAGGCCAGAGGCTATGAGACAAAAGTGATCAGCGGAATTCCGTCTTTCTGTGCGGCGGCAGCCTGTCTGGACATTTCGCTGACCGAGTGGAATGAGGAACTGCATGTGATTCCGGCGGTGCATAATATTGAACAGGAGCTGAATTATCCGGGAACCCGCGTCCTGATGAAGTCCGCGCGTAAAATCGGACAGGTAAAAGAAAAACTGATTCGTGATCAGGCAGAGGTGTGCATGGTGGAAAACTGTGGTATGGACACACAGCGGATTTTCCGGAGTGCACAGGAAATTCCGGAGGATGCCGGATATTATTCACTGATTATAGCAAAAGAAACCAAATAATAGCTTGTAATTTTGAAAAGTTTGCTGTATAATATGTTAACGTGATAAAGAATAAAAGCCAGGCACTGATTACGAAGACGGAATCGCAGTCAGTGCTTTGTTTGTATCACGGAAAAGTGCTCTGTGTTTTTCTGTGATGTACGAAAAAAATTCTGCAAAAAAGAAGAGGGACAATCCTCTTGGGAGATAGACAGGAGTGGATTATGAGTAATTATTCGATGATGGATCTGGGAGAAGAGTTAAATGAGAAATTTGACGAGCTGGTGAATCACTGTATGGTTTCCGGCGAAATTGATCAGAGTCTGTACCGGAAATATGATGTAAAACGGGGACTCCGTGATTCCAATGGTAAGGGTGTTCTTACCGGCCTGACGGAGGTCTCGGATGTAAAGGCAGTGGAAGTGATCGACGGAGTGAGCAAACCCATTGATGGAGAGCTGTATTTTCAGGGAATCAATGTAATCGACCTGATTCACGGAAACAAAGCCAAACGGTTTATGTTTGAAGAAGCGACGTATCTTCTTTTGTTTGGCAGGCTTCCGCATCAGGATGAACTGGAAAGCTTTATCCGGATTCTCGGAGATCTGCGGGAGCTTTCCGGACAGTTTGTCCGTGATGTCATCATGAAAGCGCCGCCGGCCAATCTGATGAACGCCCTGCAGAAGTGTATTGTGCTTCTTTATTCCTATGATGAGAACCCGGATGACATCTCGGTTCCCAATGTATTGCGTCAGTCGCTGCAGCTGATTGCGAAGATGCCCATGATGGCAGTGTATTCTTATTATGCATACCGCCATTTTCACCTGGATAAGACGCTGGTGGTTCGCCCGCCGAAGAAAGGGCTGTCCACCGCGGAAAGCATTCTGTACATGCTCCGCAAGGACGGCGTGTATACGGAACTGGAAGCAAAGGTTCTGGATGTGGCGCTGGTGCTTCATGCAGAGCATGGCGGCGGTAATAACAGTACCTTTACCAATCATGTGGTGACTTCCTCCGGAACGGATACCTATTCTGCAGTGGCGGCATCCATGTCTTCTCTGAAGGGACCGAAACACGGCGGTGCCAACCTGAAGGTTATGCAGATGTTTCAGGATCTGAAGGAGCATTGTCCGGACTATGCAGATGAGGAGACAATCCGCAATTATCTGATCCGCATTCTGAACAAAGAAGCCTTTGACGGAGCCGGACTGATATACGGTATGGGACATGCCGTATATACCGATTCGGATCCCCGTGAGGTGATCCTGAAAAGATATGCAAAGCATCTGTCGGAGGAAAAACAGCAGCAGGATGAATTTATGCTGTATGACACGGTAGAGCGTCTTGCAGCGGGCCTGATTGCGGAGAGAAGACACCTGCTGAAGCCGATCTGCGCCAACGTGGACTTCTACAGCGGTCTGGTATATTCCATGCTGGGAATTCCGACAGAGCTGTTTACACCGATCTTTGCCATTTCCCGTATTGCCGGATGGAGCGCGCATCGTCTGGAGGAGCTGGTAAATAAAGGTAAAATCATCCGTCCTGCTTATATGTATGTGGGCACCCACAGAGATTATCAGGACATACATGACCGTACATGAAATTAGCACTCGATTAATAAAAGTGCTAACAAAAGTATTGACAACCGAATGCAATCGTGTTATATTCCGAATAGAACAGAAGAAACAATTCTGTTTTATTCGGATTTTTATTATAAAAGTCCCGGACAGCAGCCATGTGACGTAGCATGCTTGCATGCGCAGACACATGGATATTGGACGGACTTTTTGGTTATTCATATAGCAAAGGAGGGGTCTTTATGAATATCAGTAAATTTACACAGAAGTCCATACAGGCAGTGCAGGATCTGGAAAAGATTGCATATGAATACGGCAATCAGGAAGTGGAGCAGGAGCATCTGCTTTATTCCCTTCTGACACAGGAGGACAGTCTGATTCTGAAACTGATTCAGAAAATGGAAATCAATACAGAATATTTCATGAATGTGGTAAAAAAGGCTCTGGATGCCCGGGTAAAGGTTTCCGGAGGAGAGCTCCGGTTCGGACAGTATCTGAATAAGGCGCTGGTAAGTGCGGAGGATGAGGCGAAGGCCATGGGTGATGAATATGTGTCCGTGGAGCATCTGTTTCTTTCCATGCTGAAAAATCCCAGTCCGTCTATTCGGAAGATTCTGAATGAATTCGGGATTACCAGAGAACGGTTCCTTCAGGCGTTGTCCACAGTCCGCGGAAATCAGCGGGTTGTCAGCGACAATCCGGAAGCGACCTACGACACACTGAACAAATACGGTGAGGATCTGGTGGAGAAGGCCAGAAATCAGAAGCTGGATCCGGTGATTGGCAGAGATACGGAAATTCGTAACATTATCCGGATTCTTTCCCGGAAAACCAAAAACAATCCGGTGCTCATCGGAGAACCCGGGGTGGGAAAGACAGCCGCGATTGAAGGTCTTGCACAGCGGATTGTTCGTGGAGATGTGCCGGAGGGCCTGAAGGATAAAAAGATTTTTGCACTGGATATGGGCGCTCTGGTGGCCGGTGCCAAATACCGGGGAGAATTTGAAGAGCGTCTGAAAGCGGTTCTGGAGGAAGTAAAGAAAAGCGATGGCGAGATCATTCTGTTTATCGATGAACTGCATCTGATCGTGGGCGCGGGGAAGACAGACGGTGCCATGGATGCAGGGAATATGCTGAAACCCATGCTGGCCAGAGGCGAACTGCACTGTATCGGTGCCACCACTCTGGATGAGTACCGGCAGTATATTGAGAAGGACAAAGCCCTGGAGCGCCGTTTCCAGCCGGTTATGGTAGATGAGCCGACGGTGGAAGACACGATTTCCATTCTCCGGGGACTGAAAGAGCGCTATGAGGTGTACCATGGCGTAAAAATTACAGACAGCGCCCTGGTTGCGGCAGCTACGCTGTCTCACCGGTATATTTCTGACCGGTTCCTTCCGGACAAAGCCATTGACCTGGTGGACGAGGCCTGCGCGCTGATAAAGACGGAACTGGATTCCATGCCTACCGAGCTGGATGAGATGAACCGGAAAATCATGCAGATGCAGATCGAAGAATCTGCCCTGAAAAAGGAGACCGATCATCTCAGTCAGGAGCGCCTGGCAGAACTGCAGAAAGAACTGGCAGAACTGCAGGAGGAGTTCAGCAGCAAAAAGGCGCAGTGGGACAATGAAAAACACTCTGTGGAGAAGCTGCAGAAGCTCAGAGAGCAGATTGAAGAGGTCAATAAACAGATTCAGATTGCACAACAGAGCTATGATCTGGAAAAGGCGGCGGAGCTGAAGTATGGAGAGCTTCCTCGTCTTCAGAATCAGCTGGAAGTCGAGGAACGACAGGTCAAAGAGAATGACCGGAGTCTTGTACACGAGGCGGTTACGGACGATGAGATCGCCCGGATCATCTCCAGATGGACCGGAATTCCGGTATCAAAACTGACCGAAGGAGAGCGGGCAAAGCTCCTTGGACTGGAGGATCAGCTGCATGAGCGGGTGATTGGCCAGGACGAAGGGGTACGCAGAGTGACCGATGCCATTCTTCGTTCCAAGGCAGGGATCAAGGATCCGACGAAGCCGATCGGCTCCTTCCTGTTCCTTGGACCTACCGGTGTGGGCAAAACCGAGCTGGCTAAGACACTGGCGGAAAACCTGTTTGACGATGAGCAGAATATGGTTCGGATCGATATGAGTGAGTATATGGAAAAATACTCCGTGTCCCGTCTGATCGGAGCTCCTCCCGGATATGTCGGCTATGAAGAAGGCGGCCAGCTGACAGAGGCTGTTCGCCGGAAGCCTTACAGTGTGGTTCTGTTTGATGAGATCGAAAAAGCGCACCCGGATGTGTTCAATGTCCTTCTGCAGGTGCTGGATGACGGCAGGATTACGGACTCCCAGGGAAGAACGGTAGATTTTAAAAATACCATCCTTATTATGACCTCCAATATCGGTTCATCTTATCTGCTGGACGGTATTGACGCGCAGGGAGAAATTCTTCCGGAAGCGGAGAAGGCGGTCATGAATGATCTGAGGAATCATTTCCGGCCGGAGTTTCTGAACCGTCTGGATGAAACCATTCTGTTTAAACCTTTGACAAAAGAGAACATCGGATGTATTGTGAATCTGATGGTAAAAGAGCTGAACAAACGGCTTGCCGATCAGGAGCTGGGACTGGAGCTGACCGAAGCAGCGAAAAACCATGTGATCGAAGAAGGATATGATCCGGTTTACGGCGCCCGTCCTCTGAAAAGGTATTTACAGAAATATGTGGAAACACTGGCGGCCCGCAAGATTCTTTCCGGGGATGTACATGCCGGGCAGACACTGCTGCTGGATCTTGAAGATGGTCAGTTTGTAATAAGAACGAAAGGATAGAGAAGAGATATGCTGCCCAATGACCCTGTGATGCTTCTGAGTTATGTGAATACGAAACTCAGAGATTTTTATTCCAGTCTGGATGAGTTCTGCGCGGCAGAAGAGGCGGATGCAGATGAGCTGTCGGAAAAGCTGTCATCCATTGATTATGAATATGATGAAGTGACAAATCAGTTTGTCTGAATGCAGAGGGAGCTGCCGCATGTGCGGGGCTCCCTCATTATTTCATAATCATAAGGGAGCTCGAATCGGACTTGTCCGCTTTGTTCTTTATTTTCTGTCTATACTTTATCCGGAAAATGGGATATAATATTTAGACATGTGTGAAGCAGCAGGAGGAAGTATGACAGAAAGATCAGAAGGCAGAGCGTACCTTGCCCGTGTACAGGAAAAACTGAAAAAGCGCATCGAAGAGCTGGAGCAGTCTATCGAAGCAGGAAAGAAAGAAGTAGAAGGCATGCACGAATACTACTGGGAAAATTATACAGAGATGGACCAGTACGGCTATGAGAATTATGACAATCAGCAGGCACTTCTGACTCAGGTCAATGCCAATCAGGAACAGCGGACGCTTCGGCACAGACTGAAAAAGATGCTGGAATCTCCTTTCTTCGGAAGAGTGGATTTCCGTTATGAGGATGAGGAGGATCCGGAAACCTTTTATATCGGGATCAGCAATTTCTCAGAGCATGCAGGTCGTGTTCCGCTGATTTATGACTGGAGAGCTCCGGTCAGCGGACTGTTTTATGATTTCGACAAAGGACCGGCTTATTATGAGGCACCGGCGGGGACTCTGGAAGGAGAGATCTGTTCCAAGTGGCAGTATAAGATCCGCCATGGAAAGATGGTCTATGAGTTTGAGAGCGATATCAAGATCGATGACGAGATTCTGGGTGCGGAGCTGGCAGGGCATGGAGAGACACAGCTGAAAAACATTGTGCGGACCATTCAGAAGGAGCAGAATGCCATTATCCGGAATACAAAAGATAAGATCATGGTGATCCAGGGGGCGGCAGGAAGCGGAAAAACATCGATCGCACTGCATCGGATCGCATACCTGCTTTATCATGACCGTAAAAATCTGAAATCCTCCAATGTTCTGATCCTGTCTCCCAACAGTGTGTTTGCGGACTACATTTCTCATATTCTTCCGGAGCTTGGAGAGGAAAACATACAGGAAATGAGTTTTGATCTGTTTGCATATCAGCAGCTGAAGGATACCGCAGCTGACTGTGAGGAGCTTTATGATCATCTGGAGCGGGAGCTGAAATGTCCGGATCTGGTTTCATCCGGACAGGAAAAGCAGTCGGAAGGTTTTCTGAATGAACTGGAAGGCTTCCTTCTGGAGCTGGAAGACGGTCTGATGAATTTTACAAAAGTGGAGCATCGTGGATTTGTCCGGGACGAAGGGCAGATCATTCGATTGTTTTATGATAAATTTCCGGATATTCCTTTGCTGTCCAGAATGGATGCTGTGGCGGAATATTTCATTGATGAAGTGGAAACACTTCGAAATACAGATATGGAAGAGGAAGAGCGGGAACTTGTGCTTGGAAAATTCCGGAAAATGTATGTAACCAGAGACATTTACGTTATTTACAACCGATTCCTGCGGGAGTATGGCCTGAAGCCGCTGCCGGATCTTCCGGTGGAAAAACGGCACATACCGTACGAAGACGTATATCCTCTTCTCTATCTGAAGTATCGCCTTCATAACAGCCGGATCCATAAAAATATCAAACATCTGATCATTGATGAGATGCAGGACTATTCCCGCCTTCAGTACCGGATCATCCGCGAGATCTTTCCCTGCAGAATGACCATCCTGGGAGACCGGATGCAGAAGATGGAAGCGGCCCGGGAAGATGCCATGGAATTTTTGCCGGAAATTTTCGGAAAAAATATCCGGAAAATTGTAATGAACAAAAGCTATCGGAATACGGTTGAAATCGCAGCGTATGCCGGTCAGTATGCGGAAGCCGGAGACGTGGAACTGTTTGAACGTCATGGCAAACCCGTGGAGGAGATCCGGGCAGACAGTATGGAGGAGGCTGCGAAGGACATTGCCGGCCGGCTGAAACATCAGGAAGACGGGTATGAGACTGCGGCAGTGATCCTGAGAACGGAAGAAGAAGCGGAGCGGATGTGGCTGCTTTTGAAAGAAAAAACAGCAGAAAATCGACCGGAGGAAACGATGGAGATACACTGGATGAACCGGAACAGCACCAGATTCCGAAAAGGACTGACGGTCACCACGTATTATCTGGCAAAAGGCCTGGAATTTGAACAGGTTTTCTCCGTATTTCCTGCGCGGGATCAAAGAGAACTGATCAGAAAAGCAAAATACATTGCGGCTACCAGAGCGCTGCATGAACTCACCGTCTATCATGTAGACGAGGAATGGCAGAGGATTTAACAGTAATTTCACATTTGAAATTTGAAAAATAATTGACATAATTGTAATAAAAATGTAAAATATAAGAACAACTGCAGACAATTCGTATGACTTTTTCGAGATTTGAGGAAGTGATACAGGTAAGGAGGATACTATGAAGAATAAGAAAATACTCGTGTTGATGGCAATGATGGTGACATTATCCGGAACACTGACGGCATGTGGATTATTCGGAGATAAAGATAAAAAAGAAGAACAGATCATTGTGGAGACGACGCCGACTCCGATCCCGACGGCGACACCGGAACCGACCCCGACGATTGCACCGGATGTTCAGAATACGACGTATACATCAGCAGATAAGACCGTTTCCATTCAGCTTCCGGATGCGACCTGGGCAAATAAAACAGACCAGACAGATATGGTCAGCTTTGAGTCTCCGGAGCAGGGCAAGATTCTGATCCTTCACGGAACCGGTGACGATATGGCATCTGTGCTGATTCCGACTTCTCAGGATACCGCAGAGGCAATGGAGCAGGCAGCCGACATGACGGCCGGAACGGATTTTGAAATTCAGAACTTTACAAATGCTCAGTCCGGCAGTATGCAGGTATATTCCTATACCGTGAAGTATCTGAATACAGATAAGAGCGGCGGCGTGGCATATTCTGTAAATAAGTATTATTCCGACGATACACAGTATTACAGTGTGGTGGGAACGGTAACCGGCGATGATACGGTTCTTGCAAATGTACAGAAATCTGTGGACAGTTTCCAGATTCTGGGAACAGCTGCGGCTGGTACCGATACTGCAGGGACTGCCGGAACCGGCGATGCAGCGGCCGGAACGGATTCGGGTTCCGGAACTTCTGATTCCGGTGCAGAGGCCGGAGGAACAGGTTCCTCTGCCGGTGGAGTTGATCTGGATGCAAATGGAAATCTGTCTGACGCAGCACTTTCCGATACCAGTCAGACACGAACGATCTACCGTAATTCCGACGGACAGGCACTGGTGGTCATGGCAGACGGAAACGGCGGCTGGATCGATTATGACGGAAGACCGTATACTTTCTCCGGTGAGAGTGACGTATATGATGAGGACGGTGTAGATTACTATTATCATGGCGAAGCGGCGGATGTATACTATATGTCACCGTATGACAGCGACTATGACAGCAGCTATGACAGCAGTTACGATGATTACGACAGCGATTATGATGACAGCTACAGCGAAGAATAATAGAATAGCGTAAGAAAAAGCACAGAAATGAATCTTTCTATGGCAGTGATTCCATAATTAACATGGAATCACTGCTCAGACTGTAGACAAAGTCCCGGCAAAAGCTGGGCTTTTCTACATTTATGGCCGTTTTTCTGGTATAATAAAAATATCAGAAGGGTGGTGTTTTTTTATGATGACAAAAAATTCAGATAAAAAAAGGGAACAGATGATAAT